>JADYZN010000043.1 GCA_020853095.1 Phycisphaerales bacterium | reverse complement strand
GGTAGGCCGATACAATCACCGGGTAAGCGGGAATCTTCGCCGAGCGGGGCACACCCGTATTCTCGGCCATCCTTTCAATCATCACATGCTGATTGTTGGTCAGCTTTAATGTCTTGATGTATCCCTCTCCATCGTGAGCGCCAACATACAAACCGGCATCACCTTGATTAAAGGCCAGAAACTGAACCGAGCAGGACCAGTAAGGATAATAACCTTCATAGGATGAAGTGTTGTTGCGGTTGAGCGTTCCGCCAAACGCTCCCGTTGGCAGAAGAACTTCGGCCGTGCCGCTCTTGCATACCGTCCGCAGGAACGGGAATGTCACGCCGTCGGTTCCCCATTGCCGGCTCCGGTTATCGACGTCGATCGTCCAACTGCTCGGCGACCGGCCCGCGGAAATGGAAACAGTCGCGGTGACATCCATGCAGCCTGGCTCATCCGCCAATGAAATATTCTTCCATTGGAAAACCAGCTTTTTGCCGCCGTCGATATTGATGTATCTTGCCGTTTTGACGCCGCCCGCTTCCTTGTTGTTCACGAACATTTTTTGGCGTTCCCCATGACCTTCGGGAGGCCTGGACAACTCAATTTGCCACAACCCCGGCCAGCCGAGATCATCGCCCGCTGGATCCACAAAACGCTTGTTTCCCGCCAGGCGGTTTATAATCGACAGGCAATCAAACCCCGAAGAACTGTCGGCAAACGTGATCCGCATCGCATCATTTTCCAGAATGTATTTCTTGTCGGATGCCTGAAGCGAAGCGCAAATCACCAGCGACAGGGCCAGTACGATTGTGGTTCGCGTAATGGTGCGGGGTCGCATCAAATGGTCTCCAAAGGGTTTGATGTTTTAACAATGTCACCGATCATCAATATTAGCCGGGGGCATCAGTCGAACGTCGGTGGTGGTTATCGTTCAGTGCCTCAATGGAATCACGCTTTAATGCGTGCGCCGGGACCCAAACAGGCATGAATGTCATGGCGTCAATTTACTTAAGAACCTTGTCGCGCCGGCGGACGCCGATGAAGCCCATTCCAACCATCCACAGCACCATGCCTGAAGGCTCGGGTACAAACCGGCCGCCGTTGTTGAACTTGAAGAGGTCACCTGTTCCACCATCCAGGAGCAGGTTCAAGTGGTATCGCGAGCCGCCATCCCAATCCAGCACGACCATCTCCGTCAGGCCGCTGTCACGATCCAGACGCAGCAGGCTGTTGATGTTGGTTCCCAAGAAATCAAAATCGATGCGCACGTTCTGGCGGCAGTCAACGGCGGAACCGGTGGAACTCGAAAGGCCGTTCACGATCATGAAGTAAACATCCCCTTCATGTCCGTGTGACGTGAATGATTCGCCCAACGGCTTGAAATAGCCGATCAGCACGTCGCCGTCCAGGCCATCGTTTTTGGAACCGGGATTGCTGGCGGAAATATCCTTGATGTAAGGATCGGCGCCAGCGCTCCAGCGGCCGACGCCGCTCGGAAGCGTATTCTCGGCATCCCCATACCAGGTATCATGGCGACCCGGGACGATCCGAACATCCGTGGAAATCAGCCGGATCATGGCGGGGCCAAGGTTCCTGATTTCCTGATTCATTTCTGCATATTGATAAAACCGATCGGTCGGTTGAGTATCTCCGTATCCGGTAAAGAAAACGGGTTGAATGGTTCCACTGATAAAATGCGTGGGCGCCCGATAAAGAAATGCCTCAAGAACGGTGTTGCCAAACGATATCGCCGAGAAGTTGTTCAGTCTCATCTCGGATTCGGAAAGCGTGTAACCACTTTCCAGCACCCACGTCTGCATAAACGCGCCGTACGGAATCGGCCTTGTCCCTGTTCCATCATGCCCGCCCAGTCCAAGCTGGCGGTATTTCTGCAAGTCGGCGTAAAAATTCCTTGGGCTGCCGCCGGTCGTGTTCCCATTGAATGGATAGGTGTCGAACATCACCATGTCCGGCTTGGCGACAGAGACGTACTGCTTCAAGGTCGCAAGGCTTTCCTGTGTGCCATATTGATTGGTGTAACTGATCGCATTCGGATAGCGCGTTCGCAGTTCCGCAAGCGCCTGCGTATGCGCTGCAACCACGTCTGGGGTCAGAGACTCCTCGTCGCCATACTGAACGGCCACCAGATTTGAGAGATAGGGGGTTTCCGAACTTTGCAATTCCGTCGAGTCGCCATAGCGGATCAGGCGCTTCCATTGCAACGTGGGTGTTTCGTCAAAATCACCGGCCCGGAATGGATTGTACCAGGTGTCAAGACCGGTCATGTTGGATTGGCGAAACCTCTCCAGGCTCACCAGGCCGCCTTCGCCCGGAAAGGCGATACCCTGAACCTGAAACCCCCGCTGAAGCAGAATCTGATGCCCCCTGTCCAGATCGACGGCCTTGCCCGGCATCGCTCCATAAAAAAGCCCGAACAGCACCGCGATAATCGTTATTGGATGAACTCTTAGCACAATGCCCTCCAGCTAATCGGGCCATAAACAGCTTCTTGAAAAAAACACAAAGGAAGTCTTTCAACCTCCTTTGTGTGCGTTGAGTCTTGCCATGCATCATTTGCAGACACTCTACGATATCACGATGCGATTGCGCGTCGGCATCGCTTCAGCGTTACGAATCCGGCACCCAGCGTCAGCATCAACAACGACGCCGGCTCCGGTACCTGGGCAACGTAGACGTTGTCGTAAAAGACCGGCCCGCGATCAATGGTGTAAAACGCTGACCGGCCGGTCACCGCGTCGATGCTTGCCACATTGGCGGCACTGTAAGCGGCGTCATTGAAAACCTGCACAAAACCCGCATCCGTACCGTCCGCGGAGTAATAGGCATCATAGGTGTGGGCGTCGAGATTGATCACCAGCTTGTAGCCATGCCACGTCCCATTGGCTGAAAAATCCAGCGTATCGATATTGCTGACAACCTGAGTCGGCGATCCATTATCGAACACATAAAGACTGTTATCGGAGTGAAGCTTGAACCCGATGTCCGTGGAAGCGGGGAATGTCAGGTTCAAGTTGCTTGTCGTTCCAACCTGAAACGTGCTTGCGGACCCCGTAAATTCGTTGCCGATGCCGTCTGCCGGATCATCGGAATCCCATCCAGCCCTGGTCCTCTTGGCACGGAAAGAGACCTCCACGATGCCGGTGGAAACCGCGTTATCAAATGAACCCAGAAACTGACCCGTGCCGGCCGTGTTACTGCCGTTTCTGTTCACGGCCAGACTCTGCGCGCTGGAAAACGACTCGGCGTTCGTAACAGCAGCCCCGGGCAGCACATCTTCCACGGTCGTCCATTCTCCGACCGATGTGGCTGGGTTGCCAATTCCGGTCGCAGTCAGGGTGGTCCCGTTTACAAAGACACCGGTATCATCGAAATTCTGATCGAGCAGCACAGTCGCCTGCGCAGCGCCAGTCAGACCAATTGAAACAGCAACGGCTAAAAGAGTGGATCGCATACCTGCCTCCATAAGAGTTGAAAACCATTCCTAAACCAGAGAAACACCCGTAAGACGACAGTTCCTTGCACTGTTCACACTCTTGCGAGCTTGAAACATGCCCCGCCAGCCTTCGACGGCTGAACTGCCATCAACAGGAACAATTACACAATAATACCAACTATAACACAATTCAAGGCAAATACAAATGTTTCGACCATTTTTACGAATTCTTCGACGCGATCGGCTAAACCTCCTTTCTTCGCGTGTTCTTTTGCGACAACGTGGTCAAACCCTGAGAGTACGAACCGATTCTCCTTCGACGATGGGCCCGGCCCGGCCGATAATTGGAATCGGATTGCCACCGCGAATGTTGTCCACCAAGCGGTCCACCGCTTCCTTACCAATGGCGATGTTGTCTGGCAGCACCACCGTCATTCGGACCGGCGACGTGATGCAATGGGCCATTTGTCCTTCTGACACAACGGAAAGATCATCGGGAATCTTGAGATTCAGGGCATTCGCGGCCGCGAGCACCGCCTGGCAAACCTTTGCTTCCTCCGCGAACACCGCCGTCGGCTGTTGACTCTTCAATACCGCGTCGGCAAGTTCCACAAGCGATTCATCTTCATGGGCCTGGTGCAGCAACTCGCGATGAAACGGGAGATTCGCTTCTTTAAAGGCGCGACGATAGCCCGACGCATACGGCGAAAAACTTCGAACATCACTCCATGATCCGCCTATGATCGCGATCCGCCGGTGGCCGCGGCCAATCAGGTACTTGGTCAGTTCATACGTTATTTTCTCAAAATCCAAGGTAATCCAGCACCCAACGTGGGAATACCGCATGCCGACTGTCACAAGAGGTGTGTCCGACATCAGATCACGAAATGGCTCCATGTTGACGGAATACGCACAAATCCCGTCCACCTGATCGACCCTGAGAGCCAACGCGAATCGCTCACGCATCTCGGCAATGGTCCCTCGCAGCGCAACGACGCGAACCGCAAACCCCAGTGTTCCCAGTTCACTTACCATCGAGCGAAAAATGGTAAATGACGCCAGATCAACTTCGGCATCCAGCCACCCACACTCCGGCACGACCATTAACACCGTGCCTTGTGGGGCCGCGACATCCTTGTCAGGACTCAGACCCACACTCCGCTGAACATACGTTCCCATTCGCTGCCGACGCGAAACAAATCCTTCCTTCTCCAGAATCGCAAGGGCCTGGCGCACGGTGTTCCGGCTCAATTCATGCTCTTTCACCAGCTCATCTTCCGTGCCCAGGCGATCCCCCGGCTTGAGCCCCTTTCGGGCGATATCGCGCACGATCTGATGAGCCAGGTCCACGTATTTGAAACAAGCCTGTCCGAGCAATCCCTCCGTTCCCAGAAAACTATTTGCAAGCACCGCGGTCCCGGAGGCGCTCCGCGACTGCCTTTTCCGTGAGTTGGCTGAGGTTTTGTTGATTGTCACGCTCATTTGATTGGCCGTCACCGGCCCTCCGGCTTACCTGATCGATGGATCCCACATCCGGTTTTTCGGATTGGCGGCCCCGGTCGGTTCGCCCAGCATGGGGAACGTCTCCTCAAAACCAACCCGACGAACCGAATTGTCGAAAAAGAGTACATTTCCACCCTTTGAATGTCGATCGGTCATGGGCACGTCAAATCCAATTCCCCAGTTGCGGGAATAAATGACGTAACCCGTCTCTACACCAGTCAGGTATCGAAGCCGCGGATCCTGACGCTCCCCATCTCCCATGGTCTCCGCGATATAGATGAGTTCCGACTGGCGAGGCATTTGTGACCATTTCTGCATGACACTGAATTTGGTGCGCGTACCATAGTCCCACCGCGAACCAACAAGCGTGTTCATGCCATATTGTATGCCGGCACCATAAAAGCCCTCTCCGTTAATGCGTGAAGGACAAAGGAACAGAGATCGAGCCCCCTCATTCTTCCAGTAGGTTGTGTAGACGTTTGTCGCCGTCATCGGCGGTATTCCAAGATACGGATACAGGTCCCATGGCCAGAATGTTCCCGGTGTTCCCGGCAACGGAGGAGCCAGGAAGGGGTGATCGATCAGAATGAGGATGTCTTTATTATCATTGGAATACAGGCGCAATGCATTGCCTATTTGCCGCAGGTTTGACGCGCAAGCAACGGCGTTGGCGGCGTCCCGCGCTTTATTCAACACAGGCAGAAGAATTGCGATGAGCAGCGCTATGATTCCTATGACGACCAGCAGCTCCACAATCGTAAACCCAATGGCGCCACGAAAAGATCGATCTTTTCCTGGTCGGTTGTCCAGCGACTTCCCCCCTGTCAGATGAAATCTCATGCCAACTCCTCCTAAACGTGCCCGTGGCATCATGATTTGAAACAGAACTGACAAAGAATTACACCAAGGACCACCAATTGTCAAGCAAATAATACCATGAAAAGGACCAATTTTTTTTAGATGGGACAATTTTGGTGCGTATTGTTTGTATCCCCCCTCCTTTTGCGGCATTTTCATGCCATCAGGGGGCAAGACGATTGGAGATGAACCTCAGATTCAGGTAAGGGGACATTACCCAGACGACATAAAGGCATTATGAGAAATGAGCCCTTAACGGGTTCGGCTTGACTTTCATCACGGCCGCTGATCTGGTTCCGGTGAGTGGAACCGTTTTGACCGGGGTCATTTTCACCGGATTCGGTTTAAAGGCAATGGCATCCATATGCCGACCCGATCATCGCGCCCATTGGGGCGGCGGGGATTGATAACGGTTCATTGTTCGCGGTCGTAATATTCGGTTTCGAGTTGTTCGAGTTGCTGGCTCAAGGTGTCGTAACTGTCTTGAACTTCCCTGGCGCGGGCGGGGTTTTTGAAAACCTCGGCATCGGCCAGTTGCGACTGGGCCTCGGAGATGGCGACTTCGGTGTCGCTGATCCGCTGTTCGAGTTCCGCCATTGAAAGCCGACCGAATGGACGAAGGTAGGGGTTGTCCTTGCGCTGCGACTTGGCCACCACAGGCTGGGATTTTCGATTGGAAGCGGGCTTGGTGGCCGTGGGTTTGGAGACCGTGGGCTTGGTGGCCGCGGGTTTGGCGGCGAATGATTTGGCTGGAGCGGGTTTGTCGGCCGGCGGGGATTGCTGCCGGGCGGCCCACTGGCTGTATGTGCCGTCGAAATCGACGATCCCCGGCGGTTGCAGGATCAACAGTCGATCCGCCGTGCGGTTGAGAAAATAGCGGTCGTGGCTGACGCACAGCAGCGTGCCGTTGAATTGCCGCAGGGCATTTTCCAGCGCCTCGCACGAGGCGATGTCCAGGTGATTGGTCGGTTCATCCAGCAGCAGGACGTTGGGACGGTCGAGCAGGAGCTGGGCCAGCGCCACGCGGGCGCGTTCTCCGCCGCTGAGCAGGCCCATCGGCTTGTCCACGTCATCACCGCTGAACAGCATGACCGCCAGCGCCTCGCGCAGCTCCTGTTCGCGCATCGTCGGCCGATCCTCGGCGACGGTCTGCAGGATGGACTGCTCGGGATCGAAATCCTCCAGCTTCTGGTCGTAATAACCGATCTGAAGGTTCGCCCCCCATTTGATCAACCCCTCATCCGCATCGCGTCGGCCGATCAGCACCTCCAGCAACGTGGTCTTGCCCGAACCATTGGGTCCGATGATCCCCACCCGCTGGCCGCGAACCAGTTGAAAACCGATGTTCTGCCACAACCGGCGGTCATCGTATTGTTTGGACAATTCGCGCACCGTGAGCACCTGGTCGCCGGCCCGCTTTTCGGTTTCCAACGACAGATGAATGTGCCGGCCGGCGGCGACTTGTTTCACCACCGCATCGCTTCGCAGCAGCCGGTCGAGCCGTTTTTCCCTTCCGGCCGCCTGGCGGGCACGCTGGCCGGCCTTGAATCGGCGGATGTATTCCTGCTGTTTTTCAATATCCGCCCGCTGCTGGGCGTATTGCCTTTCCTGGGTCAATTCCTGCAACTGCCGTTGCTGCACGAAGGCCGAATAATTGCCCGGATAGCTTTGCAATCGGCACTGCGTCAGCCAGACGATGCGGGTGGCCAGCCGATCCAGCAGAAACCGGTCGTGGCTGATCAGCACCACCGCGCCGCGAAAATCGGCCAGGTACTTTTCCAGCCATTCGATGGCCGCCAGGTCCAGATGGTTGGTCGGCTCATCCAGCAGCAGCACATCCGGCGGACTGATCAGCAGCTTGGCCAGCGCCAACCGCGAGCGTTGGCCGCCCGAAAGAGTGGAGACGTTCTGTTCCCAGGTGGAAGAGAGCAGGCCCACCCCTTCGAGCGTGGCCTCCAGCCGATGCCGCCAGGCGTATCCCCCGGCCAGTTCAAATTCATGCTGAACAGTCTGGTACTGATGGAGGACTTTGTCCAGCTCCTCGCCGACAACCTCCGCCATCGCGTGTTCCAGGTCGCGCAACCGATGGGACAAGTCGTGCAATTCGGCGAACGCCAGCTCGGCCTCATCCATCACCGAATTGGCCGGATCGAGGACCGGGTCCTGTGACAGATAACCCACCGTGGTTGATCGCGAAACCGCCGCCACGCCCGCTTCGGCCTGCATCTGGCCGACCAGCAGCCGGAAGATCGTGGTCTTCCCGCTCCCATTGGCCCCGATCAGGCCGATGCGTTCCCCCTTCTCAATGTTGAGATTGGCCCGATCGAGCAAAACCCGGTCGCCGAACGATTTTTCGATGTTGGTCAGTGTGGCTAATGGCAAGCGCGTAGACTATCCAAACGGCCCACCAAAGCCAAGAACCCCAGTTCGAAGATTGCCTCCTAGTGAGTGAAATAGACGAGTTTTCATTACGAAACAGCCTATTACAACTTCCGCACCCTGTAATCCAGCCCCATCAGGGGTTCAAAGCCGTGGTTTTCGTAGACTCGACGGGCCGGAGCGTGCTGGGGGTTGGTGGCGACGAGGACGGCGGCGTATTCCATGCCGGCCTTGTGGAATTGGTCCATAACAAAAGAGATCATCGCCGAACCGATCCGGCGGCCCTGATGCTCCGGAGACACGCCGTTGTATCCCACCGTCCCCAATCGGCGCTGAATATCCAGCACGTAAGAACAAAATCCGACCATCTCATTTGATTCAACGGCCACAAATGCCCGGCAATCGGGAGCGGCCAGATAGTTCAGGATGGATTGAGATTGCCAATGACCCCAGGGTTTGTCCGCGATGAGGCCGAATCGTCCCTCCATCAATGCATCCCCCCCGCCGTGCCAGATTTGGCCGACGATCCGGGCGATGGAATGAGCATCATTGCGGGCATCATACGGCCGCAGCATCACTTGGCCGATGCCCAATTCAAACAGGGGTTCCATGGGAAGATTGTACCATCGCCCGCGATGGAACCCATTCACCGATGCCGGCCGCGACCAGCCGAATTATCGACGGCGCCGCCGCAGCATGGCCAGCCCGCCCAATGCCAGCAGCGACAGGGCCGAGGGTTCAGGAACCTGCGTGTACTCGTAGATCACCGTCACGGTTCCACTGGCGTTGAAGTTGGATACCTGCAAAGTGCTGTTGCTCACGCCACTGATGTTGAAGCCGCCGTTGGCATCCACCGACACGTCGATAGTGCCCAGGCCGATAAATGATGCAAAGCCGCTAACGATGGTATCGGAATCAAAATCATTTCCGGAAACCGCTCCGAAATTATGAAAATCCGGGCCTGAACCAGTAATCCCATCGGTTGCGGCCACGGACACCGGACCGGCCGACGTGTTGACGATGGAGGCGGTGCTCAGGGCAAACAGATCGGCGGTGGCGTTGCCGGAGAGATTCATGGTCAACGAACCGGATGTGTTCGAATCGTTTTCACCGGTGGTGTTGGCTCCGATGGTGCTGTTGAGTTCCAGCGTGATAGAGGTGAGCGTGCGGGTGCCCCCCATGTCATCAAACTGGGCCACGGGAACCAACTGGTTGCTGGTGGGAACCTGTACGTTAAAAGGCTGGGTGTCGGACACCTGCAAGGCGGATGCCATGGGGGCCAGAATCAATCCCGCGGCCAAAAAGCCGCCAATCTGAAATGCACGCATGCTCTACCCTCCGAAATAAAATCCTCTCGACGGATTTGAAATCTATTTGAACCCTCCGCCGCCGACCCGAAGGGTTCAAATTAAATGTGATGGACAACAGCTACAGACCTGACTCATCCATTGTACAAAGCGAGTTCAGCCATCGTCAAGAAAATTTTTGCCTATTTTGGTCAAAAATGAAGGATTTAACTTAAGGACTGTGGGTAATTTAGGAAGCAGGATTTTGTAAAAAAGGTTATAGAAAGCTCTCTCATTTCATCGACACGATCCGGCCGGTGTCGGAGGATTGCGTGGCGGCCAGGCCCATGCGGACGGCGACGGCGGCTTCTGTTGGGGGAATGATCTTGGCGGGTTGGCCGGCGACGAATTGGGCGAAATTGCTGAGGACAAATTCATCGGCGCCGCCGTGGCCTCCTTCGGCGGTCAGGTTGAAATGTTCGACGCGAGTGGGGTCGCGATAGGTCACGGTGACGGTGGCGTTTTCCAGGTCGCCGTCGATGGTGCCGCGCGTGCCGGAGATTCGCATCCGGCGGTTGGTGAAACCGGCGACGACATTGACGGTGTAGGTGGCGCGGATGTCGTTCTCGAATTCGACCGTGGCGATGCCGTTGTCGAAGGTGTCCTTGTCGGAATTAAACAGGCACAGGTCGGGCTTGTGGCCGGTGGCCTGTTCGGTGATCCGATCCAGTTCCACGATGGCGGGGACTTGCACCAGTGGAATCCAGCGGTCCTGGCAGTCACGGGGGTTGTTGAACCGGCAATCGCGGCAATACATCGCCGCATCAGGACGGGGCTTGTAATAGCTCAGCGACGCGGTGGCGTGGATGGATTTTGGGGCCGCGCCGGCCATCCAGTAGAGCAGGTCAAAATCGTGGGAGGATTTGGTGATCCAAAGCCCCCCACCCACCGACCGCAGGCGGTTCCATCGACGGAAATAGGTGCGTCCGCCATCGTAAAATTCATCCGCCTGGATGGTCAGGATGTCGCCGATCCGACCCGCACGGATCATCTCGTGGATCTTTTCATAGACCGGCGCGTAACGCAGGTTGAACCCGACAAAGGTGCGCCCGCCGGCCTGCGCATCGGCGGCGATGATCTGGTCCAATTTGTCGTGCGTGATTTCCAGCGGTTTTTCGACGAAGACGAATTTGCCCGCCTTGAGGGCGGGGATGACCACCTCGGCGTGATGGCCATCGGGTGTAAAGACCGCGATGGCGTGCAGGTCCACCGCTTTGAGGCAATCTTCGATCCGGTTGAAGGTGCGAACGTCGGCCAGATTGAACAGTTTTGCGATCGTATTCGATCGCGCGGAGAGGGTGTCCACCAGCGCCACCACCTCAAAACGGGGATCGGAAGCCAGATAGCCCACCGCCCACGTCGATCGGCGGCCAAGTCCAACAACGGCGATTCGAATTTTGTTCATTGAGAAATCATTTCAAAAGATGTCGAAGGCGCATTGTATCGGCCCATGGCGGGGATTACGAACCTTCAGCGGCATCCAGTTCGGCGACTTGTTGTTCCAACTTCTTGATCCGATCCGCCAGTTCCGGGAGCTGGGTGAAATAGGTGTAGACCCGGCGGCCGTGGGAGACGGGCATGGCCGGCGAGCCCATCACTGTGGCCTGGTCGTCAAGGTTGCTGATGACGCCGGCCTGGGCGCCGATGGTGACTTTGTCGCCGATTTTCAGATGGCCTGCGACGCCGACCTGGCCGGCCATGGTGACGTGATGACCCACCGTGACCGATCCGGCGACGCCGACCTGAGCGACAAACAGACAATGCGGGCCGATCTTGGTCCCGTGGCCGATGGCGATCAGGTCGCAGAACTTGGTTCCATGGCCGATGACCGTTGATCCGAGGGTGGCGCGTTCGATGGCGCAATTGGCGCCGATCTCCACATCATCCTCGATGATGACGTTGCCAACCTGCGGGATTTTGTGGTGGATGCCCTTGTGGGTGGCGTAGCCGAACCCATCCTGCCCGATGACCGTGCCGGCGTGCAGGGTCACGCGATCGCCGATCACGCAATGGTCATAGACCACGACGTTGGGATAGAGGATGCAATCCCGGCCGATGCGCGCCGATGGGCCGACGAAGACGCCGGGATAGAGGATCGAACCTTCGCCGACGGTGGCGGTGGGATCGACGTGGGCGCCGGGATGGATGCCGGCGTGGGGGTGGCGGCGGTGGCCGTGCAGAATGACCATCGCCTGGGTAAAGGCGTAATACGGATCGGCGGTGCGCAGAAGCGTGACCTGGTCGGAGGTGATGTTCATAGCCGCGACGACGGCGGTGGCACGGGTGGTGGCGAGCTTGGGGAGGTATCGCGGATTGGACAGGAAACTGACCTGCCCCGGGCCGGCCTCTTCCAACGTGGCGGCGGAGGAGACCTGCTGGGTGTCATCGCCGATCACCTGGGCGTTGATCTGTGCGGCGAGGTCGGCAAGGGTTAATGTCACGGAACGCTCCGAAAAAATATCAGGGATTTATCTACAATTTTCAGGCCCGATGCAACGCCCATCAGATGGGCGGGGTCGAATAGATCGTCTTGCCATCCACACGAATTTCGACGTTTTTCAGGAATTTTTTGAGCGTGGCCAGGTTGGGGGTCAATCCCAGCCCCGGAGCATCGGGAAGATGCACCCGTCCGTTGTTGTCACGGGAAAGCCGCTCGATGGTCAAATGGGTGGCCAGCTCGCTGGCTTCGACGGGATATTCGCACAGATCAAACTCGCTCATGCCGGCATACGGGACGATGGAGGCGGCCAATGCCAGATGGGTGGTGAACGTATGGTTGACGTAACGGATGGATTTGGCGCGGGCATAGTCGGCGATGGTCTTGGCGGGGGTGATGCCGCCGATCCGGCCGGTGTCGATCTGGACAACCTTGATGCCGCCGAAGTCGATCAGTTGACGGGCCAGGTCGGGGTGGCTGGCCCCTTCGCCGCCGGCCAGCGGGATGGAGGAGTTTCGGGCGGCCAGTTCGCCATAGGCGTGAACGGCCGTGCCGACGAAGGGTTCTTCCAGCCAGCCGGCGCGAATGGCCTCCAGTTGTTCGATGCGTCGGGCGGCCTCTGATACATCGTCCACCCAGACGGTCCCGGCATCGATAAGCAGCTCAACATCCGGCCCGACCCCTTCGCGGGCGGCGGCGAGATGGTCACGGTCTGCCTTCAGGTCGCGGCCGAACGGTCCCCATCCGAATTTGACGGCCGTGAAACCGGCTTGTCGCATGGCCTTCCCTTTTTCGAGGGTTTCCTGCGGTTTGTCGCCAAACAACTGGGAGGCGTATGGGCGCTTGGGATAGGCTTTGGAATAACCAATCAGCTCATGGGCCGGCCGACCCTGATGGCGGCCCAGCAAATCCCACAACGCGATGTCGATGCCGGAAAGGGTGTGGCCGGTCTGGGCAATGTCCAGGCCGATCTCGCGAACCCGGTGATTGATGGCATGGATGTCGGCCGGGGAATCGATGCGATGGCCAAGAACCGCATCCAGGGGCGACCGGCAGGCCGAGTGGGACATCGGACAGACGAGGTTGGCGATGCTGACCAGCGGCGAGGCTTCGCATTCGCCCCAACCAACCTGTTGGCCGGCGCGGATTCGGACCAGGAGGCAATCCTGGCTGCCATCGCCGATGTTCCGAACCTGGGGGATCGAGAGATAGAAAAAGTCGATGGTTTCGATTTTCATGTCGGGTGAATGATTGCGTGATTCCAAAACCGTTCTGCCGATTCAGATCAGTATAACTCAAGAAAATGACAGGTTATAGTCTGTTGCATGAGTGAATCGACTTTGCCGGAGGTTCGTCTGTCCCCCTGGCCCGCACCGCCGGCGGAGGCGGGCAATGATGTGTCGCGGCTGGATTACACGAGCGACTGGGATGGCCAGCCGGACTGGGGGGTTTTGATCCCCGGCAAGCCGCGATGCGATTGGGCGGTGGTCCTGCATGGTCACGGGAGCGGCGGGGATCAGTTGTTGACCCGGCCGGACATCCGCGACCAATGGCTGCCGGCGCTTCGGTCGGCCGGCCTGGGGATATTGTCCGTGAACCTGCGGGGCAATGCGTGGATGTCGCCGGCGGCGGTGAATGATTTGCATGGGTTGATCGGATGGTTGAAACAGACCCATCCGGCCGGGAAATTGTTTTTGTGCGGCGGGTCGATGGGGGGCACATCGGCGTTGATTTATGCCGTGCAACATCCCGAACAGTGGTCGGGGGTGATGGCGCTTTGTCCGGCGGCGGATTTGCCTTCCTATTGGCACTGGGCGAGGGAGCGGGAGGCGCAAATTCCCGTTTTAGGCGAGATCGCAACGGCGATCGAGATGAGCTATGGAGCGACGCCTGAACGGTCGCCCCAGTTGTATGCGCGACATTCCGCCTGGACGCAACGACATCGACTGAACATGCCGCTGTCGCTGGTACATGGGACGGCCGACCTGATCATTCCATACGAGCCGACCCGCCAATTGGCCGACGCCCTGAGCGGCAGCGCCGACGTTTATTACGAAGAAATGCCCGACGGCAACCACGATTCGCCCATCCCCGCTTTTTCAAGGTCGCTGGAGTGGTTGTTGAGCAAACAGTAAGACCAAAAACGATCAAATCGTCCTGCGATCAGTGGTGATGATCGTCGGAACCGTGGGCATGGGGGTGGGCATGGGCGTGGCCGTGGGAGAGTTCTTCCTCGGTGGCGGCCCGCACATCCACGATCTTGACATCGAACGTCAACGTCACGCCGGCCAGTGGATGATTGGCATCCACCGTCACCTCTTTTTCATCGAGGCTGATCACCGTCACCACCCGCTCGCCTGCCGAGCCTTTGGCCTGAAACTGCATGCCGGGATGTATGTTGTCCACGCCCTGAAAGCGGTCACGCGGCACGGCCCGCACCAGCGCTTCATCGCGCGAGCCGTAAGCCTGTTCGGGGGCCAGCTTGACGTGAAGCTCCTCGCCGGGATTTTTTCCCTGCAACGCGGCCTCCAGGCCGGGAATGATCCCGCCGGTTCCGTGCAGATAGACCAGCGGCTCCTTGCCGCGTGAACTGTCCAGCATCTGTCCCTGATCATCCGTCAACGTGTAATCAAACGTGACAACGCGATTTTTGTCGATTTGCATCGGGTTCCCAGCAGGCTTGAGTCTGAATGCCCCGACCCTTGCCCCCTCCCGGAATGCCGGGAGAGGGGAATGGTCGCGGCGCATTGGCTGCGAAAAAAGTTATTTCTTATAAAACGACGGCAGGGGTTTGCCCAGTTTTTCCCATTGCCGGATGACCGCTTCGGCCTTGCCGGCGCTGTTGAGAACGTGCAGTTTACGCCGAACCATGCCGATGATCGCCTCGCGTCCGGGGCCAAGATAATTGCGCGGGTCAAACTCGCTGGGCTTGGTGGCGAAAACCTCGCGAATCTTGGCGGTCAAAGCCAGACGCAAGTCCGTGTCAATGTTGACTTTACAAACGCCATACTTGCTGACGGCCATGTGAATCTGATCTTCCGGGACGCCTTTGGCATTGGGCATCTTGCCGCCATATTTGTTCACCAGGTCGATGAATTCCTGCGGCACGCTGCTGCTGCCGTGCATGACCAGCGGCAAACCCGGGCAGGTTTTCATGATCTGTTCGATGCGGTTGAACGCCAACTTGGCTTCGTGCTTAAACTTATACGCGCCGTGGCTGGTCCCGATGGCAACCGCGAGGCTGTCGATGCCGGTGCGTTTGGCGAAGTCGGCCGCCTGAACCGGATCGGTCAGGAATTTTTCGACGTTTTTCTCGTATTCTTCGGCACTGAGGCCGACAACGTCTTCTTCGATGCCGCCGAGCATCCCCAGTTCGGCCTCGACCACCACGCCGGCGGCGTGGGCCGACTTGACGGCGTCGGCCGAAACCTTCACGTTTTCCTCATAAGGATGGTGCGAACCATCGATCATGACGCTGGTAAAACCGTCGCGGATGCAGGTGTTGACCAGGTCCACCGTGTCGCCGTGATCCAGGTGGATGGCGATGGGCAGCTCGGGGTATTCCTCGACGGCGGCGTCGATGATGTGCTTGAGGTAGTTCATCTTGGCGTACTTGCGCGCGCCCTTGGAAATCTGCAGAATCAGCGGGCTTTTTTCGGCGGCGCAGGCTTCGATGATCCCCTGCGTGATCTCCATGTTGTTGACGTTGAACGCCCCGACGGCGAATCCGCCATCATAGGCCAGGTCGAACATGGGTTTGGTCGTCATCAGCGGCATAAATCAACTCCGTTCGGTTAGGCAGGTTGTTCATCAACCCGTCCGGTTATTTTATGGCGCATCCGGAGTTGGCACAATGCCGGATTTGTCATGACAAACCAGCAATTCCGCGAGCTGCTGGACGAATTGGCCGCGGGAGAGAATTTTATCGAGGCCGGCCGAGCGGGCCTGTTGAATCGCGTCAACATCGGTGTGCGAGACAAATCCAATCGCCGGGCGATTGTGGCGGTTTTTCCATTCCACGGCGGCCCCGATGGCGTCGGGAAGGTTCAAATCCACCAGCAACAGCCGGCCGGCCTGATCCGCCAGAGCGGACGGACTGCGGATGATCTTCACCACGACGCCCTGCGCGGCGGCCTCGCCGGTGATTTTCGAGGCGAACAGCAGGTCGCGAACCAAAGCCAAAATGGGAGTTTGTTCCATGTCCTCCTTCTAACCCCGCCGGCCGGGTGCATCAAGCGATGTTCCTCACTACAATCCCGCGAGCATGGCCAAAGAGCGGATCGACTGGATTGACCGGCTGCAATATCTGGGTTTGCGGCTGGTGACGATGGGGCTGCACTGTTTCCCCGTGGAACGGAACCTGCGCACGGCCGGTTGGCTGGGCGATTTCATGTACGCCGTCGACCGCAAACATCGCGAGCGGGCGCTGGCGAATCTTCGCCGCAGTTTCCCTGACCTGAGCGAAAAGCAACGACAGGACCTTGCCCGGCGGAGCATGAGGCAACTGTTCATGCTCTTTGTCGAGGTGCTGTTCACCACCCGGATGGTCCACATCGACACCTGGGCGAAATACGTCGAGCTGGATGCGTTCCGTGAAGTGCTGGCTCTGCTGCTGAAAAAAAATCAGGGGATCATTCTGCTGACCGGCCATTACGGCAATTGGGAAATTCTCGGCTACGTCATGGCGACGCTGGGGTTTGATTCCACCGCCATCGCCCGGCCGCTGGACAATCCCCACGTCAACCACTGGCTGCTGGGGGTGCGCGAGAAAAAAGGACAGCGGATCATCGCCAAAAAAGGAGCCACCGGAGAGGTCTCGCAGGTGCTGGAACAAGGGGGCGCGGTGGCGCTGATCGCCGATCAGAACGCCGGATCAAAGGGAATCTTCGTCGATTTCTTTGGCCGCAAGGCCAGCACCTACAAATCCATCGGCCTGCTGGCGATGGAATACAACGTCCCGATCGTGGTGGGATACGCCCGGCGGCTGGACAACCAGTTTCGCTTCCAGTGTGCCGTGCAGGACCTCATCCGACCGGAGGATTGGAAAAATCAGGAAGATCCCCTGCGATACATCACCCAGCGTTACACCAGGGCCATCGAAGATTTCATCCGACAGGACCCCGGACAGTATTTATGGGTTCACCGCCGCTGGAAATCACGCCCTAAAGGGGAAGAACCGGAAAAATACGATTGAAGTTGCGACGGCCCGCCCGTCTTGGCGACTTTCAAAACGATCACTCCAACCGCAGCAATCGGCGATACTGCGGAAGGATGGTGTCCCACGTGAAGCGCCGCCGCACCTCGACCAGCGCGTTGTCGATCAGGTGTCGGCGCAGGTCCGGATCGCGTCGAATCCGCAAAATCGCGGCCGCGAAGGCCCGGTCATCCCGCCGGCCGGGGGGAATCAGCAATCCGGTGCGTTCATGTTCAATGACATCGAGGATGCCGCCGGCGGCGCTTGCGATCACCGGGATGCCGCTGGCCATCGCTTCAATCAACACCAGCCCGAACCCTTCGCCCAGCGACGGGAGCACCAGCACATCCATCTGTGCCAGCGCCTGCCGCGGATCGGCAACCGCTCCTTTCCATTCGATCCAGTCATGGGCCGGGTCGTGAAAGTTCCGCTCCTGGTGGGATTGCAGCGTGGGGCGAGCCTCGCCATGGCCGAATATCAACAGCTTGGCGGGGGTCTGACGGATCGACCACGCCGCCGCAATCGCCACCGGCAGCCGTTTGACCGGATCAAGCCGCCCCAGAAACCCGATGCGTGTGATCGGATCGCCAAAGACCGCCACGCGCGGAAAATGATCGACCTCCACCGCGTTGGGAATGATGTAAAACCGTTCGGAAGGGATGCCGCTGCGCCGGCGGGCGACTTTGGCGATCGCCGTTGAAGGCACCGCGATTTTTCTCGCCCGACCGTAAATCCACCCCTGCAACCACCAGTGCCAGCGGGGATAAGGCTGTGTGGTCTGAATCGACTGGATGAATCGAACCCCTCCGGCCTCCACAGCACTCTCCAGCTTTCGCATGGCGATCGCGGCCACCGTATTGGCGTGGATCAGAAAACTGAACAGCGTGTCGATCGATTGGTCGCGCACCAACTGACGCAACCGCTCAACCGCGCTGAACAACTGCCATGGCCGGGTCAATCCAAAGGCGGTGACGGGGATGCCGGCCTGTTTTAACTGATCCGCCACCGGCCCCCAGGGAGACAAGCAGGCCACCTGCATGCAAACTTCCGGCGGGCGATGAAGGCGGATGGCCAGCTCGCGGACCACCGATGGGGTTCCGCCGATTTCAAGGTCGGTGATGAACAGCAGGATTCGCCGGTTCATGGCCGGTTGCCCGCCTTGCGGCCGGCGGCACGCTCAACCAGTAACCTGAAGATCGACAGATGATCCGGCTCGTCATGCAATCGTTCGGGATGCCACTGCACGGCCATAAACAATGGATAATCCGGATCCTCCATCCCTTCGATCACCCCATCGGGAGCGGTGGCGATGATCCGCAGTCCCCGGCCCGGCCGATCCACCGCCTGTTTATGCGAGGAGTTGGCATCGATCTCCCGTTTGTTCAACCATCGCCCCAATTGCGATGCGGGATCAAGATCAACCTTGTGCCGCGGCGCGGTTTCGCCCAGTTTGCGGTGTTCGAGTTGCGGGTGTCTTGGCACATCCGGCAGAAATTGCAGAAGACTTCCCCCTCGATGAATGTTCATCAACTGGGCACCCAGACAGATGCCAAGAATCGGCACGCGCAGACGTTCAACCTCGGCCAGCAAAGCCAATTCAAACCGCTCGCGGGCCGGGTCGATAGGGATGGCCTTGGGATGAAAGGTTTGGCCGTAATGCTGTGGATTCAGGTCATTGCCGCCGGAAAAGACCATCCCATCCAATCGGCGGGCGTATTGCGGAACCAATGACAAATCGGCGTGATACGGCAACAACACCGCCAACCCCCCCGCCGCCTCGACCGCCCGCGCATAGGCGATCGGCGATTCATAATGATCCGGCCTGGGGTGAGTATCGGTGGTGATGCCGATCAGGGGGCGATCCATAAGCCTGCTCCTGACAAAGACTTAAAACCCGCACTACAACGCCCGTTGCAACAATTCCGCTAAAACCGCGCGGGCATCGAAAAATTCCTCGGCGATCCGTCGGGCGCCCCGGGCGTGGCGGGGATAATCCAAAGCGATTGTTTGCAGGGCGCCGGCCGCCTCGTGCGGCGTGGAAAAGCCGAACAATCCCTCGCCCGTGGGCAACCATCGACCAAAACCGCTCTCCTGCGTCACCACCGGCCGGCCGCTGGCCAGAAACGCGGCACTGCGATCGCTGAACCAGCCGCTGGGCAGGCCGGCGTAAATTTCCTTGGCCACGGTGAATTCGCCGGCCGAATCCTGAATATATCTCGCAAACGCCTGCGGCGAGATGGATGCCGGTTCGGGGTCCACCAGGGACCAGCCACGCTCGGTGAACCGTTGATGCACCTCGGCCGGCATCGCCTGCATCGCCAGTTCCATCTGCCAGGAAACGCGCGACGGCAGGTCGATCAGCTTCATCCATTCGTGGCTTTTGCTCGAACGATACACCTTGTCGAGATACTTCACATCCCGCCCGCCATGTTCCCATTTGCCGACGGTGGTGAAGGTGCGCGAGGTCGATTCGGACACCGGCCAATGCCGCAGGGCGATCGGCTGGCGGGTTGGAATCCAGTTCAATCCATGCGTGGGCAACGGACAATCAGCCTGTCCGATGCGCATCGCGAACGTGGCGACGTGGTCGAACGAGCGATAATAATCCAAAAATTCGCGGCTTTCCCCCATGCGCAACTGCGTGAAGACCGGATCGGTGTCAATCACCATCGTCCGCCGCGGGCGGGGCCGTTCGGGACGAAGGGGCGTCACGCCGCTGACGCAAATCAACAGGTCCGCCCGCTTCAGCAGATCATCGAGTTCCCGCTGTTGCAGGCCGTAATAGGTGTCCCAGAATTGCGAATAATAACAGTATCGCGGCGGCAGCTCGTAATGGGCAAAGGTCTGTCGCAGATAATCCAGCCCATAGGCCGGATCGGGATCGCAGCGCTGCTGCGCGGGGTTGTACGGCATCGAATACGAACCCGAATCCTCCAGAAACCAGACCTCGTGCCCCATCTCCATCAACCCCAGCAGATAATTGAGATGATGCCACGTCATCCCGCCCAGCGGATAGCCGACGATGTAGCCGCCGACGATGATGGTGAGGGGGTGATTCATGGCTTAGAGCCTATCCGGACAGGCTCTTACTGGATGATCCGCAGGAAAGTCGCGATCACGCGGCCAACGGTCGCCTCATCGGCCTTGTCCTTAAGCTCAGATCGACGGCTGCGCCAATCGACGCTCTTGACCTGATCGGCGATGATGCCGCTGCCCGGACCGATCACCACCGTGAACGGCCAGGCTTTTTCCACCTTGCTGGTCATCGGACAAACAATCGCCATGCCGGTGGCGAGGTTGTATTCCCGATGGGAAAGCACCAACGCCGGACGCCGGCCGGCTTGTTCATGGCCGAGTTGAGGATCGAAATCGAGCCAGATGATGTCGCCGCGGCTGGGGCAGGTGATCCGGGGCATTTACCAGGCCTCCCTGCCCACGGGCTTGCCCCAGTCAACGCGCTCGGGTTGCATACCCGGTTTGATCCGGGTCAGCAGCTCGTGCAACGATGGGACTTGCACCGGCGAGAGAACCAGATCCCCCTCGTCAACCCGCAACGTCAGTTGGGAACCAGCGCTCAGCCCCGTGCTGTCGGCGACCGACTTTGGAATCCGCAGGCCGAGGCTGTTGCCCCATTTCTGCACCTTGATGGTCATCGGCGTCTCCTGTTTATACGTTAGTATATACACCGCTTCACCCTCCGGCAACCCTCACGTCATCCACTCGGCGGGATGATGCCGGGCGTGGCCGGGTCGCGGCGGGGGCTGGAATAGATCGATTCGATCATCGGAGACAAAACCTTGTCGGGGGCCAGGTATTCCCTTGCCACGTCATAGGCCGCCTGGGCATGTTCCTTCCAGCGGCCGTGAATCCGCCGCAGGCCATCCATCGCTTCGGCCATCGTGGAGAAGGCGAACACCCCCCGGCCCGATGGCACGTACCTTGACCACCCCGTCTCCTGCACCACCGCCGGCCGGCCGGCCGCCAGGTAACAGGCCGTCCGGCAGGAAAACCAGCCGCTGAGGGTGTCCACGTAGACGTTCTTGGCGATCGACCATTCGCCCAGGCTTCGCTCGATGAATCGCATGTAATTGTCGGCCGTGCGGGTCAATTCGCGCGCCTCGATCCAGTTCCACCCATCTGCGCGAATCTGCTCGGCCGGCTGGTGATACCCCCCCACCGCCAGGGTCATCGGAATCTCCGGCACGCGAGTGGGCAGGTCGTGAAATTTGTCGTATTCGGGCGCTTTGGCCCCAAATTCACGCCCGTTGTATTCCAGCTTGCCGCGAAAATAATTCCAGCTCATGACCGTGGTGAAAGCCGCATCGGCCGGGGGCGGGGTTTGCCGGATTGATTGCCACGAGCCCAGCGTGGCGATGGGTCGGGTGATCTGCCAATCAAGTCCCAGGCGAGGAATCAGGCAATCGGCCGCGTAGATGTTCTCGGCATAGGTCAGATGCCGGTCGTGGTCGCGCACCTGTCGCACCCAGCGATCGACGTGCTCCGACCAGGCCGGCCTGGTCGCCATGACGATCTGGTTGTAACCCGGATCGGTGTCCATGAAGACCTTCAGGCATCGTGGATTGAGTTGATCGGGGAAAAAGCACGCCCCGCTGACGTTGATGAACAGATCGGCCGTCCGGCAGACCTCGTCAAAACGCTCGCGGGTCATGCCAAAGCTCTTGTCGTGCAGCAGCAGATAATGCCAGTTGCCGGACAAGTGCGGCGCGTAGGCATCAAAAAAATCGCGGATGAACCGCACGGTGTAATCCGGATCATCCGTGGGATACCCCTTGATCGGATCGTACGGCCAGACCCAGGTGTCTTCGTGGTAATACACCTCGTGGCCCAGCTCGTGCAGCCCCAGGCAATAATGAAAATAATCCCAAGCCACCCCGCCAAGCGGAAATTGGCCCACCATGCCCCCGACGATGATCCGAAGTTTCTGATGCGGTGCGTTCACTGAATTCTTGCCTTCGCAGGGTGGGCATCGCCCACCAGATTTTGAATTGATGGGCATTGCCCACCCTACACGGTTCGTACCGTTGTCCCAGCATCGTCCAGTTTCATCTGATGCCGGGCCATCTTAAAATACAGCCCCCGATGTTTCACCAGTTCATCGTGCGTTCCCTGTTCGACGATCCGCCCCTCATCCATCACGAAAATCTGGTCGCAGTCGGCCACGGTGCTGAGACGGTGGCTGACCAGAATGATGGTGCGCTGGCGTTTGAGCTGCCGGAGCGTATCAACAATCATCGCCTCGTGCTGCGGGTCCAGGGCACTGGTCGGCTCATCCATGATGATGATCGGCGCCTCGGTCAGCAGCGCCCGCGCGATGCTGATGCGCTGTTTTTGCCCGCCGGAGAGATTCTGCCCCGATTCGCTGATGAGGGTGGCGTATTGTTGCGGCAATTTGTCGATAAACGACGCCGCCCCGGCCATCTCGGCGGCGTGGCGGATCTGGCTGTCACTGGCGTCCGGCCGGCCGTAGGCGATGTTTTCCGACACGGTCGTCGGCAACACCACCGATTCCTGCAACACCAGCGCCACGTGCCGCCGCAAATCGCGGATTTTGATCTGCCGAATGTCGTGCCCATCCAGTTTCAACGCGCCCGACGCCGGATCGTAAAACCGCGGCAGCAGATTCAGCAACGTCGTCTTGCCCACGCCCGATGAGCCGACAAACGCCACCATCTGCCCCGGCCGGATCGTGCAGGACAGCTCCCGCAAAACCGGATTTTCCGGCGCGTACCAGAAATCGACGCGGTCCAGCTCCAGCACCCTTGGCTGTTTGGGCAGCGAAATCGCATTGGGCACATCCTTGATGATCGGGTCGCGGTCCAGCACCTCGAAGACGCGCTGCACCCCGGCCACGCCGCCGGCGATGGCCGCACCGGCGGTGCTGAGCTTGTTGAGCGGCCCGTACAGATTTCCCAGGATGTAGGCGATGAAGATCGACAGTTTGCCGATCGTCATCCCCGCATCCCCCAGATGCAGCACCAACTGATCGCGATAGACGATGTAACCCCCGTATCCGAATATCATCGCCCCCCCCAGCCCGAAGATCGACCCGACAAACAGCCAGTAGATCATCTCCTGCCAGTGCAGCCTCAGATAGGCGCTGATGCTGCGCTGCACGGTCGAACTGAACGCCTCGTATTCATCCGCCTCGCGGCCAAACGCCTGCACCAGCCCGATCGTCGCCACCGAACGCTGGATGGTGGTGGTCAGTTGCGAATCGACCTCCTTCACCTCGGTCGATTTCTTTCGCAATATCCGTCCGTAAATCCGCGTCGTCCACAACAGCAGCGGCGAGATCGACAGCCCGATCAACGTCAACTGCCAGTTCATCGACAGCATGATCCAGCTCATGATCACCAGCGTCACCGCCGACACCAGCACCGTCTGCACCAGCACGTTCAGGATCGTGTGAAAACCATACGTGTCATACGACAACCGGTAGATCGCATCCCCCTGCGGCTGCGACTTGTGATACGCCAGCGACAATTCCTGCAATTTGCGATACAGCTCGCAGCGAACCCGCATCAACCCGCCGTAACCGATGCGGATGTTCAACAGCGTCTGGCCCATCCCCAATAATTCCTGGCAGATGCGCAATCCCAGCATGATCCCGGCCAGCGCCATGATCTGCCCCACCTTGGATTGCGGCGCCGCCCAGAAAAACGCCTGGTAAATCCAGTTCTTCGGCTCCACCGTCCCGATCACCGAGTCAAAAAAAATCGCCATCGGAAACGGGATCAGCAACCCGAACGACGTGGACAGCGCGATCAACACCAGCGAGAGCAGAATCTCGCCCGTATACGCCCGAAAATAAGAAATCGCCCGCAGATAAAAACGCATTCAATTCCTTAACGTGTCACGGAGCCACTGCCTGTAGGGTGGGCCTTTGGCCCACCAACTCCATTATTGCCGGTGGGCCAAAGGCCCACTCTACAGGCTATTCGCCGCAGAGACACAGAGAACACGGAGAAAGACAAAGAGAAAATCTCAAATCTCAATTTTGGAATTTGAAATATGAACTTCTTCTCTGTGCCCTCCGTGCATCTGTGGCTCACTCATTCTGTTCCGCCGGCTGCGCGGGAACGGGATAAAAGCCCGCCTTCTCCGCCGCTTCGTCGATCAATCCCAGCACCGGCCGGGAGACGCGCCATTTGTTCACCAGGTACATCGTCCACCACGCCAGCGGAATCAACAACGCCGGCCGGCAAAATGGCCAGGGGATGTGCAACAACAGCAATCCCGCCAGCATCGTGCTGCCCGCCAGCAACACCTGGCAAAACCGGCTCATCAGCAACTGCACCTTGACCCGGGTCAGCATCCCGCTGCCGTGGTGGTGTTCGGTGGCGGTGGTCAGCCGCACCTTCACGTATCGGCTGCCGTAAATTTCCATGTCCCACCCCTCCCATCCGCTGTCCAGCCGCGTGCGCCAGCCGGCCTGCCGGGCCTCGCGCACGACCTGGTCCAGCATCTCCAGCCGACCGGCCACCTTGCTCCAATATCGCAGCGTTCGTTTTTCGTACGGATCAAACGGCATCGGCCCGGTGCGCTTGTAGCCGGCCGCCTCCTTTTTCATCACCTTGGCCTTCAATCGAACCGAATAGCGCGCCCAACCCCGCGTGATCGGCTGGCGCAGGTGCAGATAGGCGATCAACGGCCGCGACAGCGGATGCGGATGACGCGGCATGGGAGACTGCGCCGCCGCCACGATCGCCAGCGCCGGCGGAATCATGAACATGATCAATGCCACCCACAGCAGCGGCATCAGCGCCAAACCCAGGATCGTCACGAACGCGGCCAGCAGATGCCATTCGATGCTCATCATCATCATCGCCGCCAGCGACGCCGGCTTGCGATAGATCGACTGAAAAAGCCCCGTCCCGAAAAACCCGTGATACACCACGTCCCCGCCCCAGCGCACGCCGATCTGGTCGCCCCCATAAATCCTCCCGCGCCAATGCGATGCGCCCAGCGTGTTGAAATGATCCGGGTGTTTGTATTTCAACAGCGCCTCGGCCTCTCCATACCCACGCTGCTGCTTCAAATACGCCTGCACCGTGTTGCGGCGATAATGCCAGACCTGCGCCGACGGGGAAAAACCGATGGAATATCCCAGGTTTTGAATCCGCCAGATCACGTCCACATCATCCCCCGCCTTGCGAAACTGGCTGTCAAACCCGTTCACCTGCATCAACACCGTGCGATAAAACGCCATGTTGCATCCGGGAACGTGTTCGGCCGTGCGATCGTCCACCATGACGTGCGTCGGCCCGCCCGGCGACAACCCCACGCAATCGGCCACCCAGCTCCCCTCATCGGGGATCAAATTCGGCCCGCCCATTCCCGCGTGCGGCCCACGCACCAGCGCCAGCGCCAGGTAATAAATCCAATCCTCATCCGCCTCGCAATCGCTGTCGGTGTAAACGACCACATCCCCCCTGGCCGCCTCCAGGCCCACGTTGCGGGCGATGGACAGGCCGCGATTTTTCTGGCGGATATTGCGAACATTTGGAAACTTTTGAACGATCTCCTGCGTGTTGTCCGTACTCCCATCGTCCACGAAAATCACTTCGTAATCCGGATACCGCAGCCGTTCCATCGAACGCAAACAGGTCTCCACCGTGCTGGCGCCGTTGTGGGAACAGATGATGATGCTGAACGATGGCAATTGCGCCTCGGCCACCTGCGGCACGCGACCAAACACCTCCGCCACGGCCGCGAACGCAGGCTTGGGAGTGCGATCCCGACGGGTCAGGCCAAACGCCCAATCCTCGATCTGGTATCCATGAGTATGCCAGTCATCCGTGAAACTGAAAATGAACGTCCCCACCAATCCCTCATCAAACACCGCCCTCACATGCGCGGTCAAAATCTCGGCCTGCCTTGCTTCGGGATGCTCCCGAAACGTGTCGATCCCATATTCCCCCAGCATCAGCGGCTTTTCGCCCGCAATGTTCTGCAATCGCGCCAAATAATTGCGAAACGTCTTCTCCTCGTGCAGATAGACATTGAAGCAGAGAAAATCGACGTTTCGCGGCTGGATGTATTCGGTCGTGGGAAAATTGGCGAACGTCACCAGGCAATCGGGCGCTTCGGCCTTGGCCGTCTGGACCAGATCGTCGATAAACTCCTCGATCTTCTCTCGCCCCGAATATCGAACCAGGTCGGCCGGGATTTCATTGACCACGCTGAGGGCGAACAGCGCCGGGTGATTGCCGCACGCCCGCGCCGCCGCACGAACGGCTTCATGGGCCTGCCGGGTCAATTCCCGATCCCCCACGAACATCAGGTTTTTGGGCCAGGCCACGTCCAGAAAAATCTTGATCCCCGCCTCCTGCGCCAAATCCAGAAACCAGGCCGGCGGCACGTGGTAAATCCGCGCGCAATTGGCCCCCAGCTCCCGCATCAACGCGAAATCCGACCGCACCCGGTCAGCCGGTGGCAGCGGTTGGCCCTCTCCATCGGGGGCGAACGGGCCATACGTCACCCCTTTGACGAAAAACTTTTCATCGCCCAGCCGAAAAAACTTCCCATCCCGGCGAATGCGGTTGGTGGGCGATTCCAGCCGCCGCTGACGGCCGCCGGCCGGCAAATGCGCCGGGGCGTGAGTTTGGGGCGTGGCGGTGGTGGTCGTCTCAATGGTCATGCGTTTGTCTCAATTGCGTCATTATGCCCCGACGGCCGATCCTTGGCCAACCGTCCGCTTGTCACCCGCATTGTCGCCGCTACACTCGCCATCGGCGGGTTATCTTATGAAAACAGCGTTGGCGATTGTAATTTCCTTGGTCTGGGCCTTGTGGTTCGGGGGCCTGATGACGATTTTCATCTCCGTTCAATCCCTCTTTAACCACAGCCGCGACCTGGCGGTGCAGGCCAATCCGGTCCTTTTCGCCTCCTTTGAGCGGTATCAATTGATCCTGGCCGCCATCGCGCTGCTATCAACCTTTGCATGGATTTTGTCGCATCCCTCGCGTTGGAAATCGGTGCTGTTCATCCTGTTCGCGCTGGCCGCGCTGGGCGCCGTCATCTCCAGCGCCTGGATCACGCCGCGGATCAACGAACTTCAGGCCCAGCACCTCACGGCCACCCCGGAATTTCGCAAAGCCCACGGCCAATCCATGATGATCTACACCGCCACGGCCGCCTTGCTCCTGATCGCCGGCCTGATTCTGCCGCTGCTCAACCGCCCCTGCCGGGCCAATCCTCCCGCGCAAACCGACCATCCACGCTGATCTTTTCCCCGTCGATCTCGACAAATCCCCCCTGACGCAGGTCCACCACCATGTCCCAGTGCAGGCCGGACTGGTTGTTGTTGCCGGTTTCGGGGTATCCCGCCCCCAGCGCAAAATGGACCGTGCCACCGATCTTTTCATCAAACAGCGTGTTGCGCGTGTATCGGGTGACGCCGAAATTGGTGCCGATGGCGCATTCGCCCAGAAACCGGCTCCCCGCATCCATGTCCAACATGCTGATGAGAAAATCCTCCCCCTTGGCCGCGCTGGCATCCACCACCTTGCCCTGGCGGAACGTCAACCGGACATCCTGCACCTCCCGGCCATGATGGACGACCGGAAAGCTGAAATGGATCACCCCTTCAACGCTGTCGATGACCGGGCCGGTGAACACCTCGCCATCGGGAAAATTTTCGTGCCCATCGCAGTTGATCCAGGTCCGATCCGCCACGCTCATGCGAACGTCCGTCCCATTGGCGGCGACAACGCGATAGTCGCGCTTTCCGTTGAGGAAATCGACCAGCCGCTGCTGGCGCGTGCTGAGGTGTTTCCATGCCGCCACGGGGTCCGGCTCATTGAGCAACCCCGCGCCGAAGACAAAATCCTCGTATTCGCTCAAGCTCATCTCCGCATCCTGCGCGCACGCCATCGTCGGATACTGCGTCCCGACCCATTTGAGCTTTCCCTCGGCCGCCCGCTGCATGAAACGATCCATGATCGGCTTGCGGGCGGCCTGTTGCAGGCCGATGCGCCGGGGATCGACATTGGTCAGCGCTCGCGTGTTCTCCTCGCCCCAGATGCCGATGGCGCAATCGAGCCGTTCCACCTCGGCCAGGCCCAACGGATTGCAAAACTGCAACTGCTGATCGGAGCCATGTTTAAGAATAATTTCGGTCAATTCCTCCGGATTGATGCGCACCATCGGATGCGCTCCGGCCGCCAACACCTGCTCATACAGCGCCGCAATCAGCGGCATCGTCGCCGGTGTACCGCTGAGTCGGACAAGCTGGTCTTTTTGAACTGCCGCGCTGTAATTCACAAGCACGGATGCCAGTCGATCGAGCCTGGGGTCACGCATGATTTTTCACCTTGCTGGTTGGATTGGTTGAATTCGATTCCCCGTTTTTCTCGCGTTCGTAGGCCGCGAACATCAGGTTGCGCAGGACGATCAGGAGCGTATCCGCCTCGAGATAGACCGGCGGCGGGCGGAAATAAACCGTGCGCGCATCGACCACGCGCAACGTTCCGGGCGCGCCGGTGAGGGCGGCCTGCGCGCGGGTGGCATCGCGCACGGTCAGGATGACATCCGGCGGCTGCTTGATGACGCTCTCGATGCCAAACAGGCCGGCCAGCAGCCGGGTTTCGGTCAGGGCGAACAACAACATCGCCGGCCGGGGCGGCTCGCCAAACGCATCGTGCAGGTCTTTGGTCAACTCCGCCATCATCTCCATGCTGGTGCAACGGGTCAGCCGGCGGTAGACATCCATGCGCTGGCGGTCGCCGGGGATGTATTGTCGGGGGATGAACGCCGACAGGCCGATGTCGATGTGGGCATCCGGATGGGCGGGCTTGGGTTCGTTTTTCAATTGCCGGGTCGCTTCTTCCAGCAGTTGGCAATACATCTCGTAACCCACGGTGGCGATGTGGCCGGATTGTTCGGGGCCGAGAATGTTGCCCGCGCCGCGGATTTCCAGGTCGCGCATGGCGATTTTGAACCCCGCCCCCAGGTGGCTGTACTCCTCGATCGCCTTTAACCGCTTGGCGGCGATGGGGGTGACGGGTCGATCGGAGGGAAGCAACAAATAGCAATACGCCCGGTGCTTCCACCGCCCCACCCGGCCGCGAAGCTGGTGCAATTCGCTGAGGCCGAACCGGTCGGCGTTGTTGATGAAGATCGTGTTGACGTTGGGAATGTCCAGCCCCGATTCGATGATGGTGGTGCAGACCAGGATGTCCGCCTCGTGGCGGATGAACTTGACCATCACGTCTTCAAGCTCCCCTTCGGCCATCTGGCCGTGGCCGATCAGGAGACGGGCATCGGGGACCAGTTGCTGAATCTCGTCGGCGATGTCGGCGATGTTGTGGACGCGGTTGTGGACGAAATAGACCTGCCCCTCGCGGTTCAACTCGCGCAGCAGCGCCGTGCGGATGCGCTCCTTGTCGTGGGTCATCACCTCGGTGACGACGCTGCGTCGGTCCTGCGGGGCGGTGGTCAGGGAGCTGATGTCGCGCAACCCCAACATGCTCATGTGCAGCGTGCGCGGAATGGGCGTGGCGGACATCGTCAGCACGTCCACGGTTTTGCGCATCTGTTTGAGTCGTTCCTTGTGGGTGACGCCAAATCGCTGCTCCTCGTCGATCACCACCAGCCCCAGGTCGGCGAAGTGGACATCCTTGCTGATGAGCCGATGCGTGCCGATCAGGATGTCGATTTCGCCGGCGGCCAGTTTTTTGACCGTTTCACGCTGCTGGCCGGCGGTTTTGAACCGGCTGATCGACTCGATGGTGAACGGATAATTGACCATGCGCTCGCGAAACGAGCGATAATGCTGCTCGGCCAGCACCGTGGTGGGAACCAGAATCGCCACCTGCTTGCCATACTCGACCGCCTTGAACGCCGCCCGCATCGCCATCTCGGTCTTGCCGTAACCCACGTCGCCGCACAACAGGCGGTCCATCGGACGATTGCGGGACATGTCCTGCTTGATCTCCTCGGCCGCGATCACCTGGTCGGCGGTCGGCTGATATGGAAATTCAGCCTCGAACTCGTGCTGCCACTCGGTGTCGGGCGGATAGGGCATTCCCGGCTCGGCCGCGCGGGCCGCCTGGATTTCAAGCAGTTCGGCGGCCATGTCCATCACCGCCTCGGCCACCTTGGCCTTCTGCTTTTCCCACATGCCGCTGCCCAGGCGCGACAACTGCGGGTGGCCATGGAAACCGCCGATGTATTTCTGAATTAGGTTGATCCGCGCCGCCGGAACGTGCAACGTGGCGTTCTCCGCGAACCGCAGGCTCAGGTATTCTTCGCTTCGCCCATCCTTGGTGATCGTCTGCATCCCCATGAAACGGGCGATTCCGTGCGCGACGTGGACGACGTAATCGCCGACTTTCAGATCCAGGAACGAATCGACCGGCCGCGACGCCGTGACTTTTTTCACCCGCCTTCGCTGTTCATACCGGTGAAACAGCTCGTGATGTCCCACCAGCGCCAGCGGAAGCTCTCCGGCCTCGACTTGTTCCCAGACAAATCCGCGATGCAGATACCCCTGGTACAACGAAACCTTTTCCCCCAGCCCTTTTTGGTGCTGTTCCAGCAATTCGCCAAACCGCTGCATCTCGCCGGTGTTTTCACAGAAAACCATGACCCGGTGGGTTTGCACCAGTTCCGCCAGCTCGACAATCGCCTTGGATGCCTCGGTTTCAAATCGTTGCAGCGATCCGATCGGCAGATGAACCTGCGCGGTGTCGGCCCCCACCATCGACGGCATGGCCGAGCCTTGTCCAAACTGACTCAGTTCCAGCCGGGTGAACGCCGATGCGTGGCGCAGCAATGCCGACAGGGGATAAACCCCGTTGGCCTCGGGCAAACGATCCAGAAAACTTTTGGCCTGTTCGGCGATCTCCAGCGGCGCCCAGAAAACCACCACCGTGTCGGCCGGCAGATGGGAAAACAGATGCGTCGCCCCGGTGATGTCCGGCAAGGCCCCTTTGACATCGACCAGCCGGATCGAATCCAGCGGTTGTTGCGAGCCGAGACTTTCAAGGTCGAACCGCTTGATCGATTCCAGTTGATCGTCAAAAAAGTCCAACCGGACGGTCAGGCCGACCAGCTCGCCCGCCTGTTCAAACTCGCCGGGCAGGTAAACGTCGATGATCCCTCCGCGCACGGCGAAATCGCCGGGCACTTCCACCTGTTCAAGTCGGTTGTATCCGCGTTCGGTCAGCCAGACGATCAATTTTTCAGGTTCCAGCTGATCGCCGGGGCGAAGGGTTCGGATCAACTGGCCCAGTTGCTGACGCGATGGGACGGCCTGCATCAACGCCTGAACCGGGGCGACCCACAGGCCCGGCGGCCGCGACTGGCCGTTGCTTTTGGCGGCATCGGCTTGTTCACCCAGCCCCGCGATCAATCGCAGGCGGTTGCTGACCTGTTCCTCGCTGAGCCGGCCTAGCGACCCGCCGCTCTCCAGCGCCGGCACCACCTCCGGCCGACGGCCATGAAACAGCTCCATGTCATCGGCCAGGTCATCGGCTTCATCGAGGTGGCCGCAGACCACCAACACCGGCCGATGCAGGGTCTGTTCCACCGCCGCCGTCACCGCAGCGATGCTGCTGCCCCACAGGCCCGATGCGCTCAGGGCGTTGGCCTGGGCAAGCTGGCGGGCAAGTTCATCGAGTCGGCGCGCACGGACAAGCCGGCCCACCGCTTTCGCGGCCGGTGTGGTGGATGTCATAGGCGAAAGATCGTAGCGCCCTTCATCACCGGCGTAAAGCGGCCGGATCCGAAATTTTCATCCTCAATTCAGCAGGTATCGCATGAACAGGCTCGCCAGCGCGAACAATGCGAAAAAACCCGCGACATCCGTCACTGTCGTGGCGAATATCGTCGCCGACTGGGCCGGATCGTACCCCAGTCGTTTCATGATGAACGGGATGGCCGCCCCACTGGTGCAGGCCAGAATGTGGTTGATGATCAGCGCCAAACCCACCACCAGCCCCAGCATCGGGCTGTGCTGCCACATCACGGCCACGATGGCCGTGGTCAGCCCGATCGCGATGCCGGTCAGCAACCCCACCAGCAATTCGCGGTACATCACCTCCCACAGCATCCGGCGATTGACCTTGCCCACCGCCAGCCCGCGAATGGAAACCGACATCGCCTGCGCGCTGGCGTTGCCCCCCCTGCCCGCCACGATGGGCATGTAAACCCCCAGGATCGCCAGCCGGCTGAGCGTGTCCTGAAAATAACCCACAACCGACCCCGCCAGAAACGCCGTCGCCAGGTTCACCTCCAGCCACCAGACGCGCTTTCGGAAGCTGTATTGCCACGGGCTGTTGAGCCGTTCCTCGGCGCCGGCGCCGAACATCTTCTGCACATCCTCGGTCGCCTCCTCCTCGATCACCTCCACCGCGTCATCCAGCGTGATCAGCCCCACCAGCCGATGGCGGTCATCGACCACGGGGACCGCCAGGTAGCCGGTTTCGCGCATCATCCGGGCCACCTTCTCCTGATCCATGCCGGCCGGCACGGAAACCACGTTGGTGCGCATGATCCGCGAAACCTCCATCTCCGGACGGGCAAAGATCAAATCCCGCATCGACAGCACCCCGATCAGATGTTTGCGGGCGTCGACGACGTAAACGTAGAACATCTGCTCCATCTCTTCATTAAGCCGGCGCAATTCGGCGATGGCCTGTTCCACCGTCAGATGCTCCCCCAGCGCCGTCACCTCGGTGGTCATGATCCCGCCGGCGCTGTCGGGCGGATATTGCTCCAGGTGCAACACATCCGCCGCATCCTTGGCGGTCATCTCGGCGATCAATTGATCGTGCAGAGGAGAGGCGATGTGGCCCAGAATGTCCACGCGGTCATCGGGGTTCATCGCGGACAAAACCACCGACGCTTCGGGGGGTTCCATGTCCGTAATCACCGTGGCCGCCAGTTGCACATCCATCTGAGACAGGATGTCGCCGACGGTGTTGGGATCGAGATGCTCGCAAACATCCGCCGACTGCTCGACCGGCAGATTCGCAAGGATGGCCGCCGCCTCGGCCGATGGCATCTCCTCGACCCGTGAGGCGATGGCCTGCGTTTGGGATTGCGGCGTAACAGGCGGTGGAGAATTCGATTCCATGGTCGGATTTCTAATCAAATGATGCGTAGAAAAAGAGGCTGACGGTCTCTTTCACCAGGTCGTGATTGGAATGCCGGTGGGTGTCCAGCCCGCACAGTTCAAATCCGCACTTGAGCAGCAATTGCACGGCCGGAACGTTGTTGCTGTTGGCCGACGCCGACACGGCTCGATAACCCTTTTCACGCGCCTGCTGAATGACCCCGAACAGCAACGCACTGCCCAGCCCCTGGCGACGAAAATCGTAATCCACCCGCAAATCGAGAATCTGCAACACGTTGCGCTGCGGGCGGGGTTGTGCCGCCACCAGCGCCACGGGCAGTTGCTGATGATCCGCCATCAACACCAACCCCTCATCGGCCCCGCTGACGATCTGTCGAATGGCAAACCATCGCTCATCGTCCAGCCGGTTGGCGACGGTCTGCTTTTGCCGCAGAGGGCGGGGTTGCAGATTCCACCGTGTATCGGCGCCCTGGCCGGCCTGTTCGATGAACAGGAACTCCGCGGCCTCGATCGTCCCGTCGATCTCCATGAGCTGATTCAAGTCGGTGGATGAAACCGGGCGAATTTCCATGGGCCATACAATACCATGCCCACCTTGTCCTGGAGAATTGGCAAGATCAACTTCGGGCAGGTATTTTATGGATCATTAACCAATCAGGAGAATATTCATGCCATCGATCGATATGCCGCTGGAACAGTTGCGGCAATACAAGCCTTCGCTCTATCGCGAGGAGGATTTTGACGCTTATTGGGAGAAGACGCTGGCCGAGTCCTCCCGCCAGCCGCTGAATGCGGAATTGATCCCGTACAACCTGCCAACCAGGGGAGTGCAATGCTACGCGGTGCGATATGACGGCTATAAAGGGGGCCGGGTGGCGGGATGGTATTTGCGCCCGGATGGACGGGACAAATACCCCGGCGTCTGCGTTTATCACGGTTACAGCGGAAGGGGGCCACAGCCGATGGAATTGCTGCACTATGCTGCCCAGGGCATATGCGTGTTAAGCATGGACTGCCGTGGCCAGTTGGGCCAATCCCAGGACACCGTGCCTTCCGATGGGCATTATGCCGGATGGATGACCCAGGGGATTCGCGATCCCAGGCAATACTATTACCGATACGTCTTTACCGATGCGGTGCGGGCGCTGGAACTGCTGGCCCATCGAGACGAAGTGGATAAACACCGGCTGGCCGTCACGGGCATCAGCCAGGGAGGCGGCCTCACACTGGCGGTGGCGGCCTTGTCCGACCGTCCGATCCTGGCGCTGGCGGATGTGCCGTTCCTGTGCGACTTTCGCCGCGCGACCGAGCTGTCCCCCGTTCTGCCTTATACTGAAATCACCAGTTTCCTGAAGCATTATCCGCATCTGTATGGTGACGTTTTCCGCACGCTTAGTTATTGTGACAACCTGAATTTGGCCCCCTGGATCAAATGCCGGACGGTCATCAGCAACTGCCTGTGTGATGACGTCTGTCCGCCCAGCACCATCTTCGGCGTCTACAACCACATCACCGCCGAAAAACAGATTGAAATATATCCCTATCACCGCCATGAAGTGCCCTACGAGCACTCCGAGACGCGATTCAAACTGATGATGGAGACGTTGCGGCCGTAACCGGCGGGCATATGAGCGGCAATTTTTTTGATTTTCATGCCAAGGTGAATCGTCCTGCCCGCCGGCCGGCCAAGCCCGCCGCGCCGACGCCCCCGGCCGATGCGCCCGCCCCACTGACGATCACGCAACTGACCACACGGATCGACCAGGCGGTTAAATCCCAACTGCCGGATCGGTTGTGGATCAAGGGGGAATTGAGCAACTACAAGGCCTATGAATCCTCCGGCATCAGCTATTTCACGCTGAAGGACGCCGCCAACTGCATCGACTGCGTGATGTTTCGCCGCGAAGCCGCACGGTTGAATTTCACCCCACAGCCGGGAATGGAATTGCTGGCACAGGGGCGGGTGTCGATTTATGGCCAGAAGGGCAAATACCAGTTCTACGCCAGTTCGCTTCAGCCGCTGGGACAAGGGGCCTTGGAACTGGCCTTCCAGCAACTTCGCAAAAAACTTCAGGAAGAAGGACTGTTCTCCTCCGAACGCAAACGGCCGCTGCCGGATTATCCGCTGCGGGTGGCGATCCTCACCAGCCGGGCGACCGCGGCCTTGCAGGACATGCTCAAAGTCCTGCGGCGATACCGCTGGCTGCGCCTGATGATTTATCACGTTCCCGTGCAGGGTGATGGCGCGGGCGACAAAATCGCCTTGGCGTTGGATCACCTCAACCGCCATGATGCGCAAGTCGGCGGCGTGGATGTCATCCTGCTTGGCCGGGGCGGCGGATCGCTGGAGGATTTGTGGGCCTTTAACGAAGAAGTCGTCGCCCGCGCCATCGCCGCTTCGCAGATCCCCATCGTCACCGGCATCGGTCACGAGGTGGATGTCTCCATCTCCGACCTGGTGGCGGATTATCACGCCCACACCCCCACCGAAGCCGCCCGCGTGGTGGTCCGGCACTGGGAAGCCGCCGCCAAGGGCGTCTCGATGCAACTCACCCGCCTGCGGACGGCCCTGCGTCGGTTGATCCAACAGCAACAACAGTGGCTCGGTGGCATCCAGCGCCATGAAATCTTCCGCCGGCCCACCGCGCGGGTGGACCAGCTTAGGGTGTCGGTCGATGACCGCCGGCGCTCGTTGTCGGCCGCCATGACCCAGCGATTGAACCGCGGCCAATGGCGTTTGCGCGAACTGGGGCTCAAGCTCGATCGCTGCCAGCCGCGTACTGTGATGGCTCGACAACGACAAGGCATCGACGCCCTGTCCCATCGCCTCTACCGCGCCTGGGGCAGCGCCCACGACCGCCGAACCGCCCTGCTGCACCGTCTCGACCGCCTGTTGAACGCCATCGGCCCGCAACAAGTCCTGGCTCGCGGATACAGCATCACCCTGATGAAAAAAGACCAGTCGCTGGTCCGTTCCCCAAGCCAGCTCAAGCCGGGAGATCGCCTTCTGACACGCTTCGCCAAAGGCGAGGTTCAATCCACCGTCGATGATTCCAGCCAACCCGGATTGTTTGAGTAAACCCCCGTTATCGTTTATAGACCCTCGCCATGGAACAAGCCCTGCGCAACCGCCTGACCTACGGCCCGATCATGCTGGCCACCTTGTTGCTGCTGCTGTTCCTCGACGCCTGGGTGCAGGATCGCACCGGCTATCGCGGCGTGGGGCTGCTGATCATTCTCATGCTGATCCTGCCCCCGGCGACGGTGGAACTGGCCGCCCTTTTCGCCGCCGAGCGCGTCCGCCCCTATCGCATCCTCTCGGCCACCGGCGCGGGATTGCTGGCGATTCACGCCTTTTGCATGCAATTTGAGCGTTTTCGCCTGATCAGCGCCTCCTCCATGGCCTTCATCATCGTCTTTGTCATGCTTCTGGCCGCCTTTCAGCGGGCCTGGATGAAACAAACCCACGATGCCATCGTCCAGATGGCCGGGACCGTGCTGGCCACCCTCTACCTGGGTGGCCTGGGATGGTTCCTGATGGCTTTGCGAGTCAAATACTCGCTTCGCCCCACCGGCTTCCACGGCTCGACCATGGTCATCGTCATGATCCTGCTGGTGGTCAAATTCACCGACATCGGCGCCTATTTCGGCGGGCGGGCGTTCGGAAAACACAAGCTGATCCCCTGGCTCAGCCCCGGCAAAACATGGGAAGGCCTGTTCTTCGGCCTGCTGACCGCCGGCCTGGTCGGCGCGGTCTGCGCCCGATGGACATTGGAACTGCTCTGGTATCGCGGCCTGATCTTCGGCATCATCATCGGCGGCGTCGGCCAGCTTGGCGACCTCCTCGAAAGCCTCATGAAACGCGACGCCGAGGTCAAAGATTCCGGCCAACTCATCCCTGGATTCGGCGGAATACTGGACGTCATCGACAGCCCCCTGCTGGCCGCCCCGTTCGCATATCTGCTGTTCAGCTTGCTGTAAATACATACAAACAAAGGCTTTAAGTCGTATTTATCGCGTTCTTGCTTTTATCCCTCAGAACTGTCGGCAGGGATGCTCGCGGCTCGACATTTTCGGACCTGAAGGCGACAATGCTCCTCCGGCGTAATGGGTGATCATCGTGATCCGCCGGACGTATTGTTTGGATCGACGGCAATTGAGTTCTCATCGCCCGCTTGAGCTGTGACGCTGAACATTACATTGGAACAACCTGAAAAGCGTTTGGCGCTGTTCGGCTCGGCCGACCGGCATCTGCGTTTGATCCGCGACACCTTCGGCGTGCAACTGGTCTGCCGGGATGATGAACTGCGATTGTCCGGCAACAACGAACAGGTTTCCAAGGCCGCCGCCGTGCTCGATCAGATGCAACGAAAGCTCCGCCGGCAGGATTGGCTCAGCGTCGAGGATGTCGGGGATGCCATCAGCAAGGCCCGAACCGACCTGCGTGATAAGGCACAGGGCGATGTCGAAGTCTACGCCAAGGGAAATGCCGTCAGCCCCAAAACCGAGGGCCAACGAAAGTATCTGGACGCCATTTTCAACCACGACCTGACCTTTTGCACCGGCCCGGCCGGGACCGGCAAGACTTATCTGGCCGTCGCCGCGGCGGCCGCCCTCCTGAAACGGGGCCAGGCCAAACGCATCGTCCTGGCCCGCCCGGCGGTCGAGGCCGGTGAACGGCTTGGGTTTCTTCCGGGCGACCTACAGGCCAAGGTCAACCCCTACCTTCGCCCCCTGTTTGACGCCCTGCACGACATGATGGATTTTGAGCAGGTCAAGCGGTTCATGGTCAACGACGTGATCGAAGTCGTCCCGCTGGCGTTCATGCGCGGGAGGACACTCAACGACAGCGTCATCATCCTGGATGAGGCGCAGAACACCACCCCATCGCAGATGCTGATGTTCCTGACCCGCCTGGGCAACGAATCCAAGATGATCGTCACCGGCGACACCACCCAGATCGACCTGCCCGAACAGCAGCCCAGCGGCCTGGTCGATGCGATGGATAAACTCAAGGGAATCAAGGGAATCGGCAAAGTCGAGCTTCAACGAAGCGACATCGTTCGTCACCGGCTGGTGCAGAACATCGTCGATGCCTACGAGCGACAGAAAGATTAAAGGAGCCGGCGGGTCTTGATGGCCCGGCCGGATGGCTGAACATGACCTGGTTTCATCGAACCAATCCCCGGCGGGCCGAAATCCGCAAGAATCGTCCGGATCGCACCGGCGTATTTCTCCAGCGATGGCGTGAAGATGGGACGCTGGCTTCCATCGGGCTGGCGCTGGTTTTCTGCGTGCTGGCCTGCACGATCCTGATGATGCGGGAGGATGTCGTTCCCTATCGCCCCGGTCAATACGTCGCCGAAGACATCCATGCCCGCGTCACCTTCCAGGTGGCCGATCGGCGCGAACTGGTCAACGCCCAGCAATACGCCCGCCTGATCACCCCGCGCGTCTACAAAGCCAATGGCGATGTCTGGGCGGTGCTGCAGGATCAGCTCCTGAAACTGCCCGATCGGTTCGGCGGCAAGACGTTTCAGGATCTTTCCCCGGATCTGTCCGAAAAATTCCATGTCAACCTGGGGGCGTTTGTCTCCAATCTCGACAGCGCCTCGGTGACAGTCTTTGACCAGAGCCGCTCCTCATCCCGGCGGGCCGGCTACGCCAAGGGGGTGCGCGAATACGTCCACGCGCTGCGATCGCTAATCATCCTGCCGGAAACCCAACGGTTGGAGGAATATTCCCGGCTGCAGGATGTCACCGGCGTCACACCCCGCCTCGCCCTGCCGGCGATGGGGGATGTGAAGATCGACGAAACCTTCTCCACCGCGCCGGGGGATGAACTGCTGAGCAAATTCAAGGCGGCCGCCTTCGCCAATTTCCCCGAGGAAATCCAGGGTGACATCGTCGCCTACACGATCAACACGCTTCTGCCCACCCACGTTCTGGACGAGGAGGCCACCGCCGCCCGACAGAACGAAGCCGAGCGGGCCGTCCCCGCGTCGCGCGGCATGGTGACGTATCATGCCAACAGCATCATCAAAAAAGCCGGCCGGATCGAAGACCGCGACTGGCAACTGCTCAAAGCCGAACACCAGGCCTACCTCGAACTGCTGCCCGGCGGCGCTTTGCTCAAAAGCCGCATGGGGTTGATGGGAATCGTGCTGGCCATCACGGTGGCGCTGGCGGGGTACATCCGCCAGTATCACCCGCGCATCGTTCGCAACCACGCCCGCGCCGCGGCGATCATCGTGCTGATGCTGTCGATGCTCCTGCTGGCGCAATTGGCGGGAATCGGCACCGGCCCGCTGTACGTCTTCGGGGTCGCCCCGACGATCCTGGTGGCGATGATCCTGGCCATCGCCTACGACCAGCGGTTCGCGATGGGGATCGGCGTCATCCATGCGATCCTGGTCACGGTGGCGCTGGATCAGGGGATCGGATTTTTCATCATCCTCTTCGCCGGCGTGCTGACGTGCTGCTTCCTGCTGGATGACATCCGCAGCCGCAGCAAATTGATCGAGGTGGGCGGCGCGACCGCACTGGCCCTGATGCTGGCCACCGCCGCCACCGGCGCCACGGCGCTGGACCCCATCGAGCCGTGGGGTTACATCGGCGCCAACTGCCTGCACGCGGGGGCGGCCGGGCTGGCGGTCGGGTTCGTCGTGCTCGGCATCCTGCCCTTCATCGAAAAAGCCTTCCGCATCACTACCAGCATGACGCTGCTGGAACTGGCCGACGCCAGCCAGCCCCTGATGCGTCGATTGGCGCTGGAAGCGCCCGGGACGTACAATCACAGCCTCCAGGTCGCCACGTTGTCCGAAGAGGCGGCCGAGGCGATCGGGGCCAATTCGCTCCTGTGCCGCGTGGGGGCCTATTACCACGACGTCGGCAAGATCAACAAGTCCGACTATTTCATCGAAAACCAGTCCGGCGGCGTCAACCGCCACATCAACCTCTCCCCCAGCGTGTCGTTGCTGATCATCATCGGTCATGTCAAGGACGGCATCGAAATGGCCAGGGAGTACAACCTTCCGACCAGCCTCTTCCCCTTTATTCAACAGCACCACGGCACCACGCTGGTGGAATATTTTTATCACCAGGCCTGCGCCGACCAGGAACAATGCCGCCCCGACCAGCCGGCCATCAGCGAGACGCAGTATCGCTATCCCGGCCCGCGCCCGCGCAGCCGCGAAGTGGCCGTGGTCATGCTCTCCGACGCCGTTGAAAGCGCCACCCGCGCCATGACCGAACCCAACGCCGGCCGGATCGAATCGCTGGTCCACGAACTGTGCATGAAACGACTGCTGGATGGGCAGTTTGACGAGTGCGACCTGACGATGCGCGACATCGAAGCGATCGAGCGGTCTCTGGTCAAGACGTTGCTGGGGATTTACCACGGGCGAATCGCCTATCCCGCGCCGTCGGCCTCGGCACTCCCGGCATCCACCCGCACCTCGGCGGTCAAAACCGCGTGAACTCCTCCGCCCGGACATTGGAGTTGTCGATCTCCGCCTCCAGCGGCCGGGAGGTGGCCCCTTATGTGCGTAAGGGGCTTTTGTCAGCGCACCAACTGCTCAAGTCTCCGCTTCGTTCCCTGTCGGTGGCGCTGGTGGGAGACCGGACGATGGGCCGGCTGCACCTTGAATTCATGTCGATCCCCGGCCCGACCGACGTGCTGAGTTTCGCGTTGGAATCCGATCCGCGCGGCCGCTGCGTCGAGGGGGAACTGGTGATCTGCGTGCCCGAAGCCCGCCGCCAGTCCCGCCGACGTTCCATCGCGTTGCGGGATGAGGTGCTGCTGTACGCCCTGCACGGGCTGTTGCACCTGAACGGATGGGACGATAGAACCGAGGCGGATTATCGAGCGATGCACCGAAAAGAAGACCAACTCCTGCGACGACTGGGCATCGGCAAGGTGTTTGACCGCGACCGGACAGCCGGCGCCGCCGGGGGAACCAGGGGGAGCAGGCGATGATGTACCTGTTTGTCGCCGGCGTGGTGCTGGCGGCGCTGGCCGCCACGATTTTCTCGACGCTCACCTACGCGCTGCGCGACTACTCATGGTCGCAACTGGAAACGCTGTTGACCCGCTATGGCCGGGGCAACTGGCTTGATCCGCTCGAACGCCACGAACGCGACCTGATCTTCGCCACCGCCACGGTGCGGCTGCTGGCCAACCTGGTGCTGCTGATCCTGATCCTCCGGATCTTTCACCAAACCCGCTACGAACTGTGGGTGCAATACGGCCTGGCCGTGCTGGTCTGCGGGGTGATCAACCTGTTTTTGTCGGTGGGACTGCCCCATGCGCTGGCGCGCTACGCGCCCGAAAGCATGATCGCGATTTTCCTGCCGTTGATGCAGTTTTCCCGCGTGGTCCTCTCGCCGGTGACGGCGATTCTGCACAGCGTGGACCGGGCGGTGCGAAAAGCCAGCGGCATCGGCGAAAACCCGCCGCCGGCCCACATCGAACAGGAAATCCTGTCGGTCGTCGAGGAAGGCGAAAAAGAGGGCGTGGTCGACGTGCAGGAACGGGAGATGATCGAATCGGTCATCTCCTTCCGCGACACCACGGCCGGCGAGATCATGACCACCCGGCCCGAAATCGCCGGGCTGGACCTGAACTCCTCCCTGCCGCAGGTCAAAGCCGCGCTGGAGGAAAGCGGCCATTCGCGCCTGCCGATCTACGATGGAACCCTCGACCACATCGTCGGCATCCTCTACGCCCGCGACCTGCTGAAACACCTGGGACAACCCCCCGAACAATTCAACATCCGCACCGCCATGCGCCAGGCGTTTTACGTCCCTGAAACCAAACCCCTGCGCGACCTGCTCCAGGATTTCCGCCTGCAAAAAGTCCACCTGGCGATTGTCCTGGATGAATACGGCGGAACCGCCGGCCTGATCACCATCGAAGACGTGCTGGAGGAACTCGTCGGTGACATCAGCGACGAACACGAACCGGTCGAACCGGCCATGTTCAAACGTCTCAACGACAACGCCGCCGAAGCCGATGCGCGCATCGACATCGACGAGATCAACCGCCTCATGGGCCTGAATCTGCCGGAGGATGCCGGCTACAACACCCTGGGCGGATTCATCTCCCACACCCTCGGTGGCATCCCCAAACCCGGCACCGTCTTTGAACACGCCGGCACGCGCTACACGATCCTGCTGGCCGAGCCGCAACGGGTGGAACGGGTCAAAATCGAGCTGCTCCCCAAATCGGCGATGTCGGGATCGACCCGATAAATCACGACGACGAAGGGCACTCGACCGGCGCCGGGCCGGTGGACGCCTTCCATTGAATCGAGGCGTGCAACGTCGTCTCCAACGTGCGATCTTCGCCGGTTTCCAGCAGATATTGCAGATGCTCGGCGGCACGCTGGGCAGCGGCGTTCCACGAGCTGACCGTGTCCGGCGCGCTCAGCGGGACGATGTACGACCGCGGCAGGGCATCGGCGAACGCCACCAGCGACAGATCCTCCGGCACGCGAAGGCCCAGTTGATGGCAGACGCGATAGACCTCGTGGGCCATGAATTCATCCTGAAGCATCATCGCCGTCGGACGATTGTCCCCCCGCAGAATCACCTCCCACTGATCGTAATCCCGCGCCTCACACCCAAGCCTGTGAATCAAATCGGATGGCTCGCCCAGGCCATACCTGCTGGAAAATTCATCGGCCAGTTGGTCTTCATATTCCCTGAATGGCGTGATCTCGTACGACATCCAGGCGATCCGCCGATGTCCCAGATCGACCAGCCGCTGCAGCGCCTCGCGCATCGACAGGCTCATGTCGATGGTGATCGTCGAAATCATCGAACGAGGACAGGCCGCCGACACGTTCAACAACACCGCCTTGATTCCGGATCGTTCCAGTTTTCGCAGCTCATCCAGTGGAATGATGTAGCTGGTGAAGATGATCGCCCCATGAATGCCGCGGGCCAGCATCTTCTCGCCGGCGTCGTTCCAGAATTGCGTGCCGGCTTTGTAGGTAAAAATCGAAATCTCATGGCTGCGCTGGTCCAACCCCGACAGCACGCCACCCATCAACAGCGGTAAAAAAGGATGCCCGCTGCCCATGTAATCGGGAACCACGATCGCCAGCCGGGTGGACAATTCCAACGGCCGGGTCTGCTGCACAAACGCCCCCACCCTCGGCCGGCGAACAATCACCCCCGCATCCACCAACTCCATCAACCCTTTCCGCAAGGCGATATGGCTCATCCCCAAATCCCGCGCCAACACCCGCTCCGGCGGCAACCGCTCGCCGGGCCGATAATCCCCATTCTGGATGCGCCGAAGCACCTCCTCGCGGGCTTTGCTTTGTTTAAGCTGCCGTACCACTGGCATATATATCACCTGATAGCAGTTTTAATATACTCATTTCTTCATTACTGTCCAGTATTTATGAATTTTTTTAAGAAACTCCAGTTCTGCTATATTCTGTATCATAATTTTCTTGACAACCCCTTTCGCCTGTGTCACAATTGTCTCCGGTGCATTTCGAGCATTGGAGAAATGTTTTTTTGATGGGAGATATGACATGTCGGCAACCCTGACCAAATCGGCACTCGGTTTCGTGGCGGGCATCCTGGCCTTGACCCCCTTGGCGTCGGCCACCTTATATACCTTCCAGGATGGCCTCAACGGCTACGATGGGACTCAGGATGCCGCGCTCTATGCGGGCGATCCCAATGCGGGCGGCCCGGGCATCGGTGTAAATACCGGCGCAAATCCCACACTGCTGGCCCGTGGCGATCACCGTTCAATACTCTTTTTTGATCTCTCATCGCTGGCGGGCCAAACCGCCACCAGCGATGCGACATTGACCTTGACGATGGCCGACAACCACGCCGGTGTGGCCTTTAGCATTTATGCGATTTCCGACGCCAACGCCGGTTGGTTGCAGGGTGACAATACATCCTATGCACCGGCCGGCCCCGGCGAGGTGACGTATGAAGACCTCAGTTCCCCAAGCACACCCTGGACTGGCGGAGATGGGCTTGAAGGCGCCGGCGGGTACAACCACACGGCCGTGGACAGCGGTGTGGGCGGCCTGTACAACACAACCGTCAACCTGACGATCCCGCAATCGCTGATCCAGCACTGGATTGACGGCCCCAACGCCGGATTATTGATCAATTCCGATACCATGTACGTCCAAATCCAGTTCCGTTCCTCAGAAGATACGGCCGGCCGGCCGATGCTTCAGATCAACGCGGTCCCCGAACCCGGCACTCTGTCCGCACTGGGAGTGATGGCCAGCGCCTGGCTGCTGAGCCGCCGCCGCAAATAAACCGCATGATTTCACCTGGATGAGGTTCTGATGGGCAGTCCGAATTACGACCACCGCGTAGATCGTCATGGTTTCACCCTGGTGGAATTGCTGGTCGTCATCGGCATCATCGCCCTTTTGATCTCGATCCTGTTGCCGGCCTTGAACAAGGCGCGCGAATCCGCCAAACAGGTCTCCTGCGCCTCGAACATGCGGCAGGTCGGGCTGGCGATGCGGATGTACGGCAACGACAACCAGGGATGGCTGCCGCCGCGCTATGATGGCACGTTTCGGCCGATCGTCAGTTATGGCGCCAACGTCGATTATGGCACGCTGTTGCTGCTGGTGAACAAGCCTCCCTATGGCATGGGCAACCAGGCGTATCTGCCTTCGCTGGATCCGCTGTTCTGCCCGGCCGACCAGACCTATCTGCCCAACCGGACGGACAACGGCGAAGGATTGGCGACCGTCGGCGCGTACACGCGGATGATCTCCTATTTTTATCTGTTCTGCCCACCCGACGGGTATCCACAACCGCCGGCGGCCGGCTGGTCGGATGTGGCGTGCTGGCGTTTTGGCCAAAAATCCCCCGGCGGCCGATCCGCCGCACAGACCGCGGTATTGATCGACCAGGGTGTGCTGTTCACGATTGGCTATCCGTACAGCACATGGAATCACAAGGAAGGGTGGAACACGCTGTTTCTGGATGGACACGTCACGTTCATCCCGCGATCGGCGATCGAACCGAAGCAGATCGCCGCGGGATATCCGCTGGTTCTGTTCATTCAGCAACTGGGTGGATATTAAACCCCCGTCGGGCTATTTAAGATCATCATGCGGATCATCGACATTCATACCCATCCCGAACCCTTCGGGAAATTTCAACACCCCTGGACCGTCGATCAGGCCATCGACCGGATGCTGAGGCACATGGACCATTACGGCGTGCAATACAGTGGCCTGCTGGGATATGACGTGATGCCGGGGCAAAATGAATCCTCCGTTCGCAAGGTCAACGAGTTCACCGCCGAAATGGTGGCCGCCCGGCCGGATCGATTTTTCGGGTTCGCCTTCATCAATCCCACCCTGCCGGCGCGGTTTGTCGATGAGGAACTGGAGCGTTGCCTGAGCATCCCCGGATTCGTCGGCATCAAGCTGGAGGTCGACGTCAACTGTCGCAGCACGCTGCTGGACCGCGTGATGAAACAGGCCATCCGCTTTGACGTGCCGGTGTTGCACCATTCGTGGTCCTTGAACCTCTGGTGCATGCCCGAAAATGAAGTCAACATGCAGCGGGAACGATCCGAGCCGCACGATGTCGCCGACCTGGCGCGCCGGTTCCCCGATGCCAAAATCATCATGGCCCACCTCGAAGGGTGCGGCCAGCGCGGCATCCTCGACATCGCCGACCTGCCCAATGTCTGGATCGACACCTCCGGCTCCCAGCCATTCAGCGGAACCCTCGAATTCGCGGTGCAAACACTGGGCGGCGAACGAATCCTCTTCGGCACCGACATGATGGGCCGCGGGATGCCCTCGCAACTGGGCCGGATCCTGGGCAGCCGCATCAGTGATGAGGATCGTGATCGCATCCTGTTCCACAACGCCCAACCCCTTTTCAAACTCCAACCTCAACCAGCGACAACCCATGCGAATCATTGACGTGAATGCCGGGGCGGGATTCTGGCCGATCCAGGCCTTCACCGACCGTTCGCTGGTCGAGCAGGAGCAGACCTTCGCCTCGTTGTCCATCGACGAGGTTTGGCTTTCCGCCATCGAATCGATTCTTTTCCCCGAACCCGACACCCACGACCGGGCGTTGTTTGAACAACTCGATCAATTCCCCCGTTTTCGACCCGTCAAGACGATCAATCCCCTGCTGGCCAACTGGCAAAGCGGCCTGTTGTCGGCAAAAAAACAATTTCCTCTGGCGGCGTTGAAATTATTCCCCAACTATCATGGTTATTCCCCGCTATCGCCCCTGATGGCACAGGTCGGCGCGCTGGCCAGGGAGTTGTCGCTGCCGATCCTGATCCAGATGCGCGTCAATGATGAGCGCAACCAGCCGGCGTTTCTTCAGGTTCGCGGCGTGGATGCCGCAGAAATCGCCCAATTCAGCCAGAAATTCCCGGATCAGCCGATCATCGCCCTCAACGCCTACGGCGGCGAAGTCGCCAAACTGGCCGATGGTTCACCCAACCTGCTGATCGATTTTTCGTTTCTGGATGGATGCGACACCTTCGCGATATTCGAGGGCATCCTGCCGATGAGTCGATTCATCTTCGGCAGCCACGCCCCCTTTCTTCTCGCCCGCGCCGCCCGCATGAAACTGGACCATTTTGAGCTTTCCGATTCGGACCGCCGGTTGGTCGCCTCCGAAAATCTGCTGTCCCGCCTGAAATAAGGAAGACCCATGGCATCACTGATCCGCGTCGTATCGTGTGTACTGATGGCCGGTCTGGCCACCGCCGCCCATGCAAACACCTTGCCCAATGGCGGTTTTGAAAATGGACTGCAAGGATGGATCCTCTCCTCGGCGCCCGATGACAACGTATTCCGCGCGGCCGACGGCCCCGATGTCTTCGCGGGCAAGCGATCCGGCCTGTTGGAGATCTCCCCCGCCGCGGCCGCCGCGGGACGACATTACGCCTATTTTGGCCGCAACGACCTGCCGACCGGGCCGGGGCTGTACCGGTTTCATTTTGCCATCCGCAGCGACCTGACCCAGGGGACCGTCGGCGCGATTATCGCGGCGCAAAAGCCGGCCGGTGAAAATTTCATGACCATCACCCCGGGCCAGAACAACGCCCCGCGAATCTCCGGCAAGACCGACTGGACCGAATACGATGTCTATTACCGCCTGCCCATCCCGGCGGAGGTGGTGATCGTGCAGTTGCAGATGAACGATGCGGTGGGCCGCGTCTGGTTTGACAACGTGAGTGTCGAGAAAATGGAAGACAACGCCGCCACGCAGGAAAAGATTCAAAACATCACCTCTCCCGATGGCAAGGTTCATGCCAGGCCATTGGGCGAACCGGCCCGCAACGTCAGCCCGTTGCAACAGCGCCTCATCCCCGATCCGAACACCGGCCGGCCGTTGCTGATCATCAACAGTTGCACCAGCCCCGGCAGCGGCGCCGCGCTGCTGGTCGATTACGAAAATTCCAAAACGGATGTGCTGCGATTCCCCGCCGGTTGCGGTGGGTGGGATTTCATTGAATTGTCCCCCGGCAAATTCCTCTTTGAATCGCTCGAACCGCTGTTTCTGGTCCCTGTCGATCTCCGCCGTCGCAAAGTGCTGGTCAACCAGATCATCCCCCAATCGACCAATCTCTATGCCTGGCAGTTCACCAAAGGGCCCGATGGAAACGTCTATTTCGGCAGCTACCCCACCTGCCATGCCTATCGCTACAACCCCAAGACCAACGCCACCGAAGACCTTGGCCGCATGGGACCGGAGGGCAACACCTACGTTCGATTCATCGGCGCCACCTCGGATGGATGGCTGTTGTCTTCGGTCATGAGCGAAAAATCAGGCATCGCCGCATACAACCTGAAAGACAAAAGCCAGTTTTTCATCGACCTGCATCCCGATTCACCCCGACTGATCACCCTCGATGGCATCGTCTACGCCACCCTCAAGGGACGATTGCGGCAATTTGATTCAGCCGCCAAAGCATTCAAAGACGCCGATCTGCCCACCCCGGCCGGGAACTTCTGGGTCAAAATCCACGATGCCTCCACTTCCGCCCGCAAAGTGCTGACCGCCGGCGATGGCGCGGTGTACGTGCTGGACGCCGGCAAATCACCTCGAAAAATCTGGGACCTTCCCCTTCGCGGCGGCCGGGTTGTCGGCATGGACCAACAGGATCGCGTCATCGGCATCCGCGGCCAGGATTATTTCGTCGCCGCACCCATGGCCACCACCATCCAGCCGATCCAGTTGACGCAGGATGCTCCGCCGGTGGGGATTCACTTCATCCGCCTCGATCCCGACGGCGGCGTCACCGGCGGACCCAGCATGGGACAAACCCTGTTCCGCTTCGACCCTGCCCTTCAATTGCACCAGAACACCCCCCAGGTCGCCGACGGCAATGGCGAAGTCTACGACGGCCAATGGATCGGCGGAAAATTCTACTTCGTCTCCTACAGCGGCGGCGAACTGGCCGTCTGGGATCCCAACCAACCCTGGGATCAATGGAACAACGCCAACCCCAAACGCCTTGCCCAATACAACACCCCCGAATTGCATTCGCTGATCCGACCCCAGGGTGGATTGACGATCGGCCCGGACGGCAGGCTCTACTCCGGCTGGTCCGCCGCCTATGGCCAACCAACCGGCGGCATCAGTGAATATGACATCGCCACCAATCAGGCCCGCGCCTGGAGCTCGGACCTGATCGCCCCGGAAGCCTCCATCGGATCGGTTGCCGGCGACGACAAACTGATCTACGGCGTCACCAGCAATTCCTTCAACGGTCTGACCCGGCCGGCCAAACCGATCCAATTCTTCGCTTTCGACCCGCAATCGCAGAAAATCATCTTTAAACAGGAACTGCAAGGGGTTGTCGGCGAACCCAAATTGATCCGCGTGCCCGATACCGGCCACATCTGGATCGCAACCAACCTGGGACTGTTGAAATTCGACCGCGACCAATTGAACTTGTCGCCGGCGATTCCCTGGCCACAGCCCCTTCCACCCACACCGGTTGATTGTCGCGATGCGCGAGACAGCCACGCCTGGTTTGCCGTCGGCAACCACATCGTCCAACTGGACGATGGGGACACCCCTCGGCTTAAACTCCTGCTGAACACCCCGCAGGGGATTCAATCCCTCGCCGCCGGCGACAAGGCGTTGTATTTCACACAGGGCACGTGGATTTGGTCTATGCCGCGCTGACCGCCCGGATGGGCAGCTCCCACATCATGTGCAAGGCATCGCTGCCGGCCCCGTAATAGTCCGCCAGCTTGCCAATGCACCGAAACCCCAGCCGTTGATACAGCTTCAAGGCGGCCGCGTTTTGTTGGTCCACCTCCAGATAGATCCGCCTCGCACCCCGGTCGCTCAACCGCCGGATCAGACCTTCCAGCAGCCGTTGGCCGATCTTTCGGCCGCGCCATTTCTCATCCACCGCCAGACTGTAAATCCGCCCGGACAACCCTTGTCGATGCTGTCGAATCAACGCAATCCCCTGCCCGACCACCTGCCCTTGCGCCTCGGCAACCAGAAAAATCGCCGTCCGCCGTTGCTGTAAATACTGCAACTGTCGCCGGTTAAATCGGTCGCGATGAAAACACGATTCTTCCAGGGCAAGCGCCGCCGACAGGTCTTCCCTGCACGCCTCGCGAACGACCGGCTCCACATTCGGAGCCTGCATCGCCACCTGCAAGGCCTTTTTCTGACGCACGACAAACTTCTGGAGCCGTTTCACCGGCCGATAGCTTTGTTTGGTCCAGGCCAGCGATTCCAATCCCCAATCATCCCCCACGTTCACCAGAGGACGATGGCTCCAATACTTTTCACAAAACTCGCTGAAGATGAATTGCGCCAATCCTTTCACGGCCAGATCGGTCTTCTCGACCACGATGCTGCTCTGGTCCCGCCCAAGCATCTCGCCAAAGGTAAACCCGCGAATCGCCCAACTATCATCGCCTGAGCCAAAAGCCGCATCGCGAACGTAAACAACCATCCCACAAAGGTTTAGCTCATTGGCCCATTGAAGCGTCAATTCACACGCCAAGGCTTCTTTCTGGCGTTTGATCGCCGCCAAACCATCCCCCTGGCCATGTTGCTGATCCTGAAATGACTTCCACGAATGCAGCAGCGACCGGCAGGATTCAAGGTGTTTGGCCGGTTGATAGGGTTCGGTTCGCCAGGCGTAATTGCGCAAAAAACGATTTTTCGCCTGCCGTTTACTGGCCAGATCGCCCCCGGCCAGATCGATCATCCGCCGGACATCGTAGATGTAGTCGCCCCCCAATGGCTGCACCTCCAGGCCGGTATGATCGAGCCGATCCAGCAGTTCCTGGCTGACGTATTCCACCCGGCTGTTGCCCGGCACGCCCGCCTCGAAGTTGTACTGGTCCATCAGCTCAAACGCCGACCGCAACGCGCGCGTGGCATCGCCCGGGCCGATCGGCGGCATCAGCAACGTCAGGTCGCCGCTTCCGTTGGCAAAGAGGCACAAATGCCCGTCGATCTGCTTCCAGAGCATCCGAAGGCTGTTGCGCCAGGTAAAAATTTGTGAAAAGGTATAATCCGATAGTGGGGACGATAAAGACTGGAAATATGCGTCCAATGTGGCCTGATCGGACAACTCGACCGGTTTCAGGCCAAAACCCGAAAAGGGGCTTTGCATATAATTGACGGTTTCCTCCGCAACAGCATGCGGCCGCCTGATTGTCGATCCAGCAAAGGATCCGCCGGGCCGGTCAACCCTTTCACGGATTTCAACTCCAGCCCAACCGCCGGCCGCCATCATTCGCCCATCCGGCGAAGCGGCCGCATACTTGATGATAGACTATCGACAAGGGCGAGGGTTTGTCTGGAATGGACAAAATTCAGAACAGGAGTGGTGCCTATCAATACACCTCGTCGTGCGTCCCCACCGACAGCAGAAGAATGGCCGGCCTGCCTTGATGTTCAAGGATTTGAAAAACGATACGAAGATCATACCCGCCGCTGCAAGCCCAACAGCCCGCCAGATCACCTTTGAGCTTATGGGTCCTTAACCGTGAATCAAACGCATCGGCTTCCAGCCGGATCAGTATTTCACGAAGAACTGACAATGCTTCCGGCCGTCTTTTGACATGGCGTTTGGCCGCACGGATAAAAGCGGCGGTTCGAATTAAGACCCGCTTCACGACTCAATCTCGCGCAACAGATCATCCACGCCAGCCTGGGCGGCCGAACCACTTTCAAATTCCCCCCGCCCCTGTAACACTTCTTCAATGATTCGCTGTCGCCCCCGTTCCGCCAGCCGCTGACGAATCACATTCAACAGCTCCGCTTGCGCATCGGCCGGCCACCGCTCGATGGTTTCCAGAATCTCGTCAAATGTCGCCTCGATCATGTTCACCTCAGCTATCCTACAGTATAGCGTATGATGGGAAGAAAAATCAGATAATCGTCATATCTTCTATATCCAACTGTACTTACAAAAGTTATTGGCGAGTGAAATACCCTCCGCTGGTCGCCATGGACCTGCCCTCCTGTCACCAACAAATTTCATCGTTTGGAATCATTCATAACCGAAGCAAATACCTGCACTTATGGCGCTCTCCGCGCAGGTATAACGCATGATTGGATGGAACCGTTACGGTTTCGACCAGTTCGCACCCAAGCCGCTCACAGGTTCGACGGGAGGCGGTGTTTTCCGGATTGCAGGTGATCCACAGCGCCTTAAACCCATGCCGTCGAGCCAATGGCAGGATCAATTGCACCGACCGCTGCGCATAATGCCGGCCGCGGGCGGCGGGGAAAACGTGATAACCGACATGGCCGTAATACAACTCGATGTCCGGCGTATGACCCACTCGAAATCCCATCCCGCCCGCCAGATGCAACAAGGGTCCCTGTGTTGAATCATTCCATTGAGGCTGATTCAGCCGCATCCAGAAATGGTACGTGGGAACAATGCCGTTCATCGGGTTGGCCGGCTGGTGGCCATGGGGGGCATTGTTCAGAAAATCGGTCAGTTGTTGGCGGGAGACTCTCGATTCGGCGGGATCATCGCGAAGGGTCAGCGGATGCTGACAACCGGCCAGGACATCGTCGATCCAGACAAACTGCGGAGCGATCAATTCCAGATCGCCATCGACCAATGGACCGGAATCAAGAAACTGGAACGATTCGGCGGGCAGGGGCGGACATTCCTTTTCCGCGGCCGCGACACCCCTGATCTCAGCCCAACAGGCCGGTGCCGAAAATCGTGGTGGCGCGGCTGAACAGAACAATCAGGCCGAGAATTTCAACAATCGTCGCGATCACCACCAGCACCGTGTAAACGTTGTTGGAAGGCTTGATGACGACCGTATCTCCCGTAGCAGCTCGACTCATGACAGCTCCCGAATATGGGGATGAATTTGGTGTTGGGGTTACAACTGGGTGCGGACTTCGCTGCCAGAGCGAATCTCGCCGGTGCGCGGACCTTCAAGACGGCCGAGCGACTCGTTAGGCTCAACGGTGTCCACGGTCAAAATGCCCAGGAACACGCCCCGATCGCGGTCGATGACGTTGAACTGCATTCCCTTGGTGACGTTATCGGACGAGCCAACCGAGATGGTGGCGTAGGGAACGCCTTCGATGGTGCGAACATCGCGGACGACCCCGTTGATGGCCGGCGCGCCGGCCTTGGTCCCGGCCGAGGCCAGTTGGCTGGGATTGCCGCCCAGATCACGCACCTTGGCGGCCAGTTTTTCGCTGGTGTTCTGGGCCTCGGTCAACTGCTCGCGGGTAAACCGCAGGTCGCGGGTGGTGACTTCGAGCTTGTTGGTCAGGTCGGAAACCGTGGCGTTTAGGTCGCTGTTGTTTTTGGTCAACTGATCCAGCGTGTTGCGCAACGTTCCGGTCTGATCGTGCAACCGGCCGGCCATGTCCTGGGCGGCTTTTTGGCCTTCGGTGGCCTGAGTCAACGCCAGTGCCTGCAACTGCACCTTGCTCGACAGGTCGGCAACCTGCACGCCCTGCTCGGCCACTTTTTGCTGCAAACCGTTGATCTGCGTGTTCTTTTCGCTGATCTGCTGGGATGCCTGGGCAATCGCCTGCTCGGCCCGCACATTGGCGGCGCTCAGGTCGGCCTGACCCTGCTCTTTAAGCCGTCGAGCCTCCGCAAGCTGGGCGTCAAGCTGCTTATTGGTCTGGGCGAAATTCTCAACTTTGTTGACGAATACCACCACCGATGCCGTCAAAAGCATCGAACATACAACCAGTAGTACAACAAACAATTTGGTGAGGGCGCTCAAGGTGGCTCCTTGGACTATAGCTGTCCGCCAGTGCAGTAAAATCGAAGTCCGCTATGAAAGAAAAACCTAAAAGGAATGCAAGGTCTTTCCCGCACACTAAATATCGTAATAGAGGGCGTTAAACTGTCAAGTTTTTTAGGGTTATGAACAGCCGGTGATTTGACATACTGGGGACGGGGGGTTTACGGTACTGTCTTCAGTGACCGCCGAAACCAGGCCGATGGCCCGGTGCGGGGAACCCATAATAAGGTCGCGGCCGGGCAAAGGACCGGCCAGACCCGGGGCGCAGGAGTCGCAGCAAAGATTCCAGGGCACTTTCAGGCCCCAGCCCGTCAGCTAACCTCGCAGGCGATCGACAGCACAAGTCCCCTGATTCGGGTGATTCTTCGCCGGAATGTCAGGGATTGACGCTGTCCTGAAAGGGCACAACGTCCAGCTCCTCCTGCGGCCGGCTTCATTCACAACAGCCGGCCGATACCGGGCAAACGTCGTGCGGTGAACAGGCAGTCGGCATTCGTTCGCAGGCAGGACCGCGAACCAAAGCCGTCGGCCTGGGTTCGGACACAAGAACAATGAGCGATTCGGAAAACGGTCGCGGCAAACCCGCGGCCTTGTCGTTGCTGGCCAGTGAACGTCCTCGAAACGTGGGTTGGCTTCAGGCGGCGGGTTTGTTGTTTGGCGATTGGGGAACCAGCCGGTTGTACGTGCTGGGGCTGGCGTTTTTGTTCGCCGGCCGAACCAGCTTTTACCTGATTTTGCTGATGAGCCTGCTGATCGTCGCGGTCGGCTGGGCCTACACGCAGATTTGTCGAATCTATCCGGATGGAGGGGGCGTCTATACGGCCGCCAAAAGCCGCAGCCGAACGCTGGCGGTGATCGGGGCGCTGCTGTTGTTCGCCGATTACACCGTGACCGCCAGCCTGAGCGTCCTGGATGGGTTCCATTATTTCGGCCTGCCTTTGCAAAAACACGTCCAGAACGAAGAAGCCCGCAACGCCGCCAACACAGGTGAAAGCGTCAAGGTGCAGGATGCGGGGGACCACGTTGAATCCGACCGTGAACAGAAGCACGTCCGATTGAAAGCATTGCCGGACGGCGTGGAAAATTCACCGGTGTTTCACAAATTATTACGCTACGACCCCCTGACCCATCATTTGACGTTTATCGGGAAAAGCATGTTGGTTTTTGAGCGGGAGATGACCGCGGCCGAGCGGGATCGACTTCGCGAACTATCGCCCGACCCGCCCTACCAGAACGCGATCCAGCAACTTTATGAAAGCACACAGGAGCCGCCGGGAGACAAACTTCTGGCATGGGATTCGCCGGGGTTGTGGGCGATCATCGCCATCGCGGTGATCGGCCTGTTCAACCTGCTGGGACCAAAACACATGGGGGGGTTTGCGATCTTCGCGGCGCTGGGGATGGTCTTCATCACGCTGTTGATTTCGTGCAGCGCGATTTTTTCAGGGAAAATCGACTGGTCGGAACTGCCGCATCGGCTTGGCAGTCTGGACCAGTCGTTTTCCCACATGTGGGTTGCGTTCGTATCCATCGTGCTGGCGTTGTCCGGTGTGGAGGCGATCGCAAACCTGACCGGTGTGATGAAAAAGCCGGTGGCCCACACCGCCCGTCGGGCGATCTGGGTGGTGGCGCTGGAGGTGGCGATCTTCAACATCATCCTGTCGGTAATCATGCTGGCGATTTTCCCGCTGGATCGCGAACAGCACGTCAACGACATGCTGGCGTTCATGAGCGGGCAGTACGTCGGAGCCTGGGGCGAATGGGGCGTGCGAATTGTGGGCGGACTGCTGCTGTTGTCGGCGGGAAACACGGCCGTCAACGGGCTGATGAGCATTGTGTACGTCGTGGCACGAGATGGGGAATTGCCGAGCGTCTTCGTAAAGGTGAATCGTTTTGGCGCCCCGTGGGTGGCTGCGATCCTGGCGACGGCGGTGCCGATCCTGGTGCTGGTGGTCAGCCATGACCTGGAGAGTCTGGCTGCGCTGTACGCGATCGGCGTGATCGGCGCCGTGGCGATCAACGTGTCATTGTGCGCGTTTCATCCGCGGCTGCGGCGAATGCACCGCAAGGCCCCGATGTTGATCCTGGGGGTCTTCCTGCTGGCAATCTGGGTGACGCTGGCCTTCACGAAACTGCATGCGCTGGCGTTCGTTTTGATCGTGATGGCCGTGGGATTGAGCGCCCGGGCATTGACCAAATGGTGGGGCGCGCACCACGGAGCAAAACCAAGCCTGTTGCGGCAGGCGATCATGGAACAGTTGACGGGCGAGGCGCTGGCCCGTCCGAAGATGCTGCTGGGAACCTACGGTTCCGAAGCCCTGGCGACGGCGGCGCTGGAAGAAGCCAAACGCAACGATTGCACGCTGGTGGTCTGTTTCATCCGGCAGGTGGCGCTGTCTTATCAATATGACAAGCGCCTGAACATCGACAACGACCTGGCGGCGTTGAAGACGTTCGCGAAATTCCTTGAATTCGGACACGAAATGGGGGTGGCGATTCTGCCGGTCTACGACACCGGCCCGGATGCGGCCGTGCTGATGGCCGAAAATGCGGCGATTTACGGATGCCAGAAGGTGCTGATCGGGACCAGCCGACAGGGGGCGTTGTACCACCTGATCAAAGGTCATTTCCAAAGGCGGCTGGAATCGCTGCTGCCCCCGGAAATACCGGTGCAGGTCATCAGCCCGCTGGTCCACGCCGAAGCCGAACCGTCGCAAAACCCCGACACCCGGCCGGCGACGCAATAGGCCCGGCCCGAAAACTTGCGACCGTCTAACCGATCGTGACAATCCCCGCTGCGCGGGATCACCGTGATTGGTTCCCGCAACCCTTTGGTTTTGACGAAAGCATTCGGAATCATGCAGTCATACACGTTTCACCTGATTGGCAACGCGCATCTCGACCCGGTTTGGCTGTGGGATTGGCAGGAGGGATTGGCCGAGGGGTTGATCACCTGCCGGACGATCCTGGACATGATGGATGAATTTCCACGGATGACGTTTATTCGCGGAGAATCGGAAATCTACCGGTTCATCGAGGAAAACGACCCGAAAACGTTCGCGCGGATCAAAAAACAGGTGAAGGCGGGACGATGGGATGTGGTGGGCGGGATGGTGATTCAGCCGGACACCAACCTGCCGGACACCGAGACCTTCGCACGGCATTTGAATCACGGGCAGCGGTATTTTGAATCACGGTTCGGCCGCCGATCACGGGTGGCCTGGACGGCCGATTCGTTTGGCCACAGCGCGGGGTTGCCGGAGATTTACGCGGCTGCGGGAATCGAGTCGCTGGCGTTCACCCGGCCGCACAATGCGATCGTGCCGATTGAAAAGTCGGTCTTCTGGTGGGAAGGGCCGGGCGGGTCGCGGATCCTGGCCTATCGGCCCGGGGCGGGATGGTACGGCAGCGATCGTTTTGACGCGAAAAAGCGGATGGATGAGATGCTGGCCGAGGCGCAAAAGGGAGACCTGCACAACATTGGCGTGTTTTATGGTCTGGGCAACCACGGCGGCGGGCCAACCCGCCGGCAGATGCGGGAGATCGAGGATTGGGCATCGGCACATCCACAAATCAAGGTTGTCCATTCTGGATTGCACCGGCTGTTCGACGCCCTGCGACAGGAAATCAGCCAAAAGAGCGGAGATTTTGTGCCGGTCCACCGCGGCGAATTGAATTTTGTTCTGCGGGGGTGCTACGCCTCGGTGGCCAAGTTCAAGTTTCCCTATCGTCGGGCGGAAAATCTGCTGCGACGGGCCGAACGCACGGCGGCGGCGGTGAATTTGGCAACCGCCCCACCGCTTGCCCCACGGGCCTGTCTTGGAAAAGCATGGAACGGGATTTTGTTCAATTCCTTTCATGACATCCTGCCCGGCACGAGCATTGAACGGGCGTACGATGACCAGATCGCGTGGATCGGCGAGGTGATTCATCAAAGCCAGTCCACCGAATTGAAGGCGCTGACCACGCTGGGGATGCAGTTGGATACCCGCGTGGCAAAGGTGAAGGGGGACATGCCGACGGCCGTGCCGTTTGTGGTCTGGAATCCCCATCCGACGCCATACAAGGGGTACATGGAACTGGAGTTCTGCGTAGATTCCCGGCTGGTCTGGAAATATGAAAACCGCCCTGATGAGATGCCCCTGCGGGTCCGCGGGCCATCCGGCAAGCCGATCCCGTTTCAGGTGGTTGCCCATGAGAGTTTGACCCTCATCCACGTGCCTTGGCGCAAACGGGTGGTGGCGCCGCTGTCGATCCCCGCGATGGGATGGAACGTGATTGACATGGGATGGGTTGAAGGGGCCAAAACCCCAGGCATCAACAACCCAACCACAGCCGGTGAAGGGGAAATCTCCAACGGCATTTACGCCGTGCAAGCCAGTGCGGGGGATGATGGGGTGCGGATTCTGCGCAACGGCAAAAGCCTGTTTGGCGATGATCTGCTGCGGGTGATCACGGTGGAGGACAAATGGGGTTCGTGGGGTGGGATGGCGGAGGAAAAGGAATCCGTGGACTTGTCGACCGTTCGGCATCGCTGGAAGGTGACCAAAACGGCGACGCTGGAGACCGGCCCATTGCGCTCGGCATTGTGGGTGCGGATGGGGGGTGGAAATTCATGGCTGGAATTGACGTTCATGGTCTATGCCGGGCGGGATGCGGTGGATGTGGCCGCGCGGGTGTTGTGGAATGAGCGCAGCGCCCGAATGAAACTGGTCATGCCGGCGGGTGATGTGGCCCGGTTCAAGGTTCCCGGCGCGGTGGTGGAGCGCGGCCCGATGGGCGAAGTGCCCGGTGGGCGATGGGTGGAGACGGCCGGCGTGGATGGAGAAAAATTCGGATTCGCCAGCGATGGTTTGTATGGATTTGATTGCAAGGATGGGGCGTTGCGGGCGACCGTGGTGCGGGCGTCACGGTATGCGAACGATGTGCATGTCGGGCCGGAGACGACCCCGTGGGTGGCGGCGGTGGACTGCGGGGAATTGCGGTTCAAATTCCTGCTCACCGGCGGCGGCCGGCGACTGATTGACCTGGCGCGGGAACTGGAAGAGCCGCCGGTGGCGCTGGCCACGGCCGCCCATCCGGGACGACTGCGAAAAAACGGATCGGTCCTGTCGTTGCAGCCGGCCAATCTGGAGACGCTGGCGTTCAAGCGGGCCGACGATGGCAAGGGGTGGATTTTACGATTGCAGGAGACCGCCGGCCGCGCCACCGAACCGAAACTGGTCATTGGCGGCAAACAGGTCAGGCTGTCGAAAATCGGGCCGTGGAAGATCGCCACCTGGCGATTGATGCAGCGCGGATCAACGTGGAAAGCCGAAATGGTTGACGTGGTGGAACGGAAGATCAAACAGCGATGAGGTTACGCCGATGGGCACATGGATGATGCGAACTCTGCTGGCGGGGACATTGGCATCTTTGCCGGTCATGGGATGCGGCCGCCCATCGAGGCCCTATGAGCCGCCGCGCGACAAATGGGGGCGCGATGCGGAGCGCCCGCCGGCCCCCCCGCCGCTGCAACCCCGGCCGCTGGACCTGGCCCTGCGGGAATCAGCGCGAAACGAGCTGCTGACGGCGGCCACCGTCTCCGACCCGGTTTTGCGATCACAGGCCATCGAGGCGATTCAAAAAACGCTGCCGGATGAAGGGCGGTCGATCATCATCAGGTCGTTGTCCGACGGCCACCCGCTGGTGCGCAAATCGGCAGCGATGGCGGCGGGCACGCTGCGGCTCAGGGAGGCATACCCCCATCTGGTGAAACTGGCCGACGATTCCGATCCGCACGTGCGCATCGCCGCGCTGTTCGCGCTGCATCGTCTGGGCGACACCAGCCGCAGCCACGACCTGGAGCAATATGCCCGCAGCCCGGATGATTTCGTGCGCGGCGACACGGTGATGGCCCTGGGGATGCTGGGCGAACAAAGCGCCCTGAAAATCCTCCGACAGATGCAGACCGACATCAACCCGGCGGTGCGATTGCAGGTGGCCGAGGCGATGTGGCGGTTGGGCGATGAACGCGGTTTGCAGCACCTGGTGGCGGCGACGGTCAGCGGATATCCGGATGACCAGATGATCGGGTTGCTGGCGCTGGCCGAGCCGCGCGACCGGCGGATCATTCAGCACGTGCGGGCCTTGCTGACGTCCGATTACGAGGAAGTGAAACTGATCGCCGCGCGGGCGATGGGGATGCTGGGGTCGGATGAAGGTTACACCATCGCGGCCAGGGATGCGGACAGTTCAGACCCCCGACAACGGGCGCTGGCGGCGCTGGCGCTGGGGGCGATCGGCCGAAGCGACTCCCAGGAGATGCTGCGAAAGCTGCTGGCGGACAATTCGGCTTCGGTGCGCATCGCGGCCGGCATGGCGATTTTGCAATTGACCGATGCGCATTGACGGCCATCCAACCCGGCCCGACAATTCCTCCGATGCGTTATCTGAAATACGGAACCTACCTGGCGATTCCGCTGGCGTTCGTGTGCCATTTCCTGTTGCGGCAATACGAATGGGAACCGATGGCCACGTTCGCGCTGGCGGGCATCGGCGTGATCCCGCTCGCCGGGTTGATGGGCGTCGCCACCGAACATCTGGCCGAACGCACCGGCCCCACCTGGGGCGGCCTGCTCAACGCCACCTTCGGCAACGCGGCCGAATTGATCATCGCCATCATCGCGCTGACCAAGGGCCTCAACGGCATCGTCAAAGCCTCGCTGACCGGATCGATCCTGGGCAATCTGCTGCTGGTGGCCGGCGCATCAATGCTGGTGGGCGGATGGAAACGCGAAAAACAGACGTTCAACCGCATGTCGGGCGAAACCAGCGCCGGCCTGCTCATGCTGGCGGTGGCCGGCATGTTGTTCCCGGCGATTTTCCATTTCACCGCCATCCAGATGAACGATGCCCAACGGGTCGTCCACGAACACAGCGTCTCGCTGTGGACCAGCGTTCTCCTGCTGGCCGTCTACGCCCTGGGGCTTGTCTTCACGTTGAAAACCCACGCGCACATCTTCTCGCGAAGGCCCGCCCAAAGCCCGGAAGATCACCCCGGCGTTTCGCATCTCAATGGCCACTGGTCGGTCGGACGATCGGTCGGCATGTTGCTGCTGGCGTCGGCCGGCATCGGGATCGTCGCCGAACTGCTGGTTGGATCGGCCGAACAGATGGCGCATCAGCTCGGCTGGAACGAAATTTTCGTCGGCGTGATCCTGCTGGCGATCATCGGCAACGCCGCCGAACATTCCACGGCCATCCTGCTGGCCAACCGCAACGACATGGACACCGCCCTGACCATCACCAACCAGAGCAGCCTCCAGATCGCCCTGTTCGCCGTGCCGGTGCTGGTCCTGCTGAGCACCCTGATGGTGAATCTCGGATGGCAGCCGGGCGAACCAATGGACCTTATTTTTTCCCCCATGGAGGTGGTGGCGGTGCTGCTGTGCGTCGGAATTGTCGTGGTGCTGGGGATGGATGCGCAGACCAACTGGTTCGAGGGCGTGCTGTTGCTGGGCGTCTACGGTATTCTGGCCATCGCGTTTTTTAATATCCCGACGGGGAACGGCGGCCACGACAAGCCGCCGCGCGACCCGCCGGCGCCGTCGTTGGCAACCCAATGACCTGGCCATGGTGGAGTGGAAAGGGTGATGGATGTCGTTACGCGAAGATGAGCTGGCAGTTCGTACCGGCGAGCGCATCGAGGTTCGCGCACAACCCATGCGGCTGCGGTGGACGATCGACGAGCTGGTGACCAGCGACGGCCACCGCCTGGTCTGCAATTTCTCCTGCGGCGTTCGCGTGCTGGCCAGCACCACCGAACAGAAAATGCTGCGCGAAGCGTTCCTCGAACGACAGCCGTCGCTGAACGTGGCCACCGTCATCACCCATTTCGCACCGGCCATCACCGCCGCGGCCGACCGGGCCGCCGTCAACCGCACCGTGCAGACGTGCCTCAGCGAAGACAATCACAAATCCATGGCAACCGCCCTCCGGCAGGTCGCCGAGGCGGTGGCATTTTCGTGCGGATTGGAATTGCTCGCCCCCTTCGAGGTTGAACTCGACAGCCCCAGCTTTCGCCAGCATCAGTTGGAACACGCCCAGCGACAGCGCGCCGAACAGCGCGCCGCCGGCCGGGTCGAACATCTGCAACACACCGCGAGGCTTTTACAGGAATTTGAACGGTTGCGGGCCGCCGCCCCCGATTTGCCGGCCGGCGCGCTGTTGCGGCAGATCAACCCGGCCGACCAGCCGGCGATGCTCGACACGCTGTTGATGTCCTCGGCCGAACAAACCAGCCATTCGCGTCTCTGGGCGGTGTCGGGCAACGTGCTGGTCCGCATCCGCACCCGTCGCGAAAACCCGCAGGAACCCCCCTACGTCGATCTGATCGAACTGCCCGAAACGTTGCGCAGCGTCCAGGGGGCCACCATCGAAGGCGGCCGATCTTTGCTGGCCGGCACGCGAACCGGCGTGCTGGCGGTCGATCCGGAACGGCCGACCGAAGCCATCGCCTACGCCGCCGGCAACAATCCCGGCGATCGCGGGTTCAACCAGGCGATGCTCTGGGGCGATGAAATCTGGGCCTCGCACGGCGAAGAAGGACTCGTGGCATGGCGGCTGGATCAACCCCAATCGCCCCGACTGCGACTGTCGCCCGATCAACTTCAGCAACTGACCGGCGGCACGTTGCCAATCCAGCCGCGGCGATTGCACCCATTGAACGACCAGCACATGATCCTCGGTTCCGACCGCGAATTGTTCCGCATCAGTCGATCGGGCGATGTCGAACGGCTGGCCATCCCCACCAGCGCGCCAGTGCTGGCGCTGGCGGCACAGGAGGATGAGCTGTTGATCGTCCAGCAGGATGGGCAGGTTCTGCGCCGCCATGGACCACAGTTGCGGGAATCGCGACCCAACCTGCAATTTGGCCGACTGTCGGCCGCCGGCACACTCCCGTGGCCGGGCGGCGTGCGGCTGTTGCTGGCGATGGAAGACGGTCCGGTGATCTGCTGCGGGCTGGACGATCCGCTGGTGACGCAGTTTTCCAGCGGCCACAAGGCATTGCGCTGGATCGGCGGCGCGGCCGACCGAGTGGTGGGCATGTCGGCCGACCGGCAAAAACTGATCCTCTGGCGGCCCTGGGATCCCCGCTCTCCCCTGCATGAATTGCACGTCACCGCCCTGACCACCCACCGAATGACCGACCTGGCGTTCACGTAGGAACACCCCATGGCCCGCACCGCTTGGATCATTCCGTTGCTTTTGTCTTTGGCTTTGGCCTGGACAAGCCTTCCCTGTTTCGCGTGGTCCAACAAGGAACACATCCAGCTCACCCGCATCGCCGTCGAACGGCTGGTGGCCGATCCTTCAACGCCCGATGCGTTTCGCCAGTGGCTGCGACAAGTGACCCCCGGCCTGATGGACATGGCCGGCGAGGAACGGTTCTTCCTTCATCAAACGGTCGGCGAATCGGCCCGCGGATACCAGGGGCTGCTGCATTGGGCCACCCGGCCGGATGATCTGGCGGCACACGAACGCAATCTCCTGGTCAAACCCTTCGGCGTGCCCGAACGCAAACTCCATTTTGTGGACCTCGAATTGCTCCTGCCGGCCGGCCACCGCATGGGATACCGCGATGACCTGTCCGCCAAACCCTCGCTGGATGACATTCCGCAGGACATCAACGACCCCCGCTGGAAGGAAGCCGGAATGCTCCCGTTTCGCGTACGGCAATGTTACCAGAGGCTGGTGGAATGTTTTCGGGACGACAAGCTGCATCCGACCCACGAAGGAGATGACGACCACGCCATCCGCTGGGCGGGGTATCTGGCGCATTATCTCGAAGACAACACGCAGCCCCAGCACGCCACCGTGGATTACAAGAGCCAATCCTATTTCGCCGACCGCCGCCACGCCCCCAACGTCCACGCCGAGATGGAATATCGCATGGTCGATGAAGGGCGCGGGGAATTTCTTCAACTGCGAAAGGAATTCTGGCCGCTGTTCGTCGCGGCGCTGGATCTTCCCGATCCGATCCGGACCAACGACCCCTGGCGGGCGACGCTGGAAGTCTCCCTGCTCAGCTACGATGCCCTTCCTTTGATCGGCCATGCCGCCAAACAAGCCACCAACGCCGACAACACCCTGAACACCGTCGAATTTTTCCATTTTCAGGGACAACTCCGCGGCCATCCTGCCACCGTGCTGCAAATGAAAGCCCATCAAACCGCATGGGCGGTTCTGCGGGTGCAACGATTGCTTCTGAGCGCATGGGCCGAATCACGGGGCAACTGACCATGCGACTGCTGATCACCGCCGACCTTCATTACAACCACCCCCGTTCCCATCCATTGGCCGTGGACCTGATCGCACAGATGAACCAGGCCGGCGGCGATGTGCTGCTGGTCGTCGGCGACACCGCCTCCGCCGATGGAGATGACCTGGAAAAATGCCTTTCCCTGTTTCGTTTCAACGGCCCAAAACTGTTCGTGGCCGGCAACCATGAACTGTGGACCCGTCGCGATGACAGTGATCGGATTTTTACCGAAGAATTGCCCAAACGCATCGGTCAACTCGGATGGCATTGGTTGCAGGATCAACCGTTCGTGGCCGGCAACGTCGCCATCGTCGGTTCGATCGGCTGGTACGATTATTCCTTCGCACAGTCCAGTCTCGAAATCCCGCGACGATTTTACGCCGCCAAGGTTTCACCCGGCGCGGCCGACCGGCTCGATCAGCACCAACACCTGCTGGACAACCGCGACGATGTGTCCGCCCGCGCCGCCGGCATCGTCGCCCGCTGGAACGACGGCCAGTTCGTCAAACTGCATCAGACCGATGAGGAATTTTTGGCCCGCCTGCTCGACCAGCTCTCCGGCCAGCTTCAATCCCTGAGCCGTTTCCCCCGCCAAATCATCGCCGCCGTGCATCATCTGCCCTTTGCGCAGCTTCTGCCCCCACCCCATTCCGTCCAGTGGGATTTCGCCAAGGCCTATCTCGGCAGCGACCAAATCGGCCGGCTCCTGGTGCAATTCCCGAACGTCACCCACGTCTACTGCGGCCACAGCCACTACCCCGCCGAAGCCGCCATCGGCCACCTACAGGCCATCAACGTCGGCTCCGGTTATCGTGCGAAAAAGTTTCTGACGTTGGATGTGACTTGAAATCCCCGCGCCGTGGACAACGTGTTGGTTAATCGTCATCCTCATCGTCGTCGTCATCGTCCTCATCGGTCTTCACGCCGATCAACTCGTTGTCGTATTGCTCTTCGAGCTTGCGCACCGTGGCCGCGAGATTGTCATCCTTCTGCACGGCCTCGGTCACCTGCTGTTCCCATGAATTGCTCGCCTTGCGGAGCTTGTCCACGTTGATCGGCACGTCCAGTATCCGCGCCAGCCGACGCGAAACCGCCTCGATGCTCAGAGGGTTCAACCCTTCCAAATATCCCGGAATTTCCACCGAGATGCTCAACATTTCGATCTGGTGTTTGGGCGATTCAACCAGCAGATAGGTGGCGAAGCTTCCCGGCCCTTCATAATCGCCGGGCGTCAGATCGTGCTGTTTCAGCAGCGGCAGCAATTCGGAATCCGAAACCGATCCGTACATCCTCGGTTCGCGCGTATGCGGAACCCTCCCGCCGAAACTTCCCATGAAAATGATCCGCCTGACCCCCAGCCGCTGGCAAACCTCAAACAAACACCCGCCAAATCGCGGCCAGTCCAGGTTCGGTTCCTTGCCCAGAAAAAACGCGACGTTCGCGGCCGGGTCGGCGTAAAATTCGTTGCTCGCCAGCTCAAACGCCGTCACCAAACCCTTCTCATATTTGACGTGGGGGCGAAACAGCGCCGCCACCTCCATCGGTCCGGGAAAATTGTCGATGTAAAACCCGCTTGGTTCGATATGCCCCACCCGCGACAACTTTCGGCCATCCATCAGGTGCTTGATCGTGCCGCTGGAAACCATCCCCCCGTCCATCCAGCCGGTCAGCGCCAACAGCATCGTCGCCTCCTTCATGCGGGGCGTCTGCTGCAATTTCAATGATTCCTGAAATCCGCTCAAGGGATTCCTCTGTCCTGTGGCCCGGCCAGCCTTGCAAAAATCGGCGGGCGGGAACCGGAATACAATACTCCGAATTCCCGCCCGCCGCGATCCATCGGATCATCCGCCGTCACTTCTGGTCCTTGACCTCGAATTCGGCGTCGATCACGTCTTCATCCTTCTTGGCGCCGTCGCCACCGCCTTCACCGGCGGCTTCGGCGGTTCGACCGCCCGGAGGTGGCGTGCCGGCGGCCTGGCCCGCGTTCCCCGCGGCCTTGTAAACCTCTTCGCCCAGCTTGTGCGATGACTGCACCAGGTTTTCCGATGCCTTGCGAATGCGGTCGCCATCGTCGCTCTTGAGCGCTTCCTTCAGGTTGTTCAGCGCGCTTTCGATGTTGCCGCGAATGTCGCCCGACACCTTGTCGCCATGCTCGCGCAGGGTTTTCTCGGTCTCGTACGCCAGTTGTTCGCCGCGGTTTTTCAGGTCGATCACCTCGCGGCGCTTCTTGTCCTCGGCGGCATGCTGCTCGGCATCCTGCTTCATCTTCTCGATCTCATCCTTGTTCAACCCGCCGGCGTTCTGCACGGTGATCTTGTTCTCCTTGCCCGTGCCCAGATCCTTGGCCGAGACCATCAGGATGCCGTTCACGTCAACGTTGAACGCCACCTCGATCTGCGGCACGCCGCGCGGCGATGAGGGGATGCCTTCCAGGTTGAACGTGCCCAGCAGACGGTTGTCGCGGGCGAATTCGCGCTCGCCCTGCAACACGTTGATGGTCACCGCGCTCTGGTTGTCGGCGGCGGTCGAGAAAACCTCCTTCTTGCTGGTCGGAATCGTCGTGTTCCGCGCGATCAGCACGGTCATCACGCCTCCCAGCGTCTCGACGCCAAGGCTCAGCGGCGTCGCGTCCAGCACCAGGATGTCCTTCACGTCGCCGGTCGCGATCGCGCCCTGAATGGCCGCGCCGATCGCCACCACCTCGTCGGGGTTGACGCTCTTGTTGGGCTCTTTGCCGCCAAACAGATCCTTCACCAGCTTCTGCACCATCGGCACGCGGGTTGAACCGCCCACCAGCACCACTTCGTTGATCTGGCCCGGATCCAGCTTGGCGTCTTTCATCGCCTGTTGCAGCGGCTTGCGGCATTTCTCCACCAGCGGCCCGATCAACTGTTCAAACTTCGCCCGCGTGAGCGTCATCTGAAGATGCTTCGGCCCGTTCTGGTCGGCCGTGATGAACGGCAGGTTCACCGTCGATTCCATCGCGCTGGAAAGCTCGATCTTGGATTTTTCCGCGGCTTCCTTGAGCCGTTGCAACGCCATCGGATCCTTGCGCAGGTCGATCCCTTCCTGCTTGCGGAATTCCTCCGCCAGGAAATTGATCAACTCCTCGTCAAAGTCGTCTCCGCCCAGGTGCGTGTCGCCGTTGATCGACAACACCTCAAACACGCCTTCGCCAACGTCCAGGACCGACACGTCGAACGTGCCGCCGCCAAGGTCGAAGACGCAGATTTTTTCGTTCTTTTTCCGGTCCAGCCCATACGCCAGCGCTGCAGCCGTCGGTTCGGGCAGCACGCGCAGCACCTTCAACCCCGCGATTTCGCCGGCGTCCTTGGTCGCCTTGCGCTGGGCATCGTTGAAATACGCCGGCACGGTGATCACCGCATCGGTCACTTTTTCGCCCAGGTAATCCTCGGCCGTCTTTTTCAGATCTTGCAGGATGAACGCCGACACCTGTTCGGGCGTGTATTCCTTGCCGCGAGCCTTCACCTTGACGTACTCATCGGCGCCGCCAATCACTTCATAGGGAACCATCTTCTCTTCCTGGGCGACTTCCGAATGGCGTCGGCCCATGAATCGCTTGATGGAGAAGACCGTATTCTTGGGGTTGGTCACCTGCTGGTGCTTGGCCGTCTGGCCGACCAGCCGTTCGCCCTTTTCCGTGAAAGCCACCACCGAAGGCGTCAGACGGCTACCCGATGAGTTGATCAGCACCTTGGGCTGATCCCCTTCCATAACCGCCACGACGCTGTTGGTCGTTCCAAGGTCGATTCCGATGATTTTTGCCATGTCTAGCTCCTTACTGATCTTATGAAAAAAACTCGCTTGCCTGAGCCAAAGTTCAGCCCAAGCCAGCCTAGCACCTTACGCAAAACATGTGCCATCCGTTACCATTTATTGTCAATCCCTATCTCTTGGCCATAGCGTGATTTACGACAACCCCTGCCCATACGACGAATCCTCGCGACTGCCAATTCGACAGCCAGGGCTTTGAGGCTTGCCACTCTGGCAATTTTGTCGCCCCGCCATCGACCGACCCTTCAAAAGACCACCGCCTTTTTTCGCTTGTTGAATATAATCAAAACTCTTGACAGGATAAGCACCTATGATAAAATAGAAGTGCGGAAAAAAGAAAAGGTTTATCTTTTTCTCCGCTTGGGTACGATTTATGCTGTGTACCTTAATAGTACATTAAGCTGATTGAAAAGCTGATTTTGAAATCATAACGTATCTCACTCTCCCCTCCGACAGCGGCCAGGGATGCCCTCCCCCAGGCCGCTGTTTTTTTGTGCGCGGTTTTACGCCATCAGCCCAACTTATAGGAAGAATATCAGCCACACCGCAACATATAGTGGGATCAGGATCGGCAGCGTGTAAACCAGGACATAGCGGACAAATCCAGGCGTCTGAATGCCGGCCGAGTCGGCGATGGACTTGACCATGAAGTTCGGCCCATTGCCGATGTAGGTGCAGGCCCCGAAAAAGACCGCCCCCATCGACACCGCCACCAGAAACAGATTCAGCCGTTCATCGCCGATCAAAAACCCGATCTGAAGCTCGTTCAAACTGACGTTGTTTTTCAACACATCCTGCGGGTGATATCGCACCATCGCCGACAGCGCGCTACGCACGTCCAGCGGCAGGTCGTCGCGGATTTGGGTCGATTGCCGCGACGCCATGTCGGTCAATTCCTGCCGGGCCAATTGAACCTGCTGACGGTCAATTTGCGACAGTTTAACCTGAAGAAACGTCAGGTAGGTCGGCGCATTGTCCAGCACCGACGACAACGACCCGGACAGAAAATAATACTGCCCCGGCGTCTTCAGCGGCATCTGGTTGGCATGAACGCCAAGCCATTGCAGCGCCGGCACCATCGTGGAAAAAATCCCGACGAACAAGATCGCCACCTCGCGGATCGGGCCGTAATTGAATTCGTTGTGGAGATAAATTTTCGCGGCCGTGAAAAACCGTGAGCCCACCGCCGCCAGCGCCATCAGGATTTCACGGCTGAATACCAGTTTCCCCGTCAACGCCAAACTCCACCCATCGTCGTGGATGCGATGGATGACGTCGAAAATGCCATTCTGAAAAACGCCGAAAATAATCAGCCCGACAAACAGAAAATTCTGTATGCCGGTGATCCGAACCGCCGGACCGGGGTCGCCGGGATGATGGCGTGCGGCTTTGCCATGGTCCAGCGTGTCGATGATGAAAAACACCGCCAGCAGGACCGCCACCGCGAAAATCCATATCCACAGGCAATGCTCCAGCACCCACCAGAACGGCACACCATACAGATAACCCAGGAACAACGGCGGATCGCCGATCGGCGTCACCGCCCCGCCGACGTTGGCCACGATGAAGATGAAAAAGACGATGTGATACGGCTTGATGTGGCCGCGATTCATCCGCAGATACGGGCGGATCAACAACATCGCCGCGCCGGTGGTGCCGAAAACGTTGGCGATGACCGCCCCGATCAGCAACAAGACGCAATTGGCCAGCGGCGTGGCCTTGCGGCCAACCTGGATCACGATCCCCCCGCTGACGATGTACAGTGCACCCAGCAGCAGGATGAAACTGACGTATTCCTGCATCTCATGCAGCCAGGGCCACGGGTCGCGCACGATCAGCCAGTAATAGGCCGCCGGGATGATCGCCAGCGCGATCGCCACCTTGGGATAATGGTGTTCCCACCAGTGCTTGGCGATAAACGGCATCAGTGCGATGCACGCCAGCAGACATGCGAAGGGAATCGACCAGAGCAGGCTGATGTCCGATGAAACGCCGGCCGTTGATTGGGCCGCATCGGCCGTCGCCGCGTTCGCCACCACCGGCAACGCCAGCAACAACGTCGCCACGAACGCCCATCCAAACCATTTGCCGATTGATTGAAGTCGCACTCGCAAGCGGCCGGCTCCTTTATTCCGAGAGTCAATCCCAAGGGCCGACACTGTAAAAGCGCCGGCGGGATTTGTCACCCCGCAATGGCGACCTGGCGCTTACGAAAACGTCAATGCGGCCCATTGCGCTGAATCACGCACTACCCGCTGTGGATGGGCGATGCTTCGGGCCAGATGCCCCTGGTGCGTTCGCAGGGTCGGCTGGGTGGCATCCTGGTATCGCCAGTCGCAGCTCCAACGGATCATCCCGCTGCGGTTGGGCCGGCCGCTATGAAACAGCAGGTTGTTGAACAGCACCACATCCCCCGGATTCAATTCGATGTCCACCGCATCCTTCAGGCGTGGTTTCAACTCCGATTCGGCGATTTCAAGGTAATGTTTCCGCTCAACGTGCGGTACCACGCCCAGTTTGTGCGTGCCGGGGATGAATTGCATGCAACCGTTTTCCACCGTCGCCGGAACCAACGGCGACCAGACGTTGACCATCCGCAGATCGGCCGGGCTGAGTTGTTTCATGGCGGCATGGTCTTTTCCCGACCAGTCGGCTGCGGTGTATCCCGCATCCTGATGCCACAACACCAGCGTCTTTTCATCCTCCGGCAGCTTGGGACGAACGGTGTAATTGGGATAAAGCCGAATCTCCGGCCCCAGGATCGCCTCGGCCAGATCCAGCACGCGCGGATGAAAAAACAGTCCGAACAACCCCGCCCGATGCAGATTGGTGCGCAACTGCGAGGGGGACAACTGCGGCGCAAAGCCAAACAGTTTGATCAGCCGGGTCTCAAATGGTTCGGCCTCGTACAATTCCTGAACGTGGTCCATCGCCCGTAATCCCAGCGCGATCTGGTCAACGATGGCCGCCAATTCCCGCCGTACCGCGTCAACTGTCCGTCGATCCACCACCTCCCGCAGGATGACATACCCCTGTTCCTCAAACTGTTGTAAATGCCGCGATACGCCAACCTGAACCATAACAATCTCCCGTAAAGTAAGACGATGCAATCATCATCGCCGCGCGGGCGGAAGATGTCTTTGCTACAATCCGGCCGCTTTTGATCCGAATCCGTCTTTTCAACCTGACAGGATGACCCCATGGCGACTCCGCTGGTGCGGGAACTGATCGAATACCACGTCGCCCGCCAGCGCGGGCCGATCCTGGTCCCCCAGCACCTCCACCACTTTTGTCAGATGGACCTGATCCTTGGCGGGCGGCTGGTGCTATTGACGCCCAATGAGCGGATCATCCTCAAACCGGGGGATGGGCTGATGATCCCGCCCCTGTGTCGACACGGGTTTGAAATCACCACTCATGTCCACCATGCCAGTTTCAAATTGCAACTCCATCCACGATACACCACCCTGCCCGGCGGGCGGCCGCGGGTGGTCCGATTGCCCCGCCAAACGATTGATCTGGCCCGCATCATCCATCATGTGCCCAAGGCCGACCATCCGCTGGCGATTCATGATATCCTCGCCCTGGCGACCCTGGGCCTGACCCATCTGCTGCATCAGACTCCGCCATCCGCATCCTCTTCGACGCCGGCGGATTCTCCTGAATTGTGGTACCTGCTCGGCGATGTGATCTCCAACCCCCACGCCGGCTGGACCGTGCAACAACTGGCCGATCGAAGCGGCCTGTCCGAAGGACATTTCACCAAACTCTTTATCCGCTCCTTCAACCAGACACCCCGGCGATTTCTGCTTGAATCCCGCATCCGCGACGCCGCCGACCGGCTGAACCGCGATGGTCAATCCATCAAATCCATCGCCCGCGGCTGCGGCTATGCCACGGTTCACTCCTTCACGCGCGCTTTCAAACGCGCCCTGGGCATCGCCCCGGCGGCGTACGTCAAATCGCAGGGGAGGTTGTGAATCAATTTTCGCGTTCGACCACGAACCGCGCCAGCGCTCGCAATCCATCGGCCGAAGCGCCAAATGACGCCAGCGACTGGATGCCGGCCTGCAACTGGACGGCCGCTTCACGCCGGCTGGGATCCAGGCCCATCAGAACGGGGTAGGTGTTTTTCCCCTTGGCGGCGTCTTTGCCGGTGGCCTTGCCCATCTGCTGCGGCGTGGAGGTCACGTCCAGCACATCGTCAACGATCTGAAACGCCAATCCCAGGTGTCGGCCATAATCGGAGACGGCGGCCAGTTGCGCCGCCGTCGCCCCGGCCGCCAATGCCCCCATCCGGCACGACGCCTTGAGCAACGCTCCGGTCTTCATGCGATGCAAACGTTGTAGCTGTTCGAGCGAAAGCGAAACGTTTTCCCCCTCCATGTCCAACACCTGCCCGCCGATCATCCCCTCCGGGCCGCTGGCCGATGCCAACTCCTGAACCAGCGCGCCGACGACATGGGCCGCCGCATCCGTGGCCAGGATTTGAAACGCCATCGTCGTCATGGCATCCCCCGCCAGAATCGCCATGGCATCGCCAAATACCTTGTGATTGGTCGGCCGGCCGCGACGCAGGTCGTCGTTGTCCATCGCGGGCAGATCATCATGCACCAGCGAAAAAGTATGGATCAACTCCATCGCCGCCGCCGAAGCCAGCGCCGATGTCTGGGATTGACCATCTCCGCCGCACGCCCGACAGCATTCCAGCACCAGCGCCGGCCGCAATCGCTTGCCTCCGGCCATCAGGCTGTATTCGATCGACTCCATCAGCCGGGCCGGCGCATCCGCATATCGCGACAGGATCTGCTTGAAATAGTCAACCAGCCGTTGGCTGTCTTTTTGCAGGATGCCAAGTGCGTCACGGGATGGGGTTGCCTGGGACACTGGGTTTAACCTCGTTTGGAAAATGGTCTTATGCTCCGGACGACTCGACCGATTCATCAGGCATCGCTTCGGATTGCAGGTCGCCTTCGGGAGATTTGGAAAGCAGCTCGATCTGCTGCTCGGCTTTTTTGAGCACGTTCTGGCAATACTGGATCAAAAACGTGCCCCGTTCGTATTTTTGCAGGCTCTCCTCCAGGCCGATCTGGCTGTTCTCGATCTCGGTGACGATCTGCTCCAGCTCGGTCTGAGCCTCTTCAAAATTCTTCGGCGGCGTTTGATTCTTGCGGGCCATCGCGCGGCATTATAAACCGAAGCCCCCCCCGCCGCGAGTCAGAGTATTCATGGTGGACAACGCGTTATCCCAAGTTTGCCAGACCAAACATGTCGGGTGGGCCTTTGGCCCGCCAATCCGTTCCGACGCCGCACAAAAACCCATGGAGGGCGGCGGTCTCCGCCGCCGGATTCGGCCGGCGAAACCCCGGCGTCGCGGAGCGACGCCCTCCAGACCATTTCATCTTTGCAGCCAACCCGCGCCGGATATACTGTTCCCTCATGCCATTACGCGGAATCATTTTCGACATGGATGGGGTCTTATGCGACTCCGAACCGTTTATCTGTGAAGCCGCCTGCCGGATGTTCATGGATGTACACGGCCAGAAGGTTCTGCCGGCCGATTTTCTTCCCTTTGTCGGCGCGGGAGAGGATCGCTACCTCGGTGGCGTGGCCGAAAAATACGGCGTCAAACTGAACATGCCGGCCGACAAGACACGAACGTACGACATTTATTTGCAGATCATCAAAGGCCGGCTGCATCCACTGCCCGGTGTGCGTGAATTTGTATCCGCTGCGAAAACCAACGGCCTGCGTCTGGCGGTCGCCACCAGTGCCGACCGCCCCAAACTCGAAGGCAACCTTCGGCAGATTGAATTGCCCGCATCCGAATTTGACGCCGTGGTAACCGGCTCTGAAATCGCCCGTAAAAAACCGCACCCGGATATTTTTCTGCTGGCGGCCGAACGGCTGGGGCTTGCACCGGCCGATTGCATGGTGATCGAGGATGCCGTCAACGGGCTTCAGGCCGCCGTCGCCGCCGGTTGTCGAACTCTGGGCCTGACGACCAGTTTCGACGACCAGACCCTCCGCAAGGCCGGCGCCCAATCCACCGCCCCCGATTTGGCGCACGTCAAACCGCCCTCCGGCTCCTGATGACCCATCAAACGCCCGGCTGGAGATAATTTTTCACGTAATCCGCCACGCCCTGTTCAAGGGATGTAAACGGCGCTTCATACCCCGCCTGGCGCAGCTTTCGCACGTCCGACTGCGTGAAATACTGGTATTTTTCACGCAACGATTCGGGCATCTCGATCATGCGGATGTTGACCGGCCGGCCCATGGCCGCGAACACCGCCGAGGCAAGGTCCTTCCACGTGCGGGCCTCCCCCGTGCCACAGTTGAACAACCCACCCTCGGCGCGATGGTCCAGAAAATGCAGCGTGACGTTCACGGCATCCTTGACGTAAATAAAATCCCGTTTCTGCTCCCCATCCGCATAGTCGGGGCGATAGGACTTGAACAGTTGCACCTCGCCTTCGCGCACGATCTGCCCGAACGACTTGTGCACCACCGATCGCATGTCCCCCTTGTGGTCTTCGTACGGCCCGTAGACGTTGAAATATTTCAACCCCACGATCCGATCGAACAGGGCGTTTTTCATCGCCCACAGATCAAACATGTGCTTGGAATACCCGTACATGTTCAACGGCCGCAGTTGCCGGGTGTTTGAATCCTCATCACTGTAGCCGTGACGACCATCCCCGTACGTCGCGGCGCTGGAGGCATAGATGAACCGGGCGCCGTTTCTCAACGACCATTCGCACAATTCGCGAGTGTACTGGTAATTGTTCCGCAGAAGAAAATCCGCATCCCGCTCGGTGGTGGCGCTGCACGCCCCCAGATGAATCACCCCGGCCGTGTCGGGCGCCCGCCCATCCCGCAGGCGTTGCAGATATTGATCCGGATCCAGCAGGTCCTCATACCGCAGGCCGATGAGATTTTTCCATTTTTCGTCGGTCCCCAGCCGGTCCACCAGGATCAAATCATCGACGCCGCGGTCATTCAATGCGGCCGCGACGTTGCGCCCGATAAATCCCGCCGCTCCGGTTACCACGATCGTTTTGGCCATTGGTTCGCTCAACCTTCCCTGCATGGGTTGTCAAATTGTTGCTTACCTCAATCAATGTATATAATGTACCTTGCCCGGCAATACTCAAAGTCTTACGGTATATTTCCGCAGGAGATTCAAGATGTCGCATGACGTCGGACTTGACCAGTTGGCGCTGATTCGCATCGAAGGGATGCACTGTCATCGTTGCGAGCAGGCCATCCAGAAATCCCTGGAAAAAGTGCCCGGCGTTCACGAGGTGGAGGTCGATTTCAACAGTGGCCAGGCCTCGGTGTTGTTTCACAAGGGGGCCGTCACGCTGAGCCAGCTCGCGGACGTGGTCTCCACGGCCGGTTATCGCGTCACCGGTTTCAGCCAGCGGGATGCCGAACCGGGCGAACATTGTTGATCGGGGGCCGTTGATCCGGGGCCGTTGATCGGGGCCATTCGCCACGCCCGCCATCACGCCGCCTGCGGCAGGAATTGCTCCAACGGCGCCGGCAATGACCGGATGCCCCGCCGAAGGGCCTTGCCCACGGCATATCGCATCGACAGATCAAACCGTCTCATCACCTTCGCATCGGGCGGCACGCCCAGGTCCATCATTCGCTCGATCGCCCATTGCCAGGCGTGATATTCCTCCTGGCAGCGCGTCCGATACCGCTTGAATCCGATCACGTGATGACCCACCTCGTGCAGAAAGATCGACAGGCTGATGGGGGTCTTGGGAAATGGAGATTCGATCCAGTTGATCTTGCGACCATCGTGATAATAGACGCTCCACGCACACCCGCTCATGTTCCGCCGCCACCGCCGGATGCGGATGTCATGCTGCTGTTTCATCCGCTCCACGATCCATGCATAATCGGGCATACCCTCCCGCTATCGGCCATCCCGTTGCGGAAAATATAGCGCGTCGCGGTTTGTCGTCCGCGCGGGTCGTCCGATAAAATCAAACCGATGATCCGGCCCGCCATCCCACTGATTTCGACGTGGTATTTTCTGCCGGCGATGGGGTTGATCCTGATCGCCTCGACCATCGTTTTCATCGTGCTGGTGCGCCGATGGACGGTGTTGCGTGAACAGACGCAACTGAGCCTGTGGGCACGCGAATCGGACCATCAACCGGTGTGCCCGCCGTTCGATGTGCCCTTGTCGCTGATCCCTCCGATCCTTCGACAACATCTTCAGATCCTCACGGCCTTCCACCGCCAGCGGACCTGGTTGTTGCGGCTGGCGCCGACCGATTCATCCCCATCTCCCCGCCATCTTCTGGTGCGACAATTGCCGATGAACTGGCCGGCCACCGCCCTTCGACCCTCCATCAAGGAATCGGGCCTGATCGATCCCTTGTCGCTGCGCCATTTTCCCGCGCTCAGCACACCAAACCGATTTGGCGTGTATGGCGTCACGGCCGCCGCCGCCAGGGCGCTGGCGACTTCGCCCGTTCGCGGCTTGCTGCCGCCCGACCTGGGGCTGTTGTTGCGGGAGGATGTCCTGCTGCTTGATTTTTCCGCCCGGCTGTTCGACCCGATCGAACTGGACCGCCTGATCGCACTGGTGGATCAACTGGTTTCACATCTTCCGGTCGCCCAGCCGGCCAGCGCATGAAAAAAGCGGCGCTGCCGGATGGCCGGCGCGCCGCGTTGGTGCTTCTTGTCGGACAAAACCTACGCCGGCTCCGCGGTTGCGGCTTCCTCGGTCGGCTGGGTGTGGGTGCGCAACACCCCTTCTTCCATCACCAGCTTGATCTTCGCCAGCGCCTTGTTCTGGATCTGGCGGACGCGCTCCTTGGTCACGCCGATTATCTTGCCGACTTCTTCCAGCGTCAGAGGGTCTTCCTCTTTCTGCTGCCAGTTGAACCGGCGTCGAATCACGGTCTGTTCGACGTTGCTCAGGTCGGCCAGATTGCGGTCGACGATGGTCTTCAACTCGTCGATGCAATCCTCCTCAACCTGATCGCGCCGTCGGTCCTGCCAGTCGCTCTTTTCCATGTCCGGCTCAAATTCCACCGGAAAACGGGTGCGATAGCGCGACGACTTCTGGGCCGTCCGGCTGAACGCCTTCAGAACCGCCCGGCAGGCATAGGTGGAAAATTTGAATCCGCGTTCCACGTTGAACTTTTCCACCGCTCGCAGCAACGCCATGTTTCCTTCGGAGACGATCTCCGCGAAATCCACGTCGCCCAGCCGGGTGCGCTTGGCCATCGCCAGCACCAACGCCAGATTGGTCCGCACCAGGTATTCGCGGAAATGCTCAAAACGATGATGCCATTTGACCGCCTCGCGGGCCGACTCGCGGGTCAGGCCTTCTTTTTTGACCTTCCGCTGCAATCGGCTCAGCCGGCACTTGGAATAGTTATAGCGCAGAAACATCTGCCGCTCTTCGGGCGTGCTCATCAGTTGCGGCGAGCCGCTCACGCCAAGCTCCTCATCCCGTGTCGGCTGATACCAGCTCGTCAACGGCAACTGCGGCTCAACGTCATAGTTAAATAGCTCCATTTCGGTACTCTTTTTACGGAAAATGGGGCTGTCCATGTACGCATAAGATTCGCCCAAAATCGCCTCCGCACGCAGGCGCAGCGCCCGGCTCAGAGTCGATCCTTTACGTCGGGTTGTCGTTGTCATGGTGGTCATCCTGATTACCTCGCTTCTACTGTCAAAAACCGTCCCTGTCATCCATCATTTTACGCATTACGCCGGTTTCTTAAATCATACGACCCATAATAACTTCGGGTTTTGATTATAACCCAATGGCCTTGCATTACTTGCCAACCGACCGGAAATCAGCTCCTTGCAGGTGGACACCTATCAATCCACATTTGGTGGTCCTGATTAAAGGACGTTATAAATGAACACCCAGATGCCAAGGCTTTGTTTCGGCGGCAGCTTCAATCCGATCCATCATGCTCATCTCCTATGCGCCCGCGCGGTGGCCGAACGTCTGGGGTTCGAGGGCGTCCTGCTCATACCAACCGCTCAACCACCGCACAAACCGGACCAAAGCCATCTCGCCAGCGCAAAAGATCGACTGAAAATGTGCCGGCTGGCGGTCAAAGGCGATAACTTCTTTGATATCAGTGACTTGGAGATGCGACGAAGCGGGCCAAGTTACACGCTGGACACAATCCGGCAACTCAAATCGGCCGGCTGGCCATCCGTTTCATGGCTGATCGGGGCAGATATGCTCAATTATCTGCCAAAATGGCACAAGCCTTTGGAGATTATTCAAGAGGCGAACCTGGTTCTGATGGCCCGGCCGGGGTGGCAATTTGACTGGGCGACATTAGGGCCGGCCTACCAACATCTGCAACAAAATGTCGTGGAAGCTCCCCTGATCGACATCAGTGCCACCGATTGTCGGCGTCGTCTGGCGGCGGGGTTGTCGATCGCCTATCTGACGCCACCGGCGGTTTGTCAATATATTGCGGACAACGGTCTTTATCGATGATCAACGGATACGACATCGCCTATGCAATCGGTATCGTGGCGGCGTCACCGTATTGGCTGATCGCACCCAAAGTTCGCCGTAAAGTATTGTCCGCATTGCGGTTGCGTATGGGGAATGTTGTGCCGCGCACAGGCGATGAGCAAGCGGTGATGATCCATGCGGTCAGCCTTGGAGAGATCAACGCCACGCGAGCGCTGGTGAAAGGATTGGCCGAAGCGCGGGCGGATTTGCGATTTATCGTCTCGGCCGGCACGGAAACGGGGTTTGAACGGGGAAAGCAGTTGTATGGGGCCGATCCGAGGGTGACATTGATTCGCTATCCGCTGGATTTCAGCGGCGCGGTGGGCCGGGTGTTGGATGGATTGAGGCCATCGGTGGTGGTGTTGATGGAGCTGGAGGTATGGCCCAACTGGATGGTGCAATGCCAGAAGCGAAACATCCTGGTGGTGCTGGTCAATGGTCGATTAACTCCGGGTAGTTACAGGGGTTACAGATGGCTTGGGCCGGTGAGTTGGGGGATGTTTGGACGATTGGCGGGGGTTTGCGCGCAGGAGCAGGTCTATGCCGGGCGGTTTGTCGGCCTTGGGGTGAAGCGGGATCGGGTGGTGGTGACGGGGACGATGAAGTTTGATACGGCCGAGGTGGCGGATCGGGTGGAGGGCGATCGGGAGTTGGCGGAGGCCGTGGGTTTGCGGCCGGGCGAGGAACGCATCTGGGTCTGCGGATCAACCGGCGATGGGGAGGAAGCGATTGTTTTGGGGCTGTATCGAAAGTTGTTGGAGCGATTTCCCGGTTTGCGCCTGGTGATTGTGCCGCGAAAGCCGGAGCGATTTGATGGGGTGGCACAACAGATTGCCGATGCGGGATTTCGAGTCTTCCGGCGGTCGAGTTCGGCTTTGACCGGAACGGAAGCCGGCCCGGTGGTGATCCTGGGGGACACGATGGGAGAATTGCGAAAATTTTACAGCCTGTCGGACGTGGTTTTTGTGGGTCGAACGCTTGTGGATCAGGGCGAACGCCAGCACGGCAGCGACATGATCGAGCCTGCGGCGCTGGGCAAACCGGTGATCGTGGGGCGATGGACGGGAAATTTTACGGAAGTGATGAATGCCCTTCGGCGTGGGGAGGGGATCAAAGAAATCACCAGCGGCGAGGAATTGGGCCGGGCGATGGAAGGATTCATGGTTGATCCGGAATCCGGCCGAGCGATGGGAAGGCGGGCACAGGAAGTGGTGGCGAGCCAAAAAGGGGCGACGGGGCGGCATATTGCATTGATTTTGCGTTATTTATAAATGCCAGGCGGTGAAACAGTTTGCTCAAAATCCAAATATTGCTCTATTATTAAGAATTCTTGAGTACGACATTAGGATGTGATAGACTTTTAAGTGGCAAATCGCAGTTCCGGAGGTTGACATGTCCAATACTCGACCGAATCAGCCACTCTTTTTGTGTCTTGGTGGGCATGGGATTGCAGTTATAGGTGCATGGATTGTGGCATTGTCGGCATGGCCGGCGTTGGCGCAGACGCCGGTTAATCCGGCGTATACCGTCACCAACCTCGGCGGCCTGGGTGGAACGTACAGCGATGCCATTGGCATCAATAACCTGGGGCAGGTGGTCGGCTGGTCAGAGACAGCAAATCGCGCCACCGCCCACGCGACATTGTTTTCCGGTACAGGTTCGGGCAACCTGGACTTGGGAAGCCTGAGCAACATCTCCAACAACACGAGTATTGCCTATGCCATCAATGATTCCGGGCAGATCGTGGGCAAGGCCTATGGACCATCAGGCAGTTTTCAGGCGACACTTTTCAGCGGCACCGGATCGAACAATCTGAACCTGGGGTCGATCGGGGGTGGTGGAGGAGGAGCGGCCTTTGCGATCAACAACTCCGGCCAGATCGCGGGCTTCTCGTCTGATCAGAACATCAGCAACCGCGCCACGCTTTTCAACATCGCCGGGAGCGCCACCCAGGTGGGATCGTACCCGACATACCCCAGCCTCTATGTTTACGCCATCAACAACCTGGGCCAAATGGTCGGTGAGGGGTGGACCTCCAGCGGTATGCAGCGCCCGGTGCGAATCTACGCGGGTGGGCAAGCCGATCTCGGCGACCTCAATACCTATCCGTATGTCAGCGGATGGGCGCTTGGAATTAACGATTCGGGCCAAATTGTCGGCCGGTCCGGCGTGTCCGGCGGCGCTCTGCACGCCACGTTGTTCAGCGGCACGGGGTCGTCGAACGTCGATCTGGGGGCATTGGGCGGCCCCAATTACTCCTCGTACGCGGTCTCGATCAACAATGCCGGACAGATCGTCGGAGAATCCTCAACCGGCGTTGAGAATCACGGATTCATCTACAGCGGCGGCGTCATGAGCGACCTCAATAATCTCATTCCCGCCAACACCGGCGTGAGCAAGATTCAGATGGGTCAATTCCAGATGGGCCGGCGCATCAACGAATTTGGCCAGATAGCGGCCGTGGGGCAGGTTGCGGGCCAGGGCATGCGCGCCCTGCGGATGGATCCTGCCAATCCGCTGACGAGCATCAGCGCAGGTGGCGCCGCCCGCAACACCAAGTTTGTCAGCGGCATGAACTACAACAAGTTTGTCCCGACCATCAATCCATCCGGTCTGGGGACGACCGTCGGCCTTCTGGGCGGAATAGCCGGCAATGGCGGAGCGGGCGCTTTGGGATTAAATCGCAGTGTTGATGTGGCCTTTCAGGCGGGCGATCCGGCTTATACGGTCAGTGACATCCTGACCCTGAGCGGGACCGAGGGCGACACCTTCATCCTGCAACTATCTTACGATCAGAGTCTGGCCGACGGCCTCTTTGGCAGTGAGAGCAACGCTCGTCTTGGATGGCTCAGCGATGGAGAATGGGTTTTGGCGACCAACGGCAACAGCGGCGGGACATCGACATTTGTCGCCGGCCCGTGGAATTCCAGTTATGGCTTGGGTTTCCACGGGGTTGATATCAGCACCAACACCGTCTGGGCGGTGATCAATCACAACAGCAGCTTTGCCGTCGTCGCGGTGCCGGAACCTGTCGCCGCAATCCTGTTTAGCCTGGCAGGCTTTGTGTTGATGAGTCGGACTGGCAATAACAAGCGGTGAATCACCATTTGGAACTCCTCCCTTGTTCGCTTGGAGTCGATTTTTCCCGATTTAGGAAAACTAATTACTCACAACGGCGTCTCATCCGGCAGGATGATACAATCGGCTGGGTAACACGATGAGCCGGATCGATCGACATATCAGGGTGGTACGCAACAAGCTGGCGCTGGGGCGGCTGGTGGAGGGGTTGGCGTGGACGTTGCTGGGGTTGGCGGGGGTGGTTTTGATTGGCGTGCTGGGGGTGAGGTTGTTTTCGCTGGAGGTGGAGGGGGCGAGGGTTTGGTTGGGGGTGGGGTTGGCGGCGGCGGTGGCGCTGGCGGTGGGGTATGCGATCTGGCGGCGGCCGGGGGCGCACGAGGCGGCGGTGGCGATTGATCGGACGCTTGGGTTGAAGGAAAAATTCAGCACAGCGCTTTATGCGCGCGGCCGGGAGGATGAATTTGCGCGGGCGGCGGTGGCGGATGCGGAGGAGTCGGCCAAGGCGGTTTCGTTGCGGCGGCGGTTTCCGTTGAGGTTTCCGCGCATCGGGTATGCGGCGGCGGGGGTGGCGATCTTGGCGCTGTTGGCGGCGAAATTCGTCAAGCCGATGGATTTATTGGGGCACGAGCAACAACGGCTGGCGCTGGCGCAGGAACAGAAGCGAACCGAGGAATCGAAAAAAGCCATCGGAGAGGCGATGGCGCGGATCGATTCGATGCCGGCCGAGGTGACCAATGATCCGAAGGTGAAAGAGGCCCGGCGGGAACTGGAGGAGATGCTCAAATCGCCGCCAAAGGATCCGGTGCAGGCGCGGATGGCGGCGCAGAAGGCGTTGCAGGATGTGAAGGAGTCGTTGAAGCGCACCATCGACCAAAGCCAGAATTACGCCAATGCACAGCAGGACCGCAAGCAGTTTTCGCAGATGCCCGCGACAGGGGAGCAAGGGCCGGTGGCGCAGGCGCAGCGGGACATGGCCAACGGGGATTTTCAGTCGGCGATCGATCATTTGCGGCAGGCGGTGAATGATTTTGAAAAGATGAGCGATCAGGAGCGTGAGGCGGCGGCCAGGCAGATGAAGGAACTGGCCGACCAGTTGCAGAAGATGGCCAACAACCCCGAAACGCGCCGACAGATGGAGGAGAAATTGCAGGAAATGGGGGCGACGCCGCAACAGGCGCAGCAGATGGCGCAACTGATGCAACAGGCGGCCGCCGGCGACCAACAGGCGCAGCGGCAGTTGGCGCAGATGCAACAACAGTTGATGCGGCAGATGAACAACGGGCAGGGGCCGACGCCGCAACAACAGCAGCAATTTCAACAAACGATGACACAATTGCAGGCGCAGGCCAACAGCCAGCAACAGGCGCAGCAATTGGCGCAAAACGCGCAACAGATGGCCGATGCGATGAATCAACCCAAGGGGCAACAAAACCAACCCGACAACACGCAGATGGCCCAGTCGCAGCAGGCGATGCAACAGCAGTTGCAGCAGATGCGGAACGCTCAGAATCAGGCCAATCAACTGGCTCAAGCTCAGAAATCGACCAGCGGCGGCAACCAGGCCAATGGCCCCGGTCAACAGCCAAATCCGGGAGCGATGGCCGATGGGCCGGAGGCTTTGCCCGGCGGCCATGCGGGAAGTGGAGAAGGGCGGCACGCCAAAAACGAGGGTCAACCGGGGAATTACAAGACCGATCCGGCCGCCCCGCCGCCGGATCAGAAAGATGGGAAGGTTCTGGCGAGCACCTACGTGCAGGCCAATTCGATCAAGGGGGAATCGAAGGAGCAATTGCGGGATGTGGCGGAGGCGGCCCAGCACGAACAGATGGACGAAGTGGATCAACAGCGCATCAGCCGGCAATCGCAGGAGACGGTGAAGAATTATTTCGGCCAAATGCGCGAGGATGCCAAGTAATCGCTCTCTTTTGCACGATGGCGAGGGTGGGGATCGGCGTCGGAATCTACGGGGTCAGACCCTGCTTTTCAGCAAAGAAATGAGACTTGGACGGAGCGGTGAGGTAATGCAGCAGACCATTGAGGCGTTCGGCTTCATCGGGCAGGTTGTGGCGGAGGAACGACCATGCCTGAGCGGCCAGTTGGCAGGCCTGATCGCCCTGGCCGGCCTCGGCAAGATGTCGCAAAGCCTTGATGAAGGTCTTGTTGAGGTCTTTGAGGCATTGTTGGGTGGTTGAATCGCCGGTGTCGGGCATTTCATCTCCTGAAGATCGAGTTGGGGGATTATAGGCGGCGGATGGGCGGGGCGACGCAATTTATTCTTTTTTTGAATGCCGAGGAGGGGACTCGAACCCCTACGGATTTCTCCACCGGCTCCTAAGACCGGCGCGTCTGCCAATTTCGCCACCTCGGCGGGATGTTTTCGCACGGAAAACGCCGATGATTTTAGCGACAGGCCGCCCATCTGACGAGGGATGGCCGATTGTCCGGGTTTGATGGAAAGGGATTTTTGCCGCAAATGTCCGGCTCAGCGCATCATCTGTTGTTTTGGTTGATCTTCGCGATCACGTATCTCGGGATCGCGCTGGGCCGGTTGCCACGCCTGGTGCTGGATCGCACGGGCATCGCGCTGGTGGGGGCGATCGCGATGCTGCTGGCGGGCGGATTGTCGATCGAGCAGGCGGCGGGGTACGTCGATTATGAAACGTTGCTTCTTTTATTCGGATTAATGATTTTCTCGGCCCAATTGCGGGTCGCGGGGTTTTATTCGCGAATGGGCGGGCTGTTGATCCGGCTGACCAGCCGGCCAAAGGTGCTGCTGGGGGCGGTGATCACCATGTCGGCGGTGTTGTCGGCGCTGCTGGCCAATGACATTGTATGCCTGGCGTTCACGCCGCTGCTGTGCGAGGCCACGATCAAGGCCCGGCGAAACCCAATCCCCTATTTATTGGCTCTGGCCATGGCCTCCAACGTTGGTTCGGCGGCCACGATCATCGGCAACCCGCAGAACATGTACATCGGGACGGTCGCGGGCCTGCCTTTTGGTCACTATACGTTGTTGATGCTGCCGGTGACGATCGTGGCGCTGATGTTGTGCCATGGAATGATTGTTTTGATTTGCGGACAAATGCTGCGCGAGACACACTTTGGAACCGCATCCACGCCGCGGGAGATGGATCCATCGTCGCCGGAGGCCGTGCCGCGGTTCAATGGATACGTGATCGGAAAGACACTGGCGTTGTTGGCTCTCCTGGTGGGTTATTTTCTGTTTGCCCGCGGGCCGTCTGCCGCACAACATCGGGCCATCGCCGCGTTGGCGGGGGCGGGAATATTGCTCTGTTCGCGCAAGGCCATGGCGGCGGGGTTGTATCAGCGGGTGGATTGGGGGTTGATCCTGCTGTTCCTGGGTCTTTTTGTGGTCAACGGCGCCATGCGGCAACAGCAGTTGACGGACCAGTTGTTTCATGCGGTGCAGCGCACGGGGGTGAAGCTGGAACAACCCGGGCCGCTGACGGCGGTGACGCTGGTGCTCAGCAATCTGGTTTCCAACGTGCCGGCGGTGCTGTTGCTGCAACCCTCGGTCAACATCGCGGCACAACAGGCGCATTCCAATCAGTTGTGGTACCTGCTGGCGTTGATCAGCACCTGGGCGGGGAATCTGACGCTGGTGGGGTCGATCGCCAATTTGATCGTGGCCCAGTCGGCGGCGGGATTTGGGGTGAAGTTGGATTTGAAAACTTATTGCAAGGTCGGCATTCCGCTGACCATTCTGACCTGCGCGATCGGGGCGGCGTGGTTGATTGTCATGATGTAAGTCATGCTACCATTGGATGTTATGACCGATTCCGATTCGATTGAAAATCACGTCTGGATAATGCCTCTGCCTTGGGAAGTTCAATGATGAAATTTACAAATTTTTGTGGCGGGCACGACGGGATATTATATTTTTTGCGATGGCCAATGTTCCACAAATTCCGTTCAGCGATGCGGCCCGGCGGTTCATGGAGAGCATGAAAATCACCTATGAGAAATGGCATGATGGGGAGGGGTTTGACCTGGAGGCGCTGGCGCAGGTGAAAGGGGAGGAATTGAAACGGATCGAGGCGGTTTTGCTCAATCACAAGCCATGGGACTGGCGGGACATCGAGGCGTTGGCGCAAATTGATTCACCCGAGGCGCGCAAGGCGATCGAATCATCGTTGAATAGTTCGGATGCGAACGTCCGGCGCGAGGCGCGAAAACACGTTCCGGAGAAGATCGATCCGGCCGAGCGGGAACGATTGCTGATTTCGGCTTTGGAGAACGATGAGCTGTTATTGGACAACCTGGGGACATCGATTGATGAGGCCGAAACTTTTCATCCGCCGGGGGTGATTGACGCCTTGTTTCGCGGGGCATTGAACCGGCCGGAAGCCGGCGTGCATTTCGCGGCGTTGTTGATGTATCTGCACGGCAAGGCGGATGAGCCGTTTGACTGGTCGCAGCGTCCGTTTTTTCTGCGATTCAACACACCGGACCGGCGGGAACGGGAGATTGCGTTTCGGGAATTGTGCGAAAAGGTGGGAGTGGATCCGGCGAAATACATTCATTCTTAAGGATGATTCATGAGGTTGGTTTCGATGCTGTTGAAAGTTGTCGTTGTCCTGGCCGCCGCATGGGGGTGTGCGCTGATGGCGGGCCGGCTGGGGCCTTGGAAGGCGATGGCGATCTGGGCGGCGGTGATGGGGGTGTTGTGCGCGGGGATCGCGTTGGCGATCTCACGGCAGTCGGCGGGGAAGATCACGGTTTTGAACTACCTGATGGGGTATGTCCTGCAATGGGGGTATCGCATCGGCAAGGGAAAACTGTCGAAGATCGCGACGATCTCCTGGATCATCTGGATGCTGGTGGGCACGGCGGCGGTATTGGCCACGCGGGTTCACGCAACCACGTTTGCCGCGGGGTCGGGAACCGAGCCACAAGGTCGCGGCACGGCGGTGATGGTGCTGTTGACGTTGTCGTGGATCATTGATGGGGCGGCGTTGTGCTATCTGTTGGGGGTGGTCGCAACCAGTGGCAAACACAACCGGCTGCTTGGCTCATTGGGGCCGGTGATGGGGGTGTTGTTGTTGATGATCGGGGGGAGTGCGGGACTGGTGCTATACAATCATTCGCTTGCCGCGGCCAAAATCGCACTGCTGATTGCGGGAGGGCCGGTTTTGCTGGTGGGGTTGTTGTATGGGGTGTTCATGGTGGTGATTGTGGTATCGGGGCGCAAGACGCGGTGGAATTGAAGCCCATGCCACTTGGGGCGTTCCCTCTCCCGTGGTGTCGGGAGAGGGGATCGGCGGGACCGATCAGGGCGCGGCGGCCGGGGGGGGGGTGGCGGTGGGTTTGACGTCTTTTTTGCCGTAGGTGCGGGCGCGGGGCGGGACGAGGCTGATGTTCACCGGCTGGTACGAGATCACGGCCGAATCGGTGGCCTTGTCGTAGGTGGCGATGGTGGTTTTGAGGAAATTGGCGTCATCGCGGTCGGGGAAGGCGGGCTTGAAATGGGCGCCGCGGGATTCATCGCGTCCGAGCGCGCCTTTGAGGATCGCCTCAGCCAGCGCGATCATGTCGTGCAGGGCGCGGGTGAATGAGAGGTTCTGGTTGGTCCACATGCCGGTGTCGCTGAGGCGAACGTTGCGGTAGCGGGATTTCCAATCCTGGCAGCGGTTGAGGGTCTCGGCGAGCTTGTCGTTGGAGCGGACGACGGTGCAGTTTTCGGTCATCCATTTGCCCATTTCCTGCCAGAGCAGGTAGGGATTTTCGTTGCCGCTGTTGTTGTGCAGCAGGGCATTTTGTTTGTCGGTTTCCTGTTTGACGATCGCATCGTAGGTTTCCTGGGGCACGTCGGCCGAGGCGACCGCGGCCGCGTCGGTGGCGAAATTTTTCACGCAGGTTCCGCCGAACAGGCCGTCGAAGATGCAGCTTAACAGGGAATTGGCCCCCAGCCGGTTGGCGCCGTGATAGGCGAAGGATGCTTCGCCCATGGCGTACAGGCCGGGGATGTTGGTGGACATGTTGCCCGGATCGCCGAATTTCAGGCCGCCGGTTTTTTCATCTTTGACAAACCCGGCCCACAGGCCGCCCATGGAATAGTGGACGGCCGGGAAGATTTTCATCGGTTCGTCCAGCGGGTCGGTGCCGACGAATTTTTCGTAGATTTCGAGGATGCCTTCGAGCTTGTTCAACACCGCCTGCCGGCCGATCTTTTTGACGGTGTCGGCCAGGTCCAGATAGACCATGTTGCTGCCGCCGACGCCCATTTTCAGTTCAGAACAGACCTGGAAAATCTCGCGGGTGGCGATGTCGCGGGTGACGAGGTTGCCATATTTGGGATAGCGTTCCTCGAGGATGTAAAACCGCTCGGATTCGGGGATGGAATTGGGGTGGCGGGTGTCGCCGGCCTTTCGTGGAACCCAGACGCGGCCCCCTTCGCCGCGGGCCGATTCGCTGATCAGCCGGCACTTGTCCTCGCCGGGAATGGCGGTGGGATGGACCTGCATGAATTCCGGGTTGCCATATTTGGCGCCGGCCTGATAGCAGCGTGAAGCCGCCCCGCCGGTGCAGATGACGCTCATCGTGCTCTTGCCGAAGATCAGCCCGTTGCCGCCGGTGGCCATCACCACCGCATCGCCGCGAAACGCGCGGATCTGCATCGTCCGCATGTCCTGGGCCACGATCCCCACGCACTGGCCATCGTGAATGACCGGCCAGAGGAATTCCCAGAACTCGTATTTTTTGACCTGTCCCTCGGTCTCCCAGCGGCGGGTCTGCTCATCGAGGGCGTAGAGCAACTGCTGGCCGGTGGTGGCGCCGGCGAAGAACGTTCGTTTGAACAGGCTGCCGCCGAAAAGCCGCAGCGCGCGCTGACCTTCGGGGGTGCGGTTGAAAGGCACGCCCATGCGGTCCAGCAGGTCGATGATCCGGGGCGCCCAGTTGGCCATCTCCAGCACGGGGGGCTGGTCGGCCAGAAAATCGCCGCCCAGAACGGTCTCATCAAAGTGCATCCATTCGCTGTACCCCTGCTGGCGGGCGATCTCGTTGCAGGCGTTGATGCCGCCCTGGGCGCAGACGCTGTGGCTGCGCTTCACCGGGACCATCGAGAACAGGTCCACGGGAATGCCTTCTTCCGCCAGTTTGATGGTGCAGGCCAATCCGGCCAATCCCCCGCCGACGACGATCACGCGCTTTTTATTGGTTGCCATGTCGAGGGATGATTATACGCATCGGCGCGGGGATGGACAGTGCGCAAAGTGAACAATGACCTCGCTTCGGCGAATGCGGGCTACCACATTTCCTTGCCCATTTTGGTTCGCTTGGCGTGGATGAATTGGACGTGGTGGTCCAGGTGGGTTGAGGCAAAGGAGATCAGATCGGCAAGGGTTTTTTTGCCGGCGGTGTTGTGGGTGCCGAAACGAGCGAAGGCGGAGGAGGGAAGTTGCTGGAAAATGGCAGACATCTGACGGTGATTCAGCTCGAGCATCGCGATCGCATCGGCGGCAGATTGTTGTTCGTAATGCAGGGCGGCCGTCCATTTTTGTTCGTCGAAGGCCAGCAACGTGGGGTTTTCCTCGGCGATGACCCGTTTCATGCGGTCGGCAAGCACCAGATCGGTATCGACGATGTGGAGAACCACCTGCTGGATGGTCCACGAGCCGCTGTTCCATGCGGGTTGAGGCTGGAGGTGCAGGTCGGCCTCGGTCAGGTTGGAGACGGCCTGGCGGAGTTTGGCAGCGGACGACTCGTAGGCTTGCAGGATTGATTCTTCCATGATGATTTCTCCGGAACCGGCGAAGGCTTAAAACATCGGCTCAATGCCGGATCATCGCCGCTCGCCAGTCCAGGCTGGCGGCCGTGAACAGTGCCACAAACCCGCAGACCAGCGTCACGACGAACAGGCCCGCGCAGACGTAGCCCCAGCGGCGTTGCGCCCCGGCGCTGACGGTCAGGCCCCAGGTGACGGCGGCGGTCCAGAATCCGTTGGCCAGGTGGAAACAGGAGGCCAGAATCCCCAGCGGATAGATGATCCAGGGAATAAACCAGTAGGCCTGCATGTGCCGGCCGACGGTTCCGGTGGCACGCTGCGGGTCAAAGCTCAGGGTCACGCCGAACCAGCCGGCTTTCAATGCGAAAACGTGGAAGATCATGAACAGCAAAATGATGATGGCGCTGATGCGCTGGAGGACGTAGAACCAGTTTTTGACGTATTTGTAGCGATCCACGTTGGGCTGGCCGGCCAGGGCGATGTAGATGCCGTAGACGGTGTGATAAAGGATCGGCAGGTAGATCAATCCCCATTCAAACGCCCACAAAAAGGGGAGTTGGTGAATCTTATCCACCTGAATCTGGTAGATGTCGTGCGCGCCCAGTTGGGCGAGCGTGGCATTGACGATCAGGTGGACGACCAGATAACCACCGAAGACCAGGCCGGTCAGCGAATGCAGCCGGCGAAGCAGGAAATGATGCCTTCCGCCCAAGAGCGGCACGGTAACGTCCGACGCGGTGACCGAACTCACGATGCGGTTCCTTTCTTCATACAGGACAAGGCATTATAGGAAGTCGGGCGGTCGATGCCAAACTCGTCGGCCAGGTTCCTACGGTTCGATGGCGGAATGCAAAAACGACACGACACCGGATTCAGCAAGTTGTTGCAACGAAACCGCCTGCTGGAGGTCGAATCGGCCGATGCGCGTGCGGCAGAGCGTGGTTAAATATCCCCCGCCGGCCAGGATTTGTCCCACATCGCGGGCAATCGAGCGGATGTAGGTTCCCCGGCCGCAATCCACGCGAAGGTTCAACGTCGGCCACTGGTAGCCGAGCAGTTCCATGCGGTCGATCCGCACCGTGCGCGGCGGCAGATTCAATGATTCTCCGCGTCGGGCCAACTGATACGCCGGTCGGCCGGCGATTTTCAAGGCGCTGAACTGGGGCGGAACCTGCTGAATCTCGCCGACAAAACGTTGCAACACCTCCAGAACCTGAGATTCTTCGGGCCGATCCACCGGAGGATCGGCCGGTTGTTCGGGCGATTCGGGGTCGAGCGTCGCGGTGGTGGCCCCGAGCTTGACCGTGGCGATGTATTGCTTGGGCTGGCCCATCAACTGTTCGCACCATCGGGTTGCCTTGCCCACCAACACCAGCAGCACGCCCGTGGCAAAGGGGTCGAGCGTGCCGGCGTGGCCTACTTTTGTGCGTGGCGGCAGCAGGCGTTTGATTTGCCCCACAACCCGCGCCGAACTGAGGCCGGCCGGTTTGTTGACGTTCAGGATGCCACTGATCGGTTCCACCGCACATCTCCCGTAACTTTTGATCCGATTACCTGACCATTTGGAGGGCGTCGCTCCCGCGACGCCGCGATTGAGAAATAAAACAGGCGGCGGTGGAACGCCGCTCTCCAGGTCATTTATCCATTTGTTGCATTGACGGTCAAATGTTACCTTGATGCGGGTATGAACTGGGACAAGCCGCGCATCGTTCGCACGCTCAAGCAACTGCACCGCGCGGGAAAACCACTTTCCTACAACGCGATGTCGCGGTCGAATCAGCCGTTGTTGTCGGCCGCGGCCTATCATTTTGGCTCGTGGCGAAAGGCTGTCGAGTCGGCCGGCATTGATTATGCGCAGGTCACGCGCCGGCCGCGATGGACGAGGCAGGCGATCATCCGGCTGATCAAATCCGCCCGCCGACAGGGGGAGGACCTGAACTGGTCGGCCGTCACCCGCCGGCGGGATGAACTGGGCAAAGGGGCGTTCGCCGCATTGCAGCCGCGCCTGTTCGGCACGTGGGACCGGGCGCTGCACGCGGCCGGATTGGATGCCGATGAGATCAGTTGTTATCGCACCTGGAGCCGCAACGACATCCTGTTCGAGCTGCGCGAGCTTCATCAGGACAAGGAACCGCTCAACAGCGGCGCGATCCAGAAGGAATATCCCGGCCTGCACGCGGCGGCGGTGAGGTATTTCGGGTCGTACCCTGCCGCGTTGAGAGCGGCGCGGATCAACCCCGATTCGGTGCGTCGGCGGCAGACGTGGACGCCCGCGCGGATCAAATCCGCCCTGAAATCACTCAGCCGCGGCGGGAAATTTCTCTCCAGCACCACCATCCGCCGCAAACATCCCGCCCTCTATGGGGCGACCATCCGTCATTTCGGCCGGTTCGCCAAGGCTCGCAAAGCCGCGGGGTTGACGGCGGCGAAATAACGTCCGATCAACGGGCGTATCCCTTTGGATGTTTTGAGAACCAGTTCCAGGCCGACTGGATGATCTGTTGAGGGTCTTTGTATTTGGCCTCCCAGCCCAGCAACTGTTTCGCACGGCTCGGATCGGCGTAGAGTGCGATCGCATCGCCCGCCCGGCGGGCGCCATATTCCACCGGCACTTTTTTGCCGGAGACTTGTTCGCAGGTCTGGATGATTTCCTTGACCGAAAACCCGCGGCCGGTTCCCAGGTTGCAGACGATCGGCCTGCCCGCCTCCAGTCGTTCCATCGCGGCGATGTGGGCATCGGCCAGGTCGTCCACGTGGATGTAGTCGCGGACGTTGGTTCCATCCTTGGTGGGATAATCGGTGCCAAATACCGTGATTTTGGGCCGCACGCCCAGGATCGCCTGCAACACCACGGGGATCAGGTGCGTTTCGGGATCGTGGTCCTCGCCAAGGGTTCCATCCATCGCGCACCCGCTGGCGTTGAAATATCGCAGGGCCGCGAAACGAAAATTTTTGTCGGCGACGGCCTGGTCCTGCAAAATCTGCTCGACCATCCACTTGCTGCGTCCATAGGGTGAGACCGGCGATTTTTTCTCCTCCTCGGTGATCGGGATCACGTCCGGATCGCCGTAGGTGGCGCAGGTGCTGCTGAAGACGAACCGCCCCACGTTCGACTCGGCCATCGCCTGCAGGACGTTGATCGTCGTCGCCACGTTGTTTTGATAATAAAGCAACGGCTTTTCGACGCTTTCGCCCACGTAGGCGTAGGCCGCGAAGTGCATCACCGTGTCGATCCGGTGGTCGCGCAGGGCTTTGGTCAGTGTTGCGCGGTCGTTCAAATCCGCCTGGACGGACGGGACTTTCAAAATATCCACGACGGCCCGGTGGCCGCGCGACAGATTGTCGTAAATCACCGGCTGATGCCCCGCCTCTTTCAATCGTTTGACCGTGTGCGACCCGATATAACCGGCCCCGCCGGCGACCAATACGTTCATTCGCTGTTCTCCTTTTGACGATCTTTCGGTGGGAAGTATAGAACAAATTCAACGCTTGTCCTATCATTGAACCATTGGGGATTGAGGATTCATCAATATGCTCCAGCGTCGATTCGGCAACAGCGATCTTGAAGTCTCCGTCATCTCACTGGGATGCTGGTTTGTGGGCGTGGACTGGTGGGGCAATTACACCGACCAGCGCGGCATCGAGCTGATGCAATACGCCTACGACCAGGGGATCACGTTTTTCGACAACGGCGATGCGTACGGCAACGGCCGGGCCGAGAGCGTGTTCGGCCGGTTTCTCAAGGAATCGGCCATCCCCCGCGACCGAATCCAGATCGGTTCCAAGTTCGGCTATGACTGGTATGACGATCCCGGTGAAGCTGGCTCGCACCGTGAACGCAAGCAGGATTTTTCGCCCCGGTTCATGCAACTGGCTTTGGAGCGTTCGCTGGAACGGCTGGGCACCGATCACCTTGATTTGTACATGGCCCACAACATCAAGCTGCCGCAATATCGCGATGATCTGTTTGAGGCGTTGGAAAAACTCAGGGAACAGGGAAAGATCAAGGTCTGGGGCGTCAGTCTAGGCCCCGCCATCGGGTGGCGCGAAGAAGGGATCAAGGCGATGACCGACCACAACGCCAAGGCCGTGCAGACGGTTTACAACCTTTTTGAGCAAAACCCCGGCCGCGAATTCTGCGAAACGGCCGTCGCCCAGCACGCCGGCGTGCTGGCCCGCGTGCATGACAACAGCTCGATCTTGAAAGACAAAGTCCGCGCTGACACCCACATCAGCGAACAGGACCACCGCAAATTCCGCGATCAGGCATGGAAAATCTACGGCGTGCAAAAGCTTGAGCTGATCCGTCATTACGCCGCCGATCACGGCATGAACGTCCACCAACTGGCGTGCAAATGGTTGTTGCAGCAAAAAGGTCTGACCAGCATCACAGGAACCCTCTTGAACGAAACCGAGATCCGCGAAGCGGCCCAATCGGTCGACAAACCCAACCTCTCGCAACAGGAACTGAACCAGTTGGCGACCGATTACGCCAACGACTGGGGATTGGGAGATGAGGCCCACCCGTGCGATCTCAAAAGCAGCACCGATCCATCGGGAAAGGTTCGCAGCGGATATGTGCCTCCGCCGGTGTTACTGGCATAAACCCCAAGGCGCTGCCATGCCGCTTCGTTTTGTCATTCTTCATCATCAGGGAATCGAATCCCCCCATTATGATCTGATGATTGAAACCGCCGAAGGCTCGGCACTGTCCACCTGGCGGCTGGATCGATGGCCGCCGGCCGATGGAGATGTCGTCACCCCGCTGCCCGATCATCGACGGGCCTATCTGGACTATGAAGGCCCCATCAGCGACAACCGTGGCCACGTCCGCCGCATCGCCGCGGGAGTGTGCATCATCCAGCTCGACTCGCCCCGACAACTTACCGTTCAATTGAATGACAAACTTCGTTTATCCTTTCCCCGAACCTCTCCCGGCCCTTTGATATTTGAAACGTGATTCCGATCATCCTGCATCACGGCCTGTTTGGTTACGACCAGCTATCCCTGGGCCGGTTGAAAATTTCGTATTTCCACCGCATCGACCGCGCACTGGCCGCCGCGGGCCACCCGCTGATCCTCTCCCGCGTCCACCCCACCGCCCCCATCGAACGTCGGGCCAGCGAGCTGAAAAAAAACATCCTCCGCGAAATCAATCGCCAATCTCTCGCCGGCCGAAAAATGCTCCTGATCGCCCATTCCATGGGGGGACTGGACGCCCGCTACATGATCCATCGCCTGGGCATGGCCGGCCACATCGCCGCCCTGCTGACCATCAGCACCCCCCACCACGGCTCTCCGTACGCCGACTGGTGCCTCCGCCACATTGGCCAGCGGTTGAGGGCGTTGCGACTGTTCCAACAACTGGGAATCGACGTTCGTGGCATCCACCAACTCACACCGCGGGCCTGCCATCGGTTCAATGAGCAAATCCCCAACAACCCTGCGGTGCGATACTTCTCCATCTCCGCCGCCCGCCCCTGGCATCACGTTCCCCCCTTCGCCTGGTATTCCCACCACCTGATCCAGCAGGCCGAAGGGGACAACGATGGCCTGGTCTCCGTCCGCTCCGCCCAATGGGGATCACACCTGGCCACCTGGCCGGCCGACCACTGGCACACCGTCAACAAGCGTTTTGTCCTGGAATTGAAAAACCCCACCGGCGACATCACCCCCCACTATCTCGATGCCGTGCAACGGATCGCACGGCAGATGGATGATGTCATCTAGCTTGTTCCACCTTGTCCTTCCAGCGCCGCGGGCAGTTCCCTGGGCTGCACGTCCACCGGCGGCAATTCGCCGATCGCCTTGTCCGTCCGCGCGCCCAGCTCGCCCATTTTTCTGGCCGACACCAGCACGCGAGATTCCAGCGAACCGAGCATCTTGTTGTAATGCGACACGGCCGTCGTCAGGCTGGAACCCATGTTTTCAACGTGGCCGGCCAGCGTCCCCACCCGCTCGTACAACTCCACTCCCAACGCCCGAATCTTCTCGGCGTTGTCCGCCAGCATCTCCTGCCGCCAGCCAAATTCGATGGTCTTCAACAGCGCGATCAACGTCGTCGGCGTCGCCACCACCACGCGGTTCTTGAAACCCTCCTCGATCAACGTCGGGTCCGACTCCACGGCCGCGTATAAAAACGCCTCGCCCGGCAAAAACATCACCACGTATTCCGGCGTTCGCTTGAACTGGTTCCAATAGGCCTTGGCGGATAGGTCTCTGATCCGCGTGCGAACCTGCTGGCTGTGACGTTGCAGGCACGCCTTGCGTTGATCCTCATCGGTTGCAGCCGCCGCGTCCAGAAACGCATCCAGAACGGCCTTGCAGTCGATCACCACCTCCCGTTCGCCCGGCAGCCGCACCACCACGTCCGGCCGTTGTCGGCCATCCTCGGTCCGCACCGATTCCTGCTCATAAAAATCACAACGATTGCTCATCCCGGCCAGTTCCATCAGCCGCCGCAACGTCACTTCCCCCCATTGCCCTCGCGTGCTCGGCCGGCTCAGGGCGGTCACCAGTTGGCCGGTCCTGGAGTCCAGCGTTCTGGACGCCTCGGCCAACATCCCCAACTGCTCGCGCAACATGCTGTACGACTCCACCCGCGAGCGCTCCACCTCCGTCAGCCGCAACTGATACTGGGTCATCAATTCGCGCATCGGCTTGAGCATCCCCTCGATCTGGGCTTTGCGCTCATCCAACGAACCGGCCGCCTCCTTTGACTGGGCCGAAAACCGCTCACGCGCAAGGGCCAGAAACGCCTCGTTGTTTTTCGCCAGGGCCTCGGCCGAAACGTGCGCAAACGCTTCCCGCAGCTTGACTTGCGCATCATCCAGCAATCGTTTTTGTTCGGCGATGTTCTGCTGAGCCGATTGCAACTGGGCCGACAGGGCGGCCGACTGTTTTTCCGAATCCACCAGTTGATTGCGCAAAGATTGGGCCTGACCCTGCTCGGCCTGCATTTGTGCCGACAAATCCCCGACCCGCTGCTCGGCGACGGCCAGAGAGGTGTGCAGATCATCGCCGCCGAAACGCCCCCGCCGTTCACCCAGCAGGTATCCGATCAACGCCCCCACCCCCAATGCGATCAAACCAACCACCCAAACCATGCCGCGCTCCTGCCCCCGGGGGACACTTAACGTGAACCTAACGCCGGCACTTTACCTCAACACTCCGCATCAGGGCAAATGAATTCCCCGCTCAACGCGGGCCGCCCCAGCTTTGGGCGCCGCGCATCCAGGCATCCATGTTCCGCTGGTCGAGCTGATGTTGTGATTCGCGAACGCCGCCGATCGAAAGATTCGGATCGTGCCCCATGTTTGACACCGGCCCGGAATAGTTTCCATCCCGCGGGCCGTTCCAGAAATAATCCCAGTCCGATTGGGGCAGGGGAATCCTTCCGGGATCCGGCGCCGCGGGTTGTTGCACTTTGGCGGCCTTCACGGCTTTTCTCAATACTTCCGGATCGGTTCCACCCTGCGTGGCACGGGCGTAACCGATCGAGCCGTAGCCGTTCTGATCGGCCGGATCGAGGCCATAGGTTTGGACATATTGCGTCCAGCGTTGTGGGTCGTAGTCGAGCTTCAGAAGATTCGCGCGGGCGGCCGGCTGGTCGCGGCGGCGCATGGCGTCATCAAAGAAGGCCTCGGCGGTCTGCCGTTCGGCGGCCAACTCGGCGGCCTCTCGTTCGGCTTTTTCCTGCTGGGCCTTCAACCGTGCCGCCTCCCACGCCGCCTGTGCCTTGGCGGATTGGATGTCGCGCTGTTTTCGTTCCTCAGCCAGCGCGGACCGGATGAAGACGCGGGCCTCTTCCACGGTCGCGAAGGTGCGGTCGGTCATCGGGAATCGATCCCGGTTGACCTCATACGCATTTGACCCCGCCTCTTTGCGGATGTCGGTGAACAGGGCGCGGGAGCTGTCATAGGTGGTGAGATATTCCAACCACTTGGCCTGCGGACGGGTGGCCATGATCGCCTGGTAGCTGGTCAGCGGGGCCTCCTGCGGAATGTGGGCGCAGCGCTCGCCCTGTGGCGTCTTCCACCAGACCAGCCAGCCACTCCATTTTTTGAATCTCTTGTCTGCGGGGTCCAGTTCGTACAGGGGTTCCAATCCCAGCAGGTCATCGGGCCGTGGAAAGACCCGACCGTTGGCCCGCAACGGCCAATATCGCTTTTTCTTGCCGTCGATGACAAAGGCGAATATCCGGTATTTCACCTCCGGCGCCATGCCGGGCGAATACTTGAAGATGTGCCCGATCCATAACGGAAACAAGGCCGGGCTGGTCGGCGTGCCATCGGCGGTGTAAACCCGGTCATAACTCGCGTGATGCACCAGCAGCGACCCCTCCGTACGCAACAACTCGATGGCAAGCTGTGGCTTGACCTTGGCGACACCCTCAAACACCGTGACCGGCCGGCCGGTCTTGTTGTCCAGCAACGTGACGTTCTGGCTGCCCTCGGTCATCCCCACCCAGCGATCCCACTCGCTGTATCCCATCTCCGGCGTGAACTGCAACAGGTGAACACTGGTGAACGCCGTCGGCTCGGTCTTCATCCGGCCGGTGCTGATGTCGATGCGAACAAAGGTTTTGTCACCCACGCGCAGGCCGTAAATCAACTGGTCACGCCCGACCAGTTCCGTGTATTCCGGCGAGATCAGCCATTTGCCCTCGGCGAATTTGGTGCCCGACATCAGCTTCCCGCGAAGCAGCGTCCCCTTCTTCACCAACTGCCCATTGATCGTGATGTCCTTCACCAGCTCGTACGACTCGCCGTATTCCCCGACGTCGCCGATCCACACTTCCTTGAACGCCGATGTGGACGGCCCCGACCCGCCCCCCTGACAACCGGCCAGCGCCATCGCCAACAACACGACAAAAAGAATCCGATGTCCCATCAAACCTCCAATTCACAAACACATCTCATCGAATGACACACGCGAGTCAAGAGTCCCGCCGGCGAGGGTTCGACAAATATATGCCATTTGGCATTTTACAATGGACAATTTGGCAAAATTATCATATCCTGCGGATATGGCCAATACACAAACCATGCGGGTTGGTTCCCGGAATCCGCGGCGGAACAAGATGCGCGCCTGGCGAGGTCAGGGTTTGGGGTTGACCAGTGACAACGCCGTTCAGATGGTCCGGCAGGTGAGCGAGGGTTTTCCTTACACCGCCCTGGCCCACTTCCACAAGCACAGCGGGCTGGCGATTGGGACGATCGCCGATCTGGTTCAACTGCCCCAACGAACCCAAATGCGCCGAAAGGCCAAAGGGCGACTGCGGCCGGATGAATCGGAACGACTGTTGCGGATATCCGGCGTGTTTGAGAAGGCGGTGGGTTTGTTCGAAGGAAACATCGACCAGGCCCGGCGCTGGATGACGACGCCCTGCGAGGAGCTGGATGACACTTCGCCCCTCGATTTTTCCCGCACCGAGATCGGAGCCAGGGAAGTCGAGGATCTCATCGGTCGGCTTGAGCATGGGGTGTTCACTTGAGCCAGACCGTTTGGCGGATCGTAATGGCCAGGCACGTCGACACCGCCTTCGATGGCGAGGGAGCGCGGCGCTTCGGCGGGCGATGGAACAGCCCGGGCACGGCGATGGTCTACACCGCCGGTTCACAGGCCCTGGCCGTGCTGGAATTACTGGTTCACCTGGAAGACAGCGATGTCCTCAGGCACTTTCGGCTGATCCCGGTTGCGCTCGACGAGACGATGATCAAAAACGTGGACCACAAGACTCTGCCGTCCAACTGGAAACGCAGGCCCACGCCCGCCACGGTTCGCGCCATCGGTGATGCCTGGGCCGCCTCCCTGGAATCGGTGGCGATGCGGGTTCCCAGCGTCATCGTTCCCGACGAATACAACATCCTGCTCAACCCGCTGCACGGCGACTTCGCCAGACTGAGCATCGGCAAACCCCGCTCCTATCGCTTCGATCCCCGACTGTCGGGACGTAAAGAAACGAAATCATGATGGCGAAATCCGCGAACCGTCCGGCCACTGCCGAATATTCAGGATGATCCATTTTTATGCCATTGCATGAAGGCGGCAAATTATGGTATATTTACCATTATGGCCGGGAAGGACGCTTTGGCTCGACATGAAAAGCCGGTCCGATGGGTTGGATCCAGTCGCGAGGATTTGCGCAGCTTTCCCGATGAGGTTCGGCGGGGCGTGGGTTATGCACTGTCCTTTGCGCAAAACGGCGGGAAACACCCATCGGCAAAGCCCTTGAAAGGTTTCAAGGGAGCGGGGGTGTTGGAGATCGTGGAAGATCATCGTGGCAACACGTATCGGGCGGTATACACCGTTCGCTTTGCCGGAATACTTTACGTTCTCCATGCCTTTATGAAAAAGAGTAAATCAGGCATCAAAACGTCACTACACGAAATGGAACTGATTAAACAACGGCTCAAAACCGCCGAGGATGATTACGCCTGCTGGCTCAAGGAGAACTCGTGATGAAAACAGGACCAACCCGAAAAATAACCAGGAATACCGCCGTCCTTCACGGCAGTGGGAACGTATTTGAAGACCTGGGTTTTCCCAGGAATCAGGCGGCGGAACTGAAGGTCAAAGCCAAAATGACGCTTCAAATCGGTCGGCGCATCGAGGAACTGGGCCTGACCCAGGTCAAAGCGGCCAAGCGCCTTGGCATCAGCCAACCCGATGTGTCCAAGCTCGTCAACGGCAAACACACCGGCTTTACCATTGAACGACTGATGTCTCTATTAATACTGCTTGCCGTCGATATTGATATCGTGGTCAGGCCCAAACCATGCCGTGGACCAGCCCGGTCCGGCGCCGTCCGCGTCATGGAACGTTCCGTGGCGTAGAGCCTATCCGGGCAAGGCTCACATCACACATGGGTTTTCTCGCTGATGGATTTCGGTGGTCCGTCCAGGATCGGGTCCATTCCGCCCTCCCCCAACCGGGCCTCACGCCGCCGCCACTACTTTGTTGGGTTTTTGGATCCATCGCCGGATCCCGCCGAGGTGGCCCTCCCATGCGGAGCTGGCGCGGGATTTGATGAACGTGCCGTACAGGCCGTCCAGATAACGGCACAGGTCGCGCAACAGGGCGATTCGTTCCTCGTACAGCACCCTGGGCGTTTCGGCCTCCTCCACTTCGGGCAATTTGCCCGATCCCACGGCCATTGTTTCGGGATTGAGTGACAGGTCATATTGCTGGCCGCCGGCGTGAAGGAGCATGGTCACCTTGCGGACCACCTTGCCCGTGCGGGCGGCGTCGCGGGCTTCGAGAGACTGGCTGGAACCGGCGCCGCGCAGGGCATCCTTGCCGGTCTGGCCGTAGGCGCATTCCAGGTCGATGGACCGCTCGAACATCACCGTCACCTCGCCGGCCTCGGTGGAGACGTTGCCGTTGAGGGCATCGGATTCATGCCACAACCACATCAGAAACTCGTTGCCCAGAAAATCCTTGGGTTCGGGGCCTTTGGCGATCCATGGATAATCCGGGTGCTGGCTCTCCCCTTCCGGCCCGATCGCAAAACGGGAAGGTTTCAAATCCTCATAATCCCGCCGGCGGCCGGCCGGTTCCAGCATTCGCATCGCCAATGATCCCGCCCCCAGCGGCATCAGGGTCAAACCGAACGTCCGATCGAACAGTTCCATCAATTTCTCGGCCGATGATCCGGTGGCCGGCGAATAGATTACCTGGTTGGGAATGTCCCACAACACCGACACCAGCTTGCTGCGACGAAACCGGCCGGTCTTCAATTCCTCCTCGATCTTGCTCCGAACCGACTCCTTGACGTCCCGTTTTTGATTTTTGCTGATGAAGCCGGATGGATTGCCCGCCGCCACGGCCTCCTCCTCCATCATCTCATACGCCTTTTTCAAATCGCCCGGAACTTTGTTGGTGTCGATCCGCAAGGCGAATGAGAGGCAATCGGCAAAAACGTTGTGTTCAAAGCTGAATTGACCATCCAGAATGTGCCGGCCGCCGCACCAGCCATATTCCACCTCGTCCGGCACGCTGAATTCACCCAGTTGCAGCCGATATTCGGCCAGTTTGTCCAACAGTTCCTGATCCGCCAGCTTGGGGCATTCCCCCATCACCGCAAACCGACGAAACGACACCGACCCGGATGCAAATCCCATAAATCACCTCGGTACAACAACTTACAATTTTGGCGCGTAAAAACCGGCGGCGGGATGGTATCGGCCGGGCGGGATTTCTCCAACCGGCCATTGCCCCTTCAACACGATTCGCGCATGTTATCCACAATGAATCTCCAATCCATTTTGTGCGCCTTCAAATGGTCCGGCCTGTCGGTGGTTTCAATCCTGCTTTTGGCCGGATGCGCGCAAACTCAATCTTCATCAGCAGCTACGACGCAGCCTTTCCCACCCGCCACGCCGCGGGCGGTGGTGCGGGTGAGTGAGCGGATTTTTCCGGCCGTGGTGAGGTTGGATGTCGCCCAGGTGATTTATGCCGATGGGAAGCGGACGTTGCGCCGGGGAATTGGATCGGGTGTGATCATTGATCCACAAGGTCACATCCTGACCAATTACCACGTCGCCGGCCGGGCGGCCGAGATTTACGTCACGCTTTTCAACAAAGAACGCATCCCCGCCAAATTGATCGGCGATGACCACTGGACCGATCTGGCGGTCGTCCAGATGGACATGGAGGCGATCCGGCAGCGCCACATCTCGTTTAATTATGCCGAAATGGGGGAGAGCGATACGCTGGTGACGGGCCAGGATGTCATGGCCATCGGCACGCCGTTCGGACTGGCCCGCACGATGACGCTGGGAATCGTCTCCAACACCGAACGCACGTTTTATCCTGACAAAATGTCCATCGACGAATATGAAACCGGCGAGTTCGCCAACTGGATTCAGATGGACACCCCCATCAACCCCGGAAACAGCGGCGGCCCGCTGGTGGACCTGAACGGAAAGATCGTCGGCATCAACACCCGCGGCGGCGGACAAAATCTCAACTTCGCGGTTCCCATCGACACCGCCCGCGAAGTGGCCCGTGAGATTCTTCAAACCGCCACGGCCGGCGAAAAAGGGCACGTCAACCGCAGCGATCTGGGGATCGACCTCAAACCGTTGCAGGATTTGGAAACCTATTACGACATCGACATCAACCGCGGGGTGCTGATCAACAGCGTCGATCGCGGCTCGCCGGCGGAAAAAGCGGGCGTGCGCACGCAGGACATTTTGCTGCAAATCAACGGCCGGCCGATCAACGTCCGGTTCCCCGAAGAAATCGCTCCGGCCCGCCAGCGCATCGCCGATTTGCCCATCGGAAGCACCGTATCGCTGCTCATCAAACGCGGTGAACAGATGTTGACGCTCTCGGCGGTCACCGAAAAACTTGAAGGGGCCGTCGGCGAAGAAATGGAATTGCAAACCTGGGGCCTGAGCGTGCGGGATGTCACCCGCCCCTACGCCAACGAACACCTGCTGGAAGATGACAAAGGGGTCGTGGTCACCACGCTCACCCCCGGCTATCCGGCCGCCAAGGCGGAGCTGGCCGCGGGGGATGTCATTCGCGCCATCGACAACCAGCCGGTCAACGACCTTGGCGACCTGATGAAACTCTACCAGCAATCACAGGCCAATCGACAGGAGCGAATCCTCCTCACGCTGCAAAGAGGGCGCGGACTCCGCACCGCCCTGCTGCGTGTCACCCCTCCCGCCAGCCAGCCGGCGACGAAGGCCATCGAGCAGTCGGAATAATTCGCGATCGCAGGGGACGGCCGTTTTACGCCGGCGTCGCCCGCAACAGGGGAAGCAGGACATCCGCGATCTGCGCGAAACCCCAATCGGTGGGATGGGTTCCATCCACGGTCCTCTCGCCGTCGTCGCCGATGAGTCGAATGCCTTCAACGTAGTGGAGGTTGGCATCCCCTTGGCGTAATTGTTCGTAAGACTGGCGAAAGCCAGCATTGGCTACCGTGACCTGGCGCTGCCAGTGGGGCCAATGGTGGCTGAGGGTGCGGATCACGCTTTCCATGAGGATGATGGGCGTGGTGGGATGGGTCCGTCGCAGGGTTTGGATAAATGGAGCCGTGCGGCGAACCGCCTCATCCGGGTCATACAGATTGGGAACCGGATCGATCACAAACGCGCGGGCGGGCAATTCGCTCAGAAAATTGGCCATCGGTGCATCCATCCGCCCCTGTCCGGCAAACCCAAGATTGAGAATCGGCCAGTTCAACCTGCGGGAAAGGATCGAGGGGTAGTTCATCCCCGGACGGGAAGCGAAGCCCCCCTGGGTGATGGATGTGCCGTAGAACACAATGGGAGGGTGGCGATCAGCGGTCCGTGGGGGAATCGGTTCGAGTGTCGCATCGTCGTCGATGCCGAGATGGACGTATTCCGGGCCGTTGTATAACGGCAGATGCACAAGATAATGGCGGGATTCCCGCGACAGGTTGGCCGCGAGGCTGGCCTGGGTGTCCGACTGATTCGTCGCGCCGCAGGCCCCGATCAAATCCTGACCCTCGCCGCGCTGAACGTACAGATCAAAGCCGGTTTCGGCCACCTTCGCCATGTGGAGCATGTCACGCAATGGAAAACGGAGCTTCCATCGTAGTTCAAGACGGGAGGAATCGGTCACAAACCGGGCAGACATCCCGCTGGAATGGCAGGCCAGATCCCATACCACCTGCTCCACCTGCGATTTGGCCTTTGCCGGCAGGCGGTCATACGGGTGGGCGGTGTCATTTCCATGCCAGCCGCGCCCTTCGAGGCCGATATCCAGAAGATTGATCCATCGCATGGGTTGGTTTCCGTGGTTGAAGGATTGATCCATTTGACGCCCGGCCAATTCTGACCTGTCTCTCTCAGGCTCTTTTCACAAGGCCCATCAGCGTCTAGAGTCTATGGTATATGGCAACACCACTGTTACAAAGCGACCTCCCCTTCCCCGTTCGCCGGGGAAAGGTTCGGGATGTTTATGACCTGGGCGAAGCATTGTTGATCGTCGCCACGGACCGGATCAGCGCCTATGACGTGGTGATGCCCAATGGGATCCCCGACAAGGGGAAAATCCTGACGGCGCTGAGCCTGTTCTGGTTTGAAAAATTCAACCAGTTTGAAAATCATCTTCTGGCATCGGATGTCAGGCAATATCCTGACAAATTGAAACCATACGCCAACCAGTTGGCCGGGCGGTCGATGTACGTTCGCAAGGCGAAGGTGGTGCCGATCGAATGCGTGGTCCGGGGATATCTGGCCGGGTCGGGGTGGAAGGAATACCAGAAGACGCAGACCGTCTGCGGGATCAAACTTCCAGCGGGATTGAAACAGTGCGACAAACTGCCCCAGCCGATTTTTACGCCTTCCACAAAGGAAGAATCCGGGCACGACATCAACATCAATTTTGACGAGATGATCAAACGGGTGGGTCGGGATTTGTCGGCGCTGTTGAAGGATCGGACGTTGTCGCTTTATTCGCAGGCGGCGGAATACGCCCGGTCGCGCGGGGTGATCATCGCGGATACGAAGTTTGAATTCGGCCAGTTGCCCGATGGAAAGGTGATTTTGATTGATGAGGTTTTGACGCCGGATTCTTCGCGGTTCTGGCCGGCCGACCATTATCAGCCGGGACAGGACCAACCCAGTTTTGACAAGCAGTACGTTCGGAATTATCTGGAATCGCAGCCGTGGGATAAGACGCCGCCGGCGCCAAAATTGCCCGATGAGGTGGTGCAAGGGACGCGAAAACGTTACCTGGAAGCCTATCAGTTGCTGACCGGCCGGGAGCTGGCATTGTAAATTGAGCGCGAGTGCTATGGCCACGTTAAGTTACAGAACGGCGGGAGAATCGCACGGCAAGGCGTTGATCGCGCTGGTGGAAGGGATGCCGGCGGGTATCAGTGTCGATAAGGATTTTATTGACAATGAGTTGCGCCGGCGTCAGGGCGGATATGGGCGTGGCGGACGCCAGAAGATTGAAACCGACCATGTGGACTTTTTGTCCGGCGTGCGAATGGGAAAATCCATCGCATCGCCCATCGCGATGTTGATTCCCAACAAAGATTCGCGGCTGGACGATCTGAAGGCGACGCCGCCGTTGCATCGCCCCCGCCCGGGCCATGCGGACCTTGCCGGCTCGATTAAATGGCTGACCACCGATTGCCGGGAGACGTTGGAACGGGCCTCGGCACGAGAGACAGCGGCGCGGGTCGCGGCCGGGGCGCTGGCACGCTGCCTGTTGCGTGCGTTTGGGATCGAGGTGTTCGGGTTTGTGCGGTCGGTCGGGCCGGAACGGTCCGAGGTAAAGGTGTCGGCCGACAATTGGCGCAAATTGCTGGAGTTGCGGGAACAGTCCGATTTGTATTGCCCCGATCCGGCCGCATCGGAGGCGATGCGCGGTTTTGTGAACCAGATGAAACAGGACAAGGACACCGCCGGCGGCGTGGTTGAGACGCACGTTTTTGGATGTCCGGTGGGATTGGGCAGTTGCATGACGTGGGATGGGCGGCTCGACTCGCGCATCGCGGCGGCGGTGGTGGGGATTCAGGCGTTTAAGGGGGTGGAGTTCGGCATGGGGTTTGAAGCCACCCGCCAGCCGGGATCCAAGGTCCACGACGAAATCGCATTCGACGCGAATTTGCAGTCCGCCGCGACATTGGGATTTACCCGCACGACCAACAACGCCGGCGGCCTCGAAGGGGGCATGACCAACGGCCAGCCGGTTGTCGTGCGCGGTGCCATGAAACCGATCTCCACCCTTGGCAAACCATTGCGCAGCGTGGATTTGAACACCAAGCAATCCTCCGAAGCGGGTTGGGAGCGATCGGACATCTCCGCCATCAGCGCCGCCTCGGTGGTGATGGAAAACGTCATCGCGTTTGAAATCGCCCGCGCCTTCCTGGAAAAATTCGGCGGGGATTCGCTGATCGAGATCAAACAAAATTACGACCAGTTTCTCGCGACCGCCCGCCAGCTTCCCCTGTAAACCCCGCACCCCGTGCGGACCTGTGCGTTGTCGCGATATAATGGACCGCGTGAAATTGACCGCGCCCACCACCGTTGCGACGCAGCCATTTCTGGAATTTGTGCTGGGGCACGCGCAGGTGAAGACCAATGTCTGTTCGTGTCCGACTTCCGAGGATGGGTATGCCCTCCAACCCCGCACGGTTCCGGATTACAACCTGATTTTTGTTCGACGGGGGGAGGTGACCTGGGTGGTGGAGGATCAGGAGTTTCCGCTTCGGCGCGGCGATCTGATCCTGGTACCGCCGGCGGTGCGGCATCATGCGCATGGTCCGCCAAAGCCGATCACGCTCGGATCGATTCACGTGGAAGTCACCCTGCCGGGCGGGCAAAACGTGTTTGAGCTGTTGCCGCCGCCGCGGGTTCGTCACGTGAGCGAAGACAGCCGGTTGAGCCGGTATCTGGATCAGGTCATCAGTGAATGGGACCGGCCGGACTGGGCGCAGACCATGCTGACCATGTCCAGTTGGAGCCGGCTGGTGGTCCTGGAATTGTTACGCCATGACATGTCGATGGGCACGCTTCGGCAATGTTCGATCGACCCGCTGGTGGCACAGGTGCTGGAGGAAATGAACCACCGAATCGACCGCCCCACCACGCTCGATGACCTGGCGAAATGGAGCGGATATTCGCCGCAATATCTCAACCGCATCTTTGGACGGACCCTGGGGGTGACCCCGTTAAAATATCTGGGGAGGATGAAGATGGAGCGGGCGGCCCAGATGCTGGTGGACGGCCGGTTCACCGTGGCAAACATCGCGGCGGCGGTGGGATTTGAAGATCCGTATTATTTCAGCCGTGTGTTTCGACAACATTTCGGCCGCAGCCCCGCGCAATATCGGGACGCCGCAAGTTCAAAATATCCATCCTGAAGTTCACACCTTCCATTCACGCTCCCAAAAGTCGAATTAGGATCATTTCAGTCTTTTTAACAGGAGCATGAAATGGCAAATGCAATGACCGACCAACAGTGGCAGTTCTATCAGGAAAACGGATACGTCAATCTCGGTAAGTTATTAAGCGACCAGGATTTAGACGCATTACGGCAGCGCATCGACGACATCATGCTGGGAAAGGCGGATGTCAATTATGACAAGATGCTGATGCAGCTCGACAGCAAGACCGGCGATTACGCCGACGCCGGCACGCAATCCCGCGGGTACAAGGGGCCGACGCTGGAATATCGCAAGATTCAGGACCTGGAATTTGACCCGCTTTACCTGCAATACATGCAACGGCCGATTTTTCAGGACATCTGCCGGCGGCAGTATGGCGACACGCCCATCGCCTGTTTTCGGGCGATGTTTATGAACAAGCCCGCCCACAAGGGAACCTATCTGCCGTGGCACCAGGATCGTTGGAAGTTTCTGGATCGCGACCCGCTGGTGACGGTCTGGACGGCGCTGGACCCGGCCACGGTGGGCAATGGATGCGTGCAGGTTATTCCAGGCAGCCACAAGAATGGGTTGATCAACCCCGACCACGATTCGGGTTTCCTGACCAAGGATCAGGCGGCCGAGCATTGCCCAAAAGACAAGGTGGTTTACCTGGAACTTAAAGCAGGCGAGGTCACGTTGTTGCACAACTGGCTGTTGCACTGCTCGGATGTGAACAAGACGGACATCTCCCGTCGGGCGTTCAGTGTCTGTTACATGGATGGTAAGACCAAACACCATAAAGGCAGCGAAGAATACACGACCATCTTCGGCCCGGGCTCGTTGACGGATCGGGACCTGAAGCGATGGAGACAGCCGGCGAGGGTATGAGGCCGATTGCTGAAAACCTGTTCGTCACAAGGGATACTTGACCGGCCATGCGCCACCGACAGAATGGGTGGAGCAAACGCCCGCGGGCGTCAGGAGAATCGCATGGCCGAGGTTTTGGAGCAGATCGAGCAATTGTCTAAAGAGGCCGCCGCCGAATTGAAGCAGGTGGCCAATGTGGACCAACTGGAGCAATTTCGCGTTAAATTTCTGGGGACCAAGGGGAAGGTCAAGGATTTGATGTCGTTATTGGGGCAGGTTCCACGTGAGCAAAAGCCGATCATCGGACAGCGCGTTAATGCCGTAAAACAGGAATTGACAGAAGGTTATGATCGTCGCAAGGAGGAGTTGGCCGGCGATTCGTCTGGCGGGCGGATGACGGTGGATGTCACCGAGCCGGGGGTGGCGGTGGAGATGGGGCATCGGCACATCCTGATGAAGGTGATCGACGAGCTGACGGAACTGTTTGGGCGGATGGGATTTGCGGTTGCCAGCGGGCCGGAGGTGGAGGATGAGTTTCACAATTTCATCGCGCTGAACATCCCGCGGTCGCACCCGGCCCGCGACCCGCTGGATAATTTTTATCTTCAATCACCCAAGGCGGCCGGAGGCGGATCGGACAAACCATCCGGATCGAATCAGATGCTGATGCGCACACAGACCAGCACGGTGCAGATTCGCGTGATGGAAAAACAGCGTCCGCCGATCCGGGTGGTCATACCGGGGCGGGTTTATCGGCCGGACACGCACGATGACACGCACCTGTCGATGTTTCATCAGCTCGAAGCGCTGGTGGTGGACAAGCACGTCACGATGGTGGACCTGAAAAGCACGGTGATCCAATTCGTTCACGCCTATTTCGGGCCGAACACCAAGGTGCGGTTTCGGCCGAGCTTTTTCCCCTTCACCGAGCCCTCGGCCGAGGTGGATGTCTATTTCGAGGACAAGCAGCGCTGGATCGAGCTGGGCGGATGCGGGATGGTTCATCCCAACGTGTTGAAGGCCGTCAACATCGACCCGGAAGCGTACAGCGGGTGGGCGTTCGGGTTTGGCATCGAGCGCATCGCGATGCGCAAATACGGAATCAACAACATCCGCCTGCTGGTGGAAAACGATATCCGATTCCTGCGGCAGTTTTGATCCATCCTCCCATGCGCGCCAGGTGCAGAGGAACATCCTCCTACATCTGTTCCGGATGATCGATGCCCAGCAGGTCCAACCCCAGCGCCATCGTGCGGGCGGTCAGATCACACAAGGCCAGCCGGCTCTGTCGAACCTCCGGCTCGCTCTGCAGCACTGGGCAGTTTTCATAAAACGAACTGAAGCGAACCGCCAGATCGTACAGATACATACACAGCAGATGCGGTTTCAACTCGCGGGTGATGGATTCGATGATTTCGCCGATCCGCAGCAGGTGTTTGGCCAATGCCTGTTCCTGCGGGGCATCCAGTTGCAACCGCCCGGCCGTCGAAGATGTCTGTTGGCCGGCCTTTCGGAAGATGGATTTGATCCGCGCGTAGACATATTGCAGGTACGGAGCGGTGTTGCCATCCAGGGAAAGCATCTTGTCCCAGTTGAAGACGTAATCGCTGGTGCGATCCTTGGACAGGTCCGAGTATTTGACCGCTCCGATGCCGATGGCGCGGGCGATCTGGCGGCGGTGTGGTTCGTCGAGGTCCGGGTTTTTTTGACTGACCAGATCGAAGGCGCGTTCCTCGGCTTCATCGAGCAGGTCCTTGAGTTTGACGGTGTCGCCGCTGCGGGTTTTGAAGGGTTTGCCATCGGCCCCCAGCATGGTTCCGAATGGGGCATATTCGAGCGAGACCCCATTGGCCCATCCAGCTTTGGTGGCGGTGGCGAAGACCTGTGCGAAATGTTGCGACTGGCGTGAATCGTGGGTGTAGATGATCCGCGCGGCCCCCAGTTTTTGGGTGCGGTAGCGGATGGCCGCCAGGTCGGTGGTGCCGTATAGATAGCCACCGTCACTTTTTTGAATGATCAGCGGGTTTTCAAATCCTTCGGTGAAGACGACGATGGCTCCTTCGCTGCGGACGGCGATGCCTTGATTGAGCAAATCCTCCACGACCTGCTGGAGCATGGGATTGTAAAACGATTCGCCGCGTTCGTGTTCGGGCTTCAGCGAGACGCCCAGGCGTTCGTAGATCGGCTGATAATGCCGCCGGGTTTCATCGACGATCCGCCTCCACGCCGCCAGTTCTTCGCTTTGGCCGGCCTGAAGTTGAACCACGGTGTTGCGGGCTTCTTCGGCGAAGGCCGGTTGTTCGTCAAACCGCTTTTTGGCCTGCCGGTAAAATTCCTCCAGGTCGGCGATGTTTTGTTGGGAATCGGCATCGTGCGACTGGCTTCGCAGGTACGCGATCAACATGCCGAATTGCGTTCCCCAGTCCCCCAGGTGGTTTTGGCGGATGACGTGGTTTTGCTGAAATTCGATCACGCGGGCGAGGCAATCGCCGATGATGGTGCTGCGGAGATGTCCCACGTGCATCTGCTTGGCGATGTTCGGCCCGGAATAGTCCACCACGACCGTCCGGGGATGGTCGGCCGGCTCGATGCCGATCCGATCATCGGCCGACCGCGCTGACAACTGACCGGCCAGCCATGCCGGCGACAATCGGACGTTGATAAACCCCGGGCCGGCGATGGAGACCTGTTCGGCCATGTCTCCAAGGTTCAACTGGGCGATGATTTTTTCGGCCACGGCGCGGGGATTGGTTTTCTGCCCGGTTTTTTCGGCCACCTGGCGGGACAGGCCCATGGCCGCGTTGGATTGATAATCCCCAAACGCCTCGTTCTGGCTAAGCCCGATGAGCGGATCGGCGTCAAACCCAAACGCCCCGGCTATCGCCTGGCGAAACGCGGCATCCAATAAAGTAATCGTATTTGTCATGGATGAATCAATCGATCAGTTTGCCGGACAGATAGCTGTCGTAGGCGGTCATGTCCATCAGGCCGTGTCCGGATAGATTGAACAGGATGGTGCGTTTTTGTTTGTCCTGGCGGGAGGCGATGGCCTCGTCGATGGCGGCGCGCACCGCGTGGGATGATTCGGGCGCGGGGACGATCCCCTCGGCGCGGGCGAATTGCACGGCGGCGTCAAAGACCTGCGACTGGGCGTAGCTTTTGGCTTCGATGAGGCCGAGCTTGTAGAGGTGGCTGACGGCCGGGGCCATGCCGTGATAACGCAAACCGCCGGCGTGGATCGCCGGTGGCACGAACTGATGCCCCAGGGTGTGCATCATCATCAGCGGGGTCATTTCGGCGGTGTCGCCGAAGTCGTAGCGGTGTTCGCCGCGGGTCAGCGAAGCGCAGACGGAAGGTTCGACCGCGACGATGCGGGTGGATTTTTTTTGTTTGATTTTTTGTTCAACGAACGGAAAGGCGATGCCGGCGAAATTGCTGCCGCCGCCGACACAGCCGATGACGATGTCGGGATATTCGCCGGCCAGGTCCATCTGCTTGAGCGATTCCTGGCCGATGACGGTCTGATGCAGGCAAACGTGGTTAAGCACGCTTCCCAGGGCGTATTTTGTATGGGGTGTCCGGACGGTGTCCTCGATGGCTTCGGAGATGGCGATCCCCAGCGAGCCGGGCGAGTCGGGGGATTGTTGCCGCATCTTGCGGCCATATTCGGTCTGTTCCGATGGGCTGGCATGGACGGTGGCGCCCCAGGTCTGCATGAGCATCTTGCGATAGGGCTTCTGGTGGTAGCTGACGTTGACCATGTAGACCACGCATTCGAGGCCGAACATCTGGCAGGCCATCGCCAGGGATGAACCCCATTGGCCGGCGCCGGTTTCGGTGGCCAGACGTTTGGTGCCGGCCAGTTTGTTGTAATAAGCCTGTGGGACGGCGCTGTTGGGTTTGTGGCTGCCGGCGGGGCTGGCTCCTTCGTATTTGTAATAAATGTGTGCCGGGGTTTGCAGCGCCTTTTCGAGTCGTACGGCGCGCAGCAGCGGCGTCGGCCGCCAAAGGGCGTAGATGTCGCGCACGGGCTGTGGAATTTCAACGCGCGTTTCGGCGGTCATCTCCTGCTCGACGATGTTCTGGGGGAATATGGCGAGCATGTCCTGGAGCGTCACCGGCTGCTTTGTCCCCGGATTCAACGGCGGCGGCAACGGTTCGGACACGTCGGCCAGAACGTTGTACCAATGGGTTGGAATTTCGGATTGCGGAAGCACAAAACTGGTGGTCTGAGGCATGGAACAACTCCAATTTGATCTTAATCGCATGATATTACGGCCAAGGGTTGCAAGGGGCAAAGATCGGTCTTGTCTCGCCAAAAATCACCTCTGAATAACTGATCAAAACCCGTGACATTGACGGGCTAATATTTGTCTCCCATCCCATGGGTGTCTATGCCGTCTTTATGGTATATCCGGCCTGGGAAGGTCATCTCTTTCGATGATGTCTGAAAAATCGAAACGATTTTTCTATTTTTGGCCGTATCGCAATGTATAACATAATACTATAACAATGTATCCTGTTTGTAATAGATTTCTCTTGACTTTGTTCTTTTATTGTGATACTCTCGACGAATGAAAGCTCCGGTATTGTGCCGGACATTATCTGACGGGGGTTTTCGGGAGAATGTGTTATGCGTACTGCACGTACCTTTGTGGCGTTGGCGGCAGGGTTTCTGGCTTGTTCCACGGCTGCCTCGGCGGCGGTGGTGAACGGATACAATTGGGACAATGTTTTCACCGGTGATCAGATACCGCTAACCACCGATTCAAATTGGTCCGTCAATACGCCCAGTGGTAGCGTCAGCCATGTGGATCCGGGGACAATTACGCTGGACTCTGATGTCGACGGAAGTGTTTATATAGACTCCAACATTTGGGCGCCAGCCAATAACGCAACGCCCACCGCTGAATTCAAAGTCAAGATTGAGCGATTTAATGACGGCGAAGAATCCGGGACCACCCTCAACGTTATGGACAGTACGGACGGCGGAATGCAACTGCTTTTGCGCAGCGGTCGGATTGCAGTGCTCGATAACAACGGTGTCACGGATAACCTGTACAGCGTGGATACGACCCAATACCATGTCTACCGCGTCGCATTGAATACAACCACCGCTACGTACTCGATTTACGTTGACGACATGAACACGCCGGTGGTCGTTGGTCAGCCTCTGCATACCGGCCTGGCGTATGAAGTGTTGCGAATCGGTGATCCGGGGTCCAATACCGGCGGCAAGGCCACCTTTGAATATGTCGCCTTCAACAACAGCACCGCGCCGACTCCGGTGCCCGAACCGGCCATCGGCCTTCTGGTGATGGCCTTCGCCGGCGCAGCCACGCTGGGCCGGCGGCGACGAGCGGCGAAAATCGCCTGAAGCGGGTCAAGTCGCCGAGGTAGAGACAAGATATGTCCGGGGTTCTTGAGGAAATTATCTCCGTGGGCATGGCGCCGCACCAGCGAAAAGTCGTTGGTGCGGTGCTGCGCCACGCCGACCGGCATGGCATCCAGGTGGGTGGACGGTTGCCGTCCATTCGCGATATCGCGGCCAATACCGGGATTGCCCATGCCACGGTCGCCAAGGCGATCAAGCGTCTGTCCGACGCGGGCGTCGTGGAATCGCGCGGTCGCAACGGAACCATCCTGATCAAAAACCTGGACAAATCCTCCGCCCCGGCCGTGAAACGGCTGATCATGGTGCAGCACGTCGAGGACCCCAATGCCGCGACGCTCTCCACCGCCTTGTTTGATTTTGAGCTGCGCAACGCCATCAAGACGATCTCGCCGAAGACTGAAATCATCTCGGTCTATCACACGCCTCAGGATGGCGAGGAATTGATCGAAAAGATGATCGATTTCTACTACACCAGCCTCAACCGACCCGCCGGGGTCGTGTTTGTCCTGGGCGGATGTCCGGCGCCGATCAAACTGATGTTTGAAAAACGCCGCGTCCCTTCGATTATCCTGGGTGGACGTGAAGATGGAGTCACGCTTCCCAATGTCACGGCCAACATCGGCACCATGATCGAACAGGTCATGCAACTGATTCAGGATGCCGACGCATTTCCCGCGCTGTTCGTAGTCGATATCGACGTTCTGTTTGGCGAACAGTCGGAGATGGTTCGCCGGTTTACGGCGATTGCATCAAAAAACGACGATTCCTCCCACAGGCTTTCCATCCTTCGCACCAGCAGCGTATACGAGGTTTTTTGCGGGCAGTTGACGCAGGCATTGCGCGGCAACGCCCCGCCGCGAACAATCATCGCCCGCGGCGATGAATCGGCCACGCGCATCGCGCGGGTTTGCGCCGAACTGGGGATGCTCAATCAGGTCCGCATCCTCTCGATGGAAAGCACGGCGCTGGGTCAGCGGTTTATCCCCAGCCTGACCGGCCTGCACCGGGATGCGCAGGGAATCATCCGCTGCGTCCTGGGATTGGCCGGCCGCATCGCACGAGGCGAAGACCTCATCGGCGTTCGCATGGAAGTCCCAACGGTCATGGTCTATCGCGAATCGTTTCTCAACCCGTATACCGTGGTGTCCAAGGCATTTGATACCAGGCCCTGATGCCGCCTGGACCGATGACATAAGCAAAAGGTCTGCTTGAACCGATAGAAAGGAACCCACAATGCAGTTCGCCAAGGGTCCGGCCGATCACAGGCACAACGTTGCATTTATGCCCGGATATCGTTTCGTTCACGCATTTACCTTGGTGGAATTGCTGGTCGTCATCGGCATTATCGCCCTTCTGATCAGTATATTGCTACCGGCCCTGAACAGCGCGCGTGAATCGGCCAAGCAGGTGGCCTGCGCCAGCAACATGCGCAATTTGTCGCTGGGGCTTTCCATGTATGCCAACGACAACCGTGGCTCGCTTCCTCCGCGACAGGACGGTTGGGACACGAGCGTGGCCGGCCAGGGAAGATTCCGCACGTGGGGATTATACATCAGTCGATACGTCGGCGTCACGCCTTACACCGGAAGCGATTACGATCGGCACATGGTGCGATCGGTCTTTTTCTGCCCTTCCGATGACAGCGATTGGATGCCGCAGGGGTATTCCGGGCTGACTTCGATTTTTTGCGCAAAGAACAGCTATGATGCCAACGTCGCCCTGATGGATGAGTTCGTTCAGGATTCCGATGGGGATGGCGTCATCGGTCCGCGCAAGCTTGGCAGCATTCGACGTGCCGCCGAGACGATCATGCTGATTGAAACAACATGGAGCGTCTGGAACGTGGTCGGCTATCACGGTGCCGGATTTTCATGGTTTCGCAATCTAAGCATCGGCTATGGATACAGCGACTTCAACCAGCGCGCCGTCGACGGCTATCACCGTAAAAAGAACAACTGGGCGTTTGCCGACGGCCACGTGGCGGCGATGAATTATTACGAAACTTTCAGCGGGGATGGTTTCAGCGGTTTCAATGACTGGCTGTGCAATCGAAATTAAGTCTCCGGCCCCCGCCAGACCATCCACAGCCTTGGCCCCCCTACCCATAGGTGAACCATCGTGCAATCTGCTTTTATGCGCATTATCTGGGTGCTTGTGTTGTCGATCGTATGTTCCGCCGGCGCTTTTGCGACGACTTCCGCATCCGACACGTGGGAAGGTCGATACGAGTGCGATGCCCTGCCGACACAGGATGGGTGGGTGGCCAAGTTCGCAGGCGCTGATGGATATGCCAAAGTCAACCAGGGCATCCTGAGCATCGACACCCTCGGCAGCAACCAGTTTCCGTACTGGTTCAAGGAACTGAAGCTGGATGTCACGCGGGGCGTCAGCGTTGAATGGCGCGTGCGCATCAAGCAGACCGAACCGGGCGACATCGCCTCCGCCACGGTGCTGGGCGTGCGATCCATCTCAGGCGACAAGCTCAATGATTTCGTGGGCATGTCGATCGGAGAAGCCGCCATTCATTGCCAGGGGCTGGACGTGAAAATGGATGCGGCCGACGGTTTTCACGTCTACCGGCTGACGTTGGATTTGAACGGCTACAAGCTGTACGTGGACAACAAACCCACTCCGGTTGCATCCGGGCCACTGAAGCCGGCCGAAGGGTCAAACCCGGATCGCGGCATTCAGTTTGGCGACCACAGTGCCGAGCCGGATGCGGCCTATGAGATCGATTACATCCGCTGGACGACCGCCGGCGCGTTCGTTCCGGATGCGACTTCCGCGTCGGCTGCTTTATCGCCTGACATCGCGCGGTCGCTGGATGACGCCGGCCTGAGGCAGCTTGCGGCGCAGGGGAATCTGATCTTCGCCGTGCCCGTTTCAAGCAAGCCTCCGCTGACGGATGGGAACATCATACCGGGGGAATACGCGATCAGCGGACGGGGGTTTGTCGATGTCATCAGCGGCCAGTTCGCCTTTCAACAGAGCCAATACCACGTCAGTTACGACCAGAAAATGTTGTACGTCTCGATCCAGTCGCCGGTAATTGGAAAACTGAATGCGAAGGCCGTCCGTCGTGACGATGTGACCGTCGCCATGGACGATTCGATGGAAATCTTCATCGTCCCGGATGCGGAAATCTCGCCGATTTATCAGATCATCGTCAATTCATCGGGAACGATCTTTGATCAGAAGGACTCCGATGCCGCGTGGAACATCAAGAACACGCGAATCGTGAACAAGGTCGAAGGTGATGTCTGGACCATGGAGGCGTCGATCCCGTTTTCCGATCTGGGTGTTGCCGCGCCAAAGGCCGGCAGCATCTGGAGATTAAACCTGTGCCGCACCTTCGGCGGAGCCTCCCGCGTGTTCACCGGCATGTCGCCCACTCGACACAGCTACCTGTCGCCCCGTCAATTCGCGTACGTGCGTTTTATGGACAAGGGACCGAACCTGGACATGAATTCCATCGGCGACTTGTCCGACCATGTGCTGGATTTCAAGGTTGATATTTCCGCGGATCAGGGTTCAGACCAGGCGATTGAGGCACGGATGGACCTGAAGCACGCCGATCAGACCGTCACACTGTTTAACCAGCGATTTTCCGACAACACCGCCTCCCACATCGACATCCAGAAACCCGACCTGCCCGAAAATGGTGAGCTGTCATTTATCGCCTCGTCGGTGAATCAGGGCATTTTGTACGCGGGGACGTATTCATTCGCCGCCGCCAAGGATGACTATGGCCAGAATTACATTTATACGGATCTGTCCACCCGCCAGATCAAGATCGGAATTCACGTGCCGTCGCGCCATCTGATCGGCGGACAGGTCCATGGCGTTTTGAAGCTGTTGCGTGAGGGTCAACAGGCCGTGGAGCATCCATTCACCGCGTCTGAGTCCGATTCTGAAATATCGGCCGATATTTCCACGCTGACAGCGGGCGATTACAAGACCGAGATTACATTTGACCTGCCACAGGGATCGAAACCGGTTGTATTGAAGGACACTTACCATCGTTACGCGGATGGCCCGCCGCCCTGGGATGGCAATCAGGCCGGCATCACCGATGTCGTACCCGAACCCTGGACCGATGTGGTCGTGAAGCAGGATGCCGTTGAAGTCTGGGATCGAACCTATGACTTTGCCGGCGGATTGCTGCCGGGCCAGATCACATCGCGCGGCCGAAAGGTGCTGGCAGCGCCGATGTCGATCCTGGCGAGTGTCAACGGAGTCAGCCAGTCGCCAACCAATGTTGAGGGCAAATGGGAGAGTAAGTCGGCCGTCAGCGCCCGGCGGGTTTCCAGCGGCAAACTGGGAGCGTTGCGGGTCATCACCGATACTCAGGTCGATTTTGACGGTTTTACATGGGTCAAGTGCACGCTTCAGTCGGAACAGCCCATCACGGTGGATCGGCTGCAGATCGATATCCCGCTTGACCGGCGGTACGTGACGTTGCGAAACCTTGGTGATTATCGCATGGAACGCACCGGCGCGCTGCCGGCCGAAAGTTTCGCGAAGGATTTGCGTGAAAAGCCGATTTTCTGGCTGGGAGATGAGGCGGGTGGATTGCAGTGGGTTGCCGAATCGCTGCCCGGTTGGAATTGTGCTGACTGGTCGCGCAGCCTGCAGGTGATCAACGACGCCGGTTCCGGCCGTGTGGTCGCCAGACTCAACGTGATCGATTCACCCATCCAGTTGCAAGGGAGCCGTGAAATCGCCTTCGGCTTCGTGGCGACGCCAGTGAAACCCGTGCGCAAGGATTTTAGAAGCTGGCGCATCGCCCCATCCGGATCGCCGGCCGCATATAACTGGTACATCTGGTTCACCGAGTGGACCAAGTGGGTCAATTATCCCGATCCGGCCATGCTGGTTCCTCAAAAGCTGGAATTGCTTAAAGCGTTTCATCGCAACGGGGTCCGCGTCACACCTTACATGACGCTGGGGATCACCACACCATTTTCGCCCGAATTCAAGTTCTATGGGGATGACTGGCTGATGAAGCCCGCCCGCCTGGTGCGCGACAAGACCAATCCATTGGATCCGCAATGGGACATCTGGGCCAATTATCAGATCTGCAACAACAGCCGGTCATATCGTGATTTTTTTGCCCTGGCAATGGAGCGTGTACTCAGCGAGGTGAAGACCGACGGCATCTACTTCGACTATGGGACGTCACGAATGTGCGCCAATCCGCTGCACGGTTGCGGCTGGGTGGACAACACGGGACAGAAGCAGCGCACTTATAACATTTTGGGTACGAGGGACAGCGCCAGGCGGGCCTATGTCATCATCCACAAGTACGCCACGAACAACCCGCTTATCGTTCACCACATGTCCGGCGAAGTGGACATGGCGACCAACGCATTCTGCGACATCATGCTCACGGGCGAAAACATGACCGGCGCGCTGATGACCAACGAGAATTATTACAACGCGCTGCCTCTGGATAAATTCCGCGCGGAATTCATGGGGGCGCCATGGGGGCCGCGGGTGATGGATCTGCCGCAGTTTGAGCGCGCCATGGCCGTTGCCAATCCCGACCGCGTGAAGTTTTACAGCACGCCTGAAGGACAAAAGCCACTGCAACACCTGATCGGCATGACCGTGGTGAATGACGGCCTGATCTGGCCCAGCGAAGGGATCAAGCCGGATCGGTTGTGGAAGGTTGAAGACCTGTTCGGCTGGGATGACAAGGTTGAGTTTTTCCCATACTGGGACAACGCGCAATACATCACGATCAACGGGCCGGCCAATCCGAACGTCGTGGTGTCGATCTTCCGGCGTGGCGACAAACTGATGATCGTTCCATTCAACAACACGGATGAAGCGGTCACCGTCAAGGCGGCAGTAAACTTGCAGGCCCTGGGGTTTGCCGGCGCAAATGCCGGTATGAAAGATGAGTATTTTGACCGCGACTTCACGCAGCAGGATGGGCGGATGGAGATTCCGGTCGATGCCCGGTCGTTTCGCATGATCATCCTGACTCGTTGAGGTCATGACAAAGACTAATTGATGGAAAGTTGATGGTAGAGCGTATGGTCGAGTTGACGGGTCCGTTGGTCGCACAGTTCAAGCCATTCCAAGAGGAACACATTGGCCGGGAGTGGATGCCGGCTTTTGGCACCTGGCGGGTTCAGGATGGGCGGTTGTGTCATTATTTCCCTGAAAAGCCGGGGGATAACGCCAAGGTGATGATTGGCAATTCGGTGGACATCGAATCCTTCAAACGACTGGCGGCCATTAAACATGCGATTGCGCCCGGCGGCGTTGGTCGCGTCAGGATTCGTATCCAGGTGGCGCTGCAGGAATACGATGGACTGATTGTTTCGCTTGATGAGTCGGGTTGTGAATGGGCGCCCTTTTTCGGCATGAAGCCGGTGCTGTCGGATATCGCCAGCGGGTCGCGTGGCCATGAATTTGACTCTCTCCCGTGGCCGGACGACCGGAAATATCATCAAATCGACATCGAAGGAACCGAAACCGACGTCACGTTCAGTTTTGACGGCCGGCGGTTGTTCACCGGCCCCCGCGAAGCAGGCAGGCCACACCACCAACTGATGATCGAATCGTTTGGCAGGGCCTCCATCAGCGAGGTTCACATCGAGGCGATGGACGTGAAGCCCGCCCCGCCATCACGAGATCGGCGGCCGTTGCGTTTATCAGCCGTCGATGATTTCTACGATGATCTTTGCTACGCGAAGTTTCTGGATCCGGCGATGTTCGATCGGCTGGTGGGCCAACTGCACGATCTGGGCATTGAACGCATCTACTGGCTGAACACGCTGGTCATGAGGCCCGAAGCCATCGGCCCCAACGCCGACCCTGAACTGAACCAACGCATCAATCGCTGGAACCATCGCATCAACAACAGCCCGACCGGCGAACCATCGGGCGCGCCAAGCATCCATGCCACCTATCCCTTTGTGGAAAAAGTGGTCGATGCGGCCCATCGGCGCGGCATGGAAGTTTACGGCGTTCACAAACTGTTTGATCTCTCCGTCGCCATGGAAACCTTTGGAAAAACCAGCCCGTTCGTGCTGGAACACTTTTGCAAGACACATCCCGAAGCGATGCTGCAACGGTGGGATGGCACGGGTGAAAACGCACAGGGGACCGTGGCGCGGATTGTGTTGTACAAAAACGATGATTCGGAGCATCACATTCAACCGGATCAGATTTCGATCTGGGTCAGTGATGACAATAAAACCTATTGCCGGATTGATCGATCATTCAAGATTTCATTTTCAACCACAACCAAGGCATTCGCCCGGCATTGGGAGGGGGGATTTGAAGCTCCGGTCTCCGTGCGGACCATCACCATCGACGGTCTGAGCATCAACGAACCCTATTTCGTCGTTCATGTCGATGGGAAACGAAATTTTTCCTTTGGCAACCGGCTTTACCGGCTGGCCGAGGTGTACGATGCCAAGGGTCAGCCGATCGCCACGACGCGGAATCTTCCTGAAAGCCCTCGCGTGGCTGATGCGGCATGGAAAGGACAAGGCGGCTTTGTTTTCAAAGGATTGACCACCTGTCGCCAGGAGACCGGCAGTTGGCGCGGCCGCGATTTTCTGGAGATGTATCAACTGCTGGATGGCAACGACCTGGGGATCGCGTTTTCGCGGGGGCATATCCCATACGTCTATGGCGCGCCCAATCCGTTGCACCCCCAGACGCAGGTCTTCTGGCGCAACTGGATCAACATGTCGCTGGATGCGGGCGTCGATGGGATCGACATCCGCATCATGAATCACAACAACATCCTGGACTGGGGCAATTACGGATTTGGGCCGCTGGTTCAAAGTGAGTTTCTCAAACGTCATGGGCGCCCTCTGCGCCGCGATGACAACTGTCATTTGTTGCACAACGAATTGCTGGGGGATGCCTACACCGCATTCTTGCGAGACACATCGTCACTGGTTCGCGGTCGTGGCAAGAAAATGCAACACCACGTCAGCCGGCCGATGGATAGCCGGCCCGACCAGCGGCCGATGATCAACATCCGCTGGAACTGGCGGCAATGGATCGAGGAGGGACTACTGGATGAGATCACGCTCAAGGACTTGGACCTCGAATCGGGGTTCTGTCGGCAGGTGATGGACCATGCATCCCGTCATCATGTGACGACGTGGCACTGCCCATATCTGGGCGTGTTGTTTGATGCCTCATCCACCTGGGCCGTCACCATGGAACAGTTGATGCGCCACAATTACGCCGCGGGCACCGATGGATTGATGTTGTACGAGGCGGCCACTTTCATGCGCGGGGATGCCGATGGGAACATCAACCTGCTGTATCCCGATCTGCGGCGAATTTATGCCATTCGCTCATAAATGATCTCGGCGGAGAGCTTTCGGAACACGCTGAACTTCCACACGTATCGTGGGGAAGGTCAGTGTTAATCTAATTCCCAAGTGAGATGGATCGAAATACGATGCCGGGCCTGCATCATGATGATCGATGCAGGCCCGGCGTGTTGGAAGAAGTTGCAATAACGATGGTTTTGCGTTGATTCAACGCCGCCGTTTGGCCATCATTGCCATGGAACCCAGCATCACCAGGCTGAACGTGGAAGGTTCAGGAACCTGCCATGCACCGATGGTTGTTCCGTCGCTGGCGGCGGTATAAAGGGCCGGATCCACCTGCCACTGACCCAATGAAGTATCTCCGGCAAATATCCCGGCATATGTTCCCACCGCAAATGAATTTCCTCCGCTGGTAACGCTGGCGCCACCCGGATTATAGATGTAAACCCCCGGCCCATACCGGGCGTTGTAGTCTTCGCTTAACGTTGGGCCTGCATCCGCCATGGAAATTCCACCGGACCACCCCGCGTTATACCAGATTCCAAATGCGCTATTGGTGATGGTCAAATCAGTTGTTCCGGAGCTTGAGCCTTGATTGATCGGGATCATGAAGTTATCGAAGCTGCTGTGATCCACCGTGACGGTTGTGCCGAGGGACCAGCCAAGTCCAACGCCCAGCCCGATCGGCGAGTTGCCCGAACCGCGGAAAGTCGAATAGGTGATCTGCATTCCTTCCGCCGATTGAACAAGTTGGGCGACACTGTAGTTTGGAAGCTGCACGGAGCGGGTGAAGTTGACACCCGTGACGACAGCCCCAGATCCATTGGGCGATGCCTCGGCCGTGATGATCGAATTCTCTCCTTCGGTGTTCAAATTCAGATCACGAAACGTGACATTGTTGGCGTTGAGATAGAAACCCCAGGATGCGCTGGAAAAGCTGATCGTTGCCCTTTGTCCGGGTGCCGATTCGATCGTCAAGCCAGGTTTTGATGAAAGTAAGAGAGTCCCGCTGCTATAGGTGGCACTGTCGACAAATCGAATCGTATCGCCGCCAGTTGCCGCCGCCCAAGCTGTTCCAATATCGCTGTAGTCACCTCCGGAGCCAACAGTCAAGACGGTGGCGCCCGCCAACGAGGACATTCCCGTCATACCAACAGCCCCCGCCACCAGCCACGATGATAGATTCCACGCCATATATGGCCTCCTTAAAAAATGAGACTTGGTGTCTGCTCTAACAAGCAACACGCAATGATTAAAGCATGACGAAAGACATCGTACCGCAAATTGCGTGATTGTCAAGAAAATTTTTCGCAATAATCGAGGTCTTGGCGGTATCGATGCCAGTGTTATATTCAATTTTTGCGAGGGAGATTCTCGTCGAATCCCTGAATATTCGTCAATTATCGCGACTCTTGGCCTCGTAATCCCTTGCTATATTTACACTTAAACAAAATACGCAAATTTTGCTTGACATCTCGTTGTGTTGCTCATAAATATGTATCATTTCAGTAATCGCTCGGATGGAGGGGCGTATGAATTTCGGCAGTTGAACAATATTGATGAATCAGTCCAGAGGAATTCCATGCGACTTGCAAGTCATTGTGACATCCGGGCTTGGATTGTGATGTGTCTGTGTTTGGTGGCTGTGTCCGTAAAAATCGCCTCCGGCGCAGGTCAGGCATCTGATTTTATTGAATTTCAAACGGTTCAAGATGCGGCCGCCGCCGGGTGGGAGCGGCAGCCGCAAACGCAAATGATCGTGGCCGACGAATGCAAGGTCGGCCGGCATGCCTTAAAAATTGTGGCCGAAGCGGATGCCCAAGCGTACAGGGGGGTTGAATTTCAAGGGGTTGTTGACCTGACGGGCGCTGGTCCTGGAGACAAGCTGACGCTCTGGGTGAAGCAGGATTTTGGCACCGGGATGGTGATTCAAATCTGGATGGAACAGGGGAACGTCAACCGCGCTTTTGCCCTCAAGCACGATCAGTGGACGCGAATCGAGCTGGATTTGGACTTAAAGCATTGGGAAAACCCACATGGATTGACTCAGTGGGGCAAAATTTCCCGCATCCAGTTTTACGCGAATGCATTCAGCAAGCCGCGGCAGTACATGATCCTGGATGGATTTTCCCTGACGGCCGGCGGGAAAATAGCGGGGCCGATCGAGGCGGAGCGCATCACCAAATGGACGTTTCCCCAGGAAACCATAACTTCATGGCTGTTTGGCAACGAGGATGCGGCCTGGATCATTTCCAAATCGACGGGGCAGGTGGTTGGGGGATGGGATGCGAAAACAAAGTCATGCTATCTCAAGGGGATTGAGGGCCGCTATTTTCTTGAAGATCGAAAGTCGCTGACCCTGGGGCTGGCAAGCCAGGACAAAATCATACGTTCGCAATTCAACCCTGATGAACAGCGTCTTGAAATCACCTGTTCCAATGCGACAGTTCCCGATTTGATCATCACCAAGCGATACTGGCTGTCCGGAAACAAGCTTTATCAACGAACCGCGTTTCTTACCAGAAACGACGAGTTGCAGTTCATCACCTATAACAATCAGGCAATATTTGACAAGGGTTATCGAGACGCCGGTTATTACATGGGAGGTGGTGATGGTGGATTTCCGCTGCTGCCGGCGCCAAAGTTGTCGTCATGGCACAAGGTTCTTGAATACCAGAACACGACCAAAGGGATGGTGCTCAGCCAACCGGAGGTGAAACGCAGTTTCGCACACATCCGCACCCGGCTGGACGACCAGTTCGTCTGGCCATGGTTTACCGGGGCGATCGCGTCGTATTGCGAGGCGGAAAACGTACTGAACTACACGCCCGATGGATGGGACATGTCGCTGGGGACTTCGCGTTTGTCGCGAACAAAAGAGATATCGTATGAGCAGTATTTCAGCATCTTCCAGGGGGAATGGTATGATTTTCTCTCGCGCGAATATCCTTCCTTGCCGGAGGTGAAGGAGGCCTATGCCTTGATTCCGCCCACGCCCGACTGGGTGGCTGATATCAAGGCGGATACGTTCAGCGACATTCACAAGCTCAAACATCTGCTGGCGATGACGGATGAGGGATACATCACCGTGCTGGTGGATATTGGCGGATCGTGGGCTGATTATTACGTTGATCAAGGCTTGGAAGGAGGATACGCGGGCGGCGGCATCACCGGCCCGGAACTCAAGGATCTGATACGGCGATTAAAAGCCCTGTCGCCACGCATCAAGGTCGGCATCTACATGTGGGACCTGTCCACGCTTGAAAACACCCGCATCTTCAAACACCATCCCGAATGGTTCAGAAAGGTCAATAAAGAGGGAGATCAGATCAGCACGTTCCCCGGCCTGGCCACTAATTTCGCGCAGTTGTTGTCCATCCCCGAATGCTACAACGCGCTGTTATCGCAGTTTGATCTGATACTGAGCTATCTCGACACCGATTTTATTTATCTGGACGATCCCAAGGCGATCAACCCGATCGACTGGCCATCCGGCCAGTACACGCGCGACGACTTGTCTTATCGGTTTATGCTGGACATCAAGAAGATTGCCGCCAAACATGGTCCGGACAAGATGGTTTTCTTCAACAACCGCGGCAATCCCTATGCGGACATCAATTACATTGAAGCGCGCGGACAGATGAACCCCGAATATTGGCGGGTGTTTTCCGGCATCGCGACGATTATTGAAACGAACCTCAACGTCAACCCCAAGGCACGGATTGTTCCCCTGTATTATACGTCGCCTTACCAGCGGGAGTACGTGAACCGGGTGCTGGCGATGGGGTGGATTCCGGAGGCCAGCAGCAGCAACGCCACCGAGATGCTCGAACACCGCGCCTTCTATCAGGCGGCCTATGAAATCGGAAACTGCGACATTGTTCCGGCCCGCTACAGCCCGGATTGGAAGCGGGACAGAGAAACGAAAGTCGAATCCTATCCGATGCAACGCCGCGGAGATTCGGGATATCTGTTTTCATTCATCAGTCATCATCCGGATGCCGTCAACGTTCCTGTTGATCTGGACCTGAGAAGTCTCAACGTCAACACGCACGGACAGGTTTACATCTGGAAATACGTCATTGAGAACGGATTGGAATTCAAGGGGACCGTGACCGAACATCTGGCCAGAGAGGCCTACGAAAAAACGGGATGGCTGCTTGACCATGTTACCCGGCGCGAACTTGTATATGCCGGGCCATATCGGGAATCGCTGTCTTTGAACATTGCAATGGAGCCGCTGATCCTGAATCAGCTTTATGTCACCACTCAGTCGGCCGCCGTCTATTCTGAAAATAATTTGCCCGGCAATTATCTGTTCGGAGAAATGCCCAGGGTCGTTCTGCATGAAAATGACGACCGGGATCGTGGGACCATTGAAATCCAGGTCAAATCCGATCGCGATCAGGTGGAAATCATCTCGTTTCTCTCCATGTCCCGGCATCATCTGAACCAGGTTCTGCTTGATGGTCGCACCGTGCCAACGGATTATGTCTGGGAAGGCAACGACGTGTTTCCGCTGATCCGCGTGGGCAGAGGCGAACATGCGGTAACGCTCCAGTATGCCCCGAAAAACGCGGCCGCTCCAGCGGCGATCGAGGACATGGGCGTATCATTCGATGCGGAAAAACAACCGCAGGTGACCTTGAATGGATATGACAAGGCACTGTTAACCGTCTCGAAACATGGTCGCATGATGTTTAACCGCATGGTTGGACGATCTTCCGACGGACGGATGATTATTCCGCTGGCGGTGGCGCGGGGAGGGATGGATGAGTATGTCGTCGAGGTTCGGGCGGTCTTGCGGGATGATGGATCCATGCAATTGGCATCATCATCTCCGGTGAAGTTGCAATTGCCCGCCTCGGAACCGGACAATCATCTGCCTCCACTGGCGCCTCCGCTGCTGCCGGGATCGCGGCAGATCGCCGAAATCAACCGCGATATCAACGGGCTGCGGGTGCTTCGTTCGGCGGCCGTAACCACCGATACGATCAGGGGAACGTTCCAGCCGGATCTGCAGGCGCTGATGGCCACCGTTCATCCTGAGCAACTGATGCTTGAGGCGGGAACGACGCGCAAGATCGAATATACCACCCGTGGCGCGGCGTTTTCGGGACTTGAAATCGACAACTTGCGCAAAGTCAAGGTCACTCTGAAGAATACGTTTTATGACGCCTTTCATTTGTTTGGAAAGGGCATCCACATCCCGCCATGGAACACCAGCACAAGCAACTTCGCCGGCATTGTTGTCGACTACCATACGTCCGCGGGCTATACCAAGCGGGTTCGGCTTGCGACCGGCGTGTTGCATGATCAGTGCAGCTCGATCAACCCGGATTACGGAAAATCGGCCATCGCCGATGAGTGTTTCGACCTGGGGAAATCGTTGATCGAGACACCGCAGAGTACGTTTTCGCTCGACTTGGAACGTTATGCTCCCCAAGGGTGGGATGGACGGGTCTGGCTCAGCGTGGGTAGCGACTGGATCGCCTCCGATCGCAGGTTGACCCTGCAAATTCTCGCGGCCAACGAGGCGGTCACCGGCGATTGTCTCACCCCGGCCAACCCCAATGCATTTCGGGAGCGGTATGAAACACCCAAGACAATGGATGTGCCTCGTTCGCCTGGCGGCATCCTGATTGATGGCGTGATCAACGAGGAGATGTGGCGTGGCGCGGCCAGGACGGACGAGTTCTTCCTGATCGGCGGCAAAGGAATCTCCCAGGCAAAAACCGAGGCCCTGCTGCTATACGATGACACACACTTGTATGTCGCATTCACCTGTGCGGAACCCTCCCGACGAAGGCCGCTCGTACAGGGTGGCGCCGTCTGGGATGACGACGAAGTGGAGGTCTGGATCGACGCCGAAGGACAGGGTAAGGATTACCGGCAGGTTCTGGTCAATTCCATCAATAACAAATTGGAATACTCGCCTGGCGGCGCCACGCGGATCGGCGTTGTCTCAGCGGTTGATGTCATCGACGGCCGGTCCTGGTCGGTCGAAATGATGATCCCGTACAAGGGCCTTGGGGTGAACCCTCCAAAACCGGGCGACCATTTGCGCATCAGCCTGTGCCGTTATCGGCCCGCCGGCAGAAATTTCAACGATGAACAAATCGTCTGGGCGCCACTCCATGCGGAAGGTTTTAAGGATCTGGAACATTTTGGGACGCTGAACTTCAAGTAGTCGGCCATTCGAGCATGTTGATCAAATCAGAATCCAACTCCGTGTGTCACTCGAGACAACTGCCCACAGGCAGATCGCCACACCTTGGCGATTTATTGGCAAAACGCCCCCCGTTGTCCATGCGGCCACGTCGTCGCGGGCAGGTTGTCTCGCCGGGACATGGTGAACGCATATTGCTGGATCACGGTGTCCAGGCAGAATGGCTCGTCGGCCACCAGACCGGATCGCGAAACCTGACCACCGGGTTGATCACCCTCAATCCAATGGCCAAAAGCATTCCATTGTCCCATCCGCATCATGCATCACTGACCGTTCTGTCCGGTTCGGTGGCGGTGCTCACGGGCGATACGCGGATTGATCTCCATCCGCTGGACAACGTGGTCATCCAACCCGGTCAGGCGCATGCGATCGAGAACCCACGCGCTGATCATCCGGCCGTCCTGCATGCATCGTATCCAACGGCCACTCCGCGATATGCGCCGGCGCGAATCCTTCATGCAACGCCGGTGTTCCTTACGCGACACAAGGAAGCAATGCAATATGAGGCGTCGCCAGGGGCGATGTTCATCGATCATTTCGGCGCCAGGAATATCCCCGGCATACGAATGTGCGGCGGACTGGGTACGTTCGCGCCTGGCGCGCGACTGCCGGCACATGTTCATGATTTTGACGAATCGATCTGCATTATCACAGGCGAAGCGGTTTGCTGGGCCGAGGGGGAGCGGCTGATCATCAGCGATTGTTCAACGGCATTGCAGCCACGCGGACGATCGCATTATTTCGTGAACGAAACCTCCTTGCCCATGGCGATGCTCTGGGTCTACGCCGGCCCGACACCGCAGCGCATGGTCGTGGATGAACGATGTGCCACGGAACTGAATTTCGCATGGCCTGAAGGACGAACATGATTGACCTCACGAGGCATCGCAGCGTTGTCACCGGGGCAGGGGCAGGCCTGGGCCGGGGTACAGCGGTCGTGTTGGCGGCAGCGGGCGCCGCGGTCTGCCTGATCGACAACAATGCGGACAATTTGAATGACACGGCCGAACAGATCCGGAAAACAGGCGGCCAGGTCAGCGTTATCGTCGCCGACGTTTCATCCGTCGATGACGTGGGCAATGCGTTCTCAACCATCAACGAAACATGGCCCGATGGTGTGGACAGCATGGTCAACGTCGCCGGAGTCGAATTCTTCAAGGATTATGAGGACATCACCGACAATGACTGGGATCGTCAGATCGGGGTTAATCTCAAGAGCGTCTTCATGTGCAACCAGCGGGTGGTCAGACTGATCCGCAGACGGGGCGGAGGCAGCATTGTGAACACCGCGTCGGTGCAAGCCTTTGCCACCACCGGCCGCACGGCGCCGTACGCCGCCGCCAAGGGAGGAATCGTCTCGATGTCCCGCGACCTGGCCCGGGATTTGGGACCCGCCGGAATCCGCGTCAACACCATCTGCCCGGGCTGCATTCAATCCCCCATGCTCGATCGCTCGTATGGATCCGCCGCCGAACGCATCAAGGGGTTGGAAACTCTCGTCTCGGTGGTGCCTCTGAGGCGGGTCGGGCAGCCGGTCGATTATGCCAATCTTGTCCTGTTCCTTGTCAGCCCGTTGTCATCGTACATCACCGGTCAGACGATTTCAGTCGATGGCGGCATGATGTGCCGGCTGCCGCTGACATGATCACCAATGAAATGAGAACCATGCGAACACTGGATCAACTCAAAGCCCTGTATCATCAACGAACGACCGGATCCCGCGCCATGTATGAGCGTGCGCGGCAGGTATTGCCGGGCGGCGCAGCACGCGGCGCCACCGCGTTCAACCCCCATCCCCTGTATGGCAGCCGTGCGAACGGCGCATTACTCACGGACATCGATGGCAACGACTACGTGGATTTCAACCTGGAAGGGGGTAGTTGCCTCTTTGGGCATTGCAGCCCGATTGTCATGGATCGCGTGCGGGAACAACTGCGGATCTCCGAGGTGCAATCCATCGCCTCCCCGCTGGAGGTCGAGGTCGCGGAGCGCGTATGCCGGATGATCGACTGCGTTGAGATGCTGCGTTTTGTCAATTCCGGATCGGAAGCCTGCGCGATCGCCGCCCGCATCTGTCGTGCCCACACCGGCCGTCCGATGATTGCGATGTGCGAAGGCCATCATCACGGACAGCTCGATACGCTGCTGTTCAGCCATTATGGTCCTCCAGCCGGTGATGACTCTGCGCCGGCAACGATCCGTGATTCCCTGGGCATGTCGCCGGGCGAAGATCACAACGTATTGATGCTGCCCTTCAACGACGCCGCCGTCGCCGCCCAATTGATCGAACGGTACGCCGACCGTCTCGCCGCCGTCTTTCTCGAGCCAATGACCATCTTTGGCGGCGCCATTCCCGCGGAGCCGGATTTCGTCCACGCCCTCCGCCGCACCACTTCCCGGCATGGAATCCTCCTGGTTGTCGATGAAGTGCCCGCTGGCATTCGCATCGGCAAGGGAGGCGCGATCTCGCATTATGACGTCAGACCCGACCTCTTTATCACCGGCAAGGCGCTGGCCGGCGGACTGCCCATTGGTATGTACGGAGGGCGGCGTGACATCCTGGAGCCGCTCCTCTCGCCGCCTTATGACCGGTCCAACAAAGCCTTGAGCAGCGGAACTTTCTCGGGCAACCCCACCGTCATGAGCGCATGCCTGGCCGTCCTTGAAGCCGTTGAGGATGGATCGGTCAACGCCAGATTGAATGCTCTTGGCGATCATACGCGTTCCGCGCTGCGTGATTTGGCGGCCAACCTTGGCGTGCCCATGTACGTCACCGGCAAGCATTCGATTTTCGGCGTTCACTTTTCCGACGCGTCGCCACGCAGTTCACGGGATGTTCGAAGGGACAATCGTCGACTTGATTTTGCGATGGCGATGATGGCGCAGGGGATTCTCTGGCCCGCCGGCAGAATTGCGGGTTTTCTCAGCACCGCGCATGGAGAAGAACACATCGAGCAACTCGTCACCGCCTGCCGAATCAGCGCGCAGGCCGTGTATCAATCCACCAGATGAGCTTCGCTTATGAGCCGAAGATGCACCCATGATGAGCCAGGCCGGTTTCCGATCGAACGCATCCGGGCATTCGGCGATGGAATCGACCATTCCGAAGGCGTCGCCGTCGCCCCGGATGGAACCGTTTATGCCGGTGGGGAGATGGGGCAGATATATCGCATCAGCGATGACGGCATGCGAACCGAACAGTTCGCCTGCACGGGTGGATTCATTCTTGGCATCACGCTGGATCAGAGGGGAAACCTCTACGTATGCGACAAGACAAGACGTGAATTGATTCGCATCGACCCCTGTGGACAGCTCACCAGCATCGCGGACCGCGCGCCGGATGGAAGCCGGTTGAGACAACCGAATTACTCGGTCTTCGATGCCGACGGGAACCTGTACCTGACCGATTCGGGACAATTCAAGGGATGCGATGGCATGATCCATCGCATCCGTCAGGATGGTCGTATCGAGCTGTTCGATGCCGGCCCGTTCGCATTTCCCAACGGCCTGGCAATCAATGCGAATGAAGATGCGTTATTCGTCATCGAGAGCAACCTGGATCGCGTTTGCCGCATAGAAATCAAATCGGATGGTACCGCCGGCGACAGATCGATTTATTGCTCGGGACTTGCCCATGTTCCGGATGGCATGGCATTTGATGCGGCAGGAAACCTCCTGGTCGCCTGTTACGGGCTTAACCATCTTTATCGGGTGGATCCTTCCGGGCAGGTTGCCCTGTATTGCCAGGACCTGGAAAATTACAGGCTGCCTACGCCGACCAACCTCGCCTTTGGCGGCAAACAGATGGACCGGCTTTATGTGGCGTGTCTGGGCGCGCGTTGCCTGGCCGTGCTTGAGCCGGTTGCGCCCGGCATGCCGCTGTATTCTCACTCGCATCTTAAGAGAGGATTATAAATGCGCATTGCAATCGGCTCTCTGCTTCAAGAGACCAACACCTTCTCCGCAAAGCTGACCCGGCGGGAAGATTTTCAGATTCACGCGGGAAACGCACTTTTGGAATCGGCCAGGGTCGAACAAACCGAAGTGTATGGTTTCGTGGATGTGCTTTCGCGAAAACGGGGTGTTCAAATCATCCCACTGATTGGGGGGTGGGCCGTCAGCTCCGGCAGGATGCTCCAAAAGGACTTCATCCCCCTGGTCGACCAGCTTCTCGATTCTCTTCGCAACGCTGGGCCGATTGACGGGGTGTTGCTTGCCCTGCATGGCGCCTGGGCCGCGGAGGGAATCGACAGCGCAGATGGATACGTCCTTGAGCAGGTTCGTCGATTGGTCGGCGCCGACATACCCGTAATTGCCAGCCTGGATTTACACGCCTCAATCGGCAACGCCATGGCCTCCTCGGCCAATGCACTGGTTGGATATCAGACATGCCCGCACGTGGACACCGCCGACACGGGTCGGAGAGCCGCGGAATTGATGGCTTCGACCATCACCGGCGCGAAACGTCCGACCATGGCGGTTCGCAAGCTGCCACTGGTCACACAAGCGGAACAGATGATCAGCGATCGCGGGGTCTTCAGGCAGTTGCTTGATTTGGCACGAGATGTCGAACGTCGACCTGGCGTGTTGAGTACCTCATTGTTTCCCTGTCAGCCGTGGTTGGATGTCGAGGAACTGGGCTGGTGTTCGGTGGTCGTGACGGACAATGATCCGATGCTGGCCGGCCGATATGCCGATGAGCTTGCCCAGGCAATGTGGTCCCGAAGACAAGAATTTGTAATCAGCCTGCCGACCGTGGATGAAGCGTTGGAACAGGCGTTGAAGATCGAAGGAGGCCCGATCACCCTTGGTGAAGGGGCTGATGGCACCATGGGCGGTTCGCCTGGAGACAGTGCCTATATTCTGGAGGGAATCCTGCGCAAGGGCCTGTCTCACCTGCCCACCGCCGCGGTCGTGGTCGATCCACCGGCCGTGGCGCGGGCCATTGACGCCGGCGTCGGACAAACGATAACGCTCTCCGTGGGGGGCGCATTAAATCCTGAGTACGCGCGGCTCATTGCTGTGACCGGCCGGGTCAAGCTGATTTCTGACGGCGAATTCTTCTATAAGGGAAGCTGCTATAAGGGTCGTCGCGTCCAGATGGGCCGCTCCGCCGTTTTGAAAATCAATGCAATCAATCTTCTGATCGCCGAACGACCCATGCCGACCACCGATCCGGAGATGTACCGAAGCCACGGCATCGAACCACTGGAAATGAAACTGGTGTTGTGCAAATCCCCGCTCAGTTTTCGCATGGACTATGAGCCGATTTCCAAGGCGGTCATGTCGGTTGATTCGCCTGGATGCTGCAGAGCGGACCTGACCAAGCTGCCGTTCAAGCGCATCCCTCGGCCGATGTTTCCTTTCGATATCATCAATGATGTAATGTTATCCCGTACCGGGAGCCTGAAATGAACCTGATCGAAGCCGGCGTGGTGTGGACAAGCCCGTCGAGATGCTCACCACTCGATGAGATAACCGTCGAATATGAATGGCGGGGGCTGCATGGACAGCCGGTGCATCTGGAGGTCTCGGACGCCGCTCATCATCCCTATCTGACAGGAACATTCACTTCACAAAATGGGAAAGCTCAAACCACTTTTCGCGCCGGTGGTGCGGCCGGAGTGCATCACGTACAGCTTTGGACCGTGGGGCCTGATGGCAGGGAATACCGCCGGCATGGATGTTTCCGGATGGACGTGCAGACGTCTATCCGAACCGATCATGCCGTGACCAACGAACTGTTTGGTTACCTGCGCGACGGGTTGTCGCAGACCCTCGACATCTCAATCGTCGATGGCAAACCCATCACCCATTACAAAGCCGCCGACAATACCCGCCAGAACATGGCCTACCCCGTCTATGCAATAGGAGCATTGCGCTATTTTATCCGCGACGTGAAGTCGATGTTCGAGGCATTGTTCTCCTACCAATATCCGGATGGAAGCCTTCCCGATCACATCTACAGCGACGATTATCCCTGCCCGCGCACCAGCCGCCGGCTGCGCAGCTGCATGGCCGACCTGGAAATCGGCGCCGCCGTTACCTTGTGCAGCGGATGGCAGGCCCACGGAGACGGTCAATGGATGGATTCGATGCTACCCAAGGTGGAAAAGTCCATGGAATACGTCATCACGGACCCCGTGACTTTTGATCTTAAGCATGGCGTCATCAAGAGGCCGCACACGCTGGATGAATGGGACATTCACTTCACTCCCCAGGGGCAGCAGGGAAACATGATCAACGACAAGTCGCTCTACGTCATCATGCAGGGCGACACGGCTTGCATGTATGATGCGTGCCGTTCGTTGGCCCAGGCATATCAGCAATTGCATAACGACCGCCGCGCCAACCATTGGCTGCGGATGCGGGATCATTTTCGCCGGATCGGCAATGAACTGTTCTGGGATGGCATCAAATACCGCCATCACATCCATCTCGATCCGTTTGATCACGGGGATTTCAACGAAGAAGATCAATTGACCCTCAGCAGCGCATGGGCCATTACACGCGGTTTCGCCGACCACAAACAGTCGGTTTCAATTCTCAAGGAATATCTAAGGCGATGGAATGAAACCGGCGACCGATTCCCATGGTGGAGTCTTCAGCCCGGATATCCCGATGAGTTGAAATATTTCGAACCGGTTGAGCCTTGGCGGTCAACCCAGGGTTATTACGCCAATGGTGGCCTTTTCCCGCTGGTGGGCGGCGAGTTGTGCCGCGGCGCGTTCCAGCATGGGATGGAGGAAGTGGCCGTGACGCTCCTTGCCGATCTGCACTTTGTCTTTAAACGCGACCGTGGCGCGCTGTTCACCTGGTACGACCGGCAGGGCAACGCCGCAATTAACGCCCCACACAATCAAACCAACCATGATGCGTGGGGTTTGTCCCCATGGACGCAGGCGGTCATTGAAGAACTTGCAGGCATCCGCTCGGCAGGCAAGTGCTTTGAGCAGGTCTCATGCGCCCCGCGCTGGCCCGCGATGTCTTGTCATAATGCTGATGCGACGGCGCATTTTCCCGCATCCGACTCCTATTTCTCCTATCGTTACGTGTTGTCCGATCGCCGGATCACCCTGTCATTCACCGGAACGGGCGTTCACGCCTCCTTTCGCATCCTGCTCCCATCGGGTCGAACCTGCACGGGCGTTAACGTGGATGGCAAGCCGGTTTCATTCGACCACCAAATGGTGGAACAGTCCGAATACGTTGTCTTTGATTTGCCGATACGGGGCTGCCGGGAAGTTATTTGCGACTTTCAGGGTGTTTGCCATTCCCTCCAGGCTGATGAACCGCCAGGCGCTCCCCAATAACCGGGCGGGTCAACAAGGTGGATTCGTCGATGAGGCCAGGTCTTTCAATGCATGCTCGAATGGCGCATACAGCCACGTGATGATCCGAGCACGCCGGGCGGACCTTTGTGACGGCTCATACATTGATTCCGTCTCGCTGCGGAGGTCGGCAAGCCGGTCCAGAAGTTCCTTCGCATCCCCTTCCGTATTTCCTTGAAAACGGGCGATCAGATGGATCGCAACTTCGGCGCGATGAATCAGATTTCGTGCCGCGAGCACGTAATGCTTCAGCATCTCTCCGCCGCGCGTTGCGGAGGCGGTGATTTGACTCAACAGGCCAAGCGCGGCCTGGTATTCGACCAGCCGACCACGCGCGTTTTCAAGCTCCGCGGTCAAGCGGCCTTCGGCATGGAGCTTGTTGAGAAGTTCAATGGCGAACGCAGGCGGAACATCCCTCGCCGTCTTGTCGTGGCCGAGCGTCAACATGGTGCTGAAGAGAATCGATTTGGACAGCAATCCCAAGGCTCGCCAGAAACGGTTGTCTTCCAACCCGAAATGATTGATCGTGAACTCACGCTGATATTCAATCAGTGTCCCATCCGGATGACGTTCCATCCATGGTCCCAGTTCGATCGTCGGCAACTGCAATTCCCATGGGTGCAGATGGACGCTCCAACTCGTAAGCACCGACCCATCCAGCTCCATGCCTTTACGCCACGAGTCGTAGGTGTTGACCATGTGCAGATGAGTGCGGCCCATGAACACGTTGTCACCAAAATGACTGGCGCCGGGGCACGTGACAACGGCGAATCCTTTGTCATTCAAAAAATCCGCGGTGTAAAAAGTTTCCGGCTCACGCCCCGGTTCATCACCATCAGGGAACAGATGGCGACGATAGAAGTGATAACGGTTTGGCGGAATCTGATGCCGGTCGCACATCTTCAGATCGCCCCATACCCAGACTTTACCGCTTCCCCGATAGATGTCGTACATCCAGTCAAACATGATGGTTTGTCGCGGGATCAGATCGGCGATATGAGGATGACTGAGAACCATGTCCGCCCACAATGCGGGGCGGATCTTCCTGTCGATCAGATATTGCAGGATCGCGTTGACGTGTTGAACGTACAATTCACCCAGGGAGTGTTGCCGGGCGTACTCCTTGCAACGCGGGCACGATCCCAGCCACCACGATTCATCTCCGCCAACGTGAAAGACATTGATTGCACCGAAGACATCCAGATATTCGTCCATCCATCCCTGTAGAAATGGCCGCAAACCGGGGTGGAGGGGACAATACTGGACAACCTCATCCCCATGTTCGGAAAGATGCTTGTACCGCGGATGTTTCAGTACGTACTCGCAGTGGGCCAATGTCTGGAGTATTGGGATCGACTCCAGCCCAAGCGACCGCGCCAGGTCAACGATTTGTCTGAACTCTTCCGGTGGAAAAGCATCGGGGGCGGCGCACTCGGGTACGGTGCGCCAGCGTACGTTGTTCTCAACTTCCCAGATGACCGTATCGTATCCAAGTTCGGCGATCTTTCGCAGCCATTGCTCCAGGTAAGGACGCTTAAACTGCGCAATGTTCATGTCGATGTGAAAGCCTCTCATGATTCGTCTCCTGCGCTGGCCCGGTATGTGATCATGGCTGGATGTCCGATCCTGAAAGCGCGCGGTCGTACAATCGAAAATCAGCGATCCTGCCACGAAAATAATCATGCCCGCCGAATCCGATCGTCAATGGCTGGCGATTGGTCAAATCAAGTTGAATATCGGATGAACTTCGGCCGCGCAGCACCCCATCCACGTAGATCATCGCGGCAGAACCCTTCCGGACGGCCAGAACGTGATGCCAGCCCGTGGTCAACTGATGGCTGTCGGAAGCGACGGCCCCGGTTCGCATCATCCAGACGTGCCCGCTTGGCAACGCGCCAACAAACAGTCCGCCCTCATGAACCGCCATGCTCCACGCCCTGCGATATTTCACGTCGGGAGTCGAATCAACGTTTCCCACCCGCGTCCAATGGTGATCTCCGTCCAGCCGGTAAATATCCGCGGCGGGGAGCGTGCCCGCGTACATCATGCCGTTGTAGACGCACATGGCCATGACTTCTTTTTCTTCCGGATGGAGATTCCCGCAATCATCCCACCCCATGCCGCTTGTGGAGCGAAACACTTTCGCGTTCGGCCACGTACCTGTAAAGAGGGCGCCACGATGCACGGCAAATGAATACATCTGGGTCTCGGTGGGAATGGCGCCGCAACCGGTCCATGCATCGTTCCGATCATCGTATCTATAGACGCCATCCGCATCGGGCAACATTTCAAAACTAATTTCTCTATCCGGAGGCGGACCAAGATGGCGAAGCCCTTTGTTGCTGGCGCCATACAGATGACCACGCCATTGGCACAGGCTCAGGAATCGTGGGTATGGCTCGCGGCACGTTTTCCAATCCTTGTCACCATCGTATCCGTACAATCCCCTGGCGAAACTCGGTGTTGCGTAAAGCCGGCCGCGATAAACGCCGAGATTGTATAAATCGTTTGTGCCAACGTGAGGATTTCCACAATCCTTCCAGCCGCCACCGGGCTCCATTCGCCAGATGCGGGTTTCCTCATCCATGTTGCCGGTGTCTGGTAATGCGGAATTGCGAGGGTCGTACCGCCCCGAGGACGCATAAAGTACCCCGTTGATCGCCGCCAATCCGAACACGCTATTGGACCGACAGGGCAGGCCGGTGTCCTCCCATCCGGAGTTTCCCGTATGTCGATACACACGGCCGATTTCCCCATCATCATGTTCAAACGTGCCGGCATAAAGATCGCCACGGTTGACCGTCAAAGCGCAGATGTGCCGTGCGTTTCCTGGACGGCCGCAATCCATCCATTGCGGAAGGGTTCCCGCATCCATTGAGAAGTTCAGATTGCGATAATTGGATGATGAGCTGGTAACCCCGCCATGATCGACAACAGACCAGTTGAACCCGGTCCGTGTATCGAGGTCAAACTTGCCGGCGATGTTTCCGATGCATTCGGCTTCATCCGCCTCGATCCTTATCCTGGCCGACAGGGTGAAATCCCTTTTCCCAAAAATGAGATCGGCGCCATGGACAACCAGTTTCGCATTACGGCCGTCAAATATCGCTCCTTGCGCATCATGGACGACGTTACCGTCCGGAATCGCATGCATCGTATCGGAGGCAGCGTTCCTGGCGTTTTTTCGAAGCGGCCAATCACCAATCAAGCCGGATGACGTAGATGCAATCATGTCAATGGATGTCGTGTCCGCGATTCAGGATTCAGGAATTGGCGACAAGAGAACGCTTCCGAATTGGATGGAGTGGAAGGGTTGGCGCCTTTGACACGGGTCGTTCGAGCAATTGGCGCGGGATATCCGGATCGAGGCCGGCCATCTCCAGATAGCGTGCCAACAACCGCGCGGACGATCCCCACTCCGCGTTGGGACTCAGACAGGTCGAAAATTCGTAGGTGATGTTCTTGGCCGCATACCTTGCCGCGGTTTGAAGTTTGAAGGCGAGGCTGCGATAGTCGATTTGTCGAAAATCACGATGTTCCGCCGTCGTGGTGGAACGCTGAAACGTCTCGATATTCGACCAGAATTCCGCACCCGCGGCCTCCGTGATCTGTTTGGCGGCGCGATACCAGTCATCCAGGCTTGTTTCCAAAACCTGCCCCATCCTGCAATTGGGTAGAAAATATTTGTCCTGCCATGCGCAGTAATCCAGCTTCCCGGAGATCGTTTGCAGCAACTGGCCGTAAATCTTTTTGAAATCATCCAGCGTATAGTGTCGGTTCGGATATCCCGTCAAGCCATAGAGCGTGGGAGAAAACAACTTTTTCATGCCCGGAGCCAACTTGTGGGCCGCTTCGGCGGTGCCGATGACGATGTCACAGAAATTAAAATGCCAGGGCAGCGCTTCAACCGTGTAATACAGTCCGTGAAAACATTTGTAGTCACCGAATTTGTCCAAAGCGCGTTCATAAAAAATCCGGTTGTTTTCGATCTCCTGTTTCCAATACCCCTTGTACAGGTTGTCCAGGCTTTCCGTGCCGCCGAGGTATAACTTCATTCCATGTTCTTCAGACAAGCGGAAAAACATCGATACGAGATCGGGATCTTCCGGCCAACTGGTCGACCTTGGATCGAACCCGGATTGATACAGGCCATCCGATTCCACTTCGCAGCGGATGATGATGACGGTGTCAATGCCGATCGCCTTATACAGCCTGAATTCATATTCCCATTCGGCCAACCCCCAGTTGTTGATGCCCGTATCGCCTGCCACGCAACTGACGAACGTTCCGGTGATCGGTTTGTATTGCGAAGGTGTCAGCATAATTTCATACTCTCGCTCAAAGGCGGGATATTCCTAAAATTACGATGTCTTGGAAATGGCTGCGGTGGAATTCCGAACGACCAGTTTCGGCTCAAAAAGGATTGTTTTGGCGTTCATCCGGCCCTGTTGGGCCTGATCCATCAACAAATCAAGAGCCGCCTCCGTACACTCGGCGAAACAGCAGTCGACAACCGTCAATGATGGATCCACCATCTCCGCCACCGGAGCGTTGTCAATCGCCAACAGGCTCATGTCTTCTGGAATGCGAATACTCCTCTTTCGCGTTTCCTTGAGAAACTGGATGGAATAACCCAGTGGTGCGATCAGGGCAGTGAGCCTGGAAGAAAGGCCCTCAATCCGGTCCATCGCCCTGCAAACCGCCTGGGGATGTTCATTAAAACCAAACCGCTCCTGGATGAATAAATCGGTTTCCGTGTCAAGATCGAAATAGGCCAGTGCCTCGCGGTATGCGCCAAGGCGTTCGCGTGAATGCACGCTGATTTTTCTCGGACTTTCATCTGCGTCGAAATATCCAATCCTGCGGTGGCCCAGCCTGGCCAGGTGTTCAACGGCCTTGAACATCACCATGCGGTTGTTGCTCATCACACTGGCACGCGGTGGCCAGGAGGCATCATCATTGATAAAGACGAACGGCACCGACTGCGCGATCCGTTCCATAAAAGCCTGTTCCTGGCCGTTGGCCAGACACAGCACCCCGAAAACCTTGTCAGAAGACAATGCGGCAATGTCAGGAAAATCATCGTGGCTGTACGAGGACAGCAGCAACTGAAATCCTTTCTCTCGTCCCAACCGCTGCAATGTCGGTATCACGTCGCGGAAAATCCAATCCGGTGACTTGACCCCTCCAAACAGTTGATCCGGCGCCAGCAGGACAATCTGCTTACGCGTTCTTTTGGACTTGAGTGAACCCGAAACGCCATCCCTGTGTAACGATCCCTCCCGCCGACTCAATCCCCGATACCCCAGCTTGTGCGCGGCCGCAATGACGTTGTCACGGGTCTCCGGCTTGGCAAAATCAGGTGAATTCAAAATCCGAGATACGGTTGAAACCGATACGCCAACCGAATCCGCGACCTTCTGCATCGTTGGTGCTTCTCTGGCCATACAATTGATCACTCCACATTGAACCGAAAGCATAATATCGTATTTGACAAAGCAAAACAAGGCAAATTTTGCGTCCAACCGAATTTTCCTGACATCTCCCGTTCCCGACTGTTGAATGCGGCTGAACAGTCTGATATCTCCGATATTCGATTTGAAACAACAGGGTGGTTACAGACGCAAATTTTGCTTGACAGGCAAACGTGATTTGCTTAACCTTGGTCAGAATGCCGTTTTCACCTGTTTTTCGTCATTCATTCTATGGAAACAAAGGAGACCTATGAGCATCACAATTCACAGGACATCCGATGCGAATGGATCGCACCCCGCCCTGTCGGTTCACAGAGCGTTTACGCTTGTGGAATTGCTTGTCGTGATCGGAATCATAGCCATTCTGATCTCAATGCTCCTGCCGGCACTGAACAAGGCCAGAGAAGCGGCCAAGGCGACGGCATGTCTAAGCAATCTCCGCCAGGTGGGTATCGCGCTGTCGGGATATGCGGCCGACTCCAAGCAGGGCTATCTCCCCATCCCGTTCGCGCCCAGTTACTATGGCCTGCCGTATGCCGGGTATTGGACGGATATCCTGGTCTCTCGCAAGTACATCACCGTCAAAGCCATGATTTGTCCTTCCGCGCCGCCGGCCGAGGTGCTTGACTCCATCTCTCTCGACAAGGAGTACCTGCTGACCTATCTGACATATGGCATGGCGGGAGATTACAATCTTTTTGAGCCGATGCGGATTACCAAGACGTGGAACCCCGCCCAATCTGAAATTGTTCTGGACAGCATCAACACTTATCCACCGGTCTGGGTCGAGCCGGATTTGCACGTCCCGGGGCCGGTCCAGATCCTGATCGTCCGGAAACATCGCCTCAGTGCCTACGAACAGGTGAATTTTCGACATGCCCGAAAAGCCAATATTCTGTTCATGGATTTTCATGCCGAGGCCTGCGATCCGGGCACGTCGATCGTTCGGTTTTATCAATACCGTGAAGAGGGCATGGGGGCTGTCAAAGACTGCTACGCGATCAACATGAATAAATAATTTGCTTGCGGAACCAGCTCAATCACAGGAGTTCGCCTATGTCAACGACTCTCGCTCCGTTGACCGGAAAATCCAAGTCGCCGGTCAAAATTCGCCAGACCCGTATGCTGATCGACGGGAAATGGATCAATTCCACCAGTGGCCGGACGTTTGAAACAATAAACCCCGCCACGGGGCAGGTCATTGCCAACGTCGCTGAAGGCGAGTCCGTCGATGTCGACAAAGCCGTCAAGGCGGCGCGCAAGGCATTTGAGGCCGGCCCCTGGCGTAAGATGAGCGCCCGTGAGCGAGGCCGCCTTCTCTACAAACTCGCCGATCTCATCGAAGAGAACAAGGATGAACTGGCCGCGCTTGAAACGCTGGACAACGGGAAACCGCTCGCCGATTCCCTGTCCGCCGATCTGCCGCTGGCCATCGATTGCTATCGCTATTACGGCGGCTGGGCTGACAAGATCGAAGGAAAGACCATACCCATCACCGGCCCATATTTCTGCTATACCCGCCACGAACCGATCGGAGTCGTCGGCCAGATCATTCCCTGGAATTTTCCATTGCTGATGCAGGCATGGAAATGGGGCCCGGCACTGGCGGCTGGATGCACGGTCGTCCTCAAGCCCGCCGAGCAAACGCCGTTGAGCGCGTTGCGCGTCGGAGAACTGGCGATGGAGGCGGGAATCCCCCAAGGCGTCATCAACATTGTCCCTGGTTTCGGTGAGACGGCCGGCGCCGCCATCGCCGAACACATGGACATCGATAAAGTCGCTTTCACCGGATCGACCGAGGTCGGCAAGTTGATCATGCAGGCCGCCGGCCGCTCCAATCTCAAACGCATCTCACTGGAACTGGGCGGCAAAAGCCCCAATATCATCTTCGCCGACAGCGATCTCGATCAAGCGGTTGATGGATCGCATCTGGGGTTGTTTCTCAACCAGGGCCAGTGCTGTTGCGCCGGCAGCCGGTTGTTCGTCGAACGGAAGGTACATGATGAATTCGTCGACAGGATGATGAAAAAAGTCAAAAATACCAAAGTTGGAGATCCATTCGATCCCAAGACCACCCAAGGCCCGCAAATCAGCCAGGAACAATTCGACAAGGTTATGAGCTACATCAAAGCCGGCCAAAACGAAGGCGCCAGCATGTTGACCGGCGGGAGCCGCGTTGGCAGGCAGGGTTATTTCATCGAACCAACCGTATTTACCGACGTCAAAGACGAAATGAAAATCGCCCGGGAGGAAATCTTTGGCCCGGTGATGAGCATCATTCCTTTCAAGGATGTCGATGAAGTCATCCAACGTGGCAACCGCACCATGTACGGCCTGGCCGCCGCCGTGTGGACACGGGACATCTCCAAGGCCCATCGCCTGGCCGCCGAACTAAAAGCCGGCACGGTTTGGGTCAACTGCTACGATGTATTTGACGCGGCAGCGCCTTTTGGCGGATACAAAATGTCCGGCATTGGCCGTGAATTGGGCGAGTACGCACTGCGCAACTACACCGAAGTCAAGACCGTAACGATACAGATATAACCCAAGGAACCTCTGACAAGCCCCCGGACTTGTCGAACCATCCCAGCGGGTCTGCCAATACTTCGGTCGTGAATGGTTAAGAGCCTATCCTGATGACCAATGGCCCCGCGACCTGCCGGGGGCTTCAATCAACGAACCTTCCAGACAGCGGCCCAGATGCGGATCGAGGCCACGGAAGGCTCGCCTGCCCAATAACCGCAGTTCCTCAACCAGCCTTCGCCCCGACTCCCCCGACAGCACCTTCAGCCCCCATGGGGGGATATGCGTTCCCACGATGCGTAATGAAACACCTTGCTTTCCTGCGAATAGAATTCGGGGTCAAACAGGATGCCGTGGAGATTGGCCTGCCGGGTGACGCTGGAAAGCCACTGCGAGTTGGCCATCGCCACACTGTGGTCGTCGAACATGTCCAGCCCGCCGGGCGTGACGTTCATGCGAAGGTACACGCCGTCATATTTTCCCCATGACATGGTGGATAGAGCGTTGACCGATTGGGCGTAATCCGCGGGGTTGACCAACTGCGGGCCCCAGGCGTTCCAACTGAGGATGTCTGACTTGTTGAGGTCGTTGGGTAAATTTTTCACCAGGTCAGTCACCAGCCCGCCGAACGGCGCATCCTGCATCGCGGCGATGTTGTAGGGAATGTTCTGCGGTATAACCTGATAGCTCCATTCAAAATTGATAATCCTCGCATCGCGATTTTCAAAATCCGCCCGCGCGGGCAGCACTGTGACGCACACCCACATCAGGGCCAGGAGAACGTACCACGCCCTCGAATCGATGATTCGTGACATGAGAATACTCGTTTCATCTATGGTGAGACAACCGGGCCTGTTACAGGCCAAGGATGAAGGTGTAATCGCTGTCGGAGAATATCCGGTCGATGCGAACCGTTGCGGCGTGGCCGTCGACGAAGGCGACATTCCACATGGGATCCCTTGAGTGCCAGTAAAACTGCCGCTGAGTGAGGTCGCCGGACCAGCCGGGGTAGAACGCACCTTCGTCAGCGATCATCACCATTCGGGACGGCTGGCGCACCTTATTCTGATTGACTCCGCGCCATGGGTCATCGGCTCCGGAAATCGTGCCTTCAAAGACGACGTTGGCACCGTATGATGTCCCGGCTGAGTCGTATAATGAGGTCCCGCCGAAAGTGTTTGCATTATCCTCCGGGCAATGGGCGATTTCGACTGGATCATCCGGGGCAAAATGTCCGCCGAGGTAACGGTTCAGAGGGCGGTCGTTGGCGGCCAGATGGTCATACCCGAGTGCCGCAAGTCCGCGCTTCCCAACCCAGCCCATCTGAGTCCTCTTGAAGACCGAGCCGTCGGCCTTGTAAATCTCGCCACCAGGGAAGATGCCCTTGTTGTCGTTGAGGTACAGATAGACGGCGGTGCTGATCTGGCGGAGGTTGCTGAGGCACTGCGTTTTCATCGCCGCCCTCCTGGCCTTGTTCAAGGCCGGCAGGAGCATGGAAATAAGAAGAGCGATGATTCCGACGACGACCAGAAGCTCGACCAGCGTGAAACCATGACGCGAGGATTTCATGGGGACTCCATTGTGCGAGGAACACCGCGGAGGACACGGACAAACACGGATCGGAACGATGAACCATCCAATCTCTTCCGTGTCATCCGTGTCATCCGCGGTTCCGACTATCGTTTTCTACGATTCACCAACGCCAGCGTCCCCAGCGCCAGAATCGACAGGGTGGCCGGTTCGGGCACGGCCACCGGTGCGCCGTTCACGTTCCAAGCGATGTAGTCCCAGGATGTACTGCCTTGGGGGTCGCCACCTCCATCGCCGAAATACATCGATGGATTGCCGGTGTTGGGGTCTAGTGTCGCATTCGAAACGACGGGGGTGTTCATGTCGTCGATCCAGAGGGAGTACGTACCACCATCCGTCGCAACGCGGTAGGTATGGTATTGCGACAAGTCCAACTCCGCGACATTGGTTCGTGATTTGAGGAACACACCGGTCTTGTCAACCCATCCGGTTTCCACGCCATTGTAAGTCCCGAACTGAAGCGCCAGGTAGTTGCTCAAATTGCTGCCGATGACAATATGGCTTGCAAACAGTCCATTTTGAGAATTCACCTTCGTGCGGAATTGCACATAGGCGACATTTCCCGAGTCGGGGTCTCATGCGCCGCCGGAGGCAATTTCAAAATATTTGCCATCGTTGGTCGTGGTATCGATGGTCAGTTCTCCGCCGGTGACGGTGGCGCTGCCTGAACCACCGGTTGCCCAAGCCGGCGTGGAAGCGGTCGGCAGGACATCGCCATCGCCGGTATAGGCTGAGTCCCACGTATATCCACCCACCACCACGCTGGCCTGTCCGGCCTGCGAAAAGGCCAAGGTCGCGGCGATGGCGCCGGTTGCCAGAAACAACGAACGTGAAATGCTGCGACTCATACGAATCCTCCAAAAATAGGGTAAAAGATTTGTAACCACAGGTACAAACTACCTCACATGACGGGCATTGTCAAGTACTGTACAAAAATAATACACGGATTGACAATTGCATTTTGTCGAAGCATAATAGGATCAGGATCGTTCGCTTGTGGACGATGCCGTATAAGATTAAGAACCCATGTCAAAACCATCACTCACATTCCCAACCGTCACCCGGCAGATCGCCGATCAGCTCCAGCAGATGATCCGCGGCGGGCGGTGGCTGGCCGATGGCAAGGTTCCACCCATGCGGAAACTGGCCGGCGAGTTCAACGTCAGCGCGGCCACCGTCCAATCGGCTCTGCAGATCCTGCAGGACAAGGGGATTGTCGAAATGCGCGACCGCTCGGGGGTGTTTATCAATCGACCTCGATATCAATCGGTGAAATCAACCTATGTCGGCCTGCTTGCGCCTTATCTTGAACTGGACATGAGCGAACAGGATCGCGAGCTGCTTCGGCGGCAGATGGCGTTCTCGTTTGATACCGACGAATGGTCATCGCACATCAATCGATCGTTCCTGAAAACGCTCAAGTCGCATCATCTTGATCTGATGGCGATCCCCGTACCGCTGGACCAGGGTGATTTCGCGGCGGCGGTCACGCAGCGAATTGAGCGTCTGGGCACACCACTGGCCGGCGTGATGTTCACCGCGTTTGATTTCACCCGCTCGCTGGTCAAGGAACTCGACATCCGCGACATCCCGTGGGTCACCATCAACCCCCTGACCCAGCACAGCGTTTATAATTTCGTCGCGGCGGACAATCTGCACGGCGGCAAACGGGTCGGGCGATGCCTGGCGGAGATGGGATTGCGTGATGTGCTGGTTCTGTGCCGCTCGATGGGATCATTCCGAACCGACGTGGAAAAAACCCTTGGATTGTTTCAGGGGTACATGGAAAAGGGCGTTCCGGTCGATCGGATCGTGACGCGCACGGTCAAGGATCCGCTGGAAGCAAGCGGCTATTCGGAAACCAAGGCATATCTCGCTGAATCCGGCGGGCGGGCGCCCCAGGCGATTTTCGCAATTTCCGATTCTCTGGCGATTGGCGCGATCCGTGCCCTGCGTGAATCGCACGTTCGCGTGCCGCGGGACGTCGGCGTGATCGGCGCGACCGGACTGAACCTCGCGGCCACCTGCGATCCCGCGCTGACCACATTGACCCAGCCAATGCACGAGATCGGCCAGCAGGCCGCCGAGATGCTGACATTCATGATCCGCGAGGGTGTCCGCCGACTGGTCGGCAGGCGCGTGCCCGGCCCGCTTGTCTTCCGCGACTCCATCGAGATTCCTGCGAATCTGCGTGAAGAGGAAGAGCGTGAATTTCAGGAAACCGTCCAGCAGCTACGCGCCGTCGCCGTCGATGCGGTGGAGGCGACGATTCATCTGAAAGACGCTCAGGTTGATTCAGCATCCTCTCCGTCCACATGATAGTTTCGCAGGCAGGGGCTTTCGCTCATGCAGGGGGACGCTGCGTTGCCTGATACCATTCGGTTCCCGCGAGGAGATTGACATGGACTGTCGACACGCCCCAACAATGGGACTGGCTCTGATAACGGTATTTCTTTCGATACTGCCCGTGCAGGCGAAAGGCGCGGACGAGGTTCCCTGGTGGAAACAGCAGAATATCCGGTTCATGTGGGGGCAATGGAATCTCAACCGGGTCGATCCCGGTGATGACAACGGCGTTCGGCTTTCGCGCGAGCACTTCCGCAACGTAGCGCAAGCCGGGGGAACGGTTTACGTCGAGTTCAGGGGCTGTTACAGCCAGTCCAATGCACGCCTGGCGAAGGAATTCGGCATGAGGTATTTCGCCTATGCCGAGGCCGCCATGATTCCAGGCATCGTCCCCGGTGGCCGCCCGGCGATCACGGCCGCAGGCGAAACCGCGGACGCCAAGCGGCCATACTGCCCACTGGATGAGATACTGTATCGAAAATGGCTGGTCGATCCGTACATTGACGGCATCCGCCAGGGCCTGATCGACGGAATTCACGTTGACTGGGAACCATACAACGAACAAGGCGAACCGGAGATCTGCTACTGTGATGATTGTTTTGGCCAATTTCTGAAATCACAGGGCATCAAGGACGGCACGCCCGGTAGGAATGCCCGCGCCTTGTTCCTCAAAGACCGGAAGCTTCAGTCTTCCTATATCGATACGTTTACGCGACGGCGGGTCGAGATGTTCGCCAGACTGCGCGATGAGTTGCACGCGGCCAAGGCGGATCTGCTGTTCTCATCCTATGGTCTTAACTACGGACGCGCTCTTGATTTTGCCCGTGGCGTGCATACGCCGGAGGTTCCATTCATCTACGTCAGCAGCCAGCATTACACCGATCACGATTTTAAGCCCTGGTGGGAATCGGAAGCGGCCCGCTGGCGCAAGGAAGGGTACCTGTACATCGCCGGCAGTTGGACGCAGTCTCTGTTCGGCGCCCAGGCATCGCAGGTCAGCGCCTCCCGCTGGATCTACGATGCGGCGGTCAACGAGGATGGGGTCTGGCTCTGGTTTGAACGTCAGCTTGATGACGAAATCCTCCGCGCCTATGCGTCGGCTGACCGGCAGATCAAGACCGTCGAGCGTGCCGTCGGTCGTTTCATCCTGCGGGGATCGCGCGATTCCAACTTCGTCAACGTCGTCGAATGGAGCGGCCGGCCTGACCTGGAAACGGCGGTCGTTCACGGCACCTTCCACATGGAAGGGGCACATTTGACGCACGTAAGCAACGTACATACCGAGTGGCCGCTGCGTGCGCGCGTCCGATTCCCGCACATCGAACCAAATCGCGAATGGACCGTTCGCGATCCGATCAGCGATTCGTATTACGTGCGTGGCGACGGCAAATCCATCCGATGGAGCAGCGACGATCTTGCGGGCGCGGGCGTGGTGGTCGCGCTGGAGCCGCGCAGCGACGCCTTTCTGTTGATTGAACCCGCGACGGACAATCCTGACGAGGTCACCGGCGACAGGCAACTCATCTTCTCGCGCGAGTTTGACACGATGCCCGACCACGCCGACGCGGCCGCGCACGCAGGGCCAGTGAATCACAAAATCGTGCGTGCCCTCATCGAAGGAAACGACCTCAAATCACTGGCCCTCATGGCTGATGAGTTGTTGAAACTGCCTGCCGGCGGCTGGCAATTCCGCATGGACCCAAACGACGTCGGCATCGGCGAAAAATGGTTTTCGATGCCCGCATCCGCGCGACAAGGCTGGGCAACCATTGAAATCGGCAGGTTCTGGGGCGATCAGGGCGGAACCGGCGCGGGTTGGTATCGGCGAGACGTGGACATACCCAAACTGCCCGCGGGCCGGCGCATTTACCTTCATTTCGGCGGTGTGGACGAGCAACTTCAACTCTGGATCGATGGGCGTCTCATCTGCGAATACAATCAGGGTCCTGAAGGTTGGGACAAGCCCTTCGCGATCGACCTGACCGAGCAACTTAAGCCCGGCCGGCGGAATTTCGTGATGCGAGTCTACAACTCCGCGAAGGCCGGCGGAATCTGGAAGCCCGTCAACGTGCTGCTCGGCCCTGTCGACGGCGCAGAATTGCCATCGGGGCTGCTCTACACGGCGACCGAACCGATGGGCTACGTCGGCGCCGAGGGGCCGTCCACCCTCGGCAACGCCATCCGAACCATGACCGGAAAAGGCGAGGAGACTCGTGTCCGACAGGTTAAGGGACACCTGTGGACGCCGAGTTACTCGCCCGATGGCAAGCGCATTGCCTTCGTTCACGATGCCGGTGGACGAGGGCAAATCTGCATCATGAACGCCGACGGTTCGGCTGCGACGAACATCAGCAACAACGCGTTTTGTGACCGTTTTCCAGTATGGAGCCCCGACGGCCAACGCATCGCGTTCGTTTCCGATCGCGACGGCGACTGGGACATCTGGACCATGAATGCCGATGGTCACGGCCAGCGTCGGGTCGCGGGCGACAACGGTTTGGATCGCGCGCCGGCCTGGTCACCCGATGGCGGGCGGATCGCGTGGGAAAGTCACCGATCGGGCATGCCGAACATCTGGATCGTTGGCGCCGATGGGAAGGATGCACATCCGTTAATCTCGCCCGACAAGCCGCTGGTGATGGAGGAAATCGTCGGACCGCGGGAGTCCAAACCGATCAAGCCGACGTTTTCAGATAACACTATGTACCTGCGGAATCCCGCATGGTCTCCCGATGGCCGACACATCGCGGCCACGCTGATGGGCGGGACGGTCGTCGTGCTGGATGCGGATGGTTCGCGCCTGCTGCAACTGCGCTGGCTGCCGTATGCCAGCAACGTGTGCTGGTCGCCCGATGGCAAACAACTTGCGGCCGGTTGGCGCGACGCGCCTTATTGCACCGACCATTCCGGCATTATCGTGATGAACGCCGACGGCACGGGTGAAGGCGAAAAGGCTCCAAATGGTTCGTTCCTGCTGGGTCGAAACCTCATCGATGTCTCCCCGCAAGGCCCGCGCCTGTCGGAGGTCAAGTATTACGGGCCGGTCCACTCGTGGTATTCCCACGGCAGTGCCGAGCCTCGCCGGCCACTCAAGGTCTTCACGTCACTTGCGTGGTCGCCCGACGGTACCACGCTGGCATTTTCATCGGATCTCGCCAGGAGCGGAGCATATTATGTTTACACCATTCCCATCGACGGCAAGGTCGGCGCCGATCGCGAACCCCGCCGCTTCGATTCGACAATGAGCGCCTGGCCTCAATGGGTTGCATGGATGCCTCACTGATCCACATGATGTTCATCTGGAATCGCGCGGTGTTGTGAATGAACGGCCGGCGGACGAGTGGGAAAGGCCCTGTTCGCTCATGGATCGTGAAAATTAAGCCGTCGCCGGCTTCGGATAATCGGGGATGTTCAGCAGTTCACCACCCTTGAGGGCCGACTGGTGAGCGACGATGCCCGGCGCATTGTATCGGGCGGCATCCCATACGCTGACGGTCGGCGTGGTTTGCCGGGTGCAGGCGGTGACGAAGTCGTCGGCCAGAAACTGGTGCGACCCTTCATGGCCGTTGGGCTGCGTGCGATAGGCCGCTGGCAACCGATCGCGCAACGGCTGATGAACCTGCGCGAAACCGCTGACAAAGTCCCCCTTGAGCTGCACGTCCACCTTGATGCGTTCCCACTGCTCATGGCTGTAGACGCCTTCGCACTTGATGAGCGGCTCCACGTCTTCCGTGTGACACTGGAGATCGCTCCATGAGGCGCCGCCGGTCATCTCCTCGAAAGTGCCCTTCGTGCCGAACAGGCTCATGCGCACGGATCGACCCCCGCCACAGCCGACGCGGCGAAATTCATTCATGCGCGCCATGCCGCCGTCGCTGGTGCGAAAGAGCGCGCTCTGGTTGGAAAAGACGTTGTTCCAGTCGTTGGCCCCCTGGCGGAAGATGCCATCCTCGTGCTCGTCGATCTGCCCGATGCAACTGACCTGTGTCATCCGCGCGCCGGTCACCGACAGGATCATCGCCACCGAATGCGTCGGGTAGAGCATCGGCGGAAAGCCGGCCGTGCGTTTCCAGCGATCGCCGCCACTGTATTGGAACGCTTCGTAAAATCCGTGTGACATGTCGTGCAGATATTCCCCTTCACCATAGACAAACCGGCCGAAATCGCCCTGTTGCCAGCGTTGGCGACAATAGACGGTCGCTCCATAGTAATAACTGGTTTCACCCATCATGTAGGTCATGCCGGTTTGTTTCACCGTGTCGATCAGCTCCGACAGTTCATCAAGGCTCGTCGCGGCCGGCACGGCGCTGTACACATGCTTGCCGGTTCGCATCGCGGCGATCGCCATCGGAGCGTGCATCCAGCGTTGCGTAAAAAGCGCAACGGCGTCGATGTCCGGTGCGGCCAGCGCCGACTCAAGCGAGTCGAACGTGCGAGGAATCCCCAGCCGTTTCGACTCGGCCGCCCGACGCTCGGCGATCACCTCGGCGATCGAGACCTCGGACACCATGGGGTGGGCCTTGAAAAGATGAGCGAAGTTCTGCGCGAACTGCCCCGCGCCGACGATGCACAGCTTGATCGGTTTCATGGTTTGATTCCCTGGGAGGCCCAATCGTGGCCCGGTTCACACATGATCCGCATCCAGTACGATTCCACCGGTTCAACGGCGGCTCGTTGCGGATGCATCGATGCCTGGGCCATCCCAACCAAAGGGGTTGCCTGCATCATGCGACAAAGGGTATCATGGGAAACAAGAGAATCTTCCTCTTTATGGTGCAAATATTCCGGTATTCTCAGGTATCGCATGCCCGCCAATCGTCAGAAACCCGCCGAAGCGCCACTCCTGGGGTTCGCCGGAGGAGCGACCCGGCCGGGTTGCATGCGACGGCCTCACATGCACCACGAGATCGAGCTGAATTACCTGCCCGCCGGAACGATGACCTATGAAACCGTCAGGGGAACCGTACGAGTTTCTGCCCGCAGCCTGACGGCTTTCTGGGCGGCCACGCCGCATCGAGTCATTCAGATCGAAAACTGCCCGCGGTTTTTCTGGTTCACGCTCCCCTTGCAGTGGGTGCTGGGATGGTCGTTGTCCGATTATTTCATCACCAACGTTCTCAACGGACGATTCGCCAAGGATCAATCCAACCCGGCGGATGAGATGTTGATGAAACGATGGAGCGATGACTTTGCCGCCAACGACGATGGCGCCCTGGACATCGCGCTCCTGGAAATTCAGGCGCGTCTGCGGCGAATGGCTAAGTCCGCCCGGTTCAACGAATCGCCGCGCGACCGTCGGACGAACATCGTGACCGGCAAGCACGATGCGGTGGCCGCCATGTTGGCCTTCATCATGGAAAATTACGCCAGGCCGATCTCCGCACGGGATGTCACGGCGGCCGTTGATCTCAACGCCAACTACGCGGCCTCCCTGATCCGCTCGCGTTGCGGCACAACGCTGTCCCATCTTATTACGATGCAACGCTGCTTCGCGGCCAGAAGGCTCCTGGTCAGCACCCAACGGCCCATCCTGGAGATCATTTACGAATGCGGATTCAGCTCCGCCAGCCGTTTTTACGAAGCCTTCGGCCAGGCCTACAGCCAGCCACCTGGCGCCTGCCGAACCATGACTCGTAGAACCTCGCGATAATTCACGCATTTACGCGATCCCCATCCCCCATCCTTGACCATCAACGCAATTCGTGGGGAAGGTCAAACCTCTCCGATGCATCGAAGGGTTCGTGGATCACTCACTGGACGATCAACCGTCTTGTCCGGCCGTTTGGCCGGTCTCCGGCCAGGTGATGCGAAACGTGGCGCATGCCGCGGTGATGGAGTCGATAGAGTCATAGCGAACGTGGCTGAAAGGTTTGTAGCCGTTGTGGCCGGAATAACTCCAGACAACGTCGGTCGGGCAGATGTCGGCATGGAGGCGAGGCGATCCCTCGGTTGGTTCGATCCACAGTCGCGGTTTTGCCCCGATCCGGCAGCGCAGCGGGCTTTCCAGTTCCATCCCCTGGTCCCGCTGACTCTGAAACAGCCATGACAGCCGGCGCGGCCGGCCAAGCAGAACATCATCGCGGCAGAAGATTTGGCGTCCGGGGGAGAAGATCAGGTCTCGTGTGTAGTGAATCACATCCAAGTAGTCGGGATAAGCCGGCTTGAGGTTCAGTCGAACAAGGCCCGTGCCGTCGTTGGGGTTCCAGTTGAAGTGCTGGATTTCCTGGCCGCGGTAGGTCATGGATGGAATCGACATCGGATAGCCGACATCGCCATTTTGGCCCTGGTCATCGATCAGCAGGCAGGTGCGCAGGAAGGAACGGAGCCGATATCCGTTCTCAGGGGTCATCAGTAAAGGCACGCCGTCGATGGCAAGCAGAAAATGCCCCTCGCCGGGGGCGCTGGCCATCCGGTCCATGGGGCCTTTGGCCGCATGGTAGGCGTGGTAGCCAAGCCACGGGCCGCATTGCAGGGACAGCGTGATGCCGGCCGCGTCGTCGCGATAATGGACAAGGCCGCTGTCCTGGAAATGAAGCAGTTGACGGCGATTGTCCGGCGGAGGTGCCGGAGCCAGCTCGCCCGGCTCATAGGCGAGGAAACTCCAGAGCGCATTGGACCGAATTGCTGACTGGGACTGCTCCTGCGGATGAACAGGCCCCTCCAGCGTCCGCAGGACGAGCCATTGGGCGCGGCTGTCGTGAAACTTCGTGGCCATGCGAGCAAAGAACGTGCCGCCCGCATCCAGCGGGACGCGGTCGCGGAGGTTCGAGGGGAGCAGCATCTCGCCATCGCGCTCGTTCAGGACGTTGTAAACGTAATCGACGACCCGGCACAATTCCGGATGTGTATCGAATAGGTCTTCGCCGCTCAGCGTCAGCAATGTATCGCGCAGCCATGTGGTGTCGTCGAGATACAACCGCGGCGCGAAGTAGCTGCTGGCCGGGATCACGCCGTCGCGCGGGGCGGCATCCAGCCCCCGCCGCATGCGCGGCAGCGCATAGTGAAGCCAACGTTCGGCCTGCGGAATCATTCCGTACAGGTTCAGCGCCGCGATGGTGAAGGCGTTGAAGGATTTGCGGCCATGATCCTGAAGCAGGGAGCCGCCCCAGTAATCACGGTTGAGCAAGGCGAGATCGACGAAAACGTCTCCCTGCATCGCCAGTTTATCGAGCAGCCGTCTGCGGCGGGGTTCGCCCATGACGTTCGGTGAAATCATGTGCAGCGACCAGGCCATGTATTGAAGTGCATAGGCCGCATTCATGTCGCCGTTGTGGCCGTAGGAATCGGGGTTGGGGTTGCCCCAGGCCCGAAGGGCGACGGTGTGATCGATGATGTCCAGTGCACGCCGCAACGCTCCATCGCGATGATCGAGCCAATGCGCTGCGACAAGCAGGGGCAGGAGAGTCACATCGGGTTGTTCGGCCGCCATCGCGCCGTCAAACGCCTTGCGGAGCGGCCGCTGGAACATCGCATGGGATGATTGCAATCGAAGTCGTTGTCTTTCCCAGAAGTCTTCCTGGCTCCATTTCGCAACCGGCGTGTTGTGTTCGGCCTGTTTGATTTCAGGGGGCGGGGGTCGCAATTCATCTTCCGGGTCCGGCTCGAGCCGGGCATGAAGCCAGTCGATCTCCATCGGCTGGAACGGAACCAGAGAGACCTGGTGTTCGCCGCCGGTTTGCAGCCAGCACGCCATGTGGCCGCGGAATCGCCTGGCGGCCAGGTCTTCCAGGGAGACGCGCTGGAAGAACCAGATGCCGACATATCGCCCGTCAATGGAGACGCGGTAGGAAGGAACCAGCGGCTTGTTTTCATGGCGCAGGTCAAAATCCCACGGGCCGGTGCGCTGGCCGGTGTTGCCGTACAGGTGGAGCGGGAAATAGAGCCGTTCCCAGTCGAACCGCGCCGCGTCGATGATCACCGACAGTTGATAGAGGCCCTGCGGAGCATTGAAACGAAACGAGGCGCCGCCATCGACGCCGGTTGTCTGGACCGGCAGTGATTGGAGCGTCGGGCCGACGGTGGAGGTTACTGAACAATACGTCATGGAATTGCCTGCAATACTTTTTTGCCCGTTACTTTACCAGAATCGCCAGGAAATTGTGCTGTTTAACCAGAAGATCATGGATCGCGCCTCCGTCAACCTTCACGGGTTGATTCGGATAGATGGCGGTGGCCTGGGTAAACCCGAACGTCTTGATGTCGCCATTGGTCAGCGGCAGATCCACCGACTGATCGTTTCCTGAGACATTCATCACCACCACGATGGCGCGCGACTTGTCCGGTGATAGATAGAGACTCGCATTCACGCCCTCGGGCAATTTGAAGTACGTCTGATTCCAATAGGGCACGAACGTCCACTGGCTGTTCAAGCCGGCTTTGTCCAGTGCCAGATAGGCGTCATGCAGCACGTTGATTGGAAAGATCGCCCACCAGAAATTGGAATCGTGCATGAGGACCAACCCCAGCAGATACTCGGCGTGGGCGTAGCCCAGGGTTTCCCATTCATCGTCCATGATCGCGCCGGAGCGGCTGAATTCCGGCAGGAAGATCGAGGCCGGCCCGAAGTTGTTCTGGGCGGAATACTCGGCCCTGAACTGGTCCATGCGCAGGACATTTTCGTATCCGCGGTTGTTTTTGCGGTTGAGCATCCCGGTGAAATTTTCGCCGTCGATCATTCCATCGCAAAACGAGTCGATCGGGAGCATCACTTCGCCGGACATGTGGTAGAAAATCAACCCATCGGGATGCTTCGCCTTCATCATCGTATAGATGCGTTGAAACGACTTACGCATGCCAAGGATGTCGTATTGCGCGGCCGGCGGTTCGCCGGGGCGCTGAACGCCGGCGCCATGATAGACGTTGTTGTCATGGACCGGCATGGAGACGTCGAAATAGAGGGCTTTCACCTTGCCGGTTGCCAGCAGTTGGTCGTATCCCCAGGCGAAGAAGTCACGCAGGGACCGGGAGGCCTGACTGACGGTCGCGGACTGATCGGTCAGCGGTATGGATGGATCGGGACGGTGGATTTCATTCACGTCCGCCAGCCATTCATCGCCAAACTGCGCGAACCACGGATTGGCCGAGCCGATCACCGACATTCGTCCGTAGGGGGCGCCCAGGACGGGGTTTCCACCATACTTGGTTGGATGGATCGCATCGCAGTTATCACTGCCGTTGGGAACCGGCAGGACCCCGGAGCTGTCCCAGTCGCCGCGGTAGTCCGAGGAAGGCAGCCACCACCACCCCTGCCACCACATCGAGAAGGGCTGGATCTCCGGATGGACCTTCACCGCCTGCGCGAGGTATGGGCCGCCGCGTTCACCGGTGCCGGTGACCAGGCCGCCGGTCCCGCTCATGACACGCCAATCGCGGTAGTGCTTCGGGGCCGGCTTGGTGGGTGAAACGATCCAGCCGAAGGCGACCTGCAGCGGCTGATTCAGTGTCACCGGCTGATCGACCAGGTGGACGATCATTACGACGGACCCATCCTCGCGGCGTTGGACATCCAGACGTTTGGAACCGATCCACGTGGCGGTGGACTCGTAAAAGAATTGAATTCCGCCGTCGCCGTTGCCGAGCCAGACCGGGCTGACCGGCTCGCTCCATCCATTTTTCGGTAACGCGCCCGTGGTCCGCACGGAGTAATCGTAGGTGTTGATCAACTCCGCCCACCGCCCCTCCATCGGAATCTCGAAGGTCAGCGACTGGATCGTCGTGCCGGATTGCGTGGGATCGGCGGACACTTTCATCCAGTTCATCCCGTCGAACTCCGTGTAGGAGTCAACGCTCAATCGCACCGGACCAAGCGATTGCCGCCGCTGCGATCCGGCCTTTGTGGCGGAGGATTCCGTCCATTTCACGTCCGCTTTGCCCGCGGAGCTGTCCCATGACTTTTCGCCCGCCTTGACACTCAACCGCATCGGCCCGGCCAGCATCGATTTTCCGCGGTTGATGATCTGTCGCGGCAGCAGCAGGCCGTCGTACTGGTAGCTGCGATCACAGATTCCGATCGTGTCGGCGTGTTGATCGGTCTTGACATCCGTCCATGGCGGCGGCGGGACATTGCTTATGCCCAGCGTGTTTCCCAACCATTCAGGCTGGGGCATCTTTTCATAGGGGAATGATTGCTGCTGCACGATGCCCTGGGCGCCGGCGATTTTCACCGCCAGCGTGTATTTTCCCGGCGGCAGGGACTGCACATCCATCAGGATCGAGTCCCTGGGTCCCGGCAGATGATCCGTCCGCGATTGGGCGACCACCTTGTCGGCGGCGTCTTTCAACTCGGCATCCAGAGAGAGTGCCGATGGATCAGCGCTCTGGATCACCCAGCCCACGCGCAGCTTGCCGATGCTGGGATATTTCCACAGCGTCAGTTGCCCGACCTCCTGTGGAATGTATGGGGCCGACTGGCGGAGGATAACCGTGTCGCCATTTTTGAGGGTCAAATCCACCATCTGCCCGGCCTCATTTCGAACGGAGGCTTGCAGTTTCACCTCGCCGGGACCGCTGATCTGCCGGGAATCAAGGGTCTTATCACCACTGGAAAGGGTGGCCGTCAACGGGCCGTTGCCGCGGATGCCCAACACCGCCATCGCCTCGCCCCCGGAGGTGATGGTGAACGAACGGAGATCCACCACCGGCGATGCGGCGTCGACAAATTTCACCGTTCCCAGGTTCGAGCCTCTGACGGGCGGTTGGTCATCCACCCGCTCGCCGGGCGCCCACGCATCCTTACGCTGGCGCAGGAGCTTCCAGATTCGCCCCATGTCCATGCGCCATTCCATGCCGGTGGAAATGCGATCAATGCCAAGGGAAGACAGGGGGATCGACATTTCCAGCGACCAGCCGTTCAGGTCGACGATGGATTTGACCATCGCATGGCTCTCCCACGCCAGATCGACGCCGCCAGCCCCGGGCAGACTGTAGTCATAGGTCGTATCGATGCCGTTGACGTAGAAATGATGGAGCGTGCCGCCGGGAAACTGGGGCATCGCGCTGAAGTAGTAACAGTCGTCATCCGAAACCGATGCATCGTGCTGCGTGACCTGACTTCTGAGAAATCCATGCAGCACGGTCGTCTGGGGCGATTGTTTCACCTCCGCCGGTTGATCCGAATGAAACGCGAGGTACAGGTTACGGTCATCATACGCCATCCGTCCCCAGGTGGGCGGCGGCTGGATGCTCCAGGTTTTGTCATCAATCAGACCGGTGAACCCGGCCGTCCCCTCCCATTCGGCGGGATCGATCTTCCCGTCGATGGTGGGTTTGTGGCGGGCCGGCCCGACGGTCAGCACCGGCTGAAACGCGAAATTCCCCTCCTCGTAATAGCGTTCGGCTATTTCCGCCGGATCCAGCGCGGCATCGTATATCTTGAATTCGTCGATGATCTTGTCCTCTTTGTCGAGGCCGAATTGCTGGCCGATCGCGATGCTGCGGATGGGGTCGGCAACCGGGAATGATGCATCCTGCCCGACAAGATGCCCGTCCAGGTAAAGCGTCGCGCCCGCCCCTTTGCGCCACGCGACGGCCCAGTGATGCCATTGCTGCTCCGGAACGTTGGGCGCCAGGATCATCCGATCCTTCACTCCGCTCCCCTGCCTGGGAAGATAGAGCAGCCAGATCGCCGCCGTGCTGTTGTATTTGTAAAAGCGGGTTGATTCTCCATCATCCCCATACAACTGCCAGAATTCCTGGTGGGTGCTCTCTTGCAAATGAGGGGTGTGCCAGTCAGCGCCTTCGAGTCCCTTGACCCAGAACGTGATCGTCCACTGGTCCGGCGAGAGATTGCCCTTGGCTTCAAAAGAGATCGCCTGATGCAACTGGCCCGTGAGCCATCCCTTGCCATTGATGCCGTTGGTGAAATGGATCTGGTCCGACTTTCCCTCGAATGTCGCCTTCGGATTGCCGGCGGCGATTTGAGCGTCAAGCGAATCGTTAAACGGAAGATAGAGCGTCAATTTGGGCTTGGCGGCCCATGCCATGCCGCTTAGAGCCAACACCCCCAGAACAATGCCGAGCATCCGACCGCCCACTCGATTGTAATTCATCATACTCCATCGCGTCCGACTTGCGGACCTATTCATTGGTTGTTCAACAACTCCGCCGGGAGAAGCCACCATCATCCAATGACGCCCGGCTCGACGATTTCGCCAATTGGATCTTTCCAACCCGCCGATCCATCCAACCAGCCCTCATGGCACGAGCGCCACCTGGTATCGGTCGTAACCCCACGGAGGATTGAGATTGTCCATGCCGGCCAGTTCGGTGTCGATGTAACTTTGAACGTGGCCATCCAGGAACAACGTGTTGACCCGCTTTCCATGATGGCTTCCCAGCATCCCATAATTGCCGGTGGTCCAGGGATAAACCACCGGGTACTGGCCGTTGACGGCGTTCAGTTCAACGGTTCCCGACTCGAACAGCTTGCGATGCTCCGAGACGTACATCACCTCCGCGGGTCCGCGCACCGAAGCCAGTCGCACGCCGTGTTTGCCCGTCGACAGAAAGCCGGGGCCGGTGTAGAGATTGATGTTGATTCCATAGCTCACCGACGTGGGATTGCTGACCGCGTTCAAGCCGGGAGACATCGGGTCCGAGGGGCAGATGAACACGCCGCTCAGGCCAATGGTGGTGTCCAGGCTCTTGCCCGTGATGTATGGATTGATAAGCCCCGGCCACCAGGTCCAGGCGCCGGTGATCAGATTGGTATAACCGAAATTGGGAATAATGCCGCGATTGTCGGCGGCGTAGGTATGCATTCCCATGCCGATCTGCCTGAGATTGCTCGCACACTGCACCTTGTTGGCAGATTCGCGCACCTTGTTCAGAGCGGGCATCAGCATCGAGATCATAATGGCTATGATGCCTATGACGACCAGCAACTCCACCAGGGTGAAACCATGTACGCCCTTGCGACGGTGATTTCCGTTCTCCGGCGGCGGTGGTGTCAATAAAGGAGTCATACGGCATTCCTTTCGCTTTACTTGAGTTGATCCTGAAGCGCGATGGTTGCACGAGCCATCGCCTGACACCCTGTTTCCAGTTGCTCCGCGGTCAGCGACTGCAGATACCGGAACCATGTGTCATCAATCGCATCAGAGTATGTTTTTCGGATCGTCAGCCCATGCTCCAACGCCTGCTTGAGCGCGGCTGAAGCACCGGGCTGTTGCATCCGCGACTGGGCCGCGGCAATGGCCCGATCCAGCGCCTGGAGATACCGGACATCGTCGATTCCATCCCGCCATGCCTCCCATCGCAGGGTTGGAATTGGCTCGCCGTAGGAATCGAATCGGACCACCTCGTAATCGCCGTGTTCCGCCACGCCGGTATACTGCGCATCGTAATAATCCCAGGGCGCCGATCCGACATAACCGCAGGCGGTATTATACAGACCCACCATGGCCCGCATGTACAGGGGGAATGATGACTGCGTGCCCAGATAGGAGACCGGCGGATGACCGGCGTTGCAGGCCGCCTCGATGACCGGATTGTTTCGTCCATCAAAGACCTTCAGATTGTAGATCGGATTGCTGATGAGGCCCGCCAGTTCCTTCTGCGCCTCGCGATCGTTGATCGCCATCATCATCGGCAGGCCGAGCTTTTGACGCCGCTGTGCCTCGTTGCGCGTCTGCTCAATCTGTTTGGCGGTATGCGGCTCATCGACGCCGTAATAGAGCAGCCCGGGCAAGCCCATTTTCTTCGCCTGGGCGACCTGTTCCAATGCCTGATCGTCCGGCCAACGAATAATACAGGGCGATTCGGTCATACCCGCCTTGACAACATATTCGAGCGACTCAAAGCCGCCATAGAGAACCGCAGTGTTCAATCCATGGCGAACCTGATCCTTCAGCGCATTCAGATACGCTTGCGGCGTCATGAAATCTTTTTGATCCTTGTCCATCGGCTGGGCGCGGAAAAAGGCAGAGTACCAGCCCTTGATCGGCGGCAGCGTCAGCGGCAGCACCTTCAATTCGACGGGCAGCCGCAGCAGCGGCTTGTCTTGCGGGCCGATGACGATCTGACCAACGTAGCTCCCAGGAGGCGAATGCGGGGGCACATGGACGACCAGATGAAATTGCCGACTCTGATGGGCTGGAATGCAGGTGATACAGGTTCCGCCGCCAAAGCCGCCCTGATGGCCGGGCATTGCTTCCCCGTGGCGGTCATCGCGCACCAGGAAATCCGGCGTCAGCGCATGAACTTCCTTTCCTTGATAAAGCATGATCAGTCGCGTGTGAAGCCGCACGATACGCAGGTCGATTTGATTTTGATCCAGCACCGTTCCGTCGGGGCCTTGCAAGCGGGTGAGCGACACGGGTAGGTCGCCGGTGTCTTTCAAAGCCCGAATGGCGAAGTCAACCGGGATGTATTGATTGATCGCGCCGGTGAATTCGAGATGGTCGCCCACTTGTTGCGCCGAGGGCAGCCAGTCATTGAGATCCATTGGATAAGGACTGATCTTGCCGGCCACGATTCCCGCCGCACCGGCGGCCTTGGCCAGATCGCTGTCATCGCGGTAGTGCCGCGGCGCGCGAATCACCGGATCGCCGACCGGCGCAGGCAGCGTTGCTTTGGCGGGGTCGTAATCGGCGTCGGGAGTGAACAGCACCGCGTCAAACATGCAGTTGGTGATGTCGATATCGACATGGTGCGAACCGGCGGAGATGTTGACGGTTCCAAGCTCCCTCCAGACGTATTTACCGCCGCCGGGGCCGCCTCGCCCGCCAGTGATGGGTTTGTCATCGACACGGACGTTCACCTCGCCATAACCTCCGTATCGACGCACCCAGACGTGGTATGGCGCTGTATTGGCGATATCGGCGATCCAGACCAGATGGCCGGTGCCAAAAGCGACGAACGGGCCCAACGGTTCGGTGCCGCCGTAATGGTTGCCAATTGGATACAAACCCCAGGCGCCGCCCAAGCTATCGGCTTGAACCCACTGGGTTCCGCTGGGAACGGTCGTTGAGGAGTCGGGTGGTGCAGCGCCTAGACACAAAAGGCAAGCAACGACCAGGAAGATATATTTCACCTTGAATTCTCCGGGTTGGAAGTTTGATCCAGCTCAACGATGCAATTGGAAATTTGTTCACGGAGCGACGCCAGATATTGCGGCCCGCCGATCCGTCTGGCGACCTCGTGCCAGTCGGGCGCGAAATATCGCCGGACCCACTGGAGCAGCGCCTCGCCCTTGCGCACGGCATCGGGATTCTTGGATGTCTTGAGATGTTGCTGGAGCGTGTACAGATAATACATGTCGTACAGCCCCTGGCGGACATTTTCCCGGCCGACGGTCGGCACGGTTTGTTCGCCGATGAAGCCGACCGTTTGATCAACACTGATTTGCGTGTAGGCCGCGTCTTCACCCCAGTCGATCACGCCGTCCACCGGTTCCATCCAGAAATAAATCCCGCGGGTCAGCCGCTTGTCCAGTGACGGCTGTCCCATGCCTGGACGATACCAGTACACTTTGCGCCCTTCGTCATGGTAACGTCGAGTCGCATCAAAAAGGTATGGCGCGTTGCCGCTGATGGCGATGATCGGCACAATCTGCTTCAGTGAGTCGGCCATCAGAAGCCCCAGAGGCACATTGGGTGTAAAGGTGGGCGTATAACCCGCTTCTATTATTCGATCATAGCTGGAGAGCACTTGTGGAATCTGCCGCTCCAGGGATGGCTCATCCACGCCCCAGGCGAGAAACTTCATGTCATACTGTCCGTACCGCTGTTGCAATTCTTCGGGTTTGACGGACCACGGGCTGATCAGAACGAACGTGCCGTGGGTCCATCCCAGATCAACACACTGATCCAGCACCCATAGAATGTCATCGCGGGCGCTGACGTAAATAACCAGACTGTCATAGCCCGCTTCATCCAGCGTCTCCAACGCGGCCCGATAAGCCTCGCGCGAGGTCAAACCCGCCTGGGGTTCTGCGGCGTTGGCATTGACATCACCTGGAAGGTAATAGCGAAAGAAGGAGCCGTAATTCTTATTGATCGGACGCTGCAGCGTGAATGGCCGAACCGTCAATTCGATGTCGAACGCCGTCGCAACGCCATCCATATTGACCGTGCATCGCCCATGATAAAGACCGGGTTTGGCGCTGTCGGGCACGCGAAGATAGACCCAAACCAACCCGCTGCCGCCGGCGGGCAATGAAAACGGCGTCAACTGGTCAGACCCGCGAAGCTGATTGCCGATCGCGGCCATCGCTTCGGGCGTTTCCCGTGCGATATTCCAGTCGTGAACCAGATAGTTGCCCCTGGAACTCAGATAGCGCGGATCGAACGCCCCCGCATCGATAACGCCCGCGTCGCCGCTCAATGCCGCCAGCGACACCGTTCCGTTGCGGACCGGTTGGATTGCCCGCAAACGAAAGGCGAACGGGGTCATTTCGCCCGGCGTCCCGGCCAGGGAAATGTGCTGCAACGTCATCTGAGCGGCATCGTGGGTCGATGTCTGATAGAGGTCCGTTTCATCGGTTGCGCCGACCGGTACAAGCGTGGCAGGCAAATTCCCAATCGGAATCACCAGCCGCGACTCGTACGGCAATGGACGCATCGACGGCGAGGATTGACGATGTAACGTATCCTCCACCGCAGGACGCGCCAGAAGTCGATCCAGCGATGCATCCCCCGTGTCCGGGTCGGATGGAGCAAATGCCCGGTAATGCACCGTTACCTGCCACTGCTGTCCGGGAGCGAGCGTCTGTTGCGGCATGAACAGCTCGGCCGCGCGGCTGCCCTGGGCCTGGCTGCTCCATATCCATGAAAGGCATTTCGTTGTCAAGACCGATTTTTTCCCAATACAAAACCGTCCGCGCGTTATACTTCTCGCGCCGCCTCGGAGGATAGGGCTCCGCAGGAGTGCGACCCGAGCGCCGCGGCGG
>JADYZN010000042.1 GCA_020853095.1 Phycisphaerales bacterium | reverse complement strand
GATGCTGTCCTTGAACGTCACGTTCTTCAGCGATTCCCGCAGATTGATGCCATCCCCGGCATTGGCGTATACGGTCACGTTCTCGATGGTGGCCGTCACATCACTGGGCTGCTTGTTATACGGTGACGAATTCGTTCCACCACTATCCCATTTGGCCAGGTCGAACATGATCCCATTGCCGCCGTTGCTGGCGAAAATACTGTTCTTGACCGTGATATTCTGCAGCGTCTGGCTGACGTTGTCCGGCTCAAAATCAATGCCGGCCTTGGGCGCTGTGCCGTTGGTGTTCAGCACCACGGCGTTGTCAATGGTCAGCCCGTTGGCGGAGATGACGCTGATCCCATTGCGGTAATTGTTCTTCAGCGTCACATCCTTGATGACCACATTCGAGTTGGGAGTGCTGGCCGGGTAAGCACCCAGGTAGATCCCATCGCCGCCGGTATTCTCGATCGTCAATCCTTTCACCTGAAAGTTATTGACGGAACTGGCTAGAATCCCCATTCGCCATTCGCCGCCGAGGCCGACATATTCCGCCTGATTCATTCGGAACGTTGCGCCGTAGCCGCTCAACGTGACACCGGAAGTGCCTGTGCTCGAAAACAGACCGGTTACCTGGGCGTTGAATGCCCCACTCTTGGCCTGCACCACGGTGCCGCTTTCAAACAGGATTGTCTGGTTGGACTGGTTCAAGATCAGGGGCTGGACTATCCAGGGCGTTCCCATGTTGGGCACAAATATCTTGCTGTTGCCGCTGTTGATGGCCGCCTGCAGCGCGGCAGTGGCGTCTGTGGCATTGTATCCACCGCCGAAAGTGGTGGCATCCACATAGTCCTGCGGCGGCGGCGTGCTGGCCGATGCGGATGAGGCCACGACTCCCATCGTCGCCACGGCCGTCATCAGGATGCCAACCCTTGAATGAAAACTCATCTTTCTCTCCATGATCCCGCTCCTCACAATAATTCGGTGCTGCTTGCTTGCGTTCTCTTAAAAAAGCCTCCGGGCAACCCACGGCCAATCATCCATGCACCGGCATTGGCCGAGATTCTGATTGTCCATGAGTCACCCGGAGGTTCATCATTCACACCGATTACATTACACCTCGCTCCTGGCCCCCCTTCGCCGAAGCATCAGCATCCCGCCCAGCCCCAGCAACGCCAGGCTGGCCGGCTCGGGAACCGGCGTCGACTCGATGTGGACGTTGTCCAAGGCCAACGTGTTATAGGACGGGCCTGATCCCGGATTGATAACGATCTGGCCGTATGCGGATCCTGATGGCAAATTGTTCGTAATGGAATGTACCCCATTGTCAAGTGACAAAGTTTGCTTGAGAGTGGTGAAGTCCGCCGTATAATCCACATGAAGCACGGTTCCGGCGGCCGCGGTGAGAGAGCCTGAATATGAATTCGCTCCACCTACTGTTGCGAAGTTGGATAATGCCGCACCGTTGCCGTAGTTGATGACGAACCCTCCAATGTTTTGATTCGCAAGATTCCTGACACTAAAGAATGACCAACCGCCTTTGTAGGGGTCGGGGTTGGTGTTGTTGATATAGGTGTCCAGCAGGACGTCCATTTTAATGTTCACCTTGCCACTGCTGACCTCTTCCCCGGCAGCATTCTTAAAATAAATACCGGGCGACCAGTTGGTACTATGATCCGCCAACACCGCGACCATATCGCTGGCACCTCCGATCGTGTTGGATGTGGTCGCGTCCGTATAGCCCGCCGCCGCCTGAACGGTGTCTATGTTGGGAGGAGCATTCTGTTGACCAATAGCTGACGGATTGGTGTTGGGCGTTCCCGCCGTGGAAGCCTGGAAGCTGAGCGTATTGCCAGCCACTTGATTCGAAAAATTAACGTCGTAGAACACGGCCGCCTGCGACTGGACGGCGAACAGGGTGGAGACCGACGCTGCCGCGGCAGCGAGAATCAAAGCACGCTTCATGACAAACCTCCTGAAATGGAGAATCCGCCCTCGCCGCCGGCCGATTCGCGCCAAGCGAATCGCATCGGGATATACCGCCGCTGCGGAGAGGAGTCGGATTGACTTAATTGTGAGAAAATAATTTCATCAATGGCCGCGGCCACCTGATCATCCCGCCGCTCGACGCTCGCCAGGGGCGGGTTCAGGAACCCGTTGATCGGGCCGTCGTTAAAGCCGACAACCGCCACATCGTCGGGCACACGCAGTCCCCGCCTGGCCAGCCAATTGATCGTCGCCACCGCCCCCTCGTCATTCAGACAGAAGATGGCGTCAAACTTGAACTGGCGGCCATTCTCAAAGTGCTCTTCCAGAGTCCGCCAGTAATTCTCGGCCGATGAAAGATCAGGCCTGTTCGGCACTTGCATCAGTGAGTCGTTCGTGACATCCATTGAATGCTGAGCCGCGCTTTCCAGGAAGGCCTGTATCTTGCGGTCGTTAGGGCCTACGTTGGTAAGGATGGCCGGTCGACGACGCCCACTGGCGGCAAAATGTTGGGCCACCTGGCGGCACGCCGGCAGCCGGTCATGGTGGATCTGGTTGATGGAGGTCTTCCATGGCGTTGAAACGACCACCACCGCCGCCGTAAATTCACCGAGGACTTTAGTGATCCCGGGCGTTTCCAGAACGCCGTTCACATCCTGCATGACGACCGCATCCACACCACGGCGTTTGAAATCATTCAGCGACTTGAGGGTGATTGCCGGATCGCACAGGTGATTGACCAGTTGAGTGGCATAACCATGCCGATGCGACCGGAGCGCGATGTTCTCGGCCATGGAAGCGCTCAGGTGAGGACCTGTCAGCGACCAGAGGATGCCCAGCGTGTTGGTCCGTCCCCCGGCCAACCCCTTGGCCATCACGTTTGCCTGGTATCCGAATTTGCGGGCAACTTCCTCAATCCGGGAGCGGGTGGAGGCCGAGACGCGAGTTCCTGAGCGATAAGAGGGCGGCCCCAATGCGACCGACACCGCCGATCGTGAAACCTTTGCAACCCTCGCGATGTCTTGAATTGTGGGCGGCATATCGAGTTCTGACCTAAGACCGATTACCGAACAATTAAATGATCGTTCATTGTCATGTAATGAGCGGTCATTGAGTTATAAATGAACGTTCATTACAGTTAAAATGATCGTTCATTCAGATTATACACCATTTTGGAAGCACGTCAAGAAAAAAATCAAATTAAAATGAAACACCTCAGGATGATAGGTGGACAGGACAATGCGAATGTGTCTGTAACTTCTTATTATGTAATTGTTTAGGTGATTACAATGAATCCACGACGCGGACCGGATTGATCGAGGGCGCGGCAGGGATGAGTGACGTGCGACAGGGCATGACACAACCATGCAATCGTGTTGAAATTTCAGTCTGAATTCACATTCAAGGCGTCAATTTGAATATCCCCTTGTGGGAATTGAAGAGGATGTTGCCGTTGATCACCACGAGGCTGTCGAACTGTGTGAATTGGCCGGGAAGACCATCGGCAAAGCCGTAACGCTGCCAGTGTTTGCCATCGGTGATCAGGAGGAAGGCGGAATTGTCGGTTGTTTCGTACAAGTCGGCGTTGGGGATTTTGGCGGAGAAGACCATTTTGCCATCCGGCGTGTGGACAGCGTCCATGACCTGAAGGCCGGCCAGATTGAGCGGGGAATTGTAATATTTGATGTTGTTGTGGGTGATGAACGCGACGCCGCCGATGTAGGAGGCCCAGCAGTTGCCCTGGCCGTCGGGATAGATGGCGTCGAATTTGGTGCGCAAGGCGAAAGGATAATAGTTGCAGTCGCCATCCGCGGTGATCCGATAGATGCCCACCTGGCCCGAGACGCCGACGACCGCATCGGCCACCGGCGCGGCCGACGTGATGCCGCCGGCGATTCGCGTTGACTTGATCAGCTTTCCGTTGGAATCGTAACAGGAGAAGCCATCGGAGGTTCCAACGGCGATTCGATCCGATCCGAGGCGGGCGGCACACAACACCTTGCCATTGGTTTGAACGGGCGGTTGCAGGCCGTTGGTGGTGATTAATTGGAAATGATCCTTGAAGTCGGCGTCATCTTTCCAGTAGATCAACGCCGCATTGGCACCGAGAGAAATAATCCTGGCGTTGAAGTGGAAAACATAGCCATCCTGATTGCCGAGCCGATGCGATTGGCCGGTGGAGTCGATCCTCACCATGCCCTGCCCCATACCGTTTTTCCCGTCACCACTGACATAGAGCTTGTCGCCCACCAGGGCGACCGCGCGGATGAACTGGGGCAGGTCCGCGGTTCTGCGGGTTATTTTCCATCTGGCGGAGCCATCGGGGTTGAGCAGGGTGACAAAGGTGTTGCCGGCCACAAAAATTGGCTGAGATGTCGTATTCGCATCTTCATGAGACGGTGACCACGGCATCATCCACAGTGCCCACATCGTCTGATTGAACAGATGAAAGTGGGGTGATTCGTTGATTTGCAGGTCCACATCCGGCTTGGGTTTGAGATCAACGGTTGACAGGTCGGTCAGGGGGTCGGTTTGTCCCGCGAAGACCAGCCAGCCGTAGTGGCCGGGATTGTGGACGTAATAAACATCGCCCATCGGCGCCCAGGTGAAATCACCGGCATTTTCGCCCTGTTCGACCCGGGAAAAATTGGCTCTCCAGGCATCGCCTTTTTTGGGAGGCAAAAATGCGTGGTCATCCAGGGTTTTCAGTGAATCCCATGGAAATTCAATCTCGAAAATGATGGTGCCGTGACCGGTGTCGGATGCCGGTCGAGACACGCCGACATGGGTGTTGATGTTCAGCTCGCTGGTCCATTGCGAGAGGGCCAGGCGGCCATGCCAGATGATCGAAAATTGCGACCCATCGGGTGAGGCGGCGTATTCCAGAACCCGCCGGCCCGTGCCGCCGGCATCCAGCATGATTTCACAGGCGTAGGGGAAATTCGGGTCCAGTTCCCGGGACGCATCGTCGTCCAGCTCGTATTCGCAGGCGAAGTACAGGCCTTCGGAATTGTACAGCGCCTTGAAGCGAGATCGCAGCGGCGCGGGATCGCCGGCGTCGATCCAGACGAAATCGTGACTCCACGGCGCCGAATCCCATGCTTTTTCGTCAAGATGGCCATCGGGATGAATGGATTGGCCGGCGAATCGAACCAGATATGCGGGCAATTTTTCCGAGTCGGCCTTGTCAGGCGGCGTTGAACCGCCCAATGCGCAGGAGGCGAATGAAGCGGCGGCAAGGAGCAGAACCGGCATGATCGTTGATGTCATGATTCATCCCTTTGAAGAAAAAATGTTCGAACAAAAATGACAGCCTAATAACAGGCCATTCCGGGTTATGCAAACACCCTGCGCGATGAATGACATGAATTCACCTCGCAGGGTGTTTGCATAACCCTGTACGATCGGATATCAGGCTTGCGTTTTAATTTGAACATTTTTTCTGCGATGGGATGGATCATGAAATCTCTGGTTGTCCTGATTGAATGCGAGTTGACTCCCTCCGTGCGTTACGCCGTTGAGGTGCTTCGTCGGGAGATGGAAAAATTGGACGTGGCCGTGGTGGAGGCCGGCACTCCCGATGACCGGTTGCCGAGCCTGACCCTGAGAATCGATCCACGCCTGAAGCTCCCTTCGCAGGGATTCAAGCTGGCCTGGGAGCCATCGTTTGATCCGAAAGAACTGTTGGACCCCGCCTTCAGCTTCAGTGCGAACTTCAAGATCGAACGGCAGGACACGGGCATCTCGCTGGATCGGACCGCGGGAACCATCACCGGCGCCGACGAGGCGGGATTGCTGTATGGCGTGATCGAATTTATCGAACGCTGCCAGTCCTACGCCGGATTGCCGACTCGTCCGATCAAGGTCCGCCGAGATCCGAAACTGGAATTTCGCAGCGTGGGATTGCTCCTGATGAAAGGGGGCAGTTATCTCAACTCCATCAACGATGAGCAATTTCCCTGGTTTTACGACAAAGACTGGTGGATCCGCGCGCTGGATCGACTGGCCCTGAGTCGATGGAACGCCGTCACGCTCTGGAATTTTCATCCGTTCCCGTTTTTTTGCCCGATCCCCGGTTTTCCAGAAGTCCAGGAGGTGGACCAACGCCAGTTGGCGCAAAATTCGCAAATGCTGCATTGGCTCCGCGGCGAATTCAAACGCCGCAACATGACGCTGCTGTTTCACTTTTACAACATCTACGTGTGCCGGAGTTTCGCCAAGGCGCACGGGGTGGATGTCACGCTGCCAAAGCTCTCGCCCCTGATCGCGCGGTACATGCGCGCCGCCATCAGTTCGTTCGTGAACGCATTTCCCCAAGTCGGCCTGGTCGCCTGCGTGGGCGAGGGCGTGCCGGGAGGCGAGGCGGAAAAATTCTCCGCCGAGGTGCTGCTGGAGGGGATCAAACAGACGCCCCACCGCCCCATGTTCATCCTGCGGCAATGGACCACCCTGACGCCCGAGCGGACCAAAGAGAACATCCTGGGCAAATACGACAATCTGCTGACCATGATGAAGCACAACGCCGAGCACATCGCCGGCGCGATGCCCGATGCGCGGGTGCGGGACTGGGTCGATCTCGGCGTGCCCAACGTGGTGAACATGCACATGCTCAGCGAGGTGGACCCGTTCCGCTGGGCACCCCCCTCCTACATCCGCCAGTGCTGCCTGAACTACCAGGCGCTGGGAGTGCGGGGTGTGCACGTCTATGCCCGCTGGAGCTGGCGCATCCCCGGAGTCGGCGACAAGGGGCTTGAACTCGATGAGATCGACCGCGACTGGCTGCATTACGAGGCATGGGGCCGTTACGCCTTTGAACCGGTGCGTGATCAGGAGCAGGAACAGCGATACTGGATCAACCGATGTCAACAGCGTGGAATGACGCCGACCGCCGCCCGCGCCGCCATGGCGTTTTACGAAGGCACCGGTTCGATCCTGCCGCGATTGCAACAGCACTTGTGGATGCACTACGACAATCATTTCGTGCTCACCGCCGGCGCGACGTTGGGCCAATTGCGTCTGGCCCGCTCGATGCACGGCAGAAAAGTCATCCTGACCGATGCGCTTGACGACCTGCGGCCGCTCCGGTTCGACATCCAGGACCCCCAGCCGGATGCGATGGGATATCATTTCAGCGATGCCGTCGAACGCAGCGCCACCGAGGCGGATGAAGTCTCCAAGGCGCTGGACAACGCCCAATGCGATCCGGGCACGGAACTCGATCGGCTCCGGGTGGATGCGCAAGGGATCTCATTGACGGTGGATTTCTATCGCCTCAAGTCGAAGGTCGCACGGGAGATATATCAATACGGCCTGACCGGGGATTTATCTCGGCTGGAATCGGCGATCGCGCCCTTGCGCCAATCCGTGAAACTCTACGAGCAACTGACCCGCGAGATGGAACGCTGGTACGAAGGGATCACCGATGTTCCGCCCTTGCTGCCCGTCAGCGATTATCACGCCTCGCATCGGATGCCCTTCTCCTGGAGCGATTGCCTGCCCCTGTTCCGCCAGGAACTCAAAAACGTGGAAATGGCGCATCACATCGCGCGATCCGCCTCGCCATGGTCGGCCTGCTATTTCGCCGGCGTCTACGATGATGATCAGATCCCGCAACTTGTTCGCCAATTGACCGACACCAAAGAATCCTGGTTGCTGGGCAATCCCGATTTTCTCCCCTGGCCGTGGAATTTTGATCGGCTCGAACGCCTCCTGGTGATGCCCAGCAACACCTTCCACATCTCCGCCGAGTTTGGCATCTCCCTGATCGAGGCCATCCCATCCCTGCGACAATGGCTTCAACGCGGCGGCCGACTCACCTTTTATACGCACCCCGATTACCGCTGGCAGGAACGAATCATCCTGTCGAGACTGCTCAAGTTGCCCTACGACCAGCCCGCCGCCAAGCCCTGCCAAATCAACGGCCAGCGCCTGGTCGGACTCACCGGCCTTCCCGACGACTGGACCTGGCATCAGACCCACCAGGCAATGGGCATCAGCGGCGGCACGAACGTGGGACAGGGCCAAATCGAGATCGTGGCGATCGCCGCACCATGACAAGCCCAATCAGGAATGAATGTGCCACGGAGACACAGAGACACGGAGAAGAACAAACCGTGTCTTGCATCCCGCGGACCTTTTATTTTGATGATGGAATGGATCGGACCCAATGGTCCACAGCGCGGAAGCCGCGGCGGTTTCTCATGCTCGAGAATCCCGTAATCCCATGAAAGGCTCTGCAGATCGAGCGGTATGATACCCGATCAAAGGAGATTCTCATGGAAAACACCACAATCGTATCGTACGCCGGCATGGACTGCCATCGCACCTTCAGTCGTCTG
>JADYZN010000041.1 GCA_020853095.1 Phycisphaerales bacterium | reverse complement strand
GGTCAGACGACTGAAGGTGCGATGGCAGTCCATGCCGGCGTACGATACGATTGTGGTGTTTTCCATGAGAATCTCCTTTGATCGGGTATCATACCGCTCGATCTGCAGAGCCTTTCATGGGATTACGACTCTGCCACGGTTGATCGACGGGTCGTCCTGATTTTTCAGCCGCGCGGCCGATCAATCAGGACGACCCCGTCTCCTCTGATTCACATCCCCATTACCGAACCCGTTTACGGCGCCGACCCGCCATCAACAGGGCCCCGCCGGCCGCCAGTGCGGCGATCGCGGAAGGTTCGGGGACCTCCGTGGTGAACTGTATCTCGTTAAACCCGATGCGAGGGTTGGGGTTGCCGGGGAGTTGATAGGCAAAACCCCAGTTGGTGTGATAGTTAAACCCGATGTACCGGGCCGTAATGGAACTGAGGTCGATTGACTCAACCGGTCCCACCGCCGGACCGGCGGGTGATTTCGGAATGGTATGACCGCCATCAAATAAGGTCCAACCTTTTCCGACAAAATCGTAGCTGCTGTTACTGTTAACCGGCACATCCCCTGGGGCCAGGCTGGCGATATAATAAATGTCCACCAGTTTGGCGCCGCCTTTAACGTTGTAGGTATCGTTCCAGATCCACATTTTATCCAGGTCGCTGTATACCGCGCCCAGATCCATCGCAAACCAGTAGCCGGTGGTGTCGGCGGTATCGGCATCGATGGAAGCGAAACTACCGCGCGCCAGCAAGCCATTTTGCCAGGTATTGTCATGGGTCCACGTCGATGAATCGTTCACATTGCCAACGGTCAGCCCGCTGCCATCCACGGCGCGCGAAGGCGAGCCGGGGTTTGGGTCTACACCGTCGAAATTGCCACGCACTGCTGCCGTGACCCCGGAAATCGCATTGGGAATCAATGCGGCGCTGGCCGACTCGGCCACTCCCAGGCACAGGCATGCGCCAAGCAGGGCGGCCGCAGAACGTCCACATATCGAAACATCAGAATGCCTCATACACTATCCTCCGTTTCTGACACAAGGTCGCCGAGATGAAGTGAGCCTGGAAACATTCCACGCCTGCCATCCCATGTCGGTCGCCTTGACCGTTTTCCTGATTTAATCAGGTCGTATTTCCTTTAATGGTCCTGCCCGGAAGCAGGATGCGTTTTTCCGCGATCGACTCGCCGGAAAGCCGGCTCATCATCATCTCCACCGCCCGCTGCGCCAGCTCCCGCATGTCATACTCAATCCGACTGACCGGCAGGTGATACGCAAAATCGACGCCCCGGTTGGCGAACGTCACCAGGCGGATGTCCTCCGGCAGGCGCACGCCCAGTTGCAGCGTCGCCCGCAGCACGCCGTTGGCCACCACGTCATCCCCCACGATGACGCCATCGGGGCGGCTGTCGTTGGACCAGAAGCGCAGAAAAGTCTCATAACCACCCCGTTCGCTGGCGTTGGCATCCTCACTCGCCAGCCATTCGGGCCGCGTGGTCAGACCCACCCTGGAAACCTCCTCGCGGAAGGTCCGCACCAACTGACTCTCGCACGGGTGCGACACGTTGATCAAGCCCACCGTCGAGCAGCCGGATTTGCGCAAATGCGTCAGCGACTTGCGGATAAAGTCCGCCTCATCGTCATAACCGACGCTGTGAGCCGTTACTTTTGACCCCAGGTAGACCACGGGCACTTCCGCCTTCTCCAGCGCCTCGCCCAGTTCAGGAAGCTCGTGAAAGGAGAAAACGCCCCGCAGTTGCGGCAGCACATCCGACTCAAGCAGGTCCAGTGTCGAGGGAAATTCCGCCGGCGTGCCGGTTTGCCGGCCCAGGTGCATGTGCACCCGCCATTGCGGACCTCGTTCGTGGAGAAAATGAATCAGATGGGAGCTGACGTTTCGGTAATAAGCCGATGCGCCCAGACCAAGCAACGCCGGCCGCATGACGATGGCGAATTCGCCGGTTTGCATCCGATCGGCGACAAAAACCCCCTTGCGTTTCTTCCGCTCAATCAGGCCGCGTGCTTCAAGTCGATCGTAGGCACGCTCGATGGTTGCCTGACTGACGGACATTTCACGACGTAGTTCGGGCATGGAAGGCAACTGCGTCCGCGGCAACATGCCGCGAATACGCTCCTCCAAGTTCTCGTAAGTCGCCTGCACACGTTGGGAATCAACAATCTTTGACATCAATATCAATGTACAACGATGCAGAAAAATGTCAAGTTTAATTATAAATTATATTATTATTTTCTACATTGGTGTACTTATACCCATCTAGATGAAACTCCATCAAACCCACCACTTGGCCTGTCTTTTTCATCATCAAAATGGGTCACCCAACGACGCGGCGACCTTACCCCTTGTATAACAATGGTTTATGAACAAGAACTCATTCGAAAGGATGGACTTTCCCACGAACAGCGGGCGCATCATTCCTGTTACCCACCAACCATCAGAGGAGACGCAAAGCATTCAGGGGCGGCGGCGTGGCCGCTTCAATGCTCAGCGTGCTCGCGATAGGCTCCAAATTCGGCCAGATCGTCTTCGCCCAGCCAGTTCGGCGGGTCCGGATCTCTCAGTCGCAATCCATCTTTAATTCGTCTCCACAACCGCGTGCGGGCATATCGTTGGTGAACGAGCTGAAACCGGCATGATTCCAGCAGTCGGCGGCTCTCTTCAAATCGGCCCTGGTCGGCCAACAAGGAGGCGTGGCGCTCGATCACCCACTCATCTTCCAGGGCCGCGACCCGCTCGAACCATCTCTGGCGTTCCGCGAATGCGTCCGCTCCAAGCATTTCCAAGGCCAGATCACGCTCCACGATTATTTGCGGGTGCAAAGCGATGATCGAAGATTGAATATTCCTGAAGCAGGCGGCGGCCGCGTCGGCATTCCGAAAAAGGCAGCGCAGCAATCGCCCCTCCAGTGCCCGCGCCCGGTCATCGCCCGACGTTCCCAGCGCCGCAAGAGCCGCATCGCCCTCGCCACGCCCGGCATGCCAGGCGCCCAATTGCAGCAACCATCGGTCCCGCCGCGTGCCTTTGCCAGCGAGATTGGCGCCCCATTCCAACGCCTGTCCCAGGTCATCCATCCCCGGAGGCGCCCATCGATTATCCGTTTCGTCCGGTGGATCGGGTACGCGATCAGCACCTTTGGTCGTCCACGCCTCCCGCAGCGCCTCCCATAAGCTCACTTCATCTTGCCTGGCCCATCCGAACAACGGCATTCGATCAACAGGCGGCAACTCCGGCCGCGGCAACCCGATCGCCCTGATGTCCAGGGCACGGTCGCTTGGAATCCAGAATTCCGTGTGATAACGCGACTCGCCGGGCATCAACTGTTCTTTGATCGACTGGTCCATCAGCGGACCGGCTTGAATCTCAAGACACTGGCTGCCGTCCAGCGTCCATTGTCTCACCCAGGCTTCGTGCGGCCCGATCCCATCCGTCCAAAGCTTGATTCCCGGTGTTTGAGCCGGATCCGCCACGTGATACAGTCCCGCCCCCAGGCTGGGTGTGAATGCCCCGAACGCGCAACAATCCGGTTTGCGCCAAAAAAAGCCGGCCATCCGCCTGATGTCGGCCTGGCGGGATGGCCCCTGGCTCCGCCAATCAATGATCTTGATCTCATCTCCGTGATAGAGCACCGGTCCGTCTGGAAAGTGAAACTCGGTGTCCGGGCGTGCCGGCACTCCGGCGTTGGACCAGCTCATCCAGGGATGTGCCCGTGACGTCTGGTTGCCAAACAACGTCCGCTGCGTAAAAAACGCCTCCCCCTCCCCCAGCGAATATTCAACCGTCCAATGCATGCCGAAGCGAAGCTCCCGCTCTCCGCACCACGCGAAAATCCGTCCATCCCGCCGGGCGGTTTCATACAGGACGCTCACTGTCTGCACCGGCGAGTGCGAGATCGGAAAGCTCACTTCGATCCCGCCGCCAATGAAAAATTGACGGGGAAGGATCCGAATCGGCCTCACGGCCGGAGATTGATACAGCGTCTCTTTTCCGGACGGCAGATGCGTCAGCGACACCACCCGCCCTCCGAGATCCGGGCAGATGCGCGCCCTCACCAAATCGTTTTCCAGCGTAAGTATCCTCAATCGCCGCAGCACAGGCCGGCGGCTGGTTTCGCAATAGCTTTCATATGGATAGACACCGTCCGGATCGTACGCCGTGGGGATCGGGCCTGACGGAACCATCGAGTGAGTAAGAAACAGGTCGCTGGTTTCAGAGAGCCGAAGCATGAACCTTTCCACAAGTGTCATGGGGAGGAATCATCGTGCCGTTTTGTCGTGTATACCATTCGGGACCATCCCTGTTAATCTCAGAACGGAGGGGGTGGCGGCTGGTTGACGGTTCCGACGGGTAGCGGTCCCTTGCGCCACTCGCCGTGGCCGTCAAGAAAGAGCAGATTTGCGCCTCCGCTGTGGGGATAGTAATCGCCCAGGAGCTGTGGGACCCAGTGAAAACGTAGGATGGCGAAGTTGGTGGCATCCGCCAAAAGGAGACGGTCGGAGGATCCCTTGAGTTGACTGAACTTCCTCCCGCCACCGCCGACGCCCAGATAGATGGCCGTGTCAAAGGTATCCACGGTGGAAGGGAATTGCATCCAGCTCATGCCGTAGTGATACAGGCCTGAAGCGTGTTGCGGCGGAGCGGGCCTGGAGGGGCAGGTTGCGATGGAATTGGGGTTTTTGTCCCACCACGGATTGCCGGCACCCTCGTAGATGAACAACAGTCCGGCGGCGTTGAGTTGCTGGTACCAGGTGTTGGCAATTCCGGGGCTGGTGTAAACGGCGACCGGGACGATGTAATCACGATTTGAGTTGGCATAAGACCGGAAGATCATCCCAAGTTGACGGAGGTTGCTCAGGCATTGAACGGTTTTGGCCGATTCGCGGGCCTTGTTCAACGCGGGCAGCAGAATTGAGATAAGAAGCGCTATAATGCCTATGACGACCAGCAGCTCCACAAGGGTAAAGCCACCGGCCATCAATATGCGTTGGCCGCGATGTGCGATCGGATCAATGCCCTGTCGGGATGGGTTGTTTTTCATGACGGTCTCCTTAGGTACAAGCCATTTCGATTCCGCATTTCATTGGTTTGCCGATGGTTGGTGCAGTCTGAAGTCCGAGACACAAAACGCGATTCGCGGCCATGCAGAGCAGGCGATCCGAACCGTCCGGTCGCCGCATGATGGCCAGTCGTTCGATTGAACCGCCCAGATTGCATCTTGTGTTCACGGTTCCGCCAGGATTGAGAATCCACAGTTCTCCATCATTGCACGCGGCCACGATGTGCGGGTGGCCGTCTGGTGATGATGAGAAGACGGCCAGCCGTGTGATGGGAGCGTGCAGGTTTTGGAACCACGATCCATTGCCGTGAAGATCGAATGCCGTGACGTAGCCGGTTGTTGATCCGGCAAGCAGGATCGGGTCATCGGCAGAGCCCGGGCTGGATTGCGGTGATCGCAACAACGCAATCCCGGTGACCAGGTCGCCCAGGTTTCGTTCCCACAACAATCGAGGCGGTTCCAATAGAAAATATCGGTTTGATCCCGAGGTGTGATCGATGACGGCTTGATCGTGCTTGAGTGGAGTTCTCTTACCCAGTTGCCTGGATGATTGATAGACCCGCAGGTTGCCCTTGATGGTGCCGATGGCGATTCGTGGCATTTCGCCGGCCGGAACTTCTTCAATGGCGATCGCGTTGAGTCCGCCCGCCCAGCCATCGACATCCAGTTCGGCGAGCAACTCGCCGTCGACGGCTCGGAGGATGACGGCGGGACTGGCGGCGGCCCTGGGTGGCATGCCCGGACCGGCGATGATCTCGATCCTGCCATCCCCGTCAACGTCCGCGAAATCAAATGTGTTCCATATCCCCCATCCGAACCGCCGCCATATCGTCGAACCCGGTCCATCCTCGGCCGGAAGCTGTCGCGGGCCGATGCGCGCCCAGTCATGCAGGTTCGCCGGCCGTTGACCGTCGCCACGAAGCACGTGCAGGTGCATGTCGCCCAGGCCCGCGACAATCTCGGCACACCCATCGGCATCCACGTCGACGCAGCGGACGCGCACCACGCTGGCGTCGTCCAGACCCCAGCAGTTGGCGGCGGGCGTCGCAAACGGGCGATCCCACAGGGGATTGCCATCGCAAGCCATCGCGTGCACGCGGGCGTCATCGGTGCCGGCGACGATCTCGACCATGCCGTCGCCATTGATATCGCCGGTGGCGATGGTGTTCACGGGTGATCGCAGGTCTCGTGACCATTGCTTGTTTCCGGAAAAGTCCAGTGAGATCACCTGCCCGGATTGTGAAGCAACCAGCACGCCGTCCGTGGCGACATGAATGTCGCGGAGCTGAGCGGCGTCTTCATATGACCAGCATTGAACCAGTCGGTTGTCATTGATGCCGGCTGGATGGATGGGGGCGGCAAATGCGTGCTTCTTCAACCCATCCCCCCCGCCACCGGCGGGTGGAATCATCCGTGACGGTGCGATGTGGATCCGGTTGACGAATCGAACCACGTCGCCCGGTTGATATTTGCCTTCGATGGTCTGGGTGAGGATATTCAGGATCGGTTCGGCGTATTCATATTTCCTTTTCGCCCATCGACTGAAATAGGAACCGCGCTGGGCATCCCGTTCGAGCGACATTCGCACGTGACCTCCGCAGGCGATGTGAAGCGCGAGGTCTTTCTGCTCGACGATCAGTTCTCCATATCCTCCGGCGGATTGCTCTCCCCATCGCGGCTCGCCGAGCGTGCGCCAGCGGCAATCAAAGCGATATTCGCCGGGTAGGGTCACGTGCAACTCGTCGGTGACGACAAAGTGGTGATCGCCCGGCCAGGCGATCGTCCGATGCCAGTCCACGCCGTTGTGTCCGGGGAGCACCGTATGCGTGAATCCATCGGGCCGCTCGTCCACGACTTTCACAATCGCCGCAAAGCCCGGCGGCAGTTGTCCCAGGCCATCGCGCAACACCGTGACGGCGTTGTGCTGCGACAGACGGGAATTGTCATACCCATACGACAGGTCCGCGGTGACGATCCACAGACGTCCGCGGCTGGTGTATTCCAGAATCGAATTGGCGTCGGCAAAACCGTGCACGCCTCCGGAGACGCCATCCAGAAGCAGATAATCATCCTCGGCATCAAAGCCGCCTCGGAATGTGATCTTGTCAAAGGATGTCTCATGGGGAATCGTCTTGGGATACTCTGGGAAGGTGTAGCCGTCGCCGCGATATTTGTCCCAATAGGTCCGCGACAGGGGCGCCACCTTGACGCCCAGCAGGTGGGTTGGCTCGTGCGGCTGGACATCGGTGTGATAGGTCGGCGTCACGTTTTCATATTCGCGCCAGACCGGTTTGCATTCGTCACGCCACGGGTTTTTCCGCCGCGCCATGAACTCGTAGCCGCCGTCGCGCTCGCGGTGCGACAGTCGCGAGAAGAAGTCGCCGGGCACGGAATTGAACGACTGGGTGTCCGCGAACGCGGCCATCACACCCAGGTTGTTGCAGCACATCGCCACGCGGTCGGCGGCCTGGCGCATGATGCCGTTTTCAAAACAGCGATGATCCCCCGAAGCCACGGCATAGGTGAACAGACCGCCCGCCCCGAGGCTTTCGGCGGTGCAGGCCTCCGGCTCGTCAAGCGTCTTGGAGCAGCTCATCTGAGGCTCAAAATACTTCTTCGCGGCGGCAAGCCACGAATTCGCCTCCTTCATGCCATAATATTTTTTGAAATACCGGCCACCAAAGAAGCAGGCCAGCGCGGGCCCGGTCCGATGCGGCTGGGTGAGATTGCCATCGCGCAGATCCCGACGGAAGTCGGTAAAGGTGTACACTTCGTCCGAAACCACCCACCCAAGGAACAGATTGGTCAGCAGCAGCCGATCGGCATCGGAGAAGATGGGCGACTCTTCCAGCAGATCCCACAACGCCAGCGGCGACCATGCCCAGATATGGCTGCCCTGATACGGATCGGGCAGCGCGGCGAGCTTCAGCAGTTCCTCGCGCCACAATCCGCCGTATCGCTCCTCGCCGCTGAAATAGTATTTGAACCCCAGATCGCAGATGGGCCCGCGATAATGCGGCCGGGATTCCATCTGCCGGCGCGCTTCATCACCGAGCCTGATGTCTCCAAGCCAGGCGACCGATGCGTTGGGCCCATCGGATCGCACCGCGCCAAGGAATGATTCCGCCGCGGCGGCCACACCCTGATCGTCGCTGCCGCCGACCAGGATCACATTGCGACCGGCCCCCCACGGGTCGTGAATGCTCCGGACCACGTGCCCCTCCCGCCCGGGGTAGCCGACATCCACGTTGGTGTACCACTGGTAATAGAGCCGCTCGATCAGCTTGTTGGTACAGAGGTTGCCGATCGCGATGAGATGACGGCCTTCCACCAGCGCGGGGGTTGCGTCGGTGTCGCGGCACACGGTCAACGGTCCCAGACGCTTGCGGATTTGGCGGGTGACCGGTTCATAACCGGCCCGATCCGAGACGATCAGAACCGCCTCATCCAGCGGCGTCCTGAGGCACGTGTCCTTGAGCTTGTGAATTCGCCCGATCATTATTCGATCCAGATCAATCGATAATCATGCCGCGGCAATGGAACTTTCAGCGAACCATCCGGCCCGGGCGACAAGCTTTCGCCGGACTCGAAATCGCGGATGACTTTGGGATTCAATCCGAGTCGCGAAAAATCGATAGATACCGCGCAATCCCTGGCTTCTCCGAGGTTCGCGACGACCGCCAGGGCTTTGCCCGGCCGGCTCCACAGGCTGACGACGGTGTCGGAGGAATCCGTTTTGACGACTTTGTCCTTTTCCCAATAGGGATGAAACTTCACGTCTGCGGCCGCAATATCGAACTGGCCCTTGGCGCGGATGGCGTTGTCCACGGTTGCCTGATCGATGCCGTAGGCCGGCCAACTGGCGATCTCATTGAGCCAAAGCAGCGCGAACTCGCTCCGCGTACCGGCGTGAATCGCCTTTGTCTGGTCCTTGGGCAGCTTGATTTCGCTCAGAAAAAACGGCACGAACCCGAACTGCCGGCCCATGATGTGAGCGCGGATGTAATCCAGCGAAAACTGGTCGATGTAGTCCGTTTCCGGCGTGGTCATAAACCGCTGTTCCCCGTCGATGGCGATGGTGGCGAACGCATACATCGGGGGCACCATCGTGGTCGATTTGTGGACACCCACGTAGTTGGGCATCCCCAGCGATTGATAAACCTCGGCCTCGCCCTTGAGCAGGTTGCGGGTGTTGAACAACGCGAATTCGCCCTGGTATTGGCCATCATCCCGCACATAGCCATACCCCAACGCGGGATCTTTGATCGGGACGAGGTAGCAGTTGTCTTCGTAAAAGGTAAACAGGCCGCATTTCTTGAGGAAATCCCGCAATGTCTCGACCCGGAAATTCACGTAGCTGCCCGCGCCGATATAGGAAGCACGGATCCATTCGCCGCGGTAGGCTTCGGCCTCCGGATAACTCACACCCATGCCCAGCATGACCTCGTACAGGAAAGGGATGCATCCATCATCGCGCAGCTTGTCCATCGCCTCCTTCGCCTTTTCATAATCGGCGGGATAGGGCGCGTTGGCGGTCGCGGCATACGTGGGGATCTGTCCGGCGACGGGAGAGAAATTGAAATAGGTCAGGTTTTTGTGCTCGGCCTTGGAATACGGCCCCACCCAACCTCGCCAGCCATTGGGCATCGGCTTGACGGGCGTCGCCTGAATGCCGAAAGCGATCGTGCGGGGTTTGTCCAGCAGGAATGCCTTGTTGACGAAATGAACCCGAAGGATCACCTCGTCGCCATCCCGGATGACTTGCAAGGCGGGCAGCTTCTCATCCAGCGACCACCCCTTATCCGATTCACCAAACCAGCAGAGGCCGCGATCTTCGTTGCCCAGCCAGTACATCGGTTTGAAATTGCCGATCATTCCCGATGTATTCAGCAGCTTGCCGCTGTCCCAAACGGTCCCCTTGCCCGCCGGAGTATGGCCGGCAAACACCCGGCGGATGGAATCGGTGACTTCATGCAGCAACGTCGCCTGATCCGCGCGGATCGGAATGTCGAGATACAAGCCCTCCAGTTGCGTCGGGCGGGCGGGATCCAGCTTCATCTCGATCCACGACAGGCCGTCGTACTCGATTTTATTGGTGATCGTCAGCGCGACCTGGTCCAGCCTGCCGTGCGCTTGCGTGACGACTGCCATCGTGTCGCCATGAATCGTCGACAGCTTGCCCACCGGTTCAACCACTGCCGGCTGACCACCATTTTGCCGCGCGTGAATCGTCATCGGCCGATCCAGGATCGACTCAACCGCTCCGCCGACGGTCGGCTCCAATTGCCCGGCCGTGATTTGGTCGAACAACCCCAGATCATTGAGCTTGTAAGTACGCCCGATGACTGAAATCGCATGGCCATCCTGCCGCATCGGCGTAAACGGCGGGAGAATGCCCGTCGGGTTCGGGGCGGGCGAAGTCGCGAACGGATAGGGTTTCCACCAGAACGTCTTTTGCTCGGACACCAACTCCCCGCCGTCTCCATCAAGAAGCTCCGCCTTGATGCGATAATCGCCTTCGGTGGTCACGATGTTCGGAATCGGCACGGCGACGTTTTCGACGGACATTCCCGTGAATGGAACCATCTGGCTGGCCAGTGATTTGCCGTCTTTCAGGACGCTCAGACGAATGGCCTTCACCGACGATCGGTCAGGCAGACCGCCGAAGTCGAGTTTGTCGATCCAGAGCTTCTGAAACGATGGAAGATAACGGATGTCCAGGATGAATTTCTTGCGAACCACTTCCGGAAATATCGGAGGTGCCGTTGTCTTTAGAAAGGGTACGGCGATCTCCTGCCAGATCGTCTTGCCATCAGCGCTGCCGATACTGAGATGAAACACGTTCTTGTCGGCAAGATTGGCGGCTTCATCGAAGGAAAATGGAACCACCTGATTGGGCGCGGCTTGAAAATTCAACCGTTTGGCGGCGATTTCCCTGCCATCAGAACCAACCACCCTTCCGACAATCGCCACCTCACGCGCGACACCGCCGTTGACCAGCTCTCCCGATGCGCCAAAACGCCCCTGCAACAGCGGCTCCACGCCCAGGAGACGAGCGGCCGGCGCATCGGACTGAAAGACCAACTCCGCGCCGCCGCCGGAGACGTTCAATACGTGGGCAACGGGGGAAAGCGTGGTCCATCCCGGCTTGATGCCCCAGGTGCGGGAGAAATTGACCAGCCACTTCGACCCATCCTTGATCTGATCGATGCCCAGATCCTTCAACGGAATCGACAGCTCGCTGTACCAGTGATCGCCGGAGGTCGTGTTCTTGAAATCCCATCGGCCATTCCATTCCAGGCGGTTATAGAGACCCAGCCCCGGCGTCTCCGCCTGATCAAACAGCACGACGTTGGCGGAATTGCCCATGAACTGAAAATAGCTCTCCTCATTCTTGTACTTGCCGTGGAAGGGATCCAGCAGCAGCTCCAGCACGTCATCTCCGCTCCAGCCGCCTGTGTCGCGGGTGGTGCGATCGGTCACAAGCTTCGCCCCCTTGGGATAAATCGGAAGATCGAACGCCATGTACAAATTGGCGTCGTCATAGGTGATGTACGCCACCACCTGGCGGGCATCCATCTGGCCGGTGGACAGGTCGGTGAATCCGCTCACCGCCGCCGCACGTTGCCATTCTCCAAGCTCGATTCTGCCGTCGATCACGGGCGGTTTATCGCATTTGGGAACAACAATCTTCGGAGCCGCCGGTTGCGCGGCCGCCAGGGCGACCAACGATGTCATGGCGCCCAGCGCCGCCATACCCATCAAATACATTTTCGCGATCATGGTCATAATTGATCCAAAACAATACAGAGTCGATCCACTTTTAGAGCCTATCCGGATAGGCTCTAAACGCGCCCGGATTTTTGGGCGGCGGCACAACCACTCAATCCCGACCGGCCTCGACTAGTCGTGTCATGGTTTCTCCTCCTTATAACGGGACAGGATCTCGGCCGGTTCGAGCGGGTGATCCCAGATGCGGACTTCATCCAGTGCGGTGTGTTCCTCGCCGCCGCCCAGGAATGCGAACGTTGTCGAGTGAAGATCTGCGGGCGTGAACGGCGCCGTCAGTTGCGCGGCACCGGAGACCTCGCCGTCCACGTAGAGCTTGACCTGTCGATCATCCCACGTCATGACGACTTGATGCCACTGGTCATTGGTCCAGTTCACCGAGTTGGCATCGTTGATAAAGGCCTTATCTCGGTTTGAAAAATTGACACTGTAAAACAGAAGATTTGGCGCCGGCTGGCCGAACCGGGCCATCTCGATCCCGAAATACCCCCTGGCGTTGCCGTTGCCCTGCATGAACAAATTAAAAATCTGCGCCTTGCCCTTGTCCCCCAGCCAGTCGATGGGCTTGATCCAGAACGAAACCGTCCCCTTTTCGATCTGGAAATTCCCCTTGTTTTGATATTCAAGATTCGTCACGAAGGCATCGCCCCCGATCACGGCCTTCCCGCGAACACCCGTTGCATACTGAACATTGCCCTTCACCTTCGGATCCGGATTGCCAACCGCGGTGTCGGCCTCCATGCCTTTGTCGAAACTCGCATGAAACAGCAACCCGCCATCGGGGGCCGTTGTCGGCGCCGAGGCCGGCGTCTCCGCCATGCAAAACCCGCCGAATGCCAACGATGCCACAACCGCGACAAATCCATGAAACTTGACCCGGTGCGATTTCATGACCATCACTCCATCAAAATAAACCTCTCGTTCGCGAAGCATTTTCAGACGCGACCATCGCATCCGGTTGAGCCGCCATCTCCGCGCACACCGGGCCGCTGGGCGATCGGTTCCATCCTCACGCCCATTTGCCCGCTGAACCGCCGCTGCCATCCAAGGCACGGCTTGGCAAAAATTCGCCCGGAACTTGCGAGGCTACCAGACCTCGTCGGAATTCAACCGCGACGACGACGCATCAACAGCGCCGCACCTCCCAGCCCCAGCAGCGCCAGGCTCGCCGGCTCAGGGACCGCGTTGATTTTCACGTAATCCCATACGGCCGCGCCCGTGCCGCCGCCTCCGGATCCGTCGCCAAATACCGCCATCGGAGTGCCCGAACTCCAATCCGGAGTGGTGACGGGCGTGCCGCCGTCAACGCTCATGTCATATGAAGTCGAGTTGCCGGCCGATCGAGTGATTTTGAAGGTGTGAAAGCCCGCGGTATACGTTGCGAGATCAACAGGGCCGCCGGTCGTATAATATATCGCCTTGGTGGGCAGCAGTCCAAGTTGAAATGCGCCCAAGGTGTCGCCGCCGTAAACAGTCACTTGGTAGCCTCCGCCGGTGATCGATGTCGGCGTCGTGGCATTCACTCTCACTTCCACATTCCAGCCGTTGGCATTCACAAGCTCGTCAGCGGCGCTGCCCGCCCCCGGGCCGGCCGGAAGCGCATACCTTCCCGCGCTGGAACCGGTCGTGTTCTGCGTCATAAAACCGGCTGACGGGCTGTCAATCGTGAAATCTCCCGATCCAATACCCACCGCATTGAACCCATAACTCGTCGGATCTCCCGTATCCCAGATCACCGCGGCATTGGCCACGCTGCCAATCGCCAGAAGTCCACACAAACCTCCGATAACCATTTTCGTACGCATCTCAGTCTCCTTTTGGAATAGAACCGAAAATAAAACACTCGAACTCAATAAAAAAATACAACGCCAAAAAACGGTACGACATGCACGGACGAATTCATGAAAGGGTTTTTTCCTCCTTATAACGAGATGCCCCCATTGCATCCGGTTGAATCATCTCCTCCGCCTCCGCTCCCGGCAGGCCGGTCGACGGGTATATCCGGGGCGTTAATTTCACCCGCAGTTGAGGCTGCTCCACCGCATCGCCACGCACCAGTTGCACCGCCATTTCCGCGCACGCCGCCCCGATGGCCAACACGTCAAACTCCAACGCCACGAACGGCAGCGGAAAAACCAGACCGGACTTGCGGTTGATCTGCACCATGACCGTCAAATCACGCTCGGTCGAAACGCCAAGCTCCACCATCGCACGGATCGCACCCTGGGCCATGATGTCGTCGAGAATCAACACCGCATCGGGCCGGTCGTCCATCGCCCAAATCTCTCGGAACGCCTGGTAGCCGGACATCGCGCTGGGCGGAAGATCGCCGCGAACCCATCCCGGACGAACCGACAGCCGGCTCTGTTCCATCAACCGCCAGTACGTCATGACATCCGGATGCACCGGCACGTGGACCGGCCGGCCGATGATCAGACCGAGCTTGCGGCTTCCCTGATCCAGCAGATATTGGATGCCGTCGGAAGCCAGCGATTCGGTATCCAACGTCACGTTATACCTGCTCAACGCCTTCTGACGGTGCGTGCCGATGATGGGCACGCCCCACTTGCTCACCGCGGATTCGACTTCATCCGGCTCGTAGCTTTCGGTGACGACCAGGCATTGCAATCGTCCCCCGGCCACGTGTTCCAACACCTTCTTTCCATGCTCAAGAAAATCAGGAACCAACCCCTCGCCGGAGAAGCTGTAGATGTGTGGCTCTTCGCCCAGCTCGCGCAGTCGGCCCAGCAGCCCTCGAAGCAGGTTTTGCCGATAGACCGATTTCACGGCCCCGGTCTGTGCAATATAGGTCAAAATGCCGATTCGCCCGTCCGACGAATGATCCGTATTGACGAACGTCCCCTTGCCCTGATGCCGACGCACCAAGCCTTCGGTCCGAAGATCATGCAAGGCGCGAATAATCGTCTGCGTGCTGACGCCATATTCCGTCCGCAGGGCGCTCTCCGAGGGGAGCATCCCATCGACAAACTCCCCGCGCACGATCCTCTGACGCAGGACGGACTTCAATCCAAGATACTTCGGAACAGCCATGAAACACCTGGGGTTTACAATCTACTTACACTAAGTGTACAACATATACGAATATGTTGCAAGCAAAATTTTGTTTTTCTCTTTAATTGGCGTTATTATTATGAGTTACGAGTTATTAGTATATGTTTTTTACGAGGATTTTTATGTCCGGATCGCTTCGTGAACGCCTTGCCCAGGGGCAAACCCTACTCGGCTTGAACCACATGTACCCGGGCGCCGGGATCGTTGAGGGGATGTGCCCGGGGTGGGACTTCATCTGGATTGACACCCAGCACGGCCAGATGTCTTACGACGCCACCCTGGCAAGCGTGCGGACGGCTCATCACATGGGGCTGGAAACCATCGTGCGCCCGCCGAGCCACGAAGCCACGATCCTGGGCATCATGGCCGACCTGGCCCCTTCGGGGCTGATGGTTCCGATGGTCAACAGCGTTCAGGATGCGCAGCGCACGGTTCGGGCGGTTCATTTCCCACCGTTGGGAGATCGCTCCTACGGCGGACGGCGGCCCATCGACCTCCATGGGCGCGAATACTATCGCAACAATCCGGTTTTTGTGCTGGCGCAGATTGAAACACTCGAGGCTGTCGAGGCCGCCGAGCAGATCATCGCGACCGATGGGATTGATGGGCTGTTCTTTGGGCCTGATGATATGAAGGTGCGCATGGGGCTGCCGATCGACACCTCGGTGATGGAAAACGCCCGCCTGCAAGAGGCGATGCGCCATACCGCCGCGGCGGCGAAAAAAGTCGGCAAATTCGCTGGAGGAATCGCGGCCACTGTCGCTTCCCTGCACCTCTGTCGCCAGATGGGTTATCAGATTCTCATCGGCGGGGGAGATGTCATGTTCCTCAGAGCCTCGGCGGCGGCGAAGCTTGCCGAACTGAGAGGCGCGTTGAACCAGCAATCCAATCATGCCGGATGCCCTACCGGCGCAGGCCCCTACTGAACCTGGCGAAACCCGCTCCCGGATCGAAGATTCATAAATTTTTCTTCCCTCTTGATTATTCTCAATTTTTGAGTATATTAGTCTCACGTGGCGACCTTGCTGGAAAAGCGCGTCATTGAGCTTCTGCGTTCAGGTCAAGGCCGAACGCAAGCGGAGTTGTGCCGACTGACCGGACAGAACAGTTCCACGGTGTCCGAAATTCTCGGCCGGTTGCGCCGCAGAAAAGTCGTGGAAAGCATTGGTGATGAGGGCAAGGGACTTCGTCGCGGGCGACCCGGCACCATTCTGCGACTCACGCAGGATGGGTGCGTCGGCGGCATTGACATTGACGGGGCGCATGCCCTGATCGGCATCCTTGATTTTCATGCCAACATCCTGGCCTCCAAGTTGATCGGGTTTGATGCGCGGCATCTGTCTCCCGAACAATTGCTGGTCGAGTGCGATGCGGTCCTGCGATCACTGATGTCCCAGCGGCGGATGGCCTGGAAACACCTGCGCGGGGTGGGAATCACCGTGAATGGCCAGATATCGGCCTCGGGTCTGTTGAAATTCTCCACCGTGCTCCCCTGGCGCGATCAACCGGTGGCGGCGATCGCGCGCAAGCTGCTTTCGATGCCGGTGTTTGTTTCCGATCGCCACCAGGCCGCTGTCGCCGAGCAGCGGTATGGCGCCGGAAAGAACAGCCGCTGCATGCTGTATTTTAACGTTGCCGACGGCGTCAGTGCCCGACCGGTCATCGATGGGCAATTATTCGCCACCTCCGCCGGCGGCATGACCGGACAGATTGGACATGTCGTCGTCATCCCCAACGGACCTGTCTGTGGATGCGGACAAAGGGGATGCCTGGAGGCGGTCATCTCCGGCCCGGCGATCTGTCGGCGAATTATCGAAGATGCGGGCACGCTGCCGGCCTCGTGCCGCCCGCCATCTTCGCTTTCAGGCCCGGCGTACGAACATGCCGCGATTGCCACGGTCAATAAACTGACACAACTGGCGCAGTCTTCGAACCGATATGCCGAGGCGCTATGCGCCCAGGTCGTGGACCTGGCGGCGCGGGGATTGGCGATTGCGACGGCCTGCTTCGCCCCGGATCGGATTGTCGTCGATGGATACGTATTCCGCGACCGTCCGGCATTGCTGGAACGTCTGATCGCCGCCGCCGCCGAAAAAGTTGGCGGGCCGGCGGCCGGGGGGCTGTCGCAGGTGGTTTCATCGCAACTTGGGGATCAGGCCAGGCTGATGTCACTGGCCACGCTGGTCAGCGATGGACTGGCGCGGGATGGAGCCTTGGCGGGATAACTTCATTATTGGAATCAATACTACCAAAGGAGACAAGTCATGGACCTTCAATCAATTGCTCGTGATTTTGACCGGGACGGCTTTGTTGTCGTCAGGGGCGTTTTTACAAAGGAGCAGGTGGACCAGATCGAGCGCGAACTGCAATCGTACATCACCACCGTCGCGCCGACCCTGGACGCGGGAGAAGTGTATTACGAGGATTCGGCCCGGCGGCCGGTCAAAGCCATGCACGGCCTGAACCGCCACAGCGAATTTTTCAACAACCTGCGATCCGATGCGACTCTTCTGAACATCCTTGGTGCTCTCTGGCCGGACGGCCAGACCATACCGGAAAATGTTTCATATTTCGGCAAACCGGCACGGGATGGATCGGTGACGCCAGCGCACCAGGATAACTTCTTCCAGCACTGGGAACCGCCGTTGGCGCTGACGGTGACGATCTCCATCGACCCCTCCACACCCCGCAACGGCGCGCTGATCTGCGCCAAAGGGTCGCACCGCAAACTCCTGCCCCACCACTATTCAGGCGTGATGGGGTTCAGCATGACGCTGGATGATCCGATTGATACCGAACAGTTTCCCGAGGAGCATCTGTGTCTCCAGCCCGGCGACATCGCGATTCATCATATCGCGGTCATCCACCGCAGCGAGCCGAATCGTTCGGATGATTCCCGCCGGCAGCTCGCCATCGGGTACCGTTCGTCGCTGGCGAAAAAGAACCAGGAGGCCGCGGCCCGTCACAAGCGCATGCTTGATGAGCTGCACGCCAGGCATAAGTAGGCGGACATCGCCGGAAATGTTCCAGAGTGTGGCCCGTCAAAGCGTGGCGTTGCCCAGACACGAGTTGCTTGCCGTCTGGGATTCGGGATCGGATCCCGATCATGCCGGCATCAGATGGGCGCGAATTACCAGGAGGAAGTTCTGAATAACTTCATCGGACAGGCGTGGGTGCCCGGGGTTGTTCAGAATCTCCAGAAGAATATGACCGATTACTCCATCGACTCCTCGCATTGCCACCTGTGGTTCGACAAATCGATTCCGCCGGCGCTGAGCATGGACAGCGGCCAAACCGTCTCGTTCAAGACGCTTGATGCCTGCTGGGGCAAGGTTCGCAGCATCGACGACTTTCATCAATACCGCCGGAACAATCCGCACGGCGGGAGCAATCCCATCACCGGACCGGTATACATTCACCAGGCGGTTCCCGGCGGTACGCTGATCGTTGACGTCGATCAGATCGATCTGGATTCCACCGGCTTTCAATTAATCGGGCCGCAACGCGCGATGATCCAGGATGAGATCGCCGACTGGACCCTCCACCAGGTGCATGCACACGACGGTCTCGTTCGTCTGGGCAACGGATTGGCACTGCCCGCCGATCCGGTGATCGGTCAGCTTGGAACGGCTCCGGCCGGCCCGCGCATCAGCCACGCCAACCCCTGCGGTGGCAATCTCGATTGCCCGTTGGTACGCACCGGCGCCAAGGTCTACTTTCCGATCGAAGTGCCCGGCGCGCTCTTTTCGGTGGGTGACGTTCATGCCCGGCAAGGCGACGGCGAAATCGTCGGCGCGCCGGAAATCGGCGCGACAGTCACGTTACGCCTGACCTGCGTCAAACAACGACTGGCCAACTGGCCCGTCGTCGAGGATTCCGATGGCTGGCACGTCATCGCCACAGCGCCCACCGAGTCAGAGGCCATTCGACTGGCGGTCTTTGAACTATCCCATCTCATTCAGGCCAAAGAGAATCGCTCGATGGCCGATGCGATGATATTGCTGACCATGACCGCCCGCATTCGCTGCGCCCGTTCGGGCAAATGGGGCGATCAAGGTCCGGTGGTCAGCGTCTCCATTGCCAAACAATTCGTACCCGAGCTTCTGTCATGGCGTTAACCATTCTCGACGAAGGCATCATCTGGAAGAACCCGCATCCCTCCGCGTACGCGCGCATCGCCATCAGCGGGCATTCGGTTCAAACGCGCCAGGGAGACATCCTGCATGCGATGCAGGTCGGTCAGGCGCGGATGAGTCCGGACAGCCGATGTCTGCTCACGCGCAGCGGTGATCTCGGAAAATCCTGGTCAATCCCGGAGCCACTGAACACAAACAATCTCGCAACGGAATGGGCGGCCACGCGCGTGGTGATGAGCAACGCCAATGACGGCGCCCTGCTCGCCAGCGCGGTTCGCAGCACGTTGATTCTCCCCGGCACGCCCGGCTGGCTGCCGGTAAATGGCGGCTGGACGGGTTCAGAGGCGCGATTGTTTCGGTCGAATGATTCCGGCCGAACATGGAGTTGTGTCGCACCGATTGAAGTTCCATCCCATGAAGGCGGCTTCTTCGTCGTTTCCACCCCGCCGCTCGACATGGGGCATGAACGGCTCGGCGTTGTCATCGAACCCATGTTCACCGGACCCATGAAAAGCGAAATTCACCAGGATGAAATGATCTTCTCATCCGATGGTGGGCGCACCTGGGGCGATCGCACGCTGATGGCCAAAGACCCAACGGGAAACATCATATATTTCGACCCCCGTCCGGCGCGCCTGTCCAGCGGACGATGGTGCTGTCTGCTCTGGACACATGATGCCCGTACCGACCAGTCGCTGGAGGCGAGCATCATCTATTCATCCGATGATGGCCGATCCTGGTCAGCGCCGAGGCGTTTGCCATTCTGGGGTTTTCTGAGTGTTCCTCTTTGCTTGTCCGATGGCCGGCTGCTGGTTGTCTACAACCATCGACGCCATCCGCAGGGTGTGCGGTGCATCATCAGTGAGGATGAAGGCCAGACCTGGCGGTCAGATGAGGAGATCGTTCTCTGGGATCAGGCGGCCCGAAAAGTGACCGGGGCCCGCTGCGTGGAAAGCTCGGCGCGCCAATGGACGGGGACCGCCCTGACCGAGATGTTCTCGATCTTTGACTATGGCATTCCACACCCGATCGAGTTGTCGGATGGTTCGGTATTCATCAGCTTTTATGCCACGGCCCTGGATCACGTCATGCACCAGAGGTTCGTCCGCCTGAACGTGCGGACCTCCTGAAATTTGATGAACCATTGGCGGAGATCACCCACGTGAAAATTCGCGGTTTACCCAGTTCGGCGCAGGCAAAAAAGGATTTTTTGAATGCATTGACATCCGGCCCCCCCGGACGCGTGCCCTATTTTGAGGCCTCGTTCGGACGACGACACCTGGAGCACCTGCTGGGAGCGCCCGATGTGGCTGCCGGATGGCCCACTGGACGAACGCCACTGATACGTACCCCGCCGGAATGGTCCGTCCGTGTCTCACAGGCCCTGGGCATCGGGTTCATCACCTCCGCATTCATCTGGGAGCTGGGACGGATCTATGAACCCGGCCCGGAAGGCAACGACATTTACGCCGGTGGATCGCTTCGTGAACGCGCGGACATTCGTGGCGCGGACCCCGCGGCGGTCGAGGAAGCGATGCGACGGCTGGCAACTTCCGCCAGGCTGGCGCGAAGTCATGACCTGGCGACCGGGTTTGTCATCTATGGACCCCTGGCGATCGCACAGTTCGCGATGGGACTGGATCATTTTTGTCTGGCGCTTTATGACGATCTCGACCTGGTGCGTTCGTTGCTTGACGCCGCCATCGCCGTCTACGTCCCCCTTATAGAATCCGCCGCCAGGATCGGAATTGATTTTCTAATAATCAGCGATGCGCTTTGTTCAAAAAGCGGTCCGATGTTCGATCCGAAATTGATCCGGGAGCTGTGGCTCCCGACGATTCAACCCTATCTCGACGCCGCCCGGTCTCGGAACATTCCCGTCGGGCTGCATACTGATGGCGACAATTCCGCCTTGCTCGATGATTTCGTTCGCGTGGGATTTCAGTTCCTTCATCCCATTGAGCCTTGTGATGGCGTTTTTGACATCTACAAAGTCCGGGAGCGGGTTCAGAACCGGCTCGCGCTGGCTGGTAACATTGACATCGGTGGCGTACTCGCCCTGGGCACTCCCGAGCAGGTGCATAACGACGTCCTTGAGCACGTGCGTCGACTCGCTCCGGCTGGTGGATATTTGTGCGGATCCAGTCACGAAATCAGCGACGCCATCCCACCTGAAAACTTCGAGGCGATGGTTCAAGCCATCCATGACACAAATCGCGATTGATTCGCGCAACACGTCCATCTTGCACTGAATCACCCCCGGTTTTCCGGCTCCACCGCCACATAGGCCGCATCGATATTCGCTTCGCTGAGCAACCGGTGGTGATTTTCAATCCTTGAATGACTTGACAGGTTTTGATCAACCCAACGTCGCGCGGTCCGGCGCCAATGAACCCGATGTCGACCCGCTTGAGTCTACTCGTGTTGTCCTCTTCCATAGACCCTCTCCAGCAGCCGATTGGTCCTGGCCGCCTCGGCCGCGGGGCAGACGGGCGGACGGTTCTCCTGAATCGCCCGCACAAAGTCTTCGACCAGAGGCTGATGGACGTTCGCGGCCGGCGGCAGATCCAATTCCTGTGTCTCCCGGCCAATGGTCAGTAGAACCTTGCCCGTGTCGTACGGCCGCCACGTGAGTTTTCCTTCAGAGCCGATGATCTCCATTTCGTGCGTCCATGTTTTGGAACTCCAGCCGAAGGAGGCGGTCGCCTGGATCCCGCCATTGAATCGCATCAGGACGGTGGCGGTATCCTCGGCGGCATAGTCGTTGACCAGCGTCGCCGCCTGGCCGACCACGTGCTCCGGCATTCCGAACAGGCCGATCAGTACGTCGAACATGTGCGATCCCATGTCGGCCACCGGGCCGCCGCCGGAGCGTGCCGGATCAACACGCCAGCGTTTCGGATCATCGAGCGCGGGATTAAACCACGCGACGTATGCCATGCGGATCAGAACGATTTTTCCGAGCTTCCCCTCCAGGAGAATTCGGCGGGCGTGCGCGAAGCGGGGACTGCACCGCCGATAATAGGCGCAGCCGACAATCCGGCCCGTTCCCATCGCCGCGGCGACGATTGCGTCCGCTTCGGCTCCCGTGCGAGCCAGGGGCTTTTCCACCAGGACATGTTTGCCGGCCCGCAACGAGGCAATCGTTTCGCCGGCATGAAATTCGACGGGTCGCGCCAGATACACAGCCTCGGCGGCCGTCTCGGCCAGCGCCCGCCCCAGATCGTCGTACCGCTCAGGCGCGCCGACTTTGTCGGCCAACGGTCCGACTCGCTCCATTGACGAGCCGCACACGCCGACGACACAACTGTCGGCCGCGCCCGCCAAGGCGTCGGCGACGCGCTTATGCACGATGTCGCCCGTGCCGACCAGAAGCCACTTCACCTGGCGCATCACTTGAGCTCCGTCAGGCTTTGCTTGATCGCCCATGCGATATAATTCAAATCATCGTCGCTGGTTTGCGGGAAGATCGGCAACGACACGACCTGTTCACAGGCACGCTCGGCCTGGCGGCAATCGGAACGATCGTACTCCAGGTCGTCGAATGCCTCCCACGTCCAAACCGCCGGATAATGCAGGCTGGTGGCCACACCATGCTTGTCTTTCAGATGCGTCCGCAGCGCATCGCGCGTGAACGCGGCCTTGTCGGTGTCCAGACGCAGGACGTACAGATGCGCGCCGTGCCCCTCGCCCTCAAATCCGGCCGGGAGGGTTAATTCACCGACTCCCGCCAGCAGCCGTGACATGGCGCGAAACTTTTCACGCTTGATGGCGTTGACGCGGGCGGCCTTGGCCAGTTGCGTCAGCCCAACCGCCAACTGCGGCTTGGTCATGCGGTAATTGAAGCCGATGGAAGCCACGCGAAGCTGTTTGCCGTAAACGTAACCGAACGTCTTTTTCCGCCGGGCTTGCTCAAGAAATTCCGGATCGGCGCTGGTGATCGCCCCGCCTTCACCCAACGTGGTCATGTTCTTGTTGGACTGAAAGCTGTAGCAACTCGCCTTTGCAGCGCCACCGATGGGTTTGCCGTTGAACGTGGCCCCGACGGCATGGGCCGCGTCGTAGATGACCGGCACTCCACTGTCACGGGAAAGACGATCGAACGCTTCGATGTCGGCCGGATGACCCGCGAAATGCGTCGGAATGATCGCTTTGGTTTTCGGAGTGATCTTCCTGCGAACCGCCTCGGGATCAAGGCAGAGCGTCTGGCGATCCACGTCGGCGAAGACGACCTTCGCGCCTTGGGCGATTGCGCAAGTGGCTGTGCAGACAAAGGTCAGTGGCGTGGTGATGACTTCGTCACCGGGCTTGATTCCCAGGACCATCATACAGACATCCAGCGCCGTGCCGCATGAATTGACGGCAACCGCCCCGGTGGCGCCTTCATGCGCCGCGAAGGCGTTTTGAAAGTCAGCCTCTTCGGGCTGAGGGAAAAATGAGCCGTCTTTCCCGGCGGCGGCCGCGATCACCCGCGTGGCGGCCTGAACGTCATCCTGTTCAAACAGGCCGCCCAATGCCAGGAAAGGTATGGAACGAACTTGCATGGTCATGAGGTCTGCGTCCTTTCATACGCCCGGCGGTCCAGCGCCAGGTTTTCCCGCCTGGACTCCAGCGGCACGGCCCGCCGATATGCGCTCGCCAGATCGACCACCGTGGCCGACTTAAGCTCCAGTTGATGCTCGTGCGCCAACCGCCGCGCGTGATCGATGACCGCTTCCAATGTCTGTCGCCGAAAGTTGGTTGATTCGGAATAATCGAACGTATTATGTGTAAGGGAGCGAATGGATTTCACGGGCGTCCGACCATCCAACTGACGCTGAATCGCTTTTCGAATTGTGTAGTAATGGTTCTTGGCATCCACCAATTCGATCCGTAAATCCTGCGGGTTGGCGCCGCCCCACATTCGGGAATCAGGGTCCACGGTCACTGGAGATTCAACGAAATCCATGTTCCCCTCCAGCACGCGGTTGTGGCGGTGGGCGTAATGCAGCTCCAACGGCGCGCCGGCATGGACCGCGGCGCATTGCGGCAGCACGCGGCCTGGAATGCTGTTGGTGCCCTGGCGATAACCCAAAGACTCCAACACGCCGTACGTATGGTCATTGGTGGAGACGTAGCCGACGCAGACGCTGGTCGGATGACATCCCATCGCGGCCACAAACCGATCCGTCGCTTCCCCCAATATCTCGCGTTGCTCGTCCGGACCATAGATTCCCAGAAACTCGCCATACCCCTGAACGGCGGGATGAACGTGCACACCGACCTCATGCCCGCGGCGCCGCAGATCCCGATAAAGGTCGGCGTGAGCTTCGATATCCGTGGGAATGACATAGAACGTTCCGAGCAATCGGTTGGCCTCAAGGCACCGGGCAAACCCCTCGGAGGCTCGTCGTCCCAGCGCTGGATCGTTCACTGACGCCTGCGTCGATTCGCAGTCGATTTGAAGCATGAAGTAGAGCGAATCGGTCATGCAGGCCTCCCAACGATTTCTCCCGTCCCATCGCCCCGCGTTTCTGAAAACCGATTAGCCTTGGCGCCCCGCCGCGCGTAAGAGAATCCGCATGCCAACGCGACAAGTTCCCCCTCGAGCGTCGCGCGGGCCGGCGCGATGGTCAGCCGGCGGCGGGCCGCGTGCAGAATCCACCGTTGGGAATGGCGGATGACTTCATCAATCCACAGCGGCTTGCCCGCCAGGACGTACCCGCTTACGGCGACATGATCCGGGTCGATCAGGTTGATGACCAGACCCAAACCCCACCCCAGTCGCTCAAAAACGTCCTCCATCAGCGCCCTGGCGTAACTGTCCCCGCTGAGCCACGCCTGGTGAATGGCCTCGACTCCAAGACGCGGCGAGGTGTCGGCCAAATCCACGTCGCGCAAGCTGGAACCGACCGGTTGCCGGAGGTCTTCCAAGGCGCGGGCGCACAGGGCCGGGCCACTGCAATAGGCCTCGAGACAGCCTCGTCTGCCGCAGCCGCATAATGGCCCCCCGGCGACCTGTATTATATGTCCGATTTCACCACCCAGATCGTGGCTGCCTTGGTGGACTACGCCGCCCGACATGCTGTGCGCGCTGACTCCATCAGCCACATTGAATCGCACGAGCGACGACGGTGGCGGGCTGTCCATCGCCTGGTATTCGGCCGCGAGCGCACAATGTGGAACAAGATGGACGGACAGACCCAGAGCTTCGGAAAATCGTCGCTCGATCTCCTCATCCACCCACGGCAGCACGCTGCTGGTGAGCATGCGCCCCTCCAGCGGCACCGCATTGATCGACAGGACCATTCTCGGTAGATCCTGACGACCCAGATTTGTCGATTCAAGCAGGCTTTCCAGCAGGTCGGCGACCATTTCCCGTGCCTGCGCGGCGGACTCCACGCGTAAAATGCGTCGAGTGTCGCGCGCGAGGATACGCAGATCAGGATCGACTATCGCGCCGGTCAGTTGTGTCCCATCGAACAAGCATACCGCCACCGGACGCTCGATACGCAGAACAAATACAGTGGCGGGGCGCCCTCGCCGCCGCTCTTTGGACCCACGAACCTCGCGTCGCGCCAGCCGTTCCTTCTCCAGTCGCATCAATATCCCGGCAGCCGTCGAATGGGCAATCCCCAGGTGCTGAGCAACCTCACTCACATTCGTTTTCATCCGCAACCGCAGAAAATCATCCACGGCGGAGTTCGGGGATTTCATGATCGTGGCCTGGACTGCCTTTCTCATCGCCAAGCCATTCTATGAACTACCCACAACAAGTCAAGATAATTATCATTGAAATCGTTTTTATTTATGCTATATTTGAAGTTATATAATTCGTCTCAGCAATAAATATGCTCCGCTGATACAACGGATGATTGGTTGAATTTGAAAATTAACGCCTTATAGCTGCCTGGTGAACGATTCGGCGACGGCACGCTTTATGCATGTGAAAACGACGTTCCGCACCGCAGCGATAATCTCTGGGAAGTTTCAGGTATTTTTTCTTGATTTAAATGAAATTCGCCCCGAAGCCACAAAACGATTTTTTGCTCTTCATGCGGACGTACTACGACAGATGCCGCGCCGTTTCACCACATATCCGGGCCACAGCGGCCAAATGGACATTTGAAGACTTCATCCCAGGCTTAAGTGACATCGACGTTCGGTTGATCTTTGCCAATGGGATGGAACCGCAACATTGGAGCGATGCCTCCGAGGCCATCGGACAAGTCCATGCGAGGTTGTGTCATGAGTTTCCTCACTGGGCGCGCAACCTTGAACATTTACCAGGCATCAATCTCACCGTGGATGAAATCACCAGCCCTCGCTTGTTTTATTCAGAATTTCATCAGTGGACTTTTTATGATGGCGAGCCGGAGGTTCTCGACAAAATCCACCAGACGTTGCATCGGGTCAAATGGTCATCGCGTGATGAGCTATATCATCTGAAAAAATTCGCGACCTACTGCGGCCCATATCGGCGTGGTATTGATCCACCCATCAATGTCGGGGATTTCGAGAACAAATATCCCTTGCACAGCCGATACATGCACTACTTCGCCCCTCCCGTGCAGTCCGCCATGTCGTTGCTGCACCGCCGCAACATTCCTGGAAAACAGGAGGCGCTGCGCATGGCAAGGTCTTTGCTGCCCAATCCCCGGGTCATCGACCGGCTCTTCGAGACGCTGGATCGGCACTATGAGGTGCCGGAGGATTATCAGGAACCCCGGCTCAGTCAGTTGGAGCGGGAATTGGATCAATATCTTAAGGACGCCTGGGCCGCTCTGGAGGGGAGCATCACGCGGGTGGGCCATGGCTCATCAGACAGTCCCGATGCAATTCGCGGACAGGTGGCGGCCGTCAAGGCGGAGCCGGTTGCCGCTTTTTTTGAAGGCGCCAAGTTCGGCCGACTGCTCAAGGGCCGGCTGCTGTTTTATGCCGAATCCATTCCTCATTTTGGCAGCACCTGGTTGATCCGCAATGAACTCGGGCGCGCGGCGGAGAACTTCTATAACAAGCCCCTGGGCATTTATGGCCAGGTTCGCTACGGCGGCCAATGGACCGCCAATCAGGTGCTGCGCATGATTCGGGGTGAATTGTTGACCGAAGAACAATGCGACGCCATGACGGATTTCGCGAAGCTCGTCGACAAACCCATCCCTCCGGGTCTGGAGCGGGAGCGCTCACGGGAGGCGGCACGGGCGTACGACAACGTGCTGTTTTGTCTTGAGAGGCTTGGCAAAGATTTGCTCGAACGTGTGTTGCCCGAGAGCAATACCTCGCTCCCTTGAACCAGCGCCACCGACCTTCCCCACGCGCCCGCTATTTGTGGGGAAGGTCAGTTTCGCGAGATTTCCAAGGGTGCGGGAGGAACGCGAACCTGGGCATGTTTGGCCCGCCTGACGGAGGCGAAGCACGCCTTTGGCGAGGATGGCGGCGATCTCCTGGCGGCGCTCGTGCGGGGTCATGGCGGCCGGGTTCCGGGGGATCGGCGAACGGTTCTTCCATTGCGGGCTCCTTGCGGATGCGCCCACAACGGCCTTCGCCTGGCGACCGACTCGCTGTCTGGCTGGGTTGGTGCTCTTCGTCCTTCTCTTACTTACCCAGCGGAAGTTCGAAATGGCGGTAGGGTGCGAAATCAACCATGACGGTTGACAGGAGCAATGGCGAGCGGCGAGACGAAGTCGGTCAATAGAGGGCAAGGATACCGATGCCCCTGCTGCGTCTGCAGGCCGGAGCAGAAGTGTCACGGTTCTGGTGATCTTCAGGCGGTTGGACCGACCCCGGTCAGCACATAGAACGTATAGCCGTAGTGCTGGCTGTATTGCCGGAACAGATCGATCTCAGTCTGCATCTCATTGATGACCGCCTGCATGGTCGTGTTCGGGTTGGAAATGGCGGCGATGCGTTCGAGCATGGGGTTGTAGTAGTTGTCCCACCAAGCCTGCGAGGGCAGGCGACGTGTGCTGACGACTTCAAATCCCGCCGTCTTCGCACGGGCAGTGTTCTCGGCTTCGTCACCGATGGCCGGGTAGGCGTTCTCCCAGTAGCGGCGGGCCTCGTCCGGTACGTTGTCGGTGAACCAGGTCAATTCGCTGATAACGGCGACGGCGTTCGGTGCCAGCAGCGGCCGCCACTTCTCAAGGGCACCGGCGAAAGTCAGGTTGTACGCCGCGCCCTCCGACCAGAGCAGATAGACGCTGCCGGGCTCGATGGGCAGGTCGGCGAAGTCGAAGGCGAGCGGATGGATACGGTCAGCCAGGCCACGGGCTTGGGCCTGCTCCATCATGGCATCCAGAAACGGCTGGGCGAGATCGACCGCCGTCACCGGCACGCCGAAGTGTTCTGCCAGCAGCAACGTTGCTGCGCCCGATCCGCAGCCAAGGTCCACGATGCGCGGCTTCGCGGGCAGTGGCGGCAACTCAGCCAGAATCTGTTGTGAGAACGCCAAGTCGCCAGGCCCTTCCCGGCCGACGCCGCGATGCAGATCAATCAGCGCTTTGATGTAGTCGTCCATTCCGTCCCAGATTCTACCCTGCGCCGCCACCCCAAGCCATGCTTTCCCAGACGCGACGGCGCTCGAGAAACCGCGCACTCGTCCTATTGATTCAATCGGCCTGCGAGTTCGAAATCGCTCATGGGTCCGAGACGAACGGGTCTGTTAACTGGACGAGGGCTGTTTACCAGAGTGTCCGAGAGTTCGCCCCGCTTTTCGACGGGCGGCGGGTGTAGATGGCGCAGCGGATGATGGCATTTCCGGTGCCATGTCGGTCATGATCCCAGGCGCGTAAACGCATCGCGCGGGGTCGAGTAACCCTGTGTTGCGGATGAGCGGATCGCGGAAAGCAGCGTCTTGTTGAGCTTGAATCCCACGTCGAATGGTGAGATTTCGCCAGTCGCCAGATGGAGTTTTGCCACCGCCTCCAGTTCGTTCATCGAGCCTATAACGGAACGATCCAGCGGCTTGCAGAACCGTACCGCCGCCGTGGCCGGCGCGATGAAGTTCACATAGAACAGGCTCAGGCCATCGTAGTCCATGAACTCCCGGATGGCGTCCGCCGCACGACCGATGAACAGCCCGTCATGCGTAATGCCGCAGCCGTACATCACAACCGAATAGAGCGACGATGTGTGGCTGAGAAGTATGTATTGAGCCCGACCCGCTGCAAACAGGCGCGCTGACCAGTCAGCGTAGACATTATGGTCCAATGGCGCAGCCACCAGCGGTCCAGCTTTGATCTTCGCATTCAGGCGCTGAGTCAACCGGAAGATCATGGTTGTTCGGCACGTTCAAGTGATTGGTCGGGCAGGTTCGGAAGTTCATCGGGCATGACACGGACCACTCGTCCTTCACGCCAGAGGATCAACGGCTGGCCGTGCTGTCTCGCCTGTTCGGCGGCGCGGCTGTCCTGCATGTCAGGATACTTATCACGTTGTTGTTGAATCATGGATTCACTCCTTCGTCCACCAGGACGGGTGGCCACTGACGGGCGTCGGCTGCGATGGAGTCATGTCGCGCCCCCTTGCCAGACGAGTTCGAAATCACAGAAGGGTCCGAGACGAACGGGGCTGTTAACTGGACGAGAGCTGTTTACCAGAGAGTCAGAGAGTTCGGGGTGTTGCTCGTGGGTTGCGAAGCGGAACGTGTACTTTCTCAGCCGCAACGTCGCGCAGACGGTGCGAAACAGAGAGTCGGGTTGTCCGGGGCGATTGACCATAACCCTTTGGTATCAACAGGTTACAGAAAAGCCCCGCTCGCTTTCGCTGCGGGGCTTTTCGTTAACTGAATCAGCGGGGAAATTCCCCATCTGGATTTAAGCTCCCCAGGGGCAACCCTAGCCGAACGACTCTCAGCATGAGCACGGCCGGGCCGCCCGCTAGGCTTTTCCGTAGCGTAGGCCAGTCTATCCGCCACACCTCTCCGCGTCCAGCAAATCCCACCGACGCCAGCAGATTCCGCTTGCGAAAATCCGCCAGATACTGATAATATCTGCGTTCGTGTTCGTCTGTCGTTCGCGCTGGGTGCTGACGGGCGGACGGACGTTGCGGCTTAGCACGGTTGATCTGGCTGGCCCAGGAGACGCCTATGGCGGAACCATCTGACAACATCATGACCATCGACGCGCTGGCGGAGTACCTGAAGATATCCAAGTCCACGCTCTACAAGCTCGTTCAAGAGGGTAAGTTGCCCGGCCAGAAATTGGG
>JADYZN010000040.1 GCA_020853095.1 Phycisphaerales bacterium | reverse complement strand
CAAGAGGTGGTAATTCAAAATGTTCCTGGCGTCCAGCGCCCAGCCATCCCTGGCGAAAGGCCGCCATCGGCTGAACCGGACATTTCTACTTTGCGGAAATACCGGACATTTCTATTTTGGTTTGACATCGTCGTGACGCCTTAAAAAAGCGGGTGGTTTGAGAATGACGCGGCCGGCAATTGTATTCCATCCCGTGCCCGTTAGGATCAAACCCATGAACCGTCTTTTTGTGCCGCTGGCCGCCTTGCTGTTGATCGTCGGATGCGCTTCCACCCGCCAGGAAACCTTTGAATTGTCGGTGAAAAACCAGACCGGCACCCCCATCTCGGTCTGGCTGACCAAGGATGGCCCGCCGGATGAGCAAGGGTGGGAATCGCCCGAACTGCTGGCCATGATGCCGCAGACCGCCACATACAGCTTCAGCTCCCTCGAACCGGGCAAAGTGGCCCACGCCGGCCCATTGACCGGCCGGTTTGAACAGGGCGTCAATGCCTGGCTGCGCGTCTACCAGGGGTTGCACACGCTGGAAGAGATTCTCGCCATCAGTCGCGGCAGCCACGACCGGCTGGATCTTCTGCTGGTTCCCGGCCGGCACCAGATCACCATCGTTGAAAAGGATGGGCGGCTGGTCGCCCTCGAGTCCAATCACCAACCTTGACCCATGAGCCACCTGGACCACAAACAATCCGCCGGGGAGATCTCCGCCCGTTGCGCGATCATCACCCTCAGCGACACCCGCACCCCCCAGACCGATCGCAGCGGCCAGACGATCCAGCGGTTGTTGATCGAAAATGGCCATACCACCTCCGCCTATCATCTGATTCCCGATGAGGCCAAACAATTATCCAGGCTGGCGCGTTCCCTGCTGGATCGCGATGATGTCGATGTCATACTTACCAATGGCGGCACCGGCATCAGCCCGCGCGACCAGACCATCGACGCCCTCCAGCAACTATTCGACAAGCAATTACCGGGATTTGGCGAATTGTTTCGGATGCTCAGTCATCAGCAGATCGGTAGCGCGGCCATGTTGAGTCGGGCCGTCGCAGGGTTTGTGGCGGGGAAACCCATCTTTTGCCTACCCGGATCGACCAAGGCGGTTGAACTGGCTTTGACGGGCCTGATCCTGCCCGAATTGCGACATCTGCTGGCGGAGCTGCGAAAGCGATAGATTCCAAAGCGGGTTCGATCATCAAATCGCAATTTCTTGCGTCCGGTGTCGTGCCGTCTATCATGGCGACAGACCTATGCCCCAGACTTATCACCATCTGACACCGCGGCCGACGCCTTCGTTGCTGTCGATCGTGATCCCCGCGTACAACGAGCAAGAGGTCATCCCGCATCTGCGGCCGCGTCTGGAGGCGTTTTTGCAGACCCTGCCCTGTTCCGTTGAGGTGCTGTTCGTCAACGATGGCAGCGCGGATCGGACGTTGGAACTGTTGATGGACTGGGCCGGGGCCGACCCGCGCATCAAGGTGGCCGCTTTGGCCCGCAATTTTGGCCACCAGGCGGCCGTCACGGCGGGGCTGGACATGGCGATTGGGGATGCGGTGGTGGTCATGGACGCCGATTTGCAGGATCCGCCCGAAGTCGTGCTGGAGATGATCCGCGAGTATTGCCGGGGATTTGATGTGGTGTATGGCCAGCGGGCTTCGCGACAAAATGAATCGGCTTTCAAACGCCTGACCGCCTGGGGGTTTTACCGGTTCATGCGGCGGTTCATTCATCCCGATCTGCCGGCCGACACGGGCGATTTCCGGCTGGTCTCCCGTGAATGTCTCGATGCCCTCAAGGCGATGCGCGAAACGCACCGGTTTTTGCGCGGCATGGTGGCGTGGGTGGGGTTTCCACAGACGGCCGTGCGTTTTGATCGCCCGGCCCGCGCGGCCGGGTCAACCAAGTATCCATTGCGCAAAATGATTCATTTCGCGTGGACGGCGGCCGTGTCTTTCTCTCCGCTGCCGCTTCGATTGAGCCTGGGGCTGGGGATTATCACGGCGATGCTCGGGATCATTGTTTCCATCATCGCGGTGGTCTCCAAACTGACCGGCCACACCACGGCCGGCTGGACCTCGCAGGTGATCCTGGTCTGCATGGTTGGCGGGGCGATCCTGGTCTCCAATGGCATCCTTGGCGAATACATCGGCCGGATTTTTGAACAGAGCAAAGGTCGTCCCTTGTACATCGTCAGCCGGACGATGAACCTGCCAAAACCGCCCCTGCCCCATCCGCCGTCAACGACCCAAACAACAAGCTGTCCCCAGGAGTCCGGCATCTCCACACGATAAACCCACGCCCACCATGGATTTACAATTTCTTCAGGAATACGAGCAGTTTGAACTTCGCCATTGGTGGCACGTCGCCCGGCGCAGGATCATCACGGGGTTTTTCGATCGGTATTGTCCCAACCATCAGGCCAAACCGCCGCGCTGGCTGGACGTTGGGTGCGGCACGGGCGTGATGTTGAACGATTATCATCGCATCACCGACAAGGTTGGCCTCGAAGCCGATCCCAATTGCGTTCAACGGGCACAATCAAAGGGTTTGCGCGTTCTCCAGACCGGCGTGGATTGGGACTTGAAATCGCATGGCCGGTTCGATCTTGTCAGCCTGTGCGACGTTCTGGAGCACGTTGAACATGAACAGCCGGCGCTGCGGGCCGTCTACGATGCACTCAATCCCGGCGGCATCCTGCTGGTGACGGTTCCGGCGCTGCAAAGCCTCTGGTCCAGCCACGATGTCATCAACCACCATTTCCGCCGTTACAACCACAAACAGTTGCTGGCGCTGTTCGATCCGCGGCAGTGGGAGGTGTTAAAGAGTTCGTATTTCTGCAGTTTTCTGCTGCCGATGATCTGGGCGTTCCGTAAACTTAAAAACCGTCGCGAGCGCAATTCCACGCTCCCGCCCACCCATGACAATCATTTTGGCCCCCGGTGGCTGGACGCCATTTTGTACGCGATTTTTCGATCCGAAGCCGCGTTTTTGCGAGTGATGAATCTTCCACCTGGCAGCTCGATCATTCTGGTGGCGAGAAAGAAATGAACCGGCGTCCATCGTCGGCCGCCATCATCGCTTGCGAATCGACTCGCCGGCTTGTTGCAAGGCGGCCTGCTGGGAGTCATTCAACGGCGTCGTCGATTCCTGACGCTGTTGAACCAGGATGCCGACCATCTGCGCCAGTGTCGTGATCTTGCGGTCCTGCTGGCTGACGATCGTCAGCAGTTCCAGGATGATCAACAGGAAAAACGCCGACACGCACAACAGCACGATGGTCTGGTACTGCATGTGCAGCATTTCGCCCAGCCAGCCGATGCCGCTGGGCCACATCGCCAGCACGAAAAAGGGCAGGCCGATGAACAGGAAAATGAGGGTGTAGCGTTCCTTAAGCTTGTATTGTCTGAGCCGCCGAACCGCCAGCAGCAGCAGGCTCGCCCCAATCGCCAGCAGGATCAATTGTTTCAGATACGGCACGATGAGCTGGTACAGCCACATGGTCATTCACCGGTAAATCGATCTTGCCCATCGGCCACGGCTGGCGCACCAAATCCAGCAGAAGGCAGGTGGTGACTTTCAAAACGTAAAAAACCCCGTTGATCAGACGGATGCTGCTTTGGCCGGTGCGGCGGTGACGCATCCGCACCGCCAGTTCGTCGATCTTGAACCCGGCCCGGTGCAGCAGCACGATCACTTCCGGTTCCGGATAATCCTCCGGATACCAATGGGCGAACGCCTCGATCACCCGTCGATTGGCGGCACGGAACCCGCTGGTGCAATCGGTGATGTTCAATCCCGTCAGCCCCCGGATCAACGCCCGCAAAAACCAGCTTCCGGCTTTGCGGATGGCCGTCTGATGATAAAATTTCACCGGCTCCAGAAATCTTGATCCGACCACCATGTCCACGTCGCAGGACCACAGATGCTCGATCAATCGGCAGACATCGCCCGGCCGATGCTGGCCATCTCCATCCACCTGCACCGCCAGATCGTAGTTGTTCAGCGCCGCGTAGCGATAACCCGTCTGCATCGCTCCGCCGATGCCCAGGTTGAACGGCAGCGGAACGACCCTGGTTCCGGCGGGAACCTGCCGAACCGTGTCGTCGGTCGATCCATCGTCGATCACCAGCACGTCGCAAAACTTCGGCAAAGATCGGCGCAGACGATGCACCAGCTTGCCGACCGAATCCCGCTCATTAAAGACCGGAACGATCACCAGGCAACGCACCGAACCATCCGATGGCAATGCGAAACGCTTCATAATGAACCGGATAAAATCCCGGTAAATCTTTATTCTAACCGAAAATCAATATTCGGTGAGACCCCGAAAACGACAACAGCCAACTCATAGATTCCCATGACGATACCCTATTTGCCGGCCGGCTAAAAGGCCGATAGCCTGTAGCGCCAACTCCAAAATGGAGCAGGATTTGCCATCGGTTTCGATCATTACCCCCACATTCAACCACGCCCATCGCCTGCGCGAGGCGATCGACAGCGTTCTGGATCAATCGCATCAACCGCTGGAATATTGGGTGATTGATGGTGGATCGGCCGATCAGACGCAACCTCTGCTTCGAGAATACGCCGGCCGGCTCAATTGGGTCAGCGAACCGGATCGTGGACAGACCGATGCGATCATCAAAGGGATTAAGAAATCTTGCGGTGAAATTGTAGGTTGGCTCAATGCCGATGACCGCTATCATCCCGGAGCCATCGCGAAAGCCGCTCAATACTTTGCCGATCACCCGCAAGTCATGTTGATCTATGGAGATGCGCGATTTATTGACACCAATGGCCGCGATCTGGGGCCTTGTTCGCAGGTGGAGCCGTTTTGTTTTGAAAGATTATTGGGGGTTTCGGACTTTATTGTTCAACCCGCCGCCTTTTTTCGGCGGTCGGGCTATGAAGCGGTGGGGGGATTGGATGCCGGTTTGTCCTGGGCGATGGATTACGACCTGTGGCTCAAAATGGCCAGGCGGTTTCCGGTAGCCTATGTGTCGGGGGTTTTTGCGGATTATCGATGGGATGGGGTGAACAAAACCGCCACGGGTGGGATGAGCCGGATCAATGAAGTCCAGCAGGTGGCCCGTCGGCACGGAGGGATGGGATTGCCGGCGTATTTCGCGCTCGAAGCCGCCGCCATGCGGGCCGGCCAATCGATCAATGCAATCCGACAAGGTTCGATTTCGCAGGCCATCGATTATGCCAAAGAGGCGGCAGGGTATCTGTGTTCAGGCCGAACGCTTCGTACACTAACCGAGCGATCAACCTGGCGCATTCTGGAAACACGCCGAAAAATCCGCAGAAGAGCCGAACGAACCGGTTAAAAAGGAAACGGCCCGCCGCTGGAGGGCATGCGACGGGCCGTAGGAGGGATAAATTGTTGATCTACCATAAGATAGGCTCAAATTGATCATTTGTCCAATCGGAGCGATTCGATATTTTGTAACATATTGTCAAAGCTGAACTTAGCGATTATCAACAGGTGGGATTTGTCCGGGCATCACTTTTTGCAGACCTTTTTTGGCCGGTTCGAGATTGGGATCGATGGCCAGAGCGGCCTGGAAATCCGCCGCCGCCGCATTATTTTGGCCGGCCAAAAGAAATACCCAGCCGCGGTTGGCATGGGCGGCCGCATGACGGGGATTTAATCGCAAGACGGTTGAATATTGCTCCGCGGCCTCGGCCAGCCGCCTTTGATTCAAGTAGCAATTTCCAAGATTGTAATGGGCTTGGATGTTGTCCGGATCCAACTCGATGGCGCGGGTGTATTGGGCGATGGCGTCGTCGATTCGATTTTGTTTTTCCAGCTCAACGGCCAGGTTGTAGTGTGCCCGCGCATAGTTTGGACGCAATTCGATGGCCCGTTGATAGGAGGAGATGGCTTGCTGTGGATGTCCCGTGGCCGAAAGGGCCAGGCCAAGGCTGTTGTAAACCTCGACGTACCAGATCGCCCGTCCTGAACGCTCGGCCAGCCGCTGGGTCTGGCGGTAATAAAGAATGGCGGCCTCATAATCGCCCGTTTCGGCCATGGCCTGTCCGACCACCAGGTGCGTTTCGGGCAGTTCCGGCGCCAATTGCAGTGAAATCTGGTACTCGGTCAGGGCCTTGCCGAAGGCCTGGCGTGCCGGGCCGGATTGGCCGGCGGCGTTGAGTTCCTTCCACTGGTCCATCCACGCATGGCCGAGGTTCATGTGGACCATCCACGAATTGGGATTTTTTGACAGCGTGTCGGTCCACAAGGTCATGGGATCGACGTAAATTCGCACCTGTCGGCGGGTCATCCAGAGGCCATCCGCCACGACCGCGGCGCAGATCATCCAGACATAGAAAGCGGGCAGTTTCCAGCGGCTCAGAAGTCGAGTTGTCGAAGCGACACCCAGCGCGATCAGGGCGATTCCCGCGTGATATTGAAAGTGGTCCGCCACAAACGAATAGCGCATCGGGAAGACGTTGAAGAAACCCAATGCGGGAAAGAGTGTTCCACCATATAGCAGCACCGCCGCCAACGCCCCGCGCCCGATTCGACGTCGAAGGAAAAAGAAAATCGCAACAACCAACACCGCGGCGGCGGGATGCAGATATTGAACCGGCTGATGGGCGTTGATGGTCCATCGCGGATAGATAAACGCCAGCGGGTGGGGCCAGATCAGCTTGCCGGCGTAAAACCAGAGCGCCCGACCGGCGATCAAACTTCGTTCGATCCAGTTAAAGGCCCATTCCGAACCATAAGCACCCACCTGCTGATGTTCCATGTGCGCGGTATTGAGGGCCAGGCCGATGCCGATGATGAAAAAAGGGAGCAGGGGAACCAGGTCTCGCCAATGAATTCGGCTTCGTTTCCACCAGAGGATCACCAGCACCGCCGCCGGCCAGGAGGCGGTTACGGTTTTGCTGAGCAGCGCCGCGATGAACAATCCCAGCGCCACCCACCAGGCCGTCGATCGCCAGAAATGCGTGCGCACATCGCCGGTAGTGGGATCAATAATTTTTTGGCCGTTGGGAGAGCGAAAATAGACCAGCAGGGCGGCCAGATAAAAGGTTAGTGAAAGGACGTTTTTGCGTTCGGTGATCCACGCGACCGATTCAACCTCGATGGGATGGACGGCAAAGATCGCCGCGGCGGCCCATGCGCCGGGCACTTTCAGTTTTTTCAATGCCACCCACAACAGGATGGCGCTCAATGCGTGCAGCAGCACGTTGTCAACGTGGTATCCGGCCGGATTCAACCCCCACAGGTGATATTCGATCCAGAAGGAACTGAAGACCAGCGGATAATATTGCGGGGTGGAGGTGGGTGACAACCAGATGTTCGACAGGCCATCCCACGTTCGCAACGTCGGATTGTGGGTGACGTAATCGGGGTCATCCCAGATGTATCCGGCCGACAACACAGGCGAATAAGCCAGCAACGCCAGCGCGATCAATGCGACAATGGCCAGGAGCGATTTCCCGAACAGGCTGTTCTCATTCCCCGGCGGGGCGGGAATGGATGGAGATTGTTTTCGCCGGCCGCTCAAGCGATTTGATCCTATCGCATGAGGGGCGGTGGGCATAGTCGATGCGTGATGGATTCACGATCATCTCAATCGACTGACAGGCGGGGGCGAATAAAATCCAGGATGATCTGGCCGGAGGTGTCGGATGGCGCGCCCAGCTCATGGTTGGCGGTGAAGTGGGTCTTGCCGGTCAGGATGATTTGTTTGGCATTGCCGCCGTTGGCGTTGATCTGTTCGACCATGTCTTGTGCCGCCTCAAGTGAATTGCGGGAACGGGGGACATCCAGCGAGGCGAACAGGAAACGAGGCGCTTCACTGGCGTTTTGAACGTGTGCCCGGGGCGATGCGGCCCACTGGGCCTCGTGCGAATCGCCGAAAGTGGCGCGGATGTAGGCGGGGTATTGGCCGGTTCCCTGTTCCCGGTCGGGCAGGTTGTACATGCCGCCGCTCCAGGCGATGACGCCGCGCACATCCATGGGTTTGAGACCGGCCTGTTGAAGATATCGCGGATCGAGTGTCACCAGCGTGACCAGGTGACAACCGGCGGAATGGCCCATGATGAAAATTTGATCGGGATCGCCCCCATATTCGGCCACATGGGCCTTCAGCCAGGCGATGGCGTGGGCGACGTCGCTGACCTGGGCGGGGTGTTTGTCTGTTGGGGAGAGGCGATAGTTGGCGCTGGCGAAAACGATGTCATGTTCGTTGAAGAACTTGGGTTTGTAGCTGACATCCCGCTTGTCTCCCTTGGTCCACTCGCCGCCATGAATGAACAGCAGCACCGGCGAGTTGATGGCGCCTTTGGGGGCGTACAGGTCCAGGGTGTTGAGTTTCTGATCCGGTCCGCCGTAATGAATGTTCTCGTGCGCGATGGTGTCGGCCGACAAGATCGGGGTTTGTGGCGGGCGGTCGGCGTGGCTGGTGGTGGGCGCGGGTGCGGTGGCGGGGGTGGATGAATCAGGCCGGGTGCAACCGGCCATGCTCAACGTGACAAACGCCATTCCCAAGATCAAAAGATGTTTCATCGAAGTTCCTTATCTGATGTTTATACGATTCGCAGCGCATCAATTGGCCAGTGTTCGATCCGGATCGGCATAGATCGTTGGATTGCCGCCAAGATTATCTTCGCGGGCCATCTGAAGCGTGACTGAACCGCCCGCGGCGCGGGGAAAGCGGTCGCCGGTGATCGTTTCGGCATGACCATCGGCGAAGGCGATGTTGGCGGCCCCGTGTTGTTGGTCCATGCCACGGTGGCGATACCCGATGCGGCTGTTGGTGTTGCCCAGTCGGGTGACGGATTGCCGGCCCATGTAAATTCCATCGGCCAGCACGATCAGACTGGAGGATCGGCGGATGTTGGTGGTTTTGTGGAGTTGGATGTATTTGCCGAAAGAATCCGGCCCGACACCCACCGAGGCGGTGTAATGCACATCCGAGGCGTCGATGGAAACCGGGGCGTTGCCGATGGGGTTGTAGGCGTTGATCCAGTAGCTGACGCGGATGATCTTGTTGAATCCGCGCGAGGGGATGGTCACGGCCACCTTGGGCGAACTGTCGCCGCCGACGGCGGTGAAAATCAGCGGCCAGTCCGTCCAGCCGCGCGGTTTGGCGGGGTCGTTGCCGGTCTGGCCGTCTTTCATCCCTTCGACATCCACCGTGTCAGGGCAGAAGAAGATCGTGTTGGTGTCCTGTTCCTTGGAGGGGACCAGTCCATCGCGGTCGAGAATGCACGCCCAGCCGTCGAGGGGTTGTTGCGGGCCGCCTTTGTAATTGGAGCTGGAACCGGTCAATGCGGGGAGATTGTACGAGGGGATGACGTACCCGCGGTTCTGGGTGGAATACATTACCAATCCCATGCCGATCTGTCGGAGATTGGAGAGGCATTTGACCGCGCGGGCCTGGGCTTGCGCCCGCGAAATGACCGGCAGCAGCAGGCCGATCAAAATCGCGATCACGCCGATGACGACCAGAAGTTCAACCAGCGTAAATGCGGACGGTTGATCCGACGTGCGTTTGCGGTCCATGAGAACCCCTTATTTTTCGACCAGTCGATCGGCCCAGTGTCGAAGTGTCGGGCCAAACAGGCCGGAAATTATAGGCCGCGGGCGACGCAAGATCGACCATCGGGACTGAATAATTCCGGAATGTTGAAGATTTTGCCAGGCATGACGGACATCGCGTTTGGCGCGCGGGCCGCTGCGAAGGAGGGTGCTCAAGGGGATCAACACCAGCGCGGAGACGCGGAATTTTCTGAGCAACTGAAACACGTCCAGCGGGGTGGTTCGGCGGATGATGACCAGCGCGGACAAGGCCATCGGGGCGAAACGGAGGACGACGGTCCGGCCAAGATCGGCCACGCGGTCCATGTCGCGATGCCAGAGGTAACTGCCGAAGGCGTAGATCATCCAGCCCCACGCCAGGGCGGCGGCGATATGCAACAGGGATTTTCGCAGTCCCATCAACAGGGAATAGATCAGATAGGATGCCGCGATAATTCCGAGGGCCATCCAGCTTTGCAGGGCCATCGGCAAGATGCAGGCCAGTGCCGCGGCGAACAGTGCGAGGGCGGTGAGAATCTGGTTTGTCCTGAACCGATGCCCGGCCTTCGTCGGCGGTTCGGTGGTTGGGGATTGAATGGCGCTTATGGCCGGTGGCGATGCAGTGGCATTTTCGGTGGCCTGACGGCGTTTCAGCCAGCGCATCGCCAGCCAGACGCCGATGAATCCGCCGGCGATGCGCAACGGCCATTCGGCCAGCCACGCGGCCCACAAGATTGGTTCGTGGCCATCCTTGGTGGCGAAATAGATTCGCAGGGGCGCGCCCAGGCTGGTCAGCAGTTCAAAGCAGACCACGCCGCCGGCCAGCGCCATCCATCTCGGCAGGCCCATCATGCACCAGCCGACGGCCGCGCCGGCCAGCCCGGCGAAGGCGAAGATCGGAAACAACGGCGCGATGGCCGGCTGGATAAACCCAAGGAATACGCCCAGAACGACGCCCAGCAACGCCAAGCAGCGCCATCGCGTTTCATGGCCGATCAGCAGGGAGATGATCATCCCGTGCAGCACCGCGCGGGGGCCGGCGTGCGCCAGTCCGCTGTAGCCGACCAGCGGCATCAACGACAGCACGATGGCGGCGCTGCCGCAGAAGATCATCGTCGCGGCCGTGCCGATGCGCATCAGCTCCCGGCGCGCGAACAGTCCCTTCGGTTCGCCCGAATTGTCGAGGGTCATCGTGGCGTTCATGGCTGATGTTATTTGGCGAACCGCCGGCACAGATCGTCAAACTGGGCCGTGCGTTCGGCCGTCGGGGGCTTGTTGCCGAAGGTCAAAAAGACCTTGAAAGCGGCCGTCCCATCGTGGGTGAAAAATTGGAAGCTGAGGGTGTTGACCCCGTCCATGTGGCTGGGCTTGCGCACGCCGAAGACGGCCCCGAGTTCCTTGAACCGCAGGTGCATGTCCAGCGTTTTGGTCTGGACGTTGAAATAGTCGCCCCAGGTGCTGAAATTGCCGAACTGGCCGATGGATTCGAGCGTCAGGGCGCGGTTGGTGCAGATGACGTGAACCGTTTCCAGCGATTCAAAGGCGCGAAGCAATTGTTCCCATTGCGTGATGTCCAGTTCGACGCTGAGATTGTCCGGCAGGGCGCGGATCACGTCGGCTTCCGGCACGCCAAGCTCGCGGGCCAGTTGCACGGTCATCTTGCTGCGGTTGACGTTGAATGCCTCGCGGATCCGCTCGGTCTGATCGGTCAAAACCTGTGTCATGCTTCCTTCGTTTCCTTTCGTTAGGGGTAGGTGAACCCGATGTTGTCTTCTTTTTCGAACGAGACGCTAAAGTCCAGCCGAAGCTGGTTGAAATTACGATTGTGCGGGGCGTAAAACTGCCCGTTGGAACTCATTGCGACAAAGTCGCGCAGCAGATAGAACGGCCCCACGCCGTTGGTCAGTTGAAACGGCAGTTGATAGGGATCGACGTATCGCAGGCGGTATTTGCGCCCGTTGAGATATTTGAGACTGTAGGCGTACTTGGGCAGGCCGTTGGGCTGGATGAGTTGTTCTTCGGTGCGGATCTGGCCGTCGAAATTATTGGCCGAAGAGACGCGATACCCCATCCGTTTGGTGTCATACGGGTATCCCAGCGTGGAGGATTGGCAGGAGAGCACATCCGCGCTGTTGAGGCGGGTTTTCAACAGCGACGCCAGGCTTTGCGGATAGAGCGATTCGTTGAACGGATCGACCGAAAAATCGAGCGATCCATCCGATTGCCACAACGGCTCGACCACATAGGGCAGATGCTGATGATAGTCGTTGACGTACATCAGGATGGCGGTCCCGACCTGGCGGAGATTGGAGGCGCACACCACCTGCTGTGCCGCGAGGCGTGCCTTGCGGAGGGCCGGCAGCAAAATGGCGATCAATGACGCCAGAATGCCGATGACCACCAGCAATTCAACGAGACTGAAACCGCGCCGATTCATCGTTGAAACTTTCCGCATCCAAAAATCAAGCCCGACGAACGCGACGAAGCCCAAACACCGCCGCCAGTCCCAACAACGAAAGCGTCGTCGGTTCGGGAACCGCTGCGATCTGAAGGAAAGGACGGTTGATTCCCGAAGCTGAATCAAAAACACCGACGACATCATCATTTTCCGCGTTCTTAACCAATGCACGCTGCATAAACAAAAGGCCGTGGTTGGTGCTGGGATCGTTGATCCATCCCTGGACCGTGTTGGTCAGGTCGATGGTGAACCAGCCATTCACAGCACTCAAATTTCCCGTTGCTACGGCGGTTGAATCGATGGATGGCTGACTTCCCCAAGTCGCGGATGTTTCATCCCATGAAGAGGTCACTTTGAAGAAATCCGTGACCGCCGGATATGCGGCCGAAGCACTAACGCCAAAAAATCCAATATCCTCAGGTGCGATGGCATACAAATGCAATGTGGCGACTTCTCCAGCGTGGATGGATGTTCCCGGCGGGAGATCAAACTGAATCAGACTCCCTAAATCATGCCCCGGATAACTGGTTTTACCACTGGACAGGATGGATCCATAGGTGGGATATGAATTTTGAATCGACGGATTCGTATCAAAATTGGTATTTGCCAAGAACTGATAAATCATCACGTCTTTGCTGGCCGATTCATCCGGCTGGATGACCAGTGGGGTGGCAAAAGTGGTGGAGCAGAACAACGCCGCCGCAACCGCGGCCGCACACGAACGAAACATGACAGTCCTCCTGAAAACGGTTACAATACCAACTTTTCCCGCCCATTTACATCGCTCACACCCATTATGTGAGATTGAGTCTCAGTCTATTAAGCGAATCGGATATGTCAAGTCTGATTTACAAAATTCTCAAAAAATTTCGTCGGGTCGAATTTTCGTGAAAACAGGGTTGAAAATCGGGTGAAAATGGTATACCATTTTGGCGACCAACAAGGAAGCCATTGCCCACCACAGCGGCCTATCGTCGGTTGAAACAATCCATCTACGATGGTTCGTTGCGCGCCGGACAAAAGCTGGTGGAGCGGGAACTTTCCCGCCGGCTGGGGGTCAGCCGGATTCCGTTGCGGGAATCATTGATCCGCCTGGAGGCCGAGGGGTTGGTGCGGAGCATTCCGTACAGTTCCACCTTTGTCGAAGACCTTGAGCCGGTGGATGTGCTGGAGATTTATTCGTTGCGGTTGGCGCTGGAACCGATGGCGGCCCGATTGGCCACGATAAACGGCCGGCCAAGCCTGATCGGACGATTACGGCGATGGAGCCACAAGATGGCCGAGTTGTCCCGACAGGGTAAAAGCCTTCAGACCGACCGGATCGACTACGCTTTTCATCACGCCATCGTCCGTGCATCGGGTCACAAACGGCTGCTGCGTGCGTATGAGAGCGCCCATATTTTGATCGTCGGCCCGCGGTTGCAATACGCCCACCTGAAGAATCAGCATCCCGAACAGATCGCCGAGGATCATATGAAGATCGTCAACCTGATGGAGGCCGGCGATGCGGAGGGGGCCGAGCGGGCCGCCTATGAGCACGTCGCGCAGTCCATGGTGTCGCTGGAAAAGATATTTGACCTGCAAATTGAGTCGGCCGCCCGTCGTCGGGCCGGCCGGAAAACCACCAAAGGAACCATTAAACAAAAGGACAACCCATGAAAAAGCCCATTAACTGGTCCGAAACGACCGGCCCGAAACTGTACACCCGCGCCAAAAACCGCATCCCCGGCGGCACGCAGCTATTGAGCAAACGGCCGGAGATGTTTCTGCCCGATCAGTGGCCCACCTATTACACCAAAGCCAAGGGGTGTTCGGTCTGGGACATGGATGGGCGGGAATTTGTGGACATGACCACCACCGGCATCGGGGCGTGCCTGCTGGGATATTCCGACGACGACGTGAACGCATCGGTCAAACAGAGCATCGACACCGGCACGATGGCGACGTTGAACGCCCCGGTGGAGGTGGAGCTGGCGGATGCGCTGTGCGAGCTTCATCCCTGGGCGAAGATGGCGCGATACACGCGCAGCGGGGGCGAGTCGATGGCGGTGGCGGTCCGCATCGCCCGCGCGCACACCGGCCGGGATGTCGTCGCCATTTGCGGCTATCACGGCTGGTGCGACTGGTACATCGCGGCCAATTTGTCCTCGGATCGTTCGCTGGATGGGCATTTATTGCCCGGGCTCAGCCCGGCCGGCGTTCCGCGACAGTTGGCCGGGACGGCGCTGCCGTTCCGTTACAACAAAATTGACGAGTTGAAGGCGATCATTCAGCAGCATGGCAAAAACCTCGCCGCCGTCGTGATGGAGCCGATCCGATATGACATGCCGGCCGATGGATTTTTGCACCAGGTGCGCGAACTGGCCCATCAGGCGGGCGCCGTTTTGATTTTCGATGAGATCACCATCGGATGGCGGAACAACCTGGGAGGGTTCCATTTGACGTTGGGGGTGGAGCCGGACATCGCGGTCTTCGCCAAGAGCACCTCCAACGGGTTCCCGTTCGGCGCGATCATCGGCCGCGAGGAGGTCATGCAGTCGGCCCAGGGTTCGTTCATCTCCAGCACCTACTGGACCGAGTCGATGGGACCGACGGCGGCGCTGGCGACGATTCAAAAGATGAAGCGGATCGACCTGCCGAAATTGACCGCCCGCGCCGGCGGCCGCGTGCAGCGGGGATGGACGGAACTGGGCAAAAAACACGGATTGGATTTGAAAATTGTCGGCCTGGCTCCCTTGAGCCATTTCAATCTCAATTACGGGCCCAAGCTCCCCGCGCTCAAGACGTTGCTCACCCAGTCGATGCTGGACAAGGGTTATCTGGCCAACACGGCCTTCTACGCCACGGCCGCCCATACGGATGCGATCGTGGATCGGTATCTGGCGACGTTGGATGATACCTTTGGCGAACTGAAGCAGGCGATTGACAAGGATGACATCGAATCGCGGTTGCGCGGGCCAATCGCCCACAGCGGGTTTCAGCGATTGAACTGATCGATGACGCGATGAATCAACCCGGCCGCCAGCGGAGCATTTGCAGGATGGTCCAGATCGTCGTCGCCAGCAGGATGGCCGCGCACAGCAGGGCGGTCAGGCGGGCGACGGCGCTGGGCCGGAGTTTGAAATCGGTGATGCGACGGCGGACATAGATTCCGCCCAACAGCAGTCCGCCCAACAGTCCGCCCAGGTGGGCTGCGTTGTCGATCATGTTGTAGGCGATGATTCCCATCAGGGCGATCAGGCCGATGCTCAGCAGGATGGCGCGCAGAAAATGGGCCGGCATCACCGACCTGCGGCGATATCCCAGCACGGCGCAAAACCCGACCATTCCCATCAACGCCCCCGAAGCGCCAACCGATGGAACCTCCGGCATCATGACGGTGCTCAGGGCGCTGCCGGTCAGGGCGCATACGACAAACAGGATCGGCAGATAAATCCGGTCTGCGTGCGCTTCGATCAGCTTGCCGAGGCTGATCAATGCCATGAAATTAAAGGCCAGATGCAACAAAGACCCGTGCAGCAGGGCGCAACTGAGCATTCGCCATGCCTGTCCCTGATGAACCAGCGGCTTGATCAAACCGGCCGCCAGAAACGAAGGTTCCAGGCCGACGTTCATCTGCACGATATAGACCGCGATCAGCACCGCGCCAATCGCCCAGGTCCAGCGCATCGGCCGGTGGCTGAGCCAGACCGCGTAGCGGAGCTGGGTGGCCTCGCGGCGGGCTTCGGCCGGGGAATAATTCTTCATCCTCCACAAAGACCAAAGCCCCTGAAGGGCGGGAACCGCTCCGATGAAGATCGCCACCAGCAGGTACATCAGCGCCGCCGACTTGCCGGCGCTGCCATAGACGCTGGCGGCGATGACGATCCAGATCAGGCCGTTGTACAGGGCGGTTTTCAGCGCGTGGATCAATTCCAACCGGCGTTGGATGCGGTTGGCGGGAAACAGAAAATCGACATCGCCGGGTGGGACCAACCGGTCGGAATCGGGCGTCCAGACCAGGCTCACCGGCGGGGCATCCGCCTTGGAAAGTCGTTCAAGCAACTGCTGGGGCGTGGTGGCGTGTGCCTGGCGGTCCAGAACAAAGCCATAGTCGGCCCCTGGCGGTTTGGCGGGCAGCAGGTTGGGGGATTCCCATGGGATGGACAGGGTGGATGATTCGCTCACGGGGGCATCATAAGGAATAGGGATTGGGGGACAAGTTGGCAGACATGAGAAATCATCAGGTGGATTGGGGGGCGTTCAACAGCCAGTGGAGATGTTTTTTAAGACCATCGGCCATCGAAGTGGAGGGGATGGTTAGATGATGGTCGGCCAAAGGTTGCAGATCGTAAACGCGATGGCACAGAAAAGGGCGGTCGGCGGGGCTGGTTCGCAGGTGTTCGTCAACGGGGATCTCCCGGACGTTCAAAGGCACGTTCAGGTCATCGGCCAGAAGTTGATAATAACGGCTGGATTCGATCAGTTCGGGACCGGCGGCGGGATAGGTTTGTCGCACGGCGCGGTGGTTGTCGGTGGCGGACAGGACAAGGTTGGTCAGATCGTCCGCGAAAATCGGTTGCTGAAGAAAATGGCCGCCGCCGACGAGGTTGATGCTCTCACGTCGGCGCAGTCGTTCAATCAGTTGATCGTCGCGGCAGTGCTGTGGCAGACAGCCGGCCAGCGATCCGGGTCCGTAAACATGGTTGGGGCGAAAGATGGTCCAGGGGAGGTTGGCGGATTGATGGAGGAGTCGTTCGCATCGGGCCTTTTTGCCGCCGTAGGTGTCATCATCGAGCAGGGGCGAATCAACCGGCTGGGGAAAGCGCCGGTGATCGGGGTCGAAGACGAAATCGGTGGAGATGAAGATGAATCGGCCGCAGCGGCCGGTGAACCAGTCAATGTCCTGCCGCATGTCGTCGGGGTGGTAGGCGATGCAATCGACGACGACATCCCACGTATCGGCGGCGGCCCGCAACGCGGCGGTGGCGGCGGGGATGTCCTGGCGGTCGGCGAGGATTGGCCGGACACCATCCGGCACGGGCCGGCGGCCGCGGGTGAGGCAATCCACCTTCCAGCCGCGGGCCAACGCCGTGCGCGCGAGGGCGCCGCTGATGAATCCGCTGCCGCCGATGAGCAAAAGTTTCATGGTGGAAAGGATAGAGGCCGATCAACTATTCGCAATTCGGATCAGCGCCGCGTTGTCGGGCATGGGCGCAAACGTGGTCGTAGACGGTGGCCAGGAATCCAAGGAAGGGGAATCGATTTTTGGCGAAGGGGGAAGGGCCGAGCTTTTCCAATGCGGAGGGAAGATCGGCCTCCAGTTTCAGCCGGGGTGGTGGTTGCGGGCATCGCCACGGATCGATTTTGGGCTGGTCGGTCATGATTCAAAGTCTCCCACGGCATCCTGTGAAAGCGTCAGATAGTTGCGCAGTTCGTCGGTCGAGAGGTTGGTCAGCCATTCATCGCCGCTGGAGACGATGCGGTCGGCCAGGGCCAGTTTGTCGCCCAGCAGCTTGTCGATGCGTTCTTCGACGGTGCCGGCGCAGATGTACTTGTGGACCTGCACGGTGCGGGTCTGGCCCAGACGATGGGCGCGGTCGGTGGCCTGTGCTTCGACGGCCGGGTTCCACCAGCGGTCAAAGTGGAAGACGTGGTTGGCGGCCGTCAGGTTCAACCCCAATCCGCCGGCCCGCAACGAGAGGATGAACAACCGGTGATCGCGCACCGGGGATTGAAAACGGTCGATCATCGCCTGGCGTTGGCGGGCGGGGGTTCCGCCATGCAGAAAGAGGAGGGGCGTTTTTAAGCGTTGATGAAGGATTTTTTCCAGCAGATGACCCATCTGGCGGTACTGGGTGAAAATCAGCGCCGCATCCCCTTCTTCGATGACTTCCTCCAGCATTTCGACCAGCCGTTCGACTTTGCCGGATCGGCCGGACAGCGCGGTGGCCGAGGGGATGGGATGGTTTTCGCCTTCGCTCGATGAAGGGGATGATTCCAGCAGGGCGGGGTGGTCGCAGACTTGTTTTAGCCGGGTGAGTGCGGCCAGGATCAGCCCTCGCCGTCGGATGCCGGCGGCCGAATCGATCCGGTCGAGCATCTGCGAGGTGATCTGCTGATAGAGGGCGGCCTGTTCGCCCGTGAGGTTGCAAAAGACCTTCATCTCCATCTTGTCGGGCAATTCGCCGGCGATTCGCGGGTCGGATTTGGTGCGGCGGAGAATGAACGGGCGGATCAGCCGGCGCAATCGCTCAGCGCGGGCCGAATCGGCAAGGCGTTCGATGGGGATGGCGAATCGCTCGCGAAATTCGGCGGCGGACCCCAGGAACGTCGGGTTGAGCAGGTCCATGATCGACCACAATTCGGACAGGTGGTTTTCGATGGGCGTGCCGGTCAGCGCCACGCGGAGATTGGCCTCCAGCGAGCGGATCGCAACCGATGAGGCGGCCGATGGATTCTTGATTTTCTGCGCCTCATCCAGCGCCAGCCGATGCCAGGAGACGGCCGACAATTCGGCCTGATCCCGATGGGCCAGCGCGTAGCTGGTCAGGATCACATCGTGCTGTTTGGCCGCTTCGGCGAAGGCATCGCCACCGAGCCGGCCGGGGCCGTGATGAACCAGCACGCGCAAAGATGGCGCGAATCGCTCCAGTTCCCGCTGCCAGTTGCCCACGACGCTGGTGGGGGCGAACAGGAGCGTGGGGCCAATACCGTTGTTGGAAGCGCTCGAACGCTCGTGCAACATCAATGCGATCAACTGGATCGTCTTGCCCAGCCCCATGTCATCCGCCAGACAGGCGCCGATGCCCAACTGGTCGAGGAATGCGAGCCATTGCAGACCGCGAAGCTGATAGGGTCGCAAGGTTCCGCCAAAATCGGAGGGTTGTTGCAGCTCCGCGACCGCGGCCGTGGGGGTTTGTTCGAGAAAATCCGCCAGCCAACCCGTTCCCCGCACGCCCATCACCGGCAATCCCGCCTCGGTGCGACTGGCCCCCCATGCGGTGCGAAGGGCCTGCGCCAGGGACATTTTTCCCGTGGATTGCCGGCGCAGATATTCCATCGCGGTCTCGGCCGCCTGGGGGTCGATTTCCAGCCACTTGTTGCCGAATCGCACCAGTGGCTGCTGTTGTTCGACCAGCCGGGAAAAATCATGGATCGACAAGTTGAGATCGCCGACCGCCACCTGCCAGTCAAAATGCAACAACGCTCCCAGCCCCATCCGCCCGGATGAAAAATCCACCGGTTTTTTCCCGTTGCCGCCGGCGGGAAGGGGGGCCTCCGGATCGTCGATGTCGCCGGGGCGCACGTTCAGGATCAAACCCAGTTCGCTTTCGCCGTTGCCCGCCCATGCCGGAAGGAAGCAGCGGATTTCAAGTTCACGAAGCCCGGCCGACCATCGGCGGATGAACAGGTGGGCCTCGGTGGCCGACAATTCCAGGCCGGTTGGCGATGGTTGGCCTTCCAGCCGTTCCAGCGGGGGGCAGATCGCCGATGCGCGGGACAGTTCACTTTGCAACTGGGCGCGGTGATGTGCCACCGTTCGCCCCAACAACGGCGGCTGGTTGAACAAATCCGCCGCCTCGATCACCTGGCTTTGATCCTCGGGCGATTGCAGCGAAAAACTCAACCGCCAGGAATTGGCCGGCGGGTCTTGCGGCGAATCCAGTGGCGGGTCGATTCGCGGTTCCAGCAACGTGATGCACAGCCGCCAGGGGATGCGCTGGCGATGCTCATCCAGCCGGCCGGTCCAGTTGCGAACCTGTTCGAGCAAAATCGCCTGGTCGGCCACTTCGCCGCGCAACTGGCTGTCGGTTCCCAGCAGCGCCGACAGCCACCGTACTTCCATGGGGGTGGAAAACTGCCCGGCCAGTTCGTGCGGCCGGTCAAAAAACGGATCATCCGAGACCGCCCGGCGAATCCAATGGTCGATGACGTGATTGAGAAACGATTCAACCCGTGCCAGCGGTTCGATCTCCCGCCCATCTTCATCGGGTCGATGAACCATCCGGCAGGCTTCGGGCATCGCGGCCGCGTAACGAGGCAGCAACTCGGTCAGGTGAACGCCTGGAGCAGGGCGCCACGCCGCCGCCAGTTGTCCCTGGGGGCCTTCCTCCAGATCGGGATAAAAACGACGGCCGACCAGCATCTGCATCGCCAGTTGGGCCAGTTGACCCCAATATCGCACCGAATGGCCGAGTTGAAACGCAGGCCCGCCATTGCGATTTTCACCGGCAAAAAGCGAATCCTCCTCCCGCTCGTCGCCGGCCAGCGCCAACAGCACATCCAACCCATCGGCCGCGCCCCACGCCAGGGTTGGAACCTCTCGTTCCGGCCCGATTCGTATTTGTCCGATTCGACCGGCCGACAGCAACAAGGGTTCAATTTTCGGATCGGATGTCGAATGGCCGTTGCCCGCCAGCAGTCCGCGCAGCGTCTGGGCCGGCAGCGGCGCCGAACCTTCGGTTTCCACGGGGGCGCACAAATGCACCTCCCGTCCATCCCATAACGCCTGCACCGTTGGATTCATCGACAAATTATTTTCCCATGTAACGTTTCGAGCCGGTCCGGGGTCGAAACGAACCAGTTTATCTCTTTTTTGATGATAAAAAAGACCCCGGTTGTTAAAAGTGTCATATGCAATGTGAAACTTGCCACATTTGCCGGGCGGATTTACAGTGCGCAGGCAAAAAGGGGAGAGATCGACGGTGAACAACACACGATGAGGAGCTTCTTATGCTGCGTCGGTGGATGATGGGTGTGGCGGTGTGCGTGCTGGGGTCGGCGTTGTGGGCCGAGCAGGGGGTGGTCACGTTGAAGGATGGTCACAAGATGGAGGGGGATGTCACCGAAAAGGAAGACACGGTGATCGTCACCATTCGAGGCATTCAGACGCAACTGAAGCGGTCGGAGGTGCAGTCGATCGCTTACATCGAGAGCCTGGACAAGGAATATCAACAACGACTGGAAAAGCTGGATCCCAAGGATGTGCAGGGCCGGTTGCAACTGGCGCGGTGGGCGTTTGACAATCATCGTTACGACCTGGCGCGCGACGCGGTCGAGAAGGCGCTGGCGATCGATCCCAACAACGAGGAGGCGACGACGTTTCTGGAATTGATCCAGCGGCAGAGGGCGCTGGAACGCAATCAGAGCCACGAGGAGAACGCACCTTCATCGAGCCAAACCCCCACCGGCCAGCCCAATCGCCCGCCGGCGCCGCCGGTGGAAAAACGGCTGTTGACGGCCGACAACGTCAACACCATCCGGCAATTCGAGCTGCGGTCCACCGATACGAACGTGCGGATTCGTTTTGAAAACGACGTCAAACGGCGATTCGTGGCGGCGTACAACCAGGACCAGAGTTATTTCAATAATCTCCAGCCGGTGGATCAGGCGATCGAAATTCTGACCCGTGCCGATGAGAAGTTCACGCGGGATGTGCGGATTTTGAGCGATCCGCAGTCGATGCTGGAATTTCGTCGGTTCGTGCAGCCGATGGTTTTGCAGAATTGCGCCACCAGCGCCTGCCATGGCGGGCCGGCGGGTGGAAAGCTGGTGTTGTTCAACAATGGCGAGGCGACCGATACGGTGGCGTACACCAATTTTTACATTCTGCAGAATTACGCCAAAACGTTGTCGTCGCCGGGGGGTTCGTTTGGCTCGGGGCCAACGCAACGAAAGTTGATCGACCGGACGCAGCCGGAGATGTCGTTGTTGGCGCAGTATGGCCTGCAACCGGACAAGTCTGACATCGACCACCCGCAGACACCGGGGTATCGGCCGATCTTCCGCAGTCGGGATGATGCGAGGTACAAGCAGTTGATCACGTGGATGCGCGACTCGCTGCGGCCGGTCGAGCCTCAATACGGGATTGAATACACGCCGCCGGGAATGGTCCCGACCAGCCAGCCGACCAGCGCGCCGGCCGGCCAGTAATTGGGCCGCGCGGCATGTGTGCCAAACAAAGAAATCAACGTGTGGTTTTCTCCGGGTGAATTTCTGACGGCGATGGTGGGGGCCGGGGCGTTGTTTTTCGCGTGGCGGCTCTGGGTGAGGGCGGAACGACGACGACGGTTGCGGGCGCTGGCGGAGCGGATGGGGATGCACTTTTGCCCCGCCGATCGGTTTCGGATCGGGCCGCGTCTGCCGCCGTTGCTGGATTGCGTGGGGGCGGCGGACGTGCGGGTGTACGACGTCATCTACGGGGTGGAATCGGAGCGTTATCGTTACGTTTTCGCGGCCGAATTCACCTGCGGCGTGGTTTATACCAAGCGCCGATGCCGGCGAATCGTCGGGATGATCGAAACCAAAGATGGCCCGTCAGGCGGCAGCGTGTCGGTGCGGATAGCGGATGGACAGCAATCGCTTATCGATCAGTATCAGGCGGCGGCGCAGGCTCCCAATCCGGCAGGGTGTTGATCAATTCAATCAATTCGGCGGCCGTGCGCAACAGGGTCTGGCGGGCGGTGTATCCCTTGATGACCCGGCCGGTGACGGCATCCGCATACGTCCCAACGTCCGAGGCATCGACCAGCGTGCGATAGTCGATGGTCAATTCGGTTTCGGCCGGCAGGTCCCGCCTTGCCAGGACGATGCCGCAATGAACCAGGCAGTTGGGTTCAAATGAATGATTGAAATAATTGAGGTTTGAATCGGTGTCATCGGTGATGGTGAAATACTTCCCGATGTATCGCGTGCCGGTGCGGGTGATGGCAGGATCGCCCCGGGTGATGTGCCGGATGAATTCATCCTCGACGATGGGGCGCGTGTCGAGCGTGAACGAGGCGATGATGGCCCCTTTTTGCAGCGGATGCGTCAAGAACAATCCACGGCCGAAGATGGGGGAGGGTCGAACTTCCGTTGGGATGAACAACATGGTGAATTTGATCGGCTTATGATTGAGCGTCGGCGTCGGTTTTCATCACCTCGCGCAGCAGGCTGGTGGCGAACGAACCGGCCGGCAGCGAGAAGACCAACGTCACATGCGGGCCATGATCGTCCACGCCGGCGGACAGGTCAACGTCTTTGGGCTGCACGCGCAACGGCCGGCGAACGCCTTTGACCTTGTGATGACCGGCGAGGCGGAAATGTTCGCCCGACAGGGCGTGGCCGGCGAAAACATCCTGCTCGATCTCAAGCGGCTCGCCCTGCGGCAACGTCATGCGATAGCCGATCATCGGGCCGGTGGGGCTGATCTCAAATCGCGCCGCCCGGGGCGATTCGACGGCCGCATCCTCCACCAGAAAACAGGCGCCATTGTCGTGTTTCCAGGCCAGATCGCCGCATCGCACCTGGTCAAAAGACCCGATCCGGCGGGCCAGCACCTGATTGAACAGTTCCGATTGCAACGCCGAGACCCACAACCGCCTGATTTTCTCATCAATCGACTTGACGGCGGCGGTGGGATTGCCGGTCTTGATGAACCGGCCAAGAACCTGCCGTTCCATGCCCAGATAACGGGGGAGCAGCCGCAACGCGGTTTCAAGATCGCCGCGTTCAAATGCCTGTCGGGCTTCGAGTGCAGCGGGATCATCCAATTTGGGATCGGGCGATCCAAGCAGCAACCGCAACAGCATCGGGTCGTCGGCCGCGATCAACGCCGCGCCCAGCCGGGCGTTGTCGCCCCGCCGGCCAAAACGCTGCTCGCCGAAATAATTGGGCAATCCCCGTTCCCGCAGCACGTTCAACAGCGGCGGCAACCGAACCACGTCCGTGGGGTTGACCTGTCGAATCTTGATGGCGAAGCGATTGCCCCACAAATGGCCCAGCCGCAGTTTATTGGCGTGTCGCGCGGCCCATTGCACGGAGATGTCCGGCAATTGCATGGCCATCACCGCTTCGGGGGTCGTGCCCTGGATGGAGATGACCTGTCGGGTCAGGGCGCGGGCGTCTTTCATGCCGGCATAGCCGATGTCGCGCGATGAAACCCGCAACGCGCCGGCGACCCGGCGAATCGCGTCAAACGTGCTGACGCCGATCTTCTGAATCTCGGCGTAAACGTGTTCGCCTTCGCCGCCCGGTTCGTAAAGCGGGATTTCCTGGACGAAAAAATCCTCGTCCCGCTGCTTGATGACCCCGCCGATGCCGGGGAATTCGCTGGTTAAATAGGGCAGTCGCATGGCATCCATTGTAGGCCGGTCAATCACCCTTTGACCGCCCCCAACTGGATACCCTTGACCAGGTATTTCTGCAACAGCACGAACAGCACGATCATCGGAACCACCGACATCGTGACGGCGGCCATCAGAAGGTGGGTGGCCTGTCCCTGGCTTGAATCAAAAAAGAGCAACCCGATCGGCAGCGTGTATTTGGCCTCGCTGCGCAGCATGACCAACGGCCAGAAGAAGCTGTTGTAATTGCCCATGAAGGTGAAAATCGTCAGCGTGATCAGCCCCGGCCTCGACAGGGGCAAAATGATCTCCCAGAACAGCCGCCACTTGCCCGCCCCGTCGATCTCGGCCGCCTCGTCGAGGCTCTGTGGTATGCTCAGCATGAACTGCCGCATGAGAAACGTGCCGAACGCGCTGAACGCCGCCGGCACGATCAGCCCCGTGAACGTATCCACCAGCCCCAGCGAGATCATGATCTGAAAATTGGGGATCATCATCACCAGGCCCGGCAGCATCATGGTGGACAGATACAACAGGAAAACCCGATCCCGCCCCGGCCATTTCAGGCGGGCGAAACTGAATGCCGCCATCGCGCTGGTCAGAACCTGTAAAAACGTCGCCCACGCCGCGACGAAGATGCTGTTCCAGTAAAACCGCGCGAACTGGATGCCCCGATGGTTGATGTCCGGGTTGTTGTAATCGAACACGTCAACGTAGTTTCGCGGCACCGGCACGCCCGTTGTTTGCACCGTATCCACCGAACTGGGGATCCAGTCGGTGGAGGCGACCTCGCTCAGCGGCTTGAGGCTGGTCAGCAACATCCAGACAAACGGCAGCACCATGACCAGCGAAATTGCCCCCAACACCAGGTGCAGCAGCGAAACCGAGAAGTACGTCCTGACCGAACGAGACCGTCGTCGGTCGCCCGGGGGGCGATTCAACAGTTTGTCCACCTTGGCCGAATCCGGCGGGATGGAGGCCGGTTCGGTGGACTGGCCTGGTCGGATGGAGTTAATCGTTGACATACTTGTTGCCGAATTTCCAGTTGAACAGCGTGATCACCAGGACCATCGCGAACAGCATCCACGACACGGCCGATGCGTACCCCAGCCGTCCGATTTCAAAACCCTGGCTGTAAATCATGTAACTGAGCGTGGTGGTCGATCCGGCCGGACCTCCCTTGGTCATCACGCGGGCCTGTTCAAATCCACCCTGCAAACCGGAAATCACGCCCATCACAACGATGAAAAAGGTGGTGGGGGCCAGTTGCGGCCAGGTGATGTTCCAGAATTTGCCCATCCGCGAGGCGCCGTCGATGTCGGCCGCTTCATAAAGCTCCGCCGGGACGTTGGTCAAGGCGGCAAGGTACAACAGCATGTTGTTCGAGCCGATGGCCCCCCAGAAACCCATCAGCATCATGGCCGGCTTGGCCCAGTCATAATCGGTCAGCCAGTTGGGAGGCGTCAGTCCATCGGGGACCGCGGCCATGGCCGGCAGGTAATAGCAGACGATGCCCAGCCCCAGCATCACCAGTTGCACCGACATCAACGACGTGGCCGTCATCAGGGCGCTGCCGACGCCATCCCACGGCCGGCCGTAAAATTCGCGGCCGCGAAATGCGACGATTAATTGCCAAATGGCCACGCCAATCGTGACGGCCAGCACGGTCCACCCGACCCTCGGCAATGGCGACCAGGGAACGGCAAGAATGGCCGGCAGGATCAGGAATAGCCCGCAAAAGACGGCCGCGCTCGACCCGCAATCCCCATCCGCCCATGCCCTGCGCAGACGGCGAAAACCAAACCACGCCCCCAGAGCGATCAATCCCGCGGCCACCCATAAGCCCGCCTGCACCAGCGTTGACGGTGATTGTCGCACGACATCGGTCAAACCAAGCAACGGCCCGCGAAGCACCGAGTTGATCGGCCCGCTTTGCTGGTTGAACAGATGCTTCCAAAGCAGCATCGTCGCCACGCCCGCGGTGAAATTGGGAATGTAAAAAAGCGTGCGGTAGATCGTCTGTCCGCCGATCGCCCCGCCGATGAAGATGGAGGCGACCAGCGAGGCCATCAAAATGACCATCCCGCTGCGTCCCTGCCCGGTGGCCAGCAGCAACAGCAGCGAACCGACCATGATCGCCGTCAGCAGCAGGCTCACCCACATTCGACGGCTGCCGCCGCGCAGGTCTTTGCTGAGCAGGATCGCCGCGATCAGGCTGGCGGCGATGCCGAAGGGCAGCAGCATCATCAGGTAAAACGTATTGCCCAGGTACTTCCAGAAATTCGGCTCGTTGATCAGTTGGATGAAATTATCCAGGCCGATGAACTGGATGTGCTTGTCCTTGTACTGGTTGTGAAGCTTCAAATCCCAGTTGCTGAACGCCAGCACCATGCTGAAGACCAGCGGCACCAGTGTGAACACCAGGAACCCCAGCAGGTTGGGCATCAGAAACGCCACGCCCGCTCCCACGTTTCGAACCGTTCGCGTCCCGCGTGTTCTCATTGTGCCCACCCCTTGTACTGGTAATAGGCCCGATGAAACGGATCCCGGATCAGCGACAGCGGAACCTTTTCACCCCTGGCCCGCAGGGAGTCAATGGTCTGCTGGTCCTTGACCAGCTTGTCGTACAGCGGTTTCAATTCCGGGTTTTCCACCAGCGTCCGGTCGATGGCCTGGTTGAGTCGCGACGCCAGTTGCCGGACGGCCTGGTCGGCGGAAATCCGGTCGGTGAGAAATTCCTGCGTGGCCTCATCCAGTTCACGGTTGTAAATCTGCCGCAGGACGAACGGGCTGTAGCTGTTGCCGATGGCGATGGTTTCGGCGGCTTTGGCGAACGCCCCATGGACATCCCATTCGTTGGGATGGTCGGGTGGATGCAGATAAGCCTCGGTGCGCGTGTAAGCCGGATTGGGCGGCAGCGAATCCGCATCCCGCACGATTTGCATGTTGTAATCCTCGGAGGCCAGGTAGGAGAGGAAATAGTAGGCCAGCTCAGGGTGTTTTGAACCGACGTAAACCGCCGCCGAACGGGTGACAAAGGTCACGTTGGCGAATTCATCGTACGGCAGGCCGGCGGTCGTCATGTCCAACAGCGGCAGGCCCTTTTTTTTGCGGTCCGCATCGAATTGCCGCATCTGGATCAGCAGGTATCGGCCGGCATGGATCATGGCATATTCGCCGGAGTTGAATTTCTGCGGGCTTGTGCCGCCATAACCGCCGGATGCGGTCATCGCCGCAAGGTCCGCGTTGGATGGAATAATGTGATCCACCTCCATCCAGTTCTTCCATCGCTCCAGCAATCGGGCGAAGCGCGGATCATCCATCGTGCAGCGGGTCAACGTTTCGTTGTATTCGCCGACGCCGCAACTTCGCATCCACGTCAGCAGGTTGACGCCATCGGCGTAAAAATATCGCCGTGAGGGCAGCCCCTTGTTGGCCGCCCGCACGTATTCGCGTCCCAAGCGTTCAAATTCATCCACCTTCCATTCCTTGGGCGGCAAAGGCTGCTGGTGGTCGCGAAAGGTTTGGCGATTGACCAGAAACAATCCCACTGTGGCATTGCACGGAAAGGCGAACTGCCGCAACTGCCCATCGTGCGTCGTCGCCATCAGCTCCGGCTCGCCCGCCTTCCAGGTGTGGCTGGGATCAAATCCCATCCGCAGCGCCGGCTCGGTGACATCCCGCAACAGGCCGATCTCGTAATAATATTGCGTCTCCCCGTTGGAATAGAGATCCCAGATGTCTCCGGCCACCCCCGACACGCCCTGGATGATTTTTTTGCTCTGGTCGTTGTTGGCCGAGTCCACCCGCAATTCCATGTCAGGATAGCCGTTTTTCTTCAGCCACTGCTTGAAAATATTGATCTGGTCCTGGCGGGCCGGATTGGGATCGGTCACCCAGTACAACACGGGCAATGAACTGCGGGATTCCGGGAGCCACAGCGCCGTCAAAACGCTGGCCCCGGTCAGCACCACCAGGCAGGCGATAAACAGGTACTTCATAAGGCCGCGTCTTCCCCGATCGGTAGTTATCGCAACGCCCTCGCGGGCGATCTTCCAGCCTCGGCCCGAACCGCTTCTGGAAGGGGTCTCTTTTCATGTCTGATGCGGACGGATCAACCGAGCCGCCGGCAAGCTGGAACCATCCAAATGAGCGGCTGGTTTATATCCGGATTTGGGTCACATGACAAACACTACCGGGTAATTCCAAGAAGAAATCGTTTGCATTAATAACGTGTCCGATCCATATGGGGATTTTGGATCGGGCTGAAATGATTGCAATACCGCTGTTTCATATCTATCGTACCCGCCAAAGGTTATCGATCGCATGGAAATGACAGGTCACTCTTTGAGCAGGTGGCTTGTTTGTGAAGTTTGCCGTTGGCAACCCATGCTCCCGCGATTCCATTGGAACGAAAGATGCCAACATGGCCTGGTTGATGCTGATTGTCGCAGGGATTCTGGAAGCGGGCTGGGCGATCGGGTTGAAATACACCCACGGTTTCACCCGCCCGGTCCCCAGCATCCTGACCGGCGCGGCGATTGTCATCAGCATGATGTTGCTGGCCATGGCCGCCCGAACCTTGCCGATTGGAACCGCCTACGCGGTCTGGGTCGGCATCGGCGCGTTGGGCGCGATGATTCTCGGTATCCTCCTTCTGAACGAGCCGGCCACGCCGATGCGGCTGTTCTTCCTGGCATTGCTCCTGATCGCCATTGTCGGGCTGAAATCAACGTCCAAAGGTTGATTTTTGAAACGTTGTCCTCTATCCATCACCAGCGGGTTCATCCATTGGCCAAAAAATCCCGCACTTTTCGACAAACCAATTGCTTTGACAGGCGTAGAATTCATCGGATGAAAAAGATAATGTTATCTTGATATCCAAATTAGGACCGATATAATCCTATATGAATGGGTGCTTTGATGAAGGAGACCACGATGAGCATCAGCATGGAGACGACGATTGGACAACTGGTGATCGAGCGGCCGAACCGCTCGCGGGTGTTCCAGGCGTTGGGAATCGATTTTTGTTGCGGCGGTAAAAAGCCGTTGGCGCAGGCCTGCATCGAAAAAGGCCTGGATCCGCAGACCGTCCGACGGTTGCTGGAGTCCGATCTGGACGGCCCGGCCACCAGCGATGGCAAGGATTGGTCCAAGGCCACGCTGACCGAGCTGTCCAACCACATTGAACAGACCCACCACAACTATCTGAAACGGGAGTTGCCCCGGTTGCGGATGATGGTTCGGAAAGTCGCGGCGGTGCATGGCAGCCATTCGCCCTGGTTGCTGGACTTGCAGAGCACGTTTGAAGGGTTTGCCAACGAGATGGAACAGCACACCATGAAAGAGGAGCAGGTGCTGTTTCCATTGATTCGCGGCCTGGAAGGTGGCCCATCAGGCCCCAATGGTCGTTATGCCGGCGGGGTGCTGGGGCCGATCCAGGTGATGGAAGCCGAGCACGAGCAGGCCGGCGCGGCGTTGGCCAAAATGCGAAGAATCAGCAACGATTACGTCCCGCCGATGGAGGCGTGCAACACCTTCCGGGCGACGTTGGCCGGGCTGGAAGAACTGGAAGCCGAAACCCACCGCCACGTGCACAAGGAGAACAGCATCCTGTTCCCCCGCGCGGCCGAGTTGGAAGCCAGCCAGCGGAAATAAATTTTCACCCGTGGATTGAACACGGGGAGGGTTCTACGATTGGATTGACCGCGGACCACACGTCCACGGGTCAATCCAATTGTTTTTTGACGAGGTCGTACCATGCCGGTGAAACTGGGCGCCAAGGCGGAACATGATTTTAACCAGCCGTTGGGTTTGCTGGGCGATTGCCACCGCCGGATCGAGAACTTTCTGGGGGTCTTGATGCGGGTGGTTGAGATTGGATGCGATCAACCGTTGACCACCCAGCAGCGGGAGGCCTTGACGGTGGCGTTGCGTTATTTCAATTCGGCCGCCCCGCGCCACACGGCCGACGAGGAGGAATCGTTGTTCCCGCGAATGAGACAATCGGACGACCCGCGCGTGCGACAGGCGATGGCCAAACTCGATGCCCTTGAGGCCGACCACCAGAGCGCCGACGCCGCACACAAGGAAGTGGACACCATCGGCCGAAAATGGCTTTCACAAGGCACGCTGGTTCAAGTTGAACTGGACCGCATGAAAGAATTGCTACAAATGCTGCTGGAATTGTACCAACGTCACATCCATGTCGAGGACAATGAAATTTTCCCGCTTGCCGGCCAGGTGCTGGCCTGCGACCAAGTCACCCAGATCGGCCAGGAAATGGCCAAACGAAGAGGACATTGAAACCGATTTCCGCCGCAATGAAATGCGCCGGACGTAGCTTCCGCACCGAGCTTGTGAATCCATGCGTTCGTCGCATCAATACATTCCGCGTATCCTCGTGGACCCGTTCTTCGAATCAAAAATCAATTCACTCTTCTCTCCATCAACTTATCCGTCGTCCATCCAAACCTCCCTTTCGACGCCCCGATGGGCTGCTTTGAGGGGATGGTCGGCCTGTTTTTACGCTGCCATCAACGCCGACCGCAGCGCCTGCGTCCTGCGGCTGGCCCACAGCAGCGAGGCGAACCCATTGGCGTGCCGTCGCGCCGCGAGCGCGTAGGGGGCCAGATACTCCGGCTCCGGTTGGGAATCCTCCTTGATGACCCGAGGCTTCATCTCCCCAGTTTAGACCGCAACCCACCCCGATGGAATCCTAGGCGGGGGGGAGGGGGAAATATTGGCCACGGAGACACAAAGAGCACGGAGATCGCAAAGAGAAGGGAGTGGAAAATCAGAACATTCAACTTTTATATTTTGATTGTTCTTCTCCGGGATCTCTGTGTCTCCGTGGCACATTCATTCCTGATCGGAAAGACCAGGGGGTGCGCATCGGGCGGAAAGATGTTTATATCCGGCCACACGACCGAACCAACGCCCGCCCATCCCTTTCATTCGACCCAACCGGGGACCAACTTAACCCGCGCGACAAAAAATGCCCTCCTTTTGAGTTTCCCGGACCTCCTTTTGAGTCGCGCGGAGGTCCTTTTGAGTCTCACGGACCTCCTTTTGACCCTCACGGAGACCCTTTTGAACCGCTTAGGCGGGAAAACGCCGTCGCTCCCGCCCCGCGGGCCATTGATTTTGATGATTCCACGTATCGGACCAAAAAGTCCGCGAAGCGCAAGCGACGATTTGTTCTTCTCCGTGTCTCTGTGTCTCTGTGGCACATTCATTCCGGATTGGAAAGACCAGGAGGTGCGCATCGAGGCAGGTTGATGGTATAATCGTGCCGGCCGGTGGGTCATCGGCGGGTGTCGGGTGGGGGGATGGGTTTTATGGAGACGGTTCATGGCCAGTCGTTCGCGGACGTTCGTGGAGTCGTTGGAATCCCGCGTGTTGTTGTCGCGGGCGGATTTGATTCTGGGGGACCGGTTGCAGTTGCAGGCGGCCCGCGACCAGCTCGCGGCGGACATGCAGGCCCGCGCGGTCACGCTCCATCAGGACAATCTCAACCTCACCGCCGCCTGGCGGAACGTGGCGGTCGCCCGGCGGGCCGCCGTTGACACCCTCAACAGCCACCTGGCCGCGCGCAACACGCAGTTGCGGGCCGACCAGCAGTCGATCCTCTCGGCCCGCTCATCGGGATTGGCCAAGGTCAACCTCGCCATCGAGGCCGTCCGGGCCGCCGCGGGCAACCCGGTCGCCCTGGCGGCAGCGCGGGAGCAGTTGGCGCTGGAACGTGCGACGATGGCCGCCCAGTTGCGATCGTTGTCGGCGACCTACCGTTCGCACGTCGCCTCGTGGCGCTCGACGATCTCGACCGACCAGCACAACATCGCCCTGTTCGTGCGCGGCGGGTCGGCCGTCATCCGGGCGGTCGATCAGCAGCGCTCGGATTGGTTCCGCTTCAGGGAGATTTTGCGGGTGGATCGGCGCAACGTCGCCCTCGCCTTCGCCCGGTTGCAGTTTCATCTGGGCAACGGGTGAGCGAACCGGAGGCCATCGACGCCCGGTCGGGGTTGGGATGGATCAGGCGGCCGGCGGATTGAGATATCGCCGCAACTGGTCCGGGTCGAAGCTCAGGCGGTTCCGGCCGGTGCGAAGAAGCTGCCGGCGGCGAAACTGCGTCAGGGCCAGGCTGATCGTCTCGCGGGCGACCCCCACCGCCTCGGCCAGTTGACGGTGGGTGATGTGCAGATCGACGCCGCCGGGGGCGGGAGAGGCGGCGGCCGAGTCGCTGAAGCGGATCAACGTCTTGAGCAGCCGCCCATCGCAGTCGTCGAAGACCAGCCGGCCCGCCTCATCGCGGGCGGACTGCACCTTGCCGGCCAGGCAGCGGATCACGCCGACGACCAGCGAGGGGTATTGGGACAGCAGCTTGAGGAAGGGATCGGTCGGCACGAGGGTGATTTTGGCCCGGGAGATGACCACGGCCCGGTGAGGGTGGCTGGCGGGATTGGCCAGGGCCTCGATGCAGCACCAATTCCCCGGACCATAAATCTCAACCAGCCGATCCTCCCCCCGCGGGCCAACCTGGTAAAGACGAATCTGCCCTTCGTGGATGTAATACAGATGTTCGGCGGGGGAACCGGCCTCGTATAGAACCGCCGCGGAGCGATACATGAGGGTCTTGGCCCCCAGGGATGGATCCTCCAACAGAGCTTCGAGGGTGGAGGGAGAGGAATCTACCATCGCGGAATCGGACATGGGTGTCGGCTCCTTCCAAAGGTCAAAAAACACACCCCCATTACATAATACGGTTTATATGGTGGGTGGTTCGTTAAAAAATTGTGGCGGGTTGGTTTTTGCTATTCCTTAATGGACCAGATGAACGATTCGGGGGGTTAAAAAGACCAGGTACATCCCATCCAGCGGGCGGTTGAGGATGGTGGCCAGAGCCTGGCGGTAGAGGTTCATCTGGCCGGAATAGAGTTTGGCGCGGGCGGGGACTTGCGGGGGGGTGAGGTGGTCGGTTTTGTAGTCGACGATGAACAGTTCGGTCGATGTCAGGGCCAGAAGGTCCATTCGGCCGCGCACCATCACCTGATCGAGCGGGTCGGCGGAGGGGGGAACGTTGAATTGTTCGGGGTGGCAGGTGAGATAAAAGGGCAGTTCCCGGCGAAGATCGACCTCCGGCCGGCGCAACAGGGTGGCCAGGTCGGTGGAGAAGAACCATTCGATGGCCGGGTGGTCCACCAGGGCCGACTGGGCGGGGGAGATCAGCTTGCGGTCGAGCATGGATTGAATCTGAAGTCGCAGGTCGTCGCCGATGCAGGGGAGGGAAAAGTCCAGATGCTGGAGGACCAGGTGGGTGGCGTTGCCCCGTTCGGCCGCCGAGGGGGGAGAATCGGGGGAGATGAAGCCCGGCTCGGCCAATTTGTTGCGGGAGGAGTAAAAAGGCTGGGAGGGGGATGGTTTTTCGGCGGTGGCGCGTTTGGTCCAGCCGGTGACCGATTGAACGGCCGGGAGCTGGGTGTATGGGGCGTGGGGATAGTGGCCGGTGAGGCGGTCGATGACCCGTTGGGCGTCGGCTGATGGGGGTGGGGGAGGGTCCAGTGGGACCAGTCCGGCCAGCGAGGCCAGTGAATCGGTCGATTTGGAGGGGGAGTCGGGGAGGGTGATGGCATCGAGGTCGGCTGGTGCGTGCTGGATCATCTGGATGTGGGGCATACCGATGGCGCAGGCGGCCGGGCCGAGCCAGTCGAGCATGGTGTTGGCCTTGAGCAGCTCGGTGGGGGAGGGTGGATTGGTCCGGCCGGTCCAGAGGGCCTGCCAGCCATCGACGGTGTTTTGCGAGGCGGTTCCGATGAGGATCAGATGTTCCTTGGCGCGGGTCAGGCCGACGTAAAGGACCCGCAACTGCTCGGCGAGCATCTGGCGATGGATGGTCTGTTTGACCATCAGCCCGGCGAGGGAGGGATAACGGATGGAACGGTCGGGATCGGGGATGGTCAATCCCAGTCCGGCCGAGCGGTCGATCAGGATCGGGCTGCTCTGGTCTTCGGTGTTAAACTTTTTGCCCAGGTCCGGGATGATGACGACCGGGAATTCAAGCCCTTTGGATTTGTGGATCGACATGATCCGCACCGCGTCGTCGGCGGCCGACCAGATGGAGGGCTGGGCGGGATCATCCTCCCTTTCCAGTTGATCCATGAATCGCAAAAACCGGCTGAGGCCCTGGCGTTGGAAGCGGCCGAACTGGCGGGCGCGCTCGTGCAGGGCGATCAGGTTGGCGACGCGCTGGGCGCCGTTGGGAAGTCCGGAGCAGAAGGCGAGGTAGCCGCTGGTCTGGTAGATCGTCCAGAGCAGCTCGGCCAGCGGGCGGGTGCGGGCCAGTTCGCGCCAGCGGCCCAGACGGTCCAGTATGTCCCGCAAGGCGGCGGCCAGCTCGTCTTTTTGTTCGGCGGCGTACTTGAAGACCGCTTCGTGGAAGTCGGGGTGGTCGTCGGCCGGATAGGCGATGCGGATGCGGGCCAGGGAAAGCTCGCGATCGGGCAAATTGGCCAGCGGGCCGCGCAGCAGGGCGGCCAGGGGGATGTCCTGGCGGAGATTGTCCAGCAGTTTCAGCAGCGCGAGCATGTCGCGGATTTCGGTGGTGGCGAAAAATCCCGAGCCGCCGGCGGAGTGGACGGGGATGTCGTGCCGGCGAAGGATCCGGGCGTAATGTTCGGCCTTGCGGTGGACGGCCTGGAGCAGGATCACGATGTCGCGGTAACGGATCGGGCGGGACACCCACTGGCCGGCGGGGTCTTTTTCGGTGATCTGTCGGGGCGGGCGGCCATCGTGCCCCATCATCTGGCGGATGCGGCCGGCCAGAAGGGCGGCCTCGATGTCGCTGCGGTCAAATGGCTGGGCATCCTCCTCATCCGACAGGGGGTTTGGCTCGCGTGCGGTATCAAAATCGGCCTTGGTGGGGATCAGGTGCAGCTCGATCGGCGCGCCGGTGAATTGATCGGGGTGGCCGTCGGCGGGGAAGGTTTGTCCGGCGGTCAGGGCGTGGGTCTGGTCGTAGACGATCTCCAGTTGTTCGGTGGACATCAGCCGAAAAAAGAGGGCGTTGATCGCGTCGAGCAGCGGTTTGCGGGAGCGGAAGTTGGATTGCAGGTGGATGATCTTTCCATCGGATCCGGGACCGGCCAGTTGCCGCTGGCGGTCGAGAAACCGCCTGGGTTCGGCCAGTCGGAAGCGGTAGATGCTTTGCTTGATGTCACCGACGCAAAAGAGATTGGGCGGCAGGCGTGGTGGGCGGGGGCGGTCGAGGCATTCGTGGCTGACGAGATTCAGGATCGCATCCTGCACGGCGTTGATGTCCTGGTATTCATCGACCAGGACGTGCTTGAACCGGCGGTGATAGGTCCGGGCGACCGGAGAGGGGACCAGCCGGGTGGGCGTGGAGGATTCATCGCGCAGGATGCGCAGGGCGAGCTGTTCCAGATCGGTGAAATCGACGGCGCGAATCTCCCGTTTGGCCTGTGCGTATCGGCGGTCGAATTCCCCGATCAGGTCCAGGAACAGTTCGGCGTATGGGAGGGTGGTCCGCAGTCCCTGTTGCCATTGGTCGGGGGTGAATCGGAGAAAATCGGCCAGCGGCCCTTCCTTGATCCGCTTTTTAAGCTCGTCCATCGCCCCCTTGGCCAGTTGTTTGCCGGACAGGTTGTTGGAATACGCGGGCAGGCCGGGGAACTCAAAGGTGGAAAACGACTGGATCAGCCCGAGCAATCCCTGACGATGGAGGAGGTCTTTCCAGTCGGCGAAGGTGGCTCGCAGTTGATCCACGATCGGCTGGTATTTATCGAATCCCCCCAGCGACTTGAGCAGCTTGTCGCAATCGGTTGACTGCTGGGCGAGGGCATCGAGCGACTCGGCGATGCTCCGGTGCAACTGTTGTCCCAGGGGAGAGCCGGCGAAATCGCCGCTGGCCGATTCGGCGATGTTCCGGCGGGCGCGGTCCATCCAGTCCCTGGGGTCGATCAGGCTGCGCAGCATGTCGTGGGTCCGCAGCAGGCGTTGGAGGATCGGGGCATCGTCCCCCTGGCCGTAATAATCGATCAGCCGGTCAAAGAGGCCGTCGGGTTCCTGTTGATAACGCTGGTCGAACAGTTCCCGGGCGATTTCCGATCGCAGCAGGTCGGCTTCATCCCCATCCATCACGCCAAAGCCCGGGTCCAGTTCCAGCAGGTGAAAATGTTGACGCAGGATGCGAGCGCAAAAACTGTGCAGCGTGGAGACCTGCGCCTGTTCCACCAGCGCCAACTGCCGGTCAAGGCGCGCGGTGGGGGTTTGGCGGTGGCGGCGATGAATGGCCTGGGCGATGCGGGATTTCATCTCCGCGGCGGCCTGTTCGGTGAAGGTGACGACCAGCAGCTCATCCACGTCCGCCGGGTTGTCCGGGTCGCAGACCCGCTGCGCGCACCGTTCGGCCAGCACCGCCGTTTTGCCCGAACCGGCGGCGGCGGAGACCAGGATGCTGGCTCCGGTGGCGTGAATCGCCTCGGTTTGTTCGGCCGTCCAGATTCGAGATGGTGCGTCGGTGCGGGTCATGCCGGCTCCGTTTCGGTCAGGAGTTGATTCAGGACCGCATCGCGGCTGAGCGCATCGAGGGGCCGATACCGGTTGTGTTCCACCTCGAACCGGCAGACCGACTGCAATTCGCAGTGGGTGCAGGCGGAAGTCTGATTCATCAGGTAGGGGCGGATGGGGATCTGCCCTTCAAGCAGTTGCTGCGACAGACCGGCCATCGTCCGGATGGCGTGATTCAACAGCGCATCAAACTGTTCAGGGGTGACCACGTCGCTGGTTTTGGAGATTTGGCCATCCTTTTTGAGCGAATATTGAATGACCTGGGATTTCCCATCGACCAGATTGTCATCCAGCGACTGGGCACAGAGCGGATTGAAGATGCCGCGCGGTTTGATGCGCAGATGGAAGGCCGGATCGTCCGGCGAAAGGGCATCATCGGGATGTTCGACGGATTTCAAATCGCGTTGAAGCTGCACGTGCAATGCGCCCATCGGTTCGAGCTGATGGCCGGTCAAAGCCGATCCGCCGGATTTGACCGCCAGCAGCGCGGCCAGCAGTTGCAACGACAGGCCGTAATAGGCCTTGGCGAACGACAAGGGGCCGCCGGAGAGTTTGTAGTCGTAAATCACCGCCGATGAGCCGTTTTTGATCAGGTCGATCCGGTCGATGGCGCCTTGCAGATGGATGGTCTGTCCGGAGAGGGTGGACAATGTCAGCGCCGGCAGCGTTCCGCCGCCGCCATATCGCACCTGCGTATAGGCCGGGGTGAATTTGCCATGTTTCAGTGCCGCCGCCTGCGCCTGGAGAACCTGTTCGGCGGTGCGTGCGATTCGATTCAGCACGTATTGGTTGCGGGCGCTGCCGAGCAGAAGCTGTCCTTTGGCGGTTGACCCGATCGCCCGGGCGATGCCTGCGATGGCTTTTTCGCGCTGGGCGGGGGTCATGGTTTGCCAGTCGACGTTGTTTTTGAGCATCTGGGCGATGAACCGGCCGAGAATCTGGTGATAAGCCCACCCCTGATCGCCCAGCGTCAACTGGTCGTCGCCGCGCTGTCGCAGGGAGAGGCCGTATCGTGCGAAATGCTGGAAGGGGCAGGAGGCGAACGATTCGAGTTTGCCGGCGGAAGTTTCCAGCGGCAGGCCGAACAGCCGGGCGGACCATTCGGCCGGCAGGGTGGCCTCGTTGTGATAGCTCAGGGCTTTCCAGGCGCGATACCGCATCAGGTCCATCGCATCATCGCGGCAGGGATGGGTCGCCAGCCACTGATACAAGGCGGGCAACGCGCTGATGGAATCATCCGGTTTGCGTGCCCAGCGCATCAGCCGGGTGATCAACCGCCGGGGCGTGCTGAGGGTGGACAGATCGTCCGCATCCGGCGAGATCGAATGCACCGGCGCGCCGGGGTTCAGGCGGATCAACGCATCCCAGTACGTTGAGGGTGGCAGGGGGCGGCCGGAGTCGTCGGCCTCGGGTCGAAAGACGATCAAGCGATGACTGGGGCGGCAAAATGCGCGATAGGCCAGGAGGTTTTCATCCAGCAGCCGCCGGCGCGAGTCGGGATCGATTTCCAGCCGCCAGTGTCGCAGCGAACGGCGTTCCTCATCGCACAAAATCAGGTCTTCGCCGCCGCGTCGAGGGAAGGAACCTTCGCACAAACCCAGGACCAGCACGGCCTGAACGTCGCTCAGGCGGGTGCGGTCCATCTGGCCGACCAGCACCTGATCGACGGTGGGAGGGGTGAGGGCCAGATCGAACTGGTCCAATCCCGCTTCGAGAATTTCCGCGAAATCCGCAGCGGACAGCGGCTCATCGCCCAGCAGGTCAACCATCAAATCCAGCAGGTCGTTCAGTTCGTTCCAGGTCTGTTCGTGTTCGTCGCGCCGTTCAAATTCCCCGGATTCCTCGGCCTGATTCATCCATCGTTCGAGCGTTTCGCGGACGGCGTAACCGCGGAGCGTTTCATAGAGCGCGGTGGTGAAATGCCACAGCGGATGCCGGCCGGTGCGCACCGGCCCGTCGATCCAGCGGCGCAGCGGATCGATCACCAACCGCCGCAGGGCATCCACGTCCGTCCCGCGCGGGATGGGGTTTGATTCATCGGAGAAATCATCGGAGGTTTCGTCGCGGCCGCCGTCGAGGCCTGGCCATGGGTCGGCGGCGGTCCATGTCGGGCCGTGGATGCGATGGTTCAGGACGTGGTTTTCCAGCCGGTCGGCGGCGTCCATGTCGATCCCTTTGACCAGGCCGGTCTTGGGGAGCGTCAACAGCACATCGGATGCGAGGGGTTGGCGGACGATGCCCAGGATGCAGCGCAGCATCTCCAGCAGCGGATGATGGGACATGCCCCGGCGGTGATCGGCGAAATAAGGAATCTCCCGCTCGCGAAAGGCGGCGTCCAGAAGCTCGTGGTATTGTCCAAGGTCGCGGCAGAGGATGGCGACGTCCCGATAGCGCATGCCCTGGCCGACCAGATCGCGCACGCGGTCGGCGGCGGCTTCGGCCTCGGCGCGACGGTGGGGCGCCTGCACCAGTTCCAGGCCGCCGGCGTCGGGCGCATCGGCCGGCGGCGGTTGCATCCAATGCGACTGGATGCGCGCCAGGTCGGCCGATTGATGGCGATGCACGGCCCGCATCAGGAGGGGAGGTTCGATCTTGATGCCATCCTCCCTGAGGCGGAAACAGAGCCGCCGGTAGGCATCGAGGGTCTGGTGAAACAGGTCCATCTCATCGGGCAGATGGTGCGGATCGGCCAGCGTGGGATGATCCGGGTCGGCCGTCAGCGTGATCTCCATCTCCAGCGCCGTCTTGGCCAGCGCGCCGAGCGTTTGCCGCTCATCTTCGTTGAAGTCGAAGAAACCATCGACAAATACCGAGCTGCCGCGCAGCGATTCACACTGGCCAATCGAACGCAACACCTGCCCCAGCCGACGGTGCGGGTCGAGCCGTTCCTGTCCCAGATATTTTTCATAGGCGTCGAAGATCAGGTGCAGATCGCGGAGCTTCAATCGCAGGCTTTGAGTTTGAGAATCGTCGTCGGAGGATTGTTCCATCCCGGCCAGCAGCGCCGTCAAATCCGCGGTGGATTTGCCGCCGCGTTCCAATTCCGACAGCGTGGCGTCCAACCGGCCGACCAACCCGGCCTGCCGGGCGACCGAACCGAAGTACCCCAGTTGTTTTTCGTGAACCCGCAGCAGGTGTCCAAGGATCATCTGCCGGCCAAGCGGGCTGATTTCAGGGATGGCCACGCCGCCGCATTCGGCCAGCACCTCCCGCGCCACCTGGTCGAACGACTGCACCCGCGCACGGCAATACCCGCGCAATCCGGCCGAACAGGCGAGCTGCCGTTCGGCCTGAAACGTCGCCTGCTTGGGCACGATCCAGAGAATCGGCCGCCCCAGCGGTTCGGCACGACAGGCCTGTGCGATCCGCTCCACGCAGTGGGCGGTCTTGCCGCTGCCGGATCGACCTATGACAAATCGGACGGGCATGGGAATGATTCATCCAAATCAATACAAATCCGGCCTGCGGTCGGTCAAAACGTGAATCTTTTGGCGAACCCGTTCCGATTCGGCCGGGTCGATGGTGGCGAAGATCAATGACGGTTGCTCATCGGCTTCGACAATCGTATTGCCCCACGGGTCGATGACGGCCGAACGGCCGCAATACGTGATCCGCCCCCCGGCCCCGAAATCCTCGCTTCCCGCCTGGTTGACCGCGACCACGAACATCTGTTGCTCGATGGCCCTGGCCCGAAGTAGCGTCCGCCAATGTTCCTGGCGGGGATGAGGCCAAGCCGCGCTGATCAACTGCACGTTCGCCCCCGCCAGCGCATAGGCGCGAAACATCTCGCCAAACCGCAGGTCGTAACAGACCGCCAGGCCGGATTTGCCCCAGGGCGCATCCAGTACCACCAGTTCATCCCCGGCCCGCAGATGTTCGTTTTCGCGCATCAGGCCAAACAGATGAATCTTGCGGTAAACCGCCCTTGGCTTGCCCTGTGGATCAAAAACCAGCAGCGTGTTGGCCAGTTTTCCCTCCTCCCCTTTGACCGGCGCCAGAACCGATCCGCTGATCCAGATGTGATGCCGGGCGGCCATGTCGGCGATGCGGGCGATGTCCCCATCCAGCCGGTCCATCAACCGGGCATTTTGTTCCCACCCGAAACCCGTCGTCCATAATTCGGGGAAACAGATCAGGTCCGCCCCGCGCTGGCGGGCCTGGCCGACCAGCTCCCCGGCGGCGGCAAGATTGGCCGATGGGTCGGCCGCCTTCACGCTCATCTGTGCCAGTGCGATGGTCAGTGGGTTTGCCATGGATGCCATCAGTGTACGACAACATCATAGGCCGGCCAACGTGTTTGGGTTTGGTTTGCACCTGATTTTTGGTATTCTGCCCCCTTCCATGAAAGGATCGTCGTCGATGAGCCAGATGTCGGAGATATTGGAGCGGGGCAAGCAGGTTCTGATGGGCAATTACGCCCGCCTGCCGGTGGTGATGGTGCGCGGAGAAGGGTGTCGGGTTTGGGATGCGCAGGGCAAACAGTACCTGGATTTGTTCGCCGGTTTTGGCGGGGCGATCCTTGGCCATTGTCACCCGGCGCTGGTGACGGCCGCGACCGAACAGGCCAAAAAACTCTGGCACGTCGGCAACCAGTTTTACAGCGTCCCGCAGATCGAGCTGGCCGAGCGGCTTAATAAATACGCCTTTCCCGGCCAGGCGTTTTTCTGCCACAGCGGGGCGGAAGCCAACGAAGCCGCCTGCAAGCTCGCCCGGTTGCGAGGACAGGAACAGTCGCCAAAACGGTGGAAAATCATCTCGCTGGACAAGAGTTTTCACGGCCGGACGCTGGCGATGATCGCCGCCACCGGCAATCCCAAGGTGCGGGATGGATTTGCTCCCGATGTCGCCGGATTCGTCCAGGTTCCTCATGGAGACATCGATGCGCTGACCAAGGCGATCGACGCCGAGACCGCCGGCATCCTCATGGAACCGATTCAAGGCGAAGGGGGGATCAATCAATATCCGGATGAGTACCCCGGCCAGGTGCGCAAACTCTGTGATCAGCATGGTTTAACGCTGATTTTTGACGAAGTGTGGACCGGTTGCGGCCGGACGGGGGCATGGTTCGCCCATCAGCATTTTCGCACCTCCGACGGGAAAGTCGTTCAGCCGGATGTGATGACCCTCGGAAAAGCCATCGGCGGGGGGTTGCCGGTGGGGGTGATGTTCGCCAAGCCGGAGCTGTCCAAGTTGTTTGGACCTGGAAAACATGGTTCGACCCTTGGGGGCAATCCGATCTGCGCGGCGGTGGCTCGCACGATCTTTGACGTGATCGAGCGTGAAAATCTCACCGCGCGTGCCGCCATGCTGGGCGAACATGCCATCGCCCGGCTTAAAGGCGAAGCCAAAATTCAGTCGAAAATTAAACAGGTGCGCGGCCGCGGGTTGTTTTTGGGTGTCGAACTGGCGGCCGTTCCCCAAAACCTGGTGGAAAAAGCGCTGGACGCGGGCCTGGTCATGAATCTCACCGCCCAGCAGGTCATCCGGCTGGCTCCGCCGATCAACATCAGCCGGGATGAATGGGATGAGGGGCTGAACCGTGTGATCGACCTGTTGGCGCAATTGTAAGGCGGCATATGGATCGACTGTTGATCCTGGTGTTGATGGTTGGCGTGGCCGGCTGTGCCGCCGGCCGGGAGGCCCAGTCCCAATCCACCCAGCAGGCGTCCAGTTCGCGGCATTTCGCGCAGATGGGGGACAACCCCGACCCGCGTGACCCCGCGCCGGTGGCCCAATCGGTCATCTGCCTGGAGATTTATCAACTGGCGGTCCCGGCCGGCGCGGTCAGCGGCAACGAGGAATTCTGGAAGCAGGTCAACGAACAGGTCGTCGATGTCGCCACCTACGACATTCTCTATAAGAACGGCATTCGGGTGGGCGAGGCGTCCAACGATCAATGGCCGTTTTTCAAGGATTTCATCGAGAAAAATCCGGCGTTGGTCCGCCACAGCACGATGATGGCCCGCGAGGCCAATTCCATCGAGCTGGAGATGAACAAGGGCCTGCCCTTTCAAAATCTCTTTTATTTCAACGCCGATAATCTGCTCCAGGGGCGCAGTTTCGATCGAAGCGACAACCTGCTGACGGTCTCGTTTCAGCCCGCCCCGCGCAAGGCCGACACCCTCCGCGTGGCCCTCTGCCCGGTGGTGCGGACCGAACGGAAAATCCTGCAATACAGCGTCAACAACGATGAACGGGAGATACAATACGTCCATCCCGAACGGCTGTATGACCTGAATCTGAGGGCCGATGTCGCGATGGATCATTTTCTGCTGATCGCCCCTTCTCCCGAAGGGCGCTGGCCCACCAGCATCGGCAACGCATTTCTGATGCGGGATGCCCCCGCCGAACGGCTCGAACAACTGATCCTGCTGATTCCGCGCATGGTCCCGATGGAACAGACCATTTCTTCAACGGCACAACCCTGATCGCCGGCGTTGCGACCTGGCGGTTGTTCCGGGACGACTTTGACCCTATAATTCAACGTGAACAGCAACGTCCAAACGAGGTTTCCATGACTTCCGCCGCACCATCTCCAACGCCACTGCGGGAACGGGTACAAACCATCATTGACCTGATCCGGCCGGCGGTGCAGGCCGACGGCGGCGACATCGAACTGGTCAACGTTCTCGATGGCGGGGTCGTGCAGATCCGGTTTCATGGCGCCTGCCACGGCTGTCCCAGCAGCACGATGACGCTGCAGATGGGCATCGAGCGCAACATCCGCGATCACGTTCCCGAAATCACCAGCGTCGTGCCCGTCCCCTGATTGTCCAATGACCCTGAGCGTTGAATCCGCCGAAACATGGATGCGCCTGGCGCTGGCCGAGGCGCAACAGGCGGCTTCGCTGGACGAAGTTCCCATCGGCTGCATCATCGTTCACCAGCCCACCGGCCGGATCGTCGGCCGGGGGTATAATCGCCGCCAAATCGACCACGATCCCACCGCCCATGCCGAAATCATCGCCCTGCGGCAGGCCGGGCAGGCTCTGGATCATTGGAGGCTGCTCGATTGCATCCTGGTGGTGACGTTGGAACCCTGCCCGATGTGTGCCGGCGCGATCGTCAACGCCCGCGTGCCGAAATTGATCTACGGCTGTGACGACCCCAAGGCGGGGGGCGTCCGCACGCTTTATCGGATCGCGGAGGATGATCGTCTCAATCACCGCGTCGAGGTCACATCCGGCGTTTTGGCCGAACAATGCGCGGAACTGCTGCGGAATTTCTTTCAACGCCAGCGTTCGATGGGGAAAAAATAGGGAAAATAAAACGAGCGCGACGGGACTCGAACCCGCAACCACCGGATCGACAGTCCGGTACTCTAACCAATTGAGCTACGCGCCCGGCTCGGATGTAAGGGCCGTAATCTAATACCCTTTTGCCGCCTGTCAAGTTCACACCGGATGGTTGGTCGATATAATGCCCCCGCATGATTCTGGCAGGGATTGACGAGGCTGGGTATGGGCCGCTCCTGGGGCCGCTGGTGGTCGGGTGTTGCGCGTTTGAACTGCCCGGCGACGCGACCAACGAAATTCCCTGTCTCTGGAAGGCCCTTCGCGGGGTCGTATCCAAAAACCGACATAAAAGCGGACGGCGGCTGCACGTCAACGACAGCAAGCTGGTCTACTCCTCCGCCGGCGGATTGAAAGAACTGGAACGCTCGGTTTTGTCGATCTTTTCGGCCAGCGACGGCGGATGCGATGTGCTGGACGATCTGCTTGAACGCATGGTTCCCGGCATCGCGGCGGAATTGCGTACCTATCCGTGGTATCAGCCCCCGGCCGATGAGCGATTTCCGCTGGAACAGGATTTTGCCCCCATCCGGATTTTCGCCAATGCCTTCCGCGACCAGATGCGGCGCGGCGGTTTGCGCTGTATTCACCTTGGTGCGCAGGTCATCCTGGAACGTCGATTGAACCAGATGATCGAGCAGACTCGCAACAAGGGGAGCGCGCTCTTTTCGATTGCCGCCCGCCATCTGGATTATCTGTTGCGCACCCATGGACGGCAGGGGTTGGTGATTTTCTGCGACCGGCAGGGAGGGCGTGAACATTATGGCCACCTGCTGCGGTTGATGTTCGAGGATTGGTCGTTACAGATCGTGCGGGAGCAGGATGGATACGCAGAATATCACTTGTCCCAGTCGGGCCACATCGTCCGGTTGATCTTCACCGAAAAGGCCGAAACCCAGTGCCTGTCCGTGGCGCTGGCGTCGATGCTCAGCAAGTATCTTCGCGAAGCCCTGATGAGCCGGTTCAACGCCTACTGGCGGCGCCTGATGCCGGAGCTTCAACCGACGGCCGGATATTACACCGATGGCAGCAGGTTTCTGCGCGACATCGACCCCAAGCGCCGGGAATTGGGCATCGCCGACGACCAGTTGATTCGCATCCGGTAAATCACGCGAATCGCAAATTGCCAAATCCGCGCATCGGGGTTACGGTGTTTCCGGTTCGCGGACGGACTCGGAACGGAACAGCGCCATGCCGGTGGAAAAATGGTCTGACACGATCGCGGTAGCGCACCTTGGGGACGATCCCCAATTCAGCGAGGACATGGCCGCCGTCGAACGGGCCGCCGCCGGTTCCCACCCGCTGGACGTGGTACTGGATTTTGACGCCATCCGGTTCGTCAATTCCTCCAACATCGCACATTTGCTGCGCGTGCGGGGCCAGACGCTCGCCGAAGGGGGCCGGTTGGTCCTGTGCGGCATCAGCACCCACATCTGGGGCACGTTTCTCGTCACGGGACTGGACAAAATTTTCACCTTCAGCGACAACGTCACCACCGCCCTGGCCACATTGCAGATCGAATCCAGAAAATGAATGGCTCGGATTTTCCCTTTCATGCGAATCACGATCATCAACCAGTTTTACGCCCCGGACATCAGCCCAACCGCCCACCTGGCCGCATCGTTGGCTGAAGGACTGGCCGAACATGGCCACCAGATGACGATCATTGCCAGCCGGGGCGGTTATGTCGAAGCCTCGCAGGTGGAACAGTCGGCCGGCGACAATCCCCGTGTGCATCGCATCTGGACGCCGAGGCTGGGAAAAAAAACGATCATCAAACGCTGCATCGACTACGCCAGTTTTTACCTTGGCGCCGCGTATCGGATGACGCGGCTTGCGCCTCAGGATGTCATTATTTCGTTGACGACGCCACCTTACATCGCATGGACTTCCATCCTGCATCGCGCGTTGCATCCGCGGACCAAGCTGGTTCTGTGGAACATGGATTGTTATCCCGAAGCGACAGAACGCGCGGGAATTTTCAAAACAGGAGGCCTCGTCAGCCGGTCGATGCGATGGCTCAACCGCCAGTTGTTTGGCCGTCTGGATCATCTGATCTGCCTCGATCACGCGATGGCCGACCTGCTGCTGGATCAATATTGCCGGCCCCATCGTACGCTTGCGACGACGGTCATTCCCAATTGGGAAAAAGCGGCTTACTTCGCCCCTTCCGCCACCGATCTTTCTCCGTGGCCGCCGATGGAACAACCACCACTGGCCGGGAAATTCATCGTGCTGTATCTCGGAAATGCCGGATTTGGCCATCGGTTCGACACGATCATCCAGGCCGCCCGTCGGCTGCGCGATCGCGAAGTGGTTTTCCTGTTCGTCGGCGGCGGCAAAGCCTGGGATGGACTGAAGGAAATCCGCCAGCGCGAGGGATTGGAGAACTTCGTTTTGCATGGGTACGTTCAACAAAAGCAGGATACCATCCGGATCATGGCCGCGGCCGGTTGCGCGTTGATCAGCCTTCGGGAAGACATGGCCGGCGTGATGAGCCCGAGCAAGATGCACGCCAACCTGGCGATGGGGTTGCCGATCCTGTACGTCGGGCCGGCCGGCAGCAACGTGGATGAGGCGATTGTACGGTTCGGATGTGGTTTAAGCGTGCGCGAAGGGGATGTGGATGCGGTGGTTGGGTTTATCGAATCGGCCATGGCCGACCCGGCCTCCTTTGGCGCGATGAAAATCGCCGCTCGCAAGGCATTTGAAACCGCCTATTGCGACGAAAAAACACTGCCGATGTTTGAGCGGGTGATCTCAGGTCTTTTTGAACCTCAAACTGGCGTCCACGCCCATCAACGCTAAAATACGCTTGCGCGGAGGATTCCGGCCGGGCATGATGTCCGGCCTGTTGATCAAGCGCGGAGCGTGAATCAATGTCTTTTCTTTCATCGCCGGACCGCAAAGGATTCTCGCCGCGCGCCACGCTGGTGGTTCCCACCTACAATGCCATCGCGTTCATTGACCGGACTGTGGTGCGTCTGCGGCGATTTGTGGAGCAGAACCCCGATTGGTGCGTGTTGTTCGTCTGCGATGGATGTTCCGATGACACGCCGAAACGTCTGACCGAATTGCTGGCTGAGGATTCGCCGCTTCTGCGGGTGGAAATTTATACGGAAAATCACGGCAAAGGGTACGCCCTGCGTCGCGGCCTGGATCTGGCCGACACCGAATACCGTTTTTTCACGGATGTGGACCTGGCTTACGATCCGGATGAAGCGATCAAATTGATGGACGTGCTCAAGCAAGGATTTGACCTGGCGGTGGTCAATCGAATCCATGCCGATTCACGATACCTGATCAGCCCGCGCGACTTTCCGTCGATTTACAAACGACATCTGATGAGCCGGACGTTTAACTGGTGGCTCCGCAAGATGTTACCGATCACCATCCTGGACACGCAGGCCGGCCTCAAAGGCATGACGGCCGCCGCATGGAAGCGATTGTCGCCCCACATGCGAACCGATGGATTCTTTTTTGACGTGGAACTGCTCGCCCGCGCCGGTGCGGCCGGCATGAAAACCGGCGAAGCGCCCGTCAACTTCAGCTACGTTGACCCAACCACCGTGCGCATGGTCCGCCATGGGTGGCCGATGTTGTTTGAAACGTTGAAATTACGCAAAAGTTTGCGACAAACACCATCGGATGCCCGGCCGCTTGATGTTGCGATTCAGCCCGCACCGCTCACCAAATGAGCTTCCCTTCAATCATTGTGACGGCGGATGATTTTGGCTTTGGCCGGCCAACCAGCCAGGGCATCATCGACGCCCATCTGAACGGACCTGTGACCGCCACCAGCATGATGGTCACCACGACAGAGCATGTCCGATCATCCGTGGATTTGCTGTCACAGGCCCCGGCGCTGGAAGTCGGCCTGCATCTTGTCCTGACCGGCGGCGGAAAGCCTTTGAGCCGATTGGATGGGTCGGGATTGACGGATCGGGAAGGAAATCTGCTGGGCAATGGCGCGCTGTGGGCACGAGCATTGACCGGCCGGATCAACCCATCGGCCGTATTTGATGAAATCACGGCACAGGCAAGGGAATTTGAATCGATTCTTGGCCGCCCGCCCGCTTATGTGGATGCCCATCACCATGCGCATCAGCTACCGACCATCCGACAGGCTTTGATTCGCGCGATTGAACAACGATTGTTGCCGCCGATCACGCGAACCACGGTTGAACCGTCTGCGATGATGCGAAACATAAAAACCACCCGGCTTCGGCGTCGGGCCGCTCATTGGCTTGGCCGGCGGGCACATGGTGAATTATCCCAGCATCACATTCAAACAAACGATTATTTCTTTGGCATGTTGAGCCAACAGGATTTAAGCCAGCCATTCCCCTGGCAACAATACTTGCAACTGCTTCCAGAATCAGGAGTTGTGGAATGGGTCGTCCATCCCGGACGATACGATGAATCCCTAGTCGGCCGGGACAGTTATATCTCACAGCGTCAACAGGAGTTGCAAGCATTAACGCAACCCCAGCACTGGGAAGGTTTTAGATCTTGTTTAACCACCAAATCAAAACTGTGGGGGAAGCATGACCTGGGCTGAACAATGGCGCCGTTGGCCGGCAATGGTGAAAGGGGTGGTTGTCTTATGGGTGGCAGCGGTGATCTTTGTCAGCGTGCGCGTGGGGGTGCAGTCGCCGCATCGCCAGAGCGTTTATCCGGTCTTTTATGAAGCCGCGCAGAAGTGGTGGCAGGGAGAGGACTTATATCTCAAGAGCGCATTGGGTTTTCGCTACAGCCCGATCGTGGCGGCGGGGTTGGTTCCTGTCTCGTGGCTGCCGGAAAAACTGGGTGGCATCCTCTGGCGGTGGATCAACGTGACAGCGCTGGTGTGGGGGTTGTTGTGGTGCTGCCGGCGGGGGTTGCCGAGACATTGTGATGCGGGCCTGGCGGCGATTATTTTCCTGCTGGTTTTTCCCGATGCCCTGGCCAATATCAACAATGGTCAGCCCAACGCCTTGGTTGTCGGTTTGTTGCTGGCGAGCGTGGCGGCGGTGATGGACAAACGCTGGAATCTCGCGGCCGCGTGCCTGGCGGTCTCCGCGTTGTTCAAGGTTTATCCGGTCGCGCTGGGGATGTTGCTGGTGTTGTTGTATCCAAAACAACTGGGGTGGCGATTGGCATTGGCACTGGGGATCGGATTGTTGCTGCCATTCGTGCTGCAACGCCCGGAATACGTGCGGGGGCAATACCGGGACTGGTTTGCGTACGTCTGGCAGGAAAATCGCCAGGTGGTGCCGGTTCGGGAGTGGTATCGGGATGTGCGGCTGATTGCCAAGGTCTGGCTGGGGCTGGACATGAGCGACAGGGCATACAAGTTGATCGAAATCCTGGTGGCGGCGTGGATGGCGGGCATCTGCTGGGTGGGACAACGGCGCGGTTGGGGGATGGATCGGCTGCTGGTGGCGGCGTTTGTGATGGGATGCGGATGGATGACGGTACTGGGCCCGGCCACCGAAACGGTAACGTATCTGATTCTTGCTCCGGCGGCGACGTGGGTTGTGGTGCTGACTTTTGCGAACCATCGGCCGTTCTGGGAGCGCGGATTGGTGGTTTTGGCGTATCTGCTCATGCTCTCGGTACACATCGCGGCGTGGTTTGGCGGGCGGGGTTACATGACCCTTGGGCCGCAACCCCTTGGGGGGGTGATCTTGCTCGGTTACGCGATGTTTTGGGGCGTCAAAATGGCATCAAGAGGCCCGGTCTCACCGGCTTTGTCGGAACGGGGCAATTGAACGCATTTACAGGCTGTTGAAACACTTGGAGTTCGTTGACACCCCCGAAGGGCAATGATACAAACGCCCTTTGAGGGCACTGGATTTGTAAAGGAATCGAAGGAAATAAAATTCAGGGTGGATCGTTCAAACCAGTGTCATCATCTGCCGCACCCGCGGGTGTTCGCCGAGACATTCACCATTAGGAGAAGCATCCATGTCATTGCCCCGCCCGTCCGGTCTGTCCCAGCGCACCCGCGGCCTCGTGTTGGTCGAGTCGCTTGAGAAGAGGCAACTGCTGACGACCATCGCCGGCGGGGGGTTCACGCCAGGCGGCGCTCCGATCGCAACCATCCAGTATTACAAGGATGCCGACGACAATGTCGTGAAGATCGCGGTGGGCGGTAACGCGGTGGCGGAGTTCATCGCGGGGTACGTTGACAAGGACACCAATGCGCTGACGCTGGGCAACCTCGCCCCTTCGAGCGTGGAGGATGGGGATGGGGCGGATTTGTTCCAGGTTTACGTCACGAAGGGGGATGAGAAATCATACATCGCCATCGCCAAGGTGACCGTCAGCGACACGGGGATCGGCCCGATGGAGCCGTATTCCGGGTCGCTGGCCAGCGGACTGAACGTCCAGAGCAACCTGGGGCCGATCATCAACGTCAATACGCCGGAAGGAACCGGGGCGATTTATCTGGGGGCGCGGACCAAGGACATCGGCGACGCGGAAAATGAGGACAGCCGGCCGATCCTGGCCGGCACGCTGGGCGGGGCGCTGGGTGTTCGGCCGGCGGTGGACGATCTGGCCGGCGACTCGCGCAATGTCGTGGCGGGCCTGGTGATCGCCAATCAACAGACGCTGGGGACGTTCGCCTTTGGCGGGACGGTGACCGGTCGGGTGAACATCACCGGTTCGATCGAGACGTTCTATGCCGGCTGGCTGTTGACGGGCAACGCGGGCAATGACTTTGCCGGCGCAACCTTTTTGAGCAACAACTTCACGGTCTCCGGGGATGCGCGCAACATCATCAGTTACGCTTCGATCGGGACGGATGCGGTGGATGCGGCGACGGCCGCGGTGGGTTTGTCCACGTATCAAACGGGCGTGGACATCGAGGTGGGGGGGACGGTCGGCCAGATCGTGTCGTTGACCGGCGGATACACCGGCAAGACCCACGTCACGCACAGCCAACTGGTGCCGAGCATGGGCACGCAGCAGGTGGAGGTGGAGGATCGCCAGTTCATTTTCAATGGCATCTATCCGTTTGAGCATGGGCGGCTGGGAGGCGTCGCGGCGTTCAACAACGACACGTTCGACACCCCGCAATATCTGGGAACCATCGCGGATCGGGACCTGGGGGCGAACATCATCAATGTTTCCGGCACGCTGGAGGCGAACCAGAATTCGCAGGATTTGACCGACTATTACGGCGTATCGCTGCTGGCCGGAGCGACCTACACGGTGCAGTTGGATTCCCTCTTGCCGGGGCTTATCCACCTGGGTGTCTTCGACCCCACCGGCCGGTTGATCGCGACCGATTACAGCGATGTCGATCAGGGATCAGTTGCCGGGCAACCGTTTCAATTCACGGCTGACCGGCCGGGCGTTTATCGGCTGGCGATCGCCACGGGGACGGACCCCAACTTCAGCGGCGTCAGCGCGACGTTGGGGAATATCGACTATTCGCTTCGCATGGCCGGAGCGGGGGACATCGCGCTGGGCGGCATTGTCACGGCGGGTGACCAATGGTTGCCGCAGGCGCAGTTCCTCGGCGCGGCCTTCCCATCGACCGATTTCCCGATTTCTCTGGAGACAACGCCGATCGAGGTGGATTCGGGCGACCTGGGGGCGCTGGTTTCTCATGGCATGATCATGTCCAGTGGTCCGAAGACCATCGACATCGCCAATGGCAACCTGCGCTCGATCGAGGCGGCTGGCATCGGCCTGGAAGCCGGCGCGATTCCCAAATCGGGCATCCAGTTGATCGTTCCCAACGGCAGCGTGGGGTTGCTGCGGTCCACGTCGGGTTTGTTGCTGGTCAACGACCAGTTGGGCCAGGCCGACGCCATCGGCGGTAATTATCAGGTGGTGGATGCGGCGGGTCGATTCGGCGGCAATCTCATCACCAAGAAGGGCATCGGCGTGGTCCGCGCCGGCGACATGGCGGTGCTGACGCCGCCGAAGTTGATGGCCAATGCGGATGCGGTGGGGCTTGATGGATTCATCGACCTGATCGACGTCGCGGGCGATTTCGGCACCGCGATGATGGGCGGTCCGGTGCTTTCCACCGGCGCGGGGGGCAACGTCCGTTATCTGCGCATCGGCGGAACGATCTGGCAGGATCGGTTCTTCAGCAACTCGACGGCCGAGCCGGCCACCTATGATCCGGGACAGTCGGTTACGGTGACGGATGATTCGGGATCGCAGATCACCTTCACGCCGGTGGCGGCGCGCAATCCCAATTATGTTCCCAACACCCCCGGTTCCAATCCCTCGTTGCCGGTCGGCAGCATCACGATGACCGCCTATGGCGTGCGAGGCGGCGCGGGACTGGCGATTGTGGATGTGACGACAACCGGCCCGGTCAACATCACCTCCAGCGGCGGCGGGGTGAATCCCACGGCCGAGGTTGGCCGGCTGACCATCACCGGAGCGGGCCAATCGGTCACTCAGACCACGCCGCGGGTCAATCGGGGCGGTTTTTCACCATTCCCCGCGGCGCCCAATCTGAGCCTCAACAGCCGACAGGCAGAACTGAACGTCAACATCAACGGCACGGCCATCACCGACATCTACGAGATCGCCGGGTCATCAACGGGATTCAGCTCGATCGTCAACAACACCGGCGGCGAGCTGGTGAACATCGCGGCCCGTTCGATCGGCACCCTGTTCAGCAAAACCACGCTGGGGCTGGCGCGCAGCCACACCGGGGCGGCCGTTGAAAAAACCGGCGTCTTTTCCAACGAACTTCCCTTTGCGGATCAGCGCAACGGCATTTCCGTCAGCGGCGACATCATCTCGGTCGTCGCCAACCAGGGGATCGGCAATTTCAACGTCGGCGGAACCATCGGGACGTTGGCGCCCAACAACGACCGGGTGAACATCCCGGGCCTGTTCGAGGGGATCAACGGCCCGATTTTCGCTGGTGAATCGATCATCAACGCCAACATCGGCGAGGGGATCGCCCCCAGCGGCAGCGGGGCGTTCTCCCAGGCGGGGCTGTACGCCAACGGGCGCATCTACAGCGTCACCAACCAGGGATTGGGATCGGACATTCGCGGCAACATCGTCTCGCTCGACAGCATCGGAAGCATTACGCTGGTCAACGGGGCGCTCATCAACGCCGACATCGTCGTGACCACGGATTTCGCATTGACCCTTGAGAGCAACAACCTGCTTCAGGTCACTTCGCCGAGCACGACCATCGGCCGGGCGATTTACGACATCGGTTCGATCACCGTCACCGGGATCGGCGGGATCATCGGTACGTGGATCAGCAGCAACAGCGTCGGGCCAATCCAGGCGGGCGGGTTCGGGATGCTCGACTCGATGGTGTACAACTCGGCGACCGGCCAGATGTCCGGCATCGCCGCATCCGGCTATGGCATCCGTTCGGTGGGCATCGTCAGCGGGTTCTCGCTGGGTTATCTGGTGGCCAACGGCAACGGCGCCAACATCAGCACAACGGCATATTCGCCTTCGGTTCGGCGCAGCGAAGGGTCGATTGAGATACTGGGCCATTCGTTCGATCCGATCTCGGGAATGTCCCTGAGCCGGGTGAACGACCTGCACGAATTCATGGGGACAACCGCCCTGACGCCGGTGATCGCCAACGTGACCGACACCGGCGTACTGGAGGATGTCCGCGCCCGCGGCACAAGGTCGTTGAACACCGTTTCGGCTTATCGCATCCGCGCCTCGGGCGAAGAGATTCCCAGCAACCCGGTCAAAGGTGAAGGCACGACGGATGTTTACCCCATGCAGTTGGCTTTCGCGGATTCGATCGGCTCGCTCCGCACGCGCAGCCTGATTGACGGGCTGTCGATCCTGACCGGGCGGATCGGCGTGTTCGCGCCGGCCACGGACTTGTTGCGCACGGGCCTCACGGTCTCCGGCCCGATCGGCAACATCAACATCCGCGGCAGCATGGCGAACGGCTCGTTCATCAACGCGATCGGCCCCAGCGGCGTGATCAACTCGCTGGTGGTTGCCAACAACCTGGTCGGCAGCGTCTTCGCCACCAGCCGGATCAACCGGATTTTCGTCGGCAACAACCTGCTTGGCGACATCACCATCCTGGGCCAGAACGCCCGCGGGCTGGCGCTGGGCAACCTGCGACTGGGCGGCGCGCTGCTCGGCGGATCGCTGGTCATCAACGGCAGCGTCGGCGGCATCGTCTCATCCTACAGCCTGGGCGCGATCGGCGACGTGTTGCAGATCAACGGCAACCTCCAGCGGCTGACGATCGGAACCCCGCGAATCCCCGGCGCGGCGATGAATACGAACGTCAACGTCACCGGCAACGTCGGGCAGTTCCGCCTCAACGGCCAGATGGTCGGATCGCTGAACGTCGCCGGCAGCATCGCCAACCTGACGGCGGTGGCGGATGCCTTGACCGGCCCGAACGTGATTTCCAACAACGTCACGGCCGGCGTCAACATCAATTCGATCAACGTCGCCGGCGGCAACGTCAACGGCAACATCACCGCCGGTGCGAACATCGGCCGGGTGACGCTGGTTGGCGCTTCCCTGAACGCCGGCACGACGTTGCTGGCACAGGCGGGCAATCTCGGTTCGCTGATGATTCGCGCCGGCAACCTGTATGGTTCGGTCAGCACGCCCTTCGGCTTCGTCGGCACGCTGTCGGTGGATGGATCGGTCGGCAACGGCGTGACGCCGCTGTCGATCAACACTCATCGATTGAACCTGTTGCAGGTCGGCGGGTCGATCCTCGGCGGCGTGACGGCCACCGTCGGCGGGCCGCTGATGAACCTGGTGGTCAACGGCAACGTGGAGGCCGGCGCCGTCATCTCCGGTTCGCCGATTTATCACCGGACGATCAAGGGCGTGATCAGCGGGACGATCATCGGATAATGCCGCAAGCCAAGGTCGAATCTCCGGCCATTGCATGCACGGTCGATCCGGTGATCCTGCTGGGGATGCACCGCTCCGGCACGACGATGATCGCGCAGTTGCTCGATGAGCTGGGGTTGTTCCTGGGGGCAAAGGTGCAGGGGGATCACGAGGCGATTTATTTCCTTGAGATCAACGACCTGTTGTTCAGGAACGTCAACGCCACCTGGGATCATCCGGCCGGAATGCTGGCGTTTTTGCCGCATGAACCGGCCGTCGAGATGAGCGTCTGGTGCCTGCGGGGCGATCTTCTGTCGCGAAGCGCCCGCCGATTCATGGGGCTGAAAAACTCGGTTCAATACCGCTCGATCGATGCGCTGGGCCGGCCTTGGGGATGGAAGGATCCACGCAACGTCTTCACCCTTCCTCTTTGGCTGAAACTGTTTCCCAAGGCGCGGATCATCAACATCGTCCGCAACGGCATCGACGTGGCATCGAGCCTGATGGTCCGCGAGCGCAAGCTCCTGCAGGGTCGGCGCGAGAAGTTTGACCAGCGGTTTAACCGCGCCAGCACGCGATCAAAATTGCAGCGGGCCGGATATCGCGGGTCGGCCCGTTGTCTGACTGTCGAGGGTGGGTTCTCGTTGTGGGAGCAATACGTCGAGCGGGCCGAGCGGGTGTTGGAGGGTTTGCCCAATCCGCACGTCACGGTGGTGTACGAGCGGTTTCTTGAAGATCCGAAAAAACACCTTCGGCAACTGGCTGATTTTTGTCAGTTGCCCAAGGCATCCGACAAAACCATTGACAAAGTTTGCCAGTCCGTCAACTCCGGCCGGAGCCGGGCGTTTTTGAACGATCCGGAACTCAGCCGGTTTTATCAATCGGTGCGGACCCATCCTTGGATGGTTCGATATGGTTATGACAAATTGTGAGTTGCACGGATGGGCATGTTAGGGGAGTGTATGGCATCTTAAGCCGAATAAAGCAATTATTGGGCCTTTTCATAGTGGGTGAACATCAAATTCCCGTGATTTGACCTATTCTCGCCCGGTGGGTTTCTCGGTTATACTCCCGCCCCGGTTGGGCACTACGGCTTCAATTGATGAAGCGGTTGCCCGACAGGATAACGAACACGATGACGGCCGGCAGGATTGCCGGACACCGTGCGGTTCGATGGGAAAGGATATTGGAGATCAACATGCACATTGAGGCATTGGAAGAGCGTCGATTGTTGTCGGCGGGCGTACTGGACCCGACCTTCGGCACCCTCGGCAAGACCACCACCGACATTCTCAATCGCAACGACACCGGTTCGGCGATGGCGATTGACGGTTCGAACAACATTTTTGTCGCCGGCAGCACCGCCAACGGCAATCAGGCCAACAGTTCTGATTTCGCGCTGACCAAGTACAACGCCAACGGAACGCTGGTTCCCTCCGGCTTTGGCGGGGCGGGCAAGTCGGCCACCGATTTCTTCGGCAACCAGGATGAAGCCAACGCCATTGCCCTGCAGACGGATGGCAAGATCATCCTGGCCGGCCGGGCGTTTTATTCCGACGGCGTCAATTCCGATTTCGCCATCGCGCGGTACAAGACCGATGGCACGCTGGACACCAATTTTGGCACCGGCGGCAAAGTCGTCGTCAATTTCCTTGCCCAGGACAACGCCACCGGCGTGGTCATGCAGGGGGACAAGATCATCGTCGTCGGCTCGGTCAGCAGCGGCGGGCCAAGCAGCACGCAACTGGCCATCGTCCGGCTCAACGCCAACGGTTCGATTGATACGAGCTATGGCACCAACGGCATGATCTCCAGCGCCGCGCTGCCCGCAGCGACCGGAGCGATTCTCGATGGCAGCCAGCGACTGCTGGTTACGGCCACCGGTGAGAATTTCACGCTCATGCGCTTCACCACTACCGGCCAGCAGGATGGGGCCTTCGGGTCTGGCGGAGCCACCGGCGCCGATTTCGCCGGCAACACCGACACCGCCCGGGCGCTGGTGTTGCAGGGAGACAAGATCGTTGTCGCCGGCGACACCGAGTTGTCCGGTCCGTTGAACACCGCCATGGGGCTGGCCCGGTTCAACTCCAACGGCTCGCTGGATACATCGTTCGGAACCGGCGGCATCACCACGCTCGACTTTACCAACAGCCTCGACCAGGCCCGCAGCGTCGCGCTGACCGGCGACGGCAAGATTGTGACGGCCGGTTTCACCGGCGGGGTCGGCGCCGGCAACTTCGCCATCGCCCGATTCAATGGCAACGGCACGGTGGACACCACCTGGGGCAACGCCGGCAAGATCACCACCGACTTCAGCGCCGGCGGTGACAACGCCGCGGCCATCGCGGTGCAATCCACCGGCAAAATCGTCGCCGCCGGCCTGGCGACCGGCGTCACCACCGACATCGGCCTGGCCCGCTACAATTTCCTGCCCGCCCAGACGGTTGGCATCTTCCGCAACGGCGGATGGGCGGTCGACAGCGACGCCGTGCCCGGCTACACCGCCGGCGACAGCGGTTTCACCTTGGGAACCACCGGCGACAAGACGGTGGTCGGCGACTGGAACGGCGTCGGCAAGGAACGCGCCGGCATCTTCCGGGATGGCACATGGATACTGGACACCAACGGCATCGCCGGCTTCCAGGTCGGCGACGCCCAGTTCGTCCTCGGACAGGCCGGCGACAAGCCGGTGGTCGGCGACTGGAACGGCGACGGCAAGACCGATGTGGGCGTCTTCCGCAACGGCCTGTGGATCCTAGATTCCAACGGAACCATCGGCTTCCAGGTCGGCGACGCCCAGTTTGGCTACGGCCAGGCGGGAGATGTCCCGATCGTCGGCGACTGGAACGGCGACGGCAAGACCGATGTGGGCGTCTTCCGCAACGGTGGCTGGGCCTTGGACAGCGATGGAACCATCGGCGCCACCGGCGGCGATGCGGGCTTTGACTTTGGCCTGGCGGGCGATGTCCCGATCGTCGGCGACTGGAAAGGCGTCGGCCGCAGCGACATCGGCGTCTACCGCAATGGCGGCTGGGCCTTTGACGACGATGGCTCCCGCGGCTACACCGGCGGCGACAGCGGATTCGCCTTCGGCCTGAGCGGCGACGTGCCGATCCTGGGAGACTGGGTCGGTTCGGGCGCCACCCGCGTCGGCGTCTATCGCAACGGCGGCTGGTCCTTCGACAACGATGCCACCCGCGGTTACACCGGCGGCGACAGCGGTTTCGCCTTTGGCCTGACCGGAGATGTTCCGGTCGTCGCCAACTGGTAAAACCCGGCCGTCTGTTTATTTCATCAACCCCAGGGGCCACGGTTCACCCGACCGTGGCCCCTGTTTTATGTCCGCATCCTCTCCGATCCGAATTTCCCATCTCATTGCGAAGAAAACTTGGAACTTTCTTGAATTCAATCTCCATAAAACCGATGTATGATAGGTATCTGTTAGGTATACTTTCCATGGGTTCAGGTTGGCCGGAGATTGGGTATGCCGTTGCGGGTTTTGTATGTGGACATGAATGCCTATTTCGCCTCGGTGGAGCAGCAGCTTCAGCCGGCGTTGCGGGGCAGGCCGGTGGCGGTGGTGGCGGCCATGGTGGATACCACCTGTTGTATCGCCGCCAGTTACGAAGCCAAGCGATTGGGGATTCGCACCGGCACACCGGTCTGGGAAGCTAAAAAATGCCGGTCGTTGCGGATTGTCGAGGCCCGGCCAATGGAATACGTCCGCATCCACCACCAGATCAAGCGGATACTGGAAAGTTGTCTGCCGGTGCGGGAGGTGCATTCGATTGATGAGTTTTCCTGCCGGTTGTTTCCGGCCGAGGCCCATCCGGCCGTCGCGGCGAAGGTGGCCGGGGAGATGAAGCGGGCGATCGCGCGGGAATACGAATGGATCAAGTGTTCGATCGGCATCGCCCCCAACCGGCTGCTGGCGAAGGTGGCGGCCGATGCGCAAAAGCCGGATGGGTTGACGATTTTTGAGGATGCGGATTTGCCGCGGGCGCTTTTTCGGTTTGCTTTGGACGATTTGCCGGGCATCGGCCCGCGCATGCTCAAACGGCTCAACCGCGGAGGGATTTTGACCGTTGAGCAGTTGTGCGGTCTGGGTGAGGATCAGATGAAGCGGCTCTGGGGAGGGATCGTCGGCCAGCGCTGGTGGCACTGGTTGCGGGGGTACGACGTCCATGAGCCGCCCACCCACCGGGCCACGGTGGGGCATTCGCACGTGTTGCCGCCGAAACTGCGCACGGATGAGGGGGCGCGGGGGGTGTTGATCCGGATGATCCACAAGGTGTCAGCGCGACTGCGCCGACTCAATTACTGGGCGGGGCGGCTGGAGATTGATCTCTCATTCGCCTTCTTTGAAAGCGGCTGGAACGCCTCGATGGCGCTGGGGATGTGCCAGGATACGCAGACGATGATCCAGGCGTTCGAGGCGCTGTGGCCGTTGCGGCCGAAATTCAGCGCCCCGATGAAGGTGGCGGTGACGTTGCACGAGCTGTCGACGGACCGGTCCGCCAGTTTGCCGTTGTTTCCGGCCGAGCGGCGGCGGTTGAAACTGGCCAGGACGATGGATCGGCTCAACGAGCGATTCGGGCCGGACACGGTTTATTTCGGGGCGATGCACGAGTCGAGGCAGACCGCCCCCACCCGCATCGCCTTCACGCAGATTCCGGAATTGACCGGTTGGGAGTAGCCGCCGCGGGGCATAAAATACCGGAGTGAAGCGAACGATGGTGCAATGGGCCGTGTTGCTGGGGGTGTCGGCGCTGCTGGGCGTGGCGACGGCCCTGTGGCATCCGCATCGACCTTCGTTTGTCCGGGAGATATTGCCGGCCGATGCGGTGCCGGTCGAGACCGCCCGGCGGTGGGGCGGGCATGTCGTTTGGATCGATGCGCGGGGAGAACAAGCCTGGCGGCGGGGACACATTGACGGGGCGCTGCCGTTGACCGAAAGCCGTTGGGAGCGGGAACTGGCGGCCGTTCATCAGATGGAATTGGCCGGCCGGGCGATTGTGGTGTATGGGGAGAATACGGCATCGGGCGAGCCGGAGAGAATCGCCCGGCGGTTGCGGGAGGTTTTTCCCGATGCGGCTGTTTTCACGCTGGCCGGTGGATGGTCCTCGTGGCGGGAGGAGCGGCCATGAGGAAGATGGGTTGGATGATGGTGGCGCTTCGGCTGGGGTTGGCCGGCGTTTTCATTTATGCCGGCGCGATCAAGGCGACCAATCCGCTGCTGTTTGCCACCCAGATCCGGGCTTATGAACTGAGCGGGTTTGTCGGCGGGGGGGTGCTGGCGGTGTGGCTGCCGTGGCTGGAACTGCTGTGCGGGTTGGCGTTGCTGACCCATCGCATGATGGGCGGGGCGTTGCTTTGGCTGGCGATGCTGATGGTGGTTTTCACGGCCGCGCAGGCCAGCGCCCTGATTCGTGGGATTACCTTGGATTGCGGCTGTTTTGGCGGGATGGACGCTCCGGCCAACCCCCTTTGGATGATCGGACGGGATTTGCTGATTTTATTGGCGGTGTTGGCCCTTGCCCTGATGAGAAGACGATTCTTCGCTACGCATAAATAGGTCGGCGCGGTATTCTGGTTGGCCATGCAAGGAGTCACCGCCGCACTGGTTGCGTTTTTCTTTGTCTGCGTGGTCTTCCCAAGCCTGGTTAAAAACCGGCCGCAGTTTTATGCCGCACTGGCCGCGATCGTGCTGATCATCCTGCTGGATGCGGTGGCGCACATGGTCAGCGGCAAAGAGCCGGGGGCGTTCGCGGTGATGGCGTACGTCTTTACCGCGATCCTCCAGGTGGGGGCGATCCTGCTGATGTTTATGTCCACCGGCGGCCTGAGTGCCCGCGAACTGGCCGGCGACATGAAACGGGCCTACGAGGTGATGCGACGGGGTGAGGAACAAAAGTCCATCATCATCCCCCTGACCGGCCAAACCCCATCGCCAAAGCCCCAGCCCGATGCCACCCCCTCGATCCACGTCATCGACCCGGACCATCCCGAACGATGATACCCATTGGTTGGAGTGATAGATCCGTTTGGAGGAGAGGTTCAAGGCATTTTCTCCCCAAAGTAAAATTGGCATAACTCCAGTCTTATTACTAGAATACGAACAACCAAAAGGGTGCGCTGCGGCTGTTTCGGGCCGAAGGAGTCATGAATGGATTTGAGTGTGCTGCTGGCACAGGTGCCGGTTGGGGAATACATCAGCGTATGGAAGACGATCCCGCTGGTGGTGATTTTTCTGATCTGGACGAGATGGATGACCTGGATGGACAAGGATGCGCCCGCGGCGCATCTTCCGCGCATCGAGAACAACATCGGCCAGATGTCGGCGGGGATTTTGGCGATTGTGCTGTTCCTTTACATGGGAGGGTTCTGGGCGGCGTTTGGAGTGATGCTGCTGGTGATGATCGTCGCCGCGGCCGCCTATTTGTTCATCCGGCATCGCAAAGTCGGGTTGGGGGATTTGCAAAAACAATTCAGCGACTGGATCAGGAGTTTTGCGAGAAAGCCATCCGAGGTGAAGGTGGCCGAGGGGGAAGTGCTGTTGTTCAACCGTGCCGGCTCGCCGGTCGCGGCCCCGCCGGCCGAAGCGCCCGAACGGGCGGCGTACGATGCGGTGCAGCAGGTGCTGACCGATCCCCTGCGAAAAGGGGCTCAGCGCATCGACGTGACGCCCGGTGAAGGGGCGTCCACGGTGCAGTTTGAGGTGGATGGGGTCAGTTACAATTCCCTGTCGCTGCCTCGCGGCGCCAGCGCCGGGGCGGTGTCGTTCGTGAAGGAACTGGCCGGCCTGGACCTCAAGGAGAAACGCAAACCCCAGACCGGCGGGTTCCGCGCCACGCTCGATGGCAAACGGCGGGAATTGCAACTGTTGACCAGCGGCAGCTCATCGGGCGAATCCATGACCCTCCGCACCGATGCCAAGACCCGCCATTGCCTGACCCTTCAACAGCTTGGTCTGTCCGGCACGCAACTGGAAAAAATTCAGGCATCGGTCGCCGAAGGCAAGGGCATCGTCTTGGTCAGTTCGCCGCACGAACATGGGCTGACCTCGATGTTGTACGCATTGATCCGCTCCCATGATGCGTTCCTGAGCCATATCATCACCATCGAACGCGATCCGGATCAGGACCTTGAAGGAATCACGCAGGAATCACTCCCCCTCAACGCCACCAACACCGAAGAAACCGAACGGGTGCAATGGGTGGTCGATCGCGAGCCGGATGTCTTCATGATCAACGAGGTGCGCGACCCCAAGAGCGCCGCCATCCTCATCAAATATGCCGCCGCCGGCCACCGCGTCTATGTCGGGACGCGGGCGGCCAACACATTCGAGGCGTTGTCCAACTGGCGAAAGATCGTCGGCAACGACAAACAGGCCATGCAGAATCTGGAAATGATCATCAATGGCCGGGTGTTGCGAAAGCTCTGCACCGCCTGCAAGGTGGGCTATGCCCCCGACCCCGCCACGTTGCGCAAGATGAACATGGACCCCGACCGCATCAGCAAACTGTACCAGGCCCGCACCGAACCGTTGCGGGATGCCAAGGGCAACCCACTTTCGTGCGAGTTTTGCCATGATCTGCGATTTCATGGTCGAACCGGCATTTACGAAATCCTGCAGGTGGACGATGAAGTGCGACAAATCGTCACGTCCGGCGGGTCGGTCAACCAACTGAAAGCCATCTTCCGCAAGCAGCGTTCCAAGTATTTGCAGGAACAGGCGTTAAGCCTCGTCGAGGCGGGCGACACCAGCATCCAGGAGGTGTTGCGCGTTTTGAAAGCGGGCAATGAAGCCTCGGGTTCTTCCAGCCGACCGGCATCCCGGCCACCCGATAAAGGCCCGCAAAATCCGGCCGTCGCGTAGTCATCAATCCACATGACCGGCCGGTTTCATCGCCGGCCGCTACCGAGAAATTCATGAGCCTTTTCAACATCATCATCATTGTCCTGATCGGCCTGATCGCCTTTTTCCACTACGTCCAGGGATTTTTCAGCGCCACGATCTCGGCCGTCATCGCGATTGTCGCCGCGATGCTGGCGTTTGGTTATCACGAAACACTCGTGATGATGCTGCTCAAAGGGCGATTCGGCGATCAGGCGCTGGCCATGTCGCTGGTGATTCTTTTCGCGGCGATTTACGTCATCCTGCGATTGATCTTCGACCGTGCCATTCCCGGCAACGTGCGTTTTCCGGCCGTGGTGGACAAGGTGGGCGGCGCGGTCATGGGAATCATCGCCGGCATCTTCGCCACCGGCATTTTCGCCCTCGCGGCACAGTCGTTGCCGTTTGGGGTGACGATCGCCTATTTTTCCCGATATCCGGTCACCGACCGGCCGGTCAAGGTCAGTCTCAACAACCGGATGTATGATGCACAGGTGTTCGACGAAGTATCGGTGGATCGGATCGGCGCCGGCGCCGATGTTGAGGAAAACGCCCGCGCGCAATCGCTGATCCCCTCGGTTGATGAGATGGTGCTGGGGTTGGCTGAGCATCTGAGCGCCGGCTCGCTGGCCGGACAACGTACCGTGCAATCGGTTCATCCCGATTATGCCTTGGAGATGTACACCAGCCGGCTGGGCATTCAGCCCGGAGCGATGCACACGGCCATCAACATCCCCGGCGTGGCCGAATGGGTGAAAGTGGCCGGCGTCTATTCCCTGTCGCAGGTCGCCCAGTCGGATGCGGAAGTCAACTCGATCCGCACCCGACAGCTTCCGGTGATGCTCAAGCCCGCTCCGGATCAGATGTTGCTGGTGGTGCGGGCCATCTTTGACATCAACGCCACCGACAAGGACAAAATATTCCGGTTCAGTCCCGGTGCGGTCCGGCTGGTGGCCAACGGCAAAAACTATCATCCCATCGGCACGCTGGAAAACGCCAACCTGCTGATCAACAACCGCATCGACGATCCGTTGTTTGTCTCGATCACCGGCGAGGACATGGGAGCCGATCTGGTCTTTCTGGTCGATCAATCGGATGTGGCCCAGGGCGCGAAAGATGAAGGTCTGAGCGTCGATCCCGGTGTCTTCCTCGAAGTCAAACGTCTGGCCAAGGTGGATTTATCCGGCAAAAAAATTGACCCCTCCATCAACCCCTCGCCGCTGATTCACGTTTTACGCAAAGGCGCATCGGACAAACGCCCGAACGCCCCCGCCCCGGGCACACCGGGCGCACCGGGGATGCCGCCGATGCCCGGCGCACCCGGCCCGATACCCGGCGCGCCGGGTGTTTCGTCGGCCGCGCCGTTTCGTTACAGCAACATCGACGGTTCGCGCAGCCTCTTCACCGCCATCAACGTCGGCACGCCGGATGACAACGTTCGCAACGGCCAGATCGCATCGGGCACGTTTTCTCTGACTGAACGCAAATTTTCCATGCTCAACATCAACGCGGTTGATTCGATTCAGAAGATGGCGCAGGGAGAATACGTCGTCCGCGACCTGTACGTTCCTCCGGGCATGACCATGGTGCAGATCAGCGGTTATGCCAACCCGCAGGAAAACGCCGACAAATGGGCGTGGGCCAATTCACTGGGCGAGATCGACCTGGTGGACGCCTCCGGCCGGCATTACAAACCCAACGGCGCCTGGACCAGCCTTAAACAGGGGACCAGCGACAAACTCATCGCCATGTATCGCGCCGACGGGCCGGTGATGAGCCTTGGCCGCGAAGAAGGCACGCCCACCGATCTCTGGATCGCGTACGTCGTCCCCGCCAACACCCACCTCCGGTCGCTCGATTTCCGCAACCAGCCGATTCAGACCTTCAACCAGGTCATTCCCTGATCGAATTTTCCATTGCGCCCGATGCCTCACGCACGGATTTGATGACCAACTGGCCGTTGCGCGCCAGTTCGGCCAGGGTTTGTTTTCCGATGATCGCGACGATTTCCACCCGGCCATCCACGAATTTTCGATCGCGCACCCGGCTGTGCGACTCGATGTACGCCAGCAACCGTCCGTTGGTCACGTCCGCTTCCAGCGTCGCCTCCACCTGCTGGCCGAGTACGTGCCGATAGACCCTCTCGTGCAGCTCGTCCAGCCCCTGGCCGGTTTTGGCGCTGATGGCGATGGAACCGTGATGCAGCGTCCGCCAGGTCGGCCAGGCATCGGCCGCTTGTTCGACGTCGATTTTGTTCAGGAGCAGAATTTCCGGCTTGTCCTTGGCGCCGATTTCATCCAGAACCTGGTGAACGCTTTTGAATTGCTGTTCGGCGTGTGGATGGCCCACGTCCAGCACGTGCAGCAGCAGGTCCGCGTGAATCGCTTCCTCCAGCGTCGCCTTGAACGACGCCACCAGGTTGTGCGGAAGATCCCGCACGAACCCCACCGTGTCGCTCAATAAAACCTCGGTCCCGCGCTCCAGCCGCCACGCCCGCGTCTTGGTGTCCAGCGTGGCGAACAGCTTGTCATCCGCATACGCTCCGGCCGCCGTCAGCGTGTTGAAAAGCGTGCTTTTTCCCGCGTTGGTGTATCCGACGATGCAGACCGTGAAATGTTCCTGGTTGCGCTTGGACACCAGCCGCGACTTGCGATCCTGGATCTTGTCGATCTCGTGTTTCAGATCGGCGATGCGTTTGCGGACCAGTCGCCGGTCGATTTCCAACTGCTGTTCGCCGGGGCCGCGCGTGCCGATGCCGGCCGGCGCTCCGCCGGCGATGCGTTCCAGATGTCCCCACATCCGCGTCAGCCGCGGGTAGGTGTACTGCATCTGGGCCAATTCCACCTGCAATCGGGCCTCGTGCGTCTGCGCCCTGCCGGCGAAAATATCGAGGATCAATTCGGATCGATCCAGGACCTTGATTCCCTCGCCCCGTTTGCTCTGGGCTTCCTCGTTGATGATTTTTTCCAGCGCGCCGATCTGTCCGGGCGACAGATCGTTGTCAAACACCACCACGTCCGCGCGGTTCTGCATGGCCAACCGGGCGATTTCGATCGCCTTGCCGCTGCCGACGTACGTTCCGGCGTCGGGATGTTGGCGCTTTTGCAGAACCTGGCCGACCACCTTGGCGCCGGCCGTTTTGGCCAGCGATCCCAGTTCCCCCAGGGGATTGCGCGGGTCGGCCGTGGATTGCGGCAAAATCACGCCCACCAGCACCGCCCGCTCCTGGTGAACCGAGAGTTCCTTACGCTTCAATTCAGCCAATCGACCTCCGGCTCCTTTCGATTTGCCACCCGGCGTTTGATTTCAGCCGGGGCCATTCATTGTAACGCATGTTCGACGACGGCCTGAACCGCCGCGATCTTCCGTTCGGCGGTGGGGCGGTCGGGGGCTTCGGCGATGATCCGCATGATCGGCTCGGTGTTGCTGGGCCGGGCGTGAACCCAGGCCGTCGGCCAGTCGATGCGGATGCCATCCTGCGTGTCGATCTTTTCGCCGGCGAATTCCTTTTTCACCGCCTCGACCGCGCGATTGGCATCCTCACGACGGCACTCGAACTTGGTTTTGATGATCTGGTATCGCGGGATTTCCGCCACCAGTTGCGAGATCGTTTTGCCCGTGGCGGCCATCAGGTTCAGGATGTAGCCGATGGCCACCAGGCTGTCGCGGCCGGGAACGATGCGGGTGTCGATCACGCCGCCGTTGCCTTCGCCGCCGATGACGGCCTGATGTCGCAGCATCGCCTGCACGACGTTGGCCTCGCCGACGGGCGTGCGAACGACCCTCGAACCCGTCGCGGCCGCGATGTCATCCAGCATCCGGCTGGTGGAGAGGTTGGCGCAGGCCACGCCCGGCCGTTTGCTCAATATCCATTTTGCACACAGCGCCAGGGTGTATTCCTCGCCGATGTACGTGCCGTTCTCATCCACCACCGCCAGCCGGTCGGCGTCCGGGTCCTGGGCGAAACCGACGGCCGCCTTCTGTCGCCGCACCTCGTCGGCTAGGCCGGTCAGGTTGGCTTCGGTTGGTTCAGGCTCGTGCTGAAACTGCCCATCGGGCGAATCGTTGAGATGGATCAACTGGCAGCCGAGTTTGTTCAACAGCGTCGCCGTGGCGACACATCCCGCCCCGTTGACGCTGTCCAGCACCACCTTGAACCGTTTGGTCGAAATGCCCAGCACGTCAACATGATCCAGAACCCGCTTGTTGTGCAGGGCGTGGGTTTCGCTGTTTTTTTGGGGCGGGATCAACTGCTGCACGCGGACGAATTGAGGCTGGTTTTCGATGAACAGTTGTTTGACCCGCTCCGCATCCTCCGGCGGCAGGGCGACGGCCTGATGATTGAGCATCTTCAACCCGTTCCACTGAATCGGATTGTGCGAGGCCGTGGCGATCATCGCGCCGTCGGCCTGAAGATGCTTCACCATCATCGCCACGCCGGGGGTGGTGACGATGTCCAGGTCGATCACTTGGGCGCCGGCGGCAACCAGCGTCGCCACGGCCGCATCCCTCACCCAATGGCCCGATGGACGCGAATCACGCCCGAAGACGATGCGAACAGGCCGGTTGGGGTCGGGTCGATGCGATGATTGCAACCACCGCGCGAATGCCGCCGCCATCTGCCCCACCACCGGCGGCGTCAACGTCCCGCCCACCGTTCCGCGCATTCCCGACACCCCGATCATTAATGCTTCCATCGACCTTCACCTGTAATTGTGGATCTGCTCATCCCGGACCCAGAGAGACGATGGTCATCGGATCGAACGAAAAATCATCCATCAACTGCTGCAACGACCCCGGCGTGACCGCCAGCAGGGTGGCCATGTCCTCTTCCAGCGAGCGGTATCCCTTGTTGTAAATCCACTGGCTGCCGATCGAGCGCATCCGTCCCAGCGGCACTTCGCCCTGCAACACGATGCCGCTGGCGATCTTGTTTTTGGCCCGCTCGACTTCATCATTGTTCAGGTCGCGGCGAACGCGCTGCAATTCGTCAATCGCCACCTTCAACGCCTGTTTGGAACGTTTGGGATCGGTCGTCAGCGCGAAATAGAAACTCCCGCACCCATCGTGCGGATAAAATCCGAAATCCGCATCCTCTGCGATGGCGTTGTCCACCAGCGCCCAATAGAAGCGCGATCCTTCCGAATCGCCGATGACGTCCGCCAGCACCCGCGCGGCGAACCGCCGCTCATCCTGCGCGCTGGGGCCGGGGGTCATGCCCATCGTGTATCGCCGATTGAGCTTGGCGTCGACCAGGTCCTGTTCCTGCGGCTTGTACAGCGGCAGTGGCTGATCGCGGGTGGCGGCCACCTTGGGCCACGATCCCATGTATCGCTCGGCCAGTTTCACCACCTCGTCAAAATCCATGCATCCCGTCACCGACAAGACCATGTTGCCCGGCCCGTAATGGCCGTTGAAATAACCGGCCATCTGGTCGCGCTTCAGATTGCGGATCGACTCGGCCGGACCCAGCACGCTTTGCGACAGGGGATGATTGCCAAAATGCAATTCCATCAGCTTCTCATAAAGCCGGTGGCCCGGATCATCCAGGTACATCGCGATCTCCTCGAGGATCACCTTTTTCTCGGTGTCAAAATCGCTTTGTCGAATCGCCGGCCGCAGCAGATGGGCCAGATGCTCCATCGCTTTTTCCGTGAATTCCGGCAGCACGTTGGCGTAATACGCCGTCATCTCCTGGCTGGTGAAGGCGTTGTATCGCGCGCCGATCTCGTCAAAAATCCGGTTGACATCCTCCCATGTGTACCGGTCCGATCCCTTGAACATCATGTGTTCCAGAAAGTGCGACACGCCGTTGATCGACGACTCCTCGTCGCGGGAACCGGTCTTGACGAACAACCCCGCCGCGAAGCTGTGGGCATCCGGGTTGATTTCGGCCACGATGTCCAGGCCGTTGCTGAGCGTCTGATGATGAAATTTCAGGGGCATGATCAAATCCTTATTCCGGCAGGCGCAATTCCTTGGGGCCGACGATCACCACCGTGAACGGCCCGGGGCGGTGGCCGGCCAGATAGGCGTTCACCTGGTCCAATGTCACCGAATCGACGGCGTTTTTGATTTCATCGAGCGTCCGAATCCGGCCTCGAATGAAATAATCGTGCGCCAGCGCACCGGCACGGGCGCTGGTCGATTCCCCCTGCATGATCGTGGCCGCCTTCAATCCGGTCTTGGCCCGCTTCAATTCCTCGGCGGTAATGCCATCGCTGAGCCGGTGCAATTCGCCCACCAGACAATCCAGCGTCGCCTGGGCGCGATCGTTGCTCGTGCCGGCATAACCCATGATGCTTCCCTGGGTTTTGAGGCTGCTGTAACCGGCCCAGACGCTGTAACACAATGCACGTTTCTCGCGAACCTCGGTGAACAACCGCCCGCTCATCCCGCCGCTGAGCACCTCCACCGCCAGCCGGACGACGTAATAATCGGGATGATCCTCCGTGATCGAAGGATAGGCGATGCCGATGTGGGTCTGTTCGCTTTGCTGCGGTTCGTGGTGATAGGCGCCGGGTGGCGGCATGATCCGCACTTCATCGTTGGTGCCGGTCTTCCACGAGCCGAAATACTCCTGCACCTGTTTTTGCAATGAAGTAAAATCGACGTTCCCGGCCACCGCCAGGATGGCGCTCCCCGCATGATACCGACGGCCAAAATCCGTACGGCACAAATCGAGGGTCAACTTTTCAAGGTCTTGCCGCTTTCCCATCGAGTTGCGGCCAAAGGGGGATGGGAAATGCCACTCCCGCAACTTCACCAGCAATTTCTGTCTTGGATCATCATCCAGTCCCGCCAACGCCTGAAGTGCCAAATCGCGTGCGGCGTCAAAACCGCTCTGAGGCATCTGCGGCCGCTGAATGATGTCGGCATATGCCGCCAGTCCGGTCATGACGTTTTCGGCCAGCGCGGCACATCCAAGCCGGGTGTGATGAATCCCGACGCTGGAGGCGCGTTGCAAGCCCAAGCTGTCGAGATAATCGGTCAGGGCGTGGCTGTCGCGGTCGCCGGCACCGCGAAGAATCAGATCGGACAAAACGGTGGCCGAACCGTTGCGGTCCACCGGATCCGTGCTGGACCCGGCCGGGATCATCAACGACATCGCCGCCGATTGCATGGCGGGCATCTTCTCGGCCAAAAGCGTCAGACCGTTGTCAAATGTATGCTGAAAATATCGTTCGCCCAATGAGGCTCCTTCGTCTGGATCAAGTGGTGCGAAATTATAGGCGGCCGTCCGCCACAGGCCAGCCGATTGGCGTAAAATGAGTTATTCCAACGGGTTAATCACCATTCCGGTGGCCAGTTTGGGATAAAAATAGGTGCTCTTTTGCGGCATGACCTCGCCATGCTTGCCAAGCTCTTCCAAAGCATGAAGCGGGGTGGGTTTTAAGAGCAAAGCCAGTTGATAGGCCCCACTGTCCACCTGGGGCGCGATGGCGTTGGGGTCGGCCGTGTACCCTTTGGTTAACTCTTTGCCAGCATTGAACTTGGGTTGGATCACCTCATCCAGCAGATAACGCTGAAGGATCGCCACATCCAGCGACCGCCAGGCGTCGCTTTGGTTGGGTTCAAAGGGTTTGAGTATCTGCTCGTTTTTCAACCGCAGGACATACAGTTTTTTCGTTTTCCCATCGTACAAGCCAAAGCTATGGCCGGGGTATCCGGCAAGGGTTTCAGCGAACTCATCCACATGGTCCGGCCTGAGCGGCGTGGCGATCACTTCAAAATCATTGCCCAGGGCGGCCGTAAAGCCGGCCATGTCAAAGCCTTGCAATCCACCGATCAAACGATGGGTCGGGAGGATCAACAAGCCAGGGTCCTGCATCCCCACCAGCACGAACATGCACCAGTTGGCCGGATGGTTTGGCGGCAATGGGCCGCCATGCTGTTCCTCTATTTCCTTTTTGTATTGCAGCGCGGTGGTGTAACGGTGGTGCCCATCGGCGATGTAGATGGGGGTGTCTTTCATCAGGTCGATCAACTGGTTTTCGACCTCGGCGTCGATCACGGTCCACAGGTCGTTTTTCACCCCTTCCAATGTGCCGGTCAGGTAGGGTTTGGCGACCTTGCTGTACAGCAGGTTGGTGACCCGGTTGCGCGGATCGCTGAACAGGCCGAAGATCGGAGAAAGCTGGACTTTGGTGGCCCGCATCAATTTCAGGCGATCTTCGATCGGACCCTTGTAGGTTTTTTCATGGGGGACGACCTGTCCCTGGCCAAATTCGGACAGGCGAACCAAGGCGATAAAACCCCGGCGATGGAAACTTCGTCCACCATGTTCGTAGGTTTGCGAATAGACGTAGGTGGCGGGGCGCTGGTCGCGTTGGAGTGTTCCATCGGCCAGCCAGTTTTTCAGCGTATTGGCCGATTGGACGTACACCTCATCCGGGCCGGCGGTTTTGGCCGGCAGATGCGGCAGGTCGATGTTCACGATGTTGTTCGGGCTGGAAGTCTGCAGGCGCGCCTTGCCCTTTTCATCCAGCACATCATATGGCGGGGCGATGACATTGGAGAAATTGAGTTCCGGGCGCCGGGCATAATGAATCCCGGCGAAGGGTCGAATCCTGGCCATGACAACTCCTGTCTAAAGGCGTCTATCCATGCTTGGCGAAATAGGTTTTGGATTTTTCCGGGTCGGCTTTCATCCCATCCGCACCCGGCTTCCAATCGGCGGGGCAAACGTCGCCGTGCTCGCGTACAAACTGAAACGCCTGAAGAACGCGGAGGGTTTCATCCACCGACCGGCCAACGCCCAGATTGTTGATGGTGGCGTGCTGGACGATGCCGTTGGGGTCGATCAGGAACAAACCGCGCAACGCAACCCCGCCATCGGTCAACACGCCATAGTCACGGGCCATGGCGCGATTCAAATCCGCCAGCAGAGGATAGCGCAACCCATGAATTCCACCGTCTTTACGCGCCTTGTCGGTCCAGGCCAGGTGGGAATATTTGCTGTCCACGCTGACGCCAACGATTTCCGCGCCCAGCTTGTGAAATTCATCGCTTCGGTCGGAGAAGGCGAGGATTTCAGTGGGGCAGACAAACGTGAAATTCAACGGGTAAAAAAAGACCACCAGCCACTTTTTCTTGTAATCATCCAGCGAAACCGTGCGAAACTGGCCTTGATGGACGGCATCGAGCGAAAACTGCGGCGCGGGTTTTCCGACTATGGCTGACATGAATCGACCTCTTTAGTGTGTATGAAAATCAATGATGGCAGGCCTAACAAACCCGCCGGAAGGCCAAAAAAATAGAGGATTGACGGGGATTATTCAAGCCTCGGACCGATCGGGCGTGCGGTTGGAGCCGTTCCGCAACAAAACCCGGGTTGTCCAGACCCGTGGCAGCATCTTTTCCTTGGCCACTATCTCCCTTCATTTTCAGTCGCTATTCTGCCTTGCCATGAAATCGGTCCGATCGGGTGGCATGGGGATGCGGGTGAGGGTTCGGCCGGAGACGGTGCTGCTGTTGCTGGCGTTCGTGATCGGGGTGTTGACGGCGGCCGCCGCAGTGGGGTTTCATGAGCTGATCGAGCTGATCCGCAAGATGTTGTATGAGCGCATCAGTCCGGGGGCGTTGTATGGGAAGTGGATCTTTCTGCTGGTGGTGATACCGGCGGGGGGCGGGTTGGCGGTGGGGGTTCTCACCCGGTACATCATTCGCATCCGCGAGGGGCGGGGAATTATCGACGTGATGGAATCGGTCAGCCGGACCGGCGGCCAGATTGACCCCAAGGTGGCTCTGGAGCGCATCGTGACAGCGGCGATCACCATCGGATCCGGCGGGTCGGCCGGGGCGGAAGGGCCGATCGTTCAGATCGGGGCGGGGATCGCTTCGGGCGTGGGGAGGCTGTTTCGAGTGGCCAGGCAGCACGGGCCGGTGTTGATCGGATGCGGCTCGGCGGCGGGGATTTCGGCGATTTTCAACGCGCCCATCGGCGGGGTGCTGTTCACGCTGGAAGTCATCCTGCGGGATTTTTCCATCCGGACGTTTGCGCCGGTGGTGGTGGCGTCGGTGATCGCCAACTTTGCCACGCAGTCGATCTTTCAGCAGGTTTTCAATGAACCTTACGCGGCGATCTTCACGCTGCCCCGGATGGACATCCCGATCTCGTTTCATTTTTCCCAGGTTTGGAGTTTCGCGTTGCTGGGGGTGTTGTGCGCATTCGTCGGGGTGTGCGTCACGAGGTTGATGCACTGGGTGGAGGCGCGATTTGAGAAGATGCGCGTGCCGATGGCCGTCAAACCGGCGATTGGTGGGGCGTTGCTGGGCGGGATCGGGGTGGCGTATATCGTGGCGCTGGGGTGGGGGCTGGGCAAGCAGAAGTTCATTCCCTGGTCGCAGTATTCGATGCCGGCGTTTTTCGGGGATGGATATGGGGCGGTCAGGCCGATGCTGGGTCCGGAATTTTATCAGCAGTTTCACTGGGGATTTTTGTTGCTGGTGCTGGGGGTGTTGTGCGTGATGAAGGTGGTGGGGACGTGTTTGACGCTGGGTTCGGGCGGGGCGGGCGGGATCATTGCCCCCTCGTTGTTCCTGGGGGCGGTCAGCGGCGGCATGGTGGGGCTGTTGTTGACCGGAGGTGGATTCGGGGGAGAGCCTCACGCCTATGCGCTGGTGGGGATGGGGGCGGTGCTGGCGGCGGTGGTGCATGCGCCGTTGGCCGCGATGCTGATCACGTTCGAGGTGACCAGGGATTATCAGATTGTCGTGCCGGCGATGCTGGCGTGCATCATCGCCACCAGCGGGGCGCGGTTTTTGTATGCCGACTCGATCTACACCATGATCCTACGAAAACGGGGCGTTCGGCTGGGGGCGGTGGCGGATGTGATGTTGCTGCGGCGGATGATGGTGGAGCAGGTGATGCTGGAACCCGCCACGGTGGTGCGGATGGACGATCCGTTCGCGAAAATATGGGATTTGGTCGCCGGTTCGGAAACCAACGATTTTGTCGTCGTCGATCGGCGGGGAATGTATGCGGGGATGTTGACCGCTGATGAGATCAAGTCGGCATTGATCGACCGCGAGGCGATCCCGCTCCTGACGGTGGGGGAGCTGATGCGGGCGGATGTGCCGATGGTCCGCAACACCGATGCGCTGGAGACGGTGCTGGATGTCTTCGCCCGGCACGATGTGGCCCGATTGCCGGTGGAGATCGCGGGCAACGATGGAAAGGTGATCGGCCTGATCTCCCGCGCGGGGCTGATGAGGCGATATCAAAAGGAGCTGGCCGAAAGCTGAGGTTGGGAGGCAGGCTTTCTGTATTGTCCTCTGGCCACGGTTCGTCGGTCCCTTTACCATTTTGCCATGTCGAAACAAAAGCCGGGAACGGCCGGATTGGCCACGGACTGGGATCAGGTGGCCGGATGGTACGATCAGTTGGTGGGGGAGGAGGGTTCGGAATATCACCGCAAGGTGGTGTTGCCGGGGGTGCTGCGGTTGCTGAATCCCCAAGCGGGGCAGAGCGTCATCGACGTGGCGTGCGGGCAGGGGGTGTTGTGCCGATTGCTGCAAAAAAGCGGCGTCCAGACGATGGGGGTGGATGCGGCGGCCGACCTGATCGAAGCGGCCAGACAGCGCGGGCCTGCGTCGATTCGATACCAGCTTGGCGATGCGCGGGAATTGTCGGGCGTGCCCGTCGGCGCATTTGATGCGGCCGCGTGCGTGCTGGCGATTCAGAACATTCATCCCATCGGGGGGGTCTTCTCGGCCGTGGCACGGGTATTGAAGCCGATGGGCAGGTGGGTGGTCATCATGATGCACCCTTGTTTTCGATCTCCCAAGGAAACAAGCTGGGGGTGGGATGAGGCGAACAAGATGCAATACCGGCGGGTGGATCGATATCTGATTCCCCGAAAAAGCCCGATCGTGACCCATCCGGGAAAGGCGCCCGGGCAGTATACCTGGACGTTTCATCGGCCGATTGAAAGTTACGTCAAGGCGATGCGTCAGGCCGGGCTGCTGGTGGATGCGATGGAGGAATGGGCGAGCCACAAGACCAGCACCTCCGGGCCGCGGGCGCATGCCGAGAACGTCGCCCGCAAGGAAATTCCGATGTTTCTTGCGATCAGGGGGATCAAGGTGACAGGGTTGGCGGAGGCCGCTTTATCGGAACCGGCGGAGGAGTTTGAAAAAGATGCATAAGGGAGGGTTCGCAGGCCCAAGTCACAGACGGATATTTCCGATGGACAAATGTTGGGCATGGTGGAGATTGGGCGGCGGATTTATGATGGAACCTTATGCACATCGTGATCTTTGAGGGGAGTCGCTGGAATCGATTCGCGCCGTTGGCGCTGAGCCGGCCGGTCTTCACGCTGGCGACGGGGATGTCCACGCTCCTGGACAAGCAGTTGCGGTCTCTTGAGCCGACGAGATTGTCGTTGTGGGTTCGCCCGGAGATGGTTGACCATTGCAAGGATCGGCTGGTGCCGAAGATGCCTGTGCCGACGACCGTCAACCAGCCGCTGGATGACCAGCCGGCGCTGCTGGTCAATGGCAGGACGGTCCACCTGACAAAGTTTGAGTATCCTCATCAGCCGTGCGTTGATCTGGACGACCTGGAATTGGTGCGCAGCGCGTACGTGCAAAGCCCGGGATTGTCGCCGTCGGATGTGCTGGAGCGGTCGCAGCGATGGCAGGACCTTTCGAATTTGCCGCGAACGATGCCGCAGACCCGTTTGGCCAATTCACTGTGCGACCTGATCGGCTGGAATGAAGTGTCGCTGGTGGCCGACTGGAGCCGCCTGCGGGATGTGCCCCATCCCCGGCCGGCCGGTCCGTTTTATCTGGTCAATGAGTCTGATGTGTGGTTGGAGGAAGGGGTGTCGCTTCAACCCGGATGCGTGCTGGATGCCACGCGGGGGCCGATCTTCGTGGGGGATCACGCTTCGATCGGCGCCAACGCAGTCGTGCATGGCCCTTGTTTCATCGGACGATATTGCCAGATCATGCCGCAGACGTTCATCAAGGCCGGCACGAGCATCGGCATGATGTCAAAAGTCGGGGGCGAAATCTCCAATTCGATCCTGCTGGGATACACCAACAAGGTGCATTACGGTTACGTCGGCGACAGCTACGTCGGCAAATGGGTGAATCTTGGCGCGGGGACCACCACCAGCAACATGAAAAACACCTATGGAGAAGTGCACACCCGCATCGAGGGGCAGGAGGTGGCATCCGGCCGGCATTTTCTGGGTGCGTTGATCGGCGATCACGTCAAGACGGCGGTGCAATCGGTCTTCAAGTCGGGCAGTTACGTTGGATTTTGCAGCATGGTCGGTCGTGGCGATCATCTACCGCGATACATTCCCAGCTACAGCTTTCTGACCGAGGAGGGGGATCAGTCCTATACGCTGGACAAGGCGATCGAAGTCACCCGCCGCGTTTTCGCCCGGCGCGATAGGGCGTGGACGGAGCGGGATGAACGGATCATGCGCTACGTCGCCGCCGTCGCGCCGACGTTTGAGCGCTGAGCATCCTTGTCAATTATTTTCACGTCCGCCATGCCATCTTCGGCCATTGGCTCCTATAATGAGGGAGGGAATGTTTTGACGAAAACCGATGGCGAAAAAATCGTTTTACATCATTGACGGACATGCCCACATCTACCGTTCCTATTTCGCGCCGTTCCGCGATTTGACCAGTTCCACCGGCGAGCCGACCAAGGCCACCTTCGTCTTCACGCAGATGCTGTTGAACCTGGTGCGGCAGCGAAAGCCGGATTATCTGGCGATGGTGATCGACAGCGGCGATGAGACGGTCTTTCGCAAGGAAATTTTTCCGCAGTACAAAGCCAACCGTAAAGAACGGCCGGATGATTTTGGGCCGCAGGAACAACGCATATTGCGGATCGTTAAAGATGCCGGGGTGCCGATCTTCGTGGCTCCCGGTTATGAGGCCGATGATCTGATCGCGACCATGGCCAGGCGGCTGCGCGACGGGGATTGGGACGTGTACATCGTCTCCAAGGACAAGGACCTGCGGCAGATTCTCAACCCCGGCACGTTCATGTACGACGTGCAGGGGGATGAGGTGATCGACGCGGCTGGCATCGAACAGAAGCACGGTTACACCCCGGCCGAGGCGGTGGAGGTGCAGACGTTGATGGGGGACACCACCGACAACGTGCCGGGGATACCGGGAATCGGCGAAAAGACGGCCGTCAAACTCATCAAAAAATACGGCCGGGCGGAGGCTGTGCTGGAGAATCTGCGCGAATTGACGCCAAAAATGCGGGAGAGTTTTGAAAAGCATCGTGACAATCTGGCGATCGCCCGGCCGCTGGTGACGCTGAAGGATGATGTCGAGTTTGAGTTTGATCCGGAAAGCTGCATCTTTCGCGGATTCAACGCCGCAGCGCTGCGGCCGCATTTTCAGGAACTGGGGTTTACCAGCCTGCTGGGTCGGCTTGAGGAGCGGGACAATGCGGAAGGATCATCCAAGGCGGCGTGGTTCAATGAGAACCTGTTTGGCGATGCGGGCACGGCAAGGCGGCAGGATGGATCGGATGAGGTCCTCACGGCGGCCGGATGCGACTATCGGTTGATCCAGACCGAGAAAGCCTTCGTGGATTTCCTGTCGCAGTTGCGCCGTCAGAAGCGGTTCGCGTTCGACACCGAAACCGATGACCTGGGGGCGATGAATTCAAACCTGATCGGCATGAGTTTCAGTTGGAAGGCCGGTCAGGGGTTTTACATTCCCGTGCGCGGTCCGGCTGGCAGCGAGCATCTGGATTGCGATCGAATCCTGCGAGATGTCAAACCGATCCTGGAAGATCAAACGATCAAAAAAGTCGGCCACAACATCAAATACGATCTGTTGGTGATGCTTCAGGCGGGGGTGGAATTAAAAGGCATCGAGATGGACAGCATGGTGGCGATGTTCCTGATCGAGCCGGGCCGGATGCAATACGGGATCGACCGGTTGGCGCTGGAGTTGTTGAATTTCCGCAAGGTGGCGACGGCCGAATTGATCGGCAAAGGAAAGCAGCAGATCACGATGGACCGTGTTGAGCTGGAGCGGGTGGCGCAATATGCCTCGGAGGATGCGGACATCGCGCTGCGGCTGGCCGATTTGTTGCGGGCCAGGCTGGAACAATGGCCGGCGGTTCAAAAACTGAACGATGAGTTGGAAACGCCGCTGATCGACGTCCTGGCGGAGATGGAACAAAACGGCATCGCGATTGATCCACAGGTGTTGAAGGATCAAAGCAAGGTGCTGGGAGAGCGCATCGAATTGTTGCGGGCGCAGATCATGTCGGCGGCCGGATGCGAGTTCAATCCCGATTCGCCCAAGCAACTGGCGGAGGTATTGTTCAACCGGTTGAAGCTCAAGATCGTCAAACGCACCAAGACCGGCGCCAGCACGGACGTGGAGGTTCTGGAAAAGCTGGCCGGTGAGCATCCATGCCCAAGACTGATTCTCGAATATCGCAGCCTGGTGAAATTGAAAAACACTTATCTGGACAACCTGGCCGGGTACGTGAATCCCAAAACCGGCCGGATTCACACCAGTTTCAACCAGACCGGCGCCGCCACCGGCCGGTTGAGCAGCAGCGATCCGAATTTGCAGAACATCCCCATCCGCACCGATGAAGGCCGGCGGATTCGTTCGGCGTTTGTGCCGCGGGACCGCGAACATGATGTGCTGCTGACGGCGGATTACAGCCAGGTCGAATTGCGCATGCTGGCGCATTTCACCCGTGAACCGGCGCTGCTGAAGGCATTTGAACGCGATGAGGACATTCACCGTGCCGTGGCGGCCGAAGTGTTCGGCGTGCCGTTGGAACAGGTCAACCGCGAACAGCGGGCACAGGCCAAGATCATCAATTTCGGCATCATCTATGGCGTCAGCGCCTATGGGTTGGCCAAACGCATCGACGGCCTGAGCGTCAAGGCGGCCGAGGAACTGATCGCGGCGTATCACAAGCGATTTCCCAGCATTCACCGATTTCTCGAAAAATGCGTCATGGAAGCGCAGGCGCAGGGGTACGTTGAGACGATCCTTGGCCGTCGCCGTCCGATTTCGGAAATTTCCAGCGGCGTGGTGGCGTTGCGCAACGCCGGCGAACGGATGGCCATCAACAGCGTCGTGCAGGGATCGGCGGCGGATTTGATCAAAATCGCCATGCTCAACGTGTATCACCGCATCAGGCGTGAAAATCGGCCCAGCAAGATGCTGTTGCAGGTTCACGATGAGCTGGTATTTGAAACCCCGGCCGACGCGGTCGAACAAGAGGCGTCGATGGTCCGCCAGGAGATGGTGGATGCGGGCAAACAGCTTGGTCTGATCGTGCCGTTGAAGGTAGAATCGGGCTGGGGGAAGAACTGGCAGGAAGTGAAATAAATTTGCCGGGAGGGCACGAACGGTGGAACTGGAACCCAGTCGCGGTGATTTTCAGCCAGAGGTGGATCGACGGCCCCGGCTCGATGAGCCATTGCCGGTTCGGTTGGTGGCGGTTTCGGACGTGAAAATGGCCGGCCGGCCGAAAGATGGGCCGGCGCTCGATCAGTTTTATCTGGACCTGCTGGAGTTTGAGTCGGAACAAACCATGTGCGGGCCGGTTTATCGCTCGGACAATTTCAATCTCTGTTTTGAATGGATCGAACAGGAGAGGGCGGAGGTGGACATGAAGCCGGTGACGATCGAGGTGCGGTCGCTGGCCCGGACGGAATTGAAATTGATCGAAGCGAAAATGGAATACACCCGCCAGCGCGGTCTGGTGGCCGGCCGCGAAAGCCTGCTGCTGCTGGATCCGGCCGGCAATTGGGTGGAACTGGTCGAAATTCAAACGATCCGGTGAAGGCCGGCCAATCGCCACGGCGATGAGTTGCACAGGTTGATGGCAACCCGTCACAGGAACCTTTGGATCAATGGGGCCGCTTTACAGGGTTTGGGGCCAGTCGTATAGTCGATTTGAATGTGGGCGCCATCGCGGTGGGATGCGTGGGATGCCTGGTTGAACATGAAGGGATTATGAGCGAACAAAACCCGCCGGCGAGCGTCAACAACGAGGCCTTTTTGCCGCAATCCACGGTCTTGATCGTGGATGACAATCAACAGAACGTCGAGCTGCTGCAGGCGTTTCTGGAATCGCTGCCGGTGCGGCTGGTGACGGCGGCCGACGGGGTGGAGGCGCTGGAAAAAGTGGAGCAGCATCAGCCGGACCTGATCCTGCTGGACATCATGATGCCGCGGATGAGCGGCTTTCAGGTCTGCCGCAAGCTCAAGGGCGATCCAAAGACTCGCGACATTCAAATCCTGATGGTGACGGCGCTCAACGAACTGGGCGACATCGAAGAAGCCACCGATTGCGGCACGGATGATTTTGTTTCCAAGCCGGTGAACAAATTTGAACTGTTGACGCGCGTCAAGAGCCTGCTGCGCGTCCGGCATCTCAAGGGCGAACTGGAGCGGGCGCTGACCTATCTGAACGAAATCGAACAGGATGAGGAAACCATCGGATAAATCCGATTCGTTTCCGAGGCAGTCTCTTTTCTTTTGAATGATGGAGCATCAATATGACCAGACGATGGGTTGTCGTGGCGGCCGCGGGCGTGTTGTCGGTTTTCGGCTGCATGAGCAAGGCGCAGCCGCCGACCACTGAACCGGCACAACCGGCCTCCTCCACCCCGTCGGCGGTTGAATCCGCGCCGGCCAGGGATTATGCGGCCGAACGTTATCGGCTGGTCAACCAGAAGGATGAGATCGTCTCCATTCTTTACAACGGCGCGGTGGTCATCACCAAGCGGGTCTCCTCTCCCGTCTGCGCGGTGCGCGGCTACGTCTACACCGGCGGCGTCTACGAAGGCAAATGGCTTGGCGGCGGCCTGAGCCACCTTTTGGAACACCTGGTCGCCGGCGGCAGCAGCCAACGCCGAACCGAGTCCGAAAACCGCAATCTGCTGCAGGCCATCGGCAACGATTCCAACGCCTACACCACCGCGGAACACACCGCCTATTTCATCAACACCACCCCCGACCACCTTGAACAGGCCGCCGATCTGTTGACCGGCTGGATGCTGGGGGCGTTGATCACGCCCGATGAATATCACCGCGAATATCAGGTGGTTCAGCGCGAGCTGGAAAAAGGCAAAGGCGAACCGATGCGCCAATTCGCCTACATGAGCGCCACCAACCGCTACCTGGTCAGCCCCGCGCGGGTTCCGGTCATCGGATATCAGGAGGTGATCCAGGGCCTCAGCCGCGACGATGTGTATGACTATTACAAAATGGCCTACATCCCCAACAACATGGTCTTCTCGGTGGCGGCCGACATGGACCCGGAGGTGATGCTCAAGGCCATGCAAAAATACCTCTCCGATGCCAAGCCCGGCCGGGCGTTCACCCGCGAATTGCCCCCCGAACCTCCGGTCATGGCCCCGCGGACGATCGTGGCGACCTTTCCAAAGCTCGGTCAGGCGACGCTGGAATTGTCCTTCCCGACCATCCAGTTGCAGGATGCGGATTTGTACGCGCTGGACCTTCTGGCGGCCGTGCTGTCGTGGGGCGACAGCGCCATCCTGCCCGAAGAATTGCGTGACAAACAACACTTGGTTACCTCCATCAGCGCCTCCAGCGACACCCCCAGTTACGTACAGGGGGAATTTTCGTTTTATCTGCAACTGGACCCGGAAAAGATCGACCCGGCCACGCAGGCGGTGATGAAACTGATCGAACAGATCCAATCGGACGGCGTCAGTCCCGATCGGCTGGAAAGGGCCAAAACCCAGGTTCGCGTCAACCGTGTGCGGTCGTTGCAGGGTGCGGAAAACATCGCCGCCTCGCTGGCCACCGATTTCATGAGCACCGGCGATCCGCATTTCACCGATCTGTATGCCCAGCGCATCCAAAACGTGACGGCCGAGCAGGTTCAGCAGGTGGCGCGCAAGTATTTTAACAAGCAGAAGTTGCTGACGACCGTCATGTTGCCGGCCGAATACGTCGGCGCGGGCGGACTTCCCAAAGCGGTGGATTTGATCCGTCCCACAACCCCGACCACCCGGCCGGCCGAAGACAATTCCTCCTCAAAAATTCAACGAATCGTGCTGGACAACGGCACGGTGCTGCTCCTGAAACGCATCACCACCTCGCCGATCGTCGAGATCCGCATGTATGCCCTTGGCGGCCTGACGGCCGAGGACGCCGCCAGCAACGGCACGGGCAATTTGACCATGCTCATGCTGCCACGGGGAACCAAAACCCGATCCGCACAACAGATCGCCGAATATTTCGACTCCATCGGCGGCGACATCAGCGCCGGCTGTGGCAACAATTCCTGGTACTGGTCGGCCACCTGCCTGAAGGACAACCTGGCAAAGACGATGGAAATCTATGGAGATGTGGTCAATCACCCATCGTTTGCCGCCGATGAATTGGAGACGATGAAACAGCGGGTGTTGGCCGTCATCGCATCGCAGGATGCGGATTGGACCTCGCAGGCGTTCCGATACTTCAAAAAAGTCTTCTACGGCCCGATGGATTCACCCTATCAGTTCACCACGATTGGTACGGAGGAAAACGTCAATAAGCTGGCATCCGACAATCTGTCGCAGTGGTATGCGGACAAGGTGATGAAGGCGCCGCGCGTGCTGGCGATATTTGGCGACATCGACCCGCAGGAAGCCAAAGCGTTGGCCAATCAATATCTGGGAACCGGCGAAAAATTGCCGGCAATTGAAGCCAATCCGGTTCTAAGTCAAACGCTCGCCGCCACACCGCCGGCCGGCGAGCCATCGGTGAACGTGCGCCGGGTAGAGGTGCAGAAGACCGCACAGCCGCTGGCGGGCGTGGTGATTGGATACGATGCCGATACGGTGATTGGAGAACCGGCCAATTATCCGCTGGCGGTGGCCGACACGATGACCAGCGGCTACACCTATCCGACCGGCTATCTGCACGAGATTTTGCGTGGCCGGGGGCTGGTCTATGTCGTCCATGCCGTCAATCAGCCCGGACGTGGCGACCAATACAAGGGCACGTTCCTGGTTTATGCCGGTTGCGATCCGCGCAACGTCAACGAAGTGGTGGATGTCATTTTGCAGAATATCGCCCGCGTGCAGGGGACGGCGCAGGATGTGCAGCCGCAGTGGTTTGACCGATCCAAACAACTGATCACCATCAGCGACGCGATGAGCAATGAAACGCCTTCGGAACAGGCGTCGACGGCCGCGTTGGATGAGCTGTACGGCATGGGTTATGACCATCACGACCTGTTTGCCGGAAAGATCAACGCGGTGACGCTGGATCAGGTGCGGGATGTGTCATCCGCGCGGCTGAAAAACTGCGTTGTGACGATCAGCACGCCCATGCCCGAAGCGGTTAAAATCGAAACCGGAACGCGAACGTATTCATCCTTCCCGCAGGTGGATTTGACGCCGCGCGGCGTTCAACACGACAACGGCGGGGGTGATTAATTCAACCATGATCGATCAGACCGTGACAATCCGGGATTTTCTGGATGCCGCCGCCGCCAAAAAGCCGACGCCGGGCGGCGGGGCCGTGGCCGCGCTGGCCGGGGCGCTGGCGGCTTCGATGGGGGAAATGGTGCTGAATTACAGCGTGGGCAAAAAGGACCTGGCCGCACATGTCGAACAGTTGAAGGGGGCTTTGTCCTCATTCAACCGCGCCCGGCAGTTGCTGGTGCAACTGATGGTGGAGGATCAGTCCGCATTCGAGACGATCTCGGCCATCAAAAAACTGCCGGCGGATTCGACAGAACGCCAGGATCGATTTCCTGCGGCGCTGCTGGCATGCATTCGCACGCCGCAAACCATTGCCGCGACCGGGGTTGCGATACTGGAACTGTGCGACCAGTTGGCGGATCGGGTGAATTGTTATCTGTTGTCGGACTTGGCGGTGTGCGCCGACCTGGCGATGGCGACCGTGCGTTGCGCGGTTTACAACGTCCGGGTGAACCTTGGCGACATCGCCGACCAGGAAGATCGCGCTTCGATTCAATCGACCACCGGCCGGATGCTGGACCATGCCGTCGGCATCATCCGGCGGGTCATCCCAAGGATCTGGGATCGCTACGACAAAGGGCCATGACCGACCAGCGTGATTACAAACTCGATTTGTCGTCGGCGGCCAGCCCCGCCGAACAATCGACCGCAAGGCCCTATTTATCCGTGCAATTCGCCTGTTGCGGCGTGTATCAGCGGATTTACCGCGACCGGGATGGGCAAAGCTATCATGGCCGCTGTCCGAAATGCGGCAAGCCGGTGCGGTTCGCGGTGGGGCAGGGGGGAACGGATGCCCGGTTTTTTATCGTTCGCTGAATGTAGACCCAAGTGACTTCATCCCAATCCACCCCGATCACCCGACCCAACCCGCTCGCATCGGAGAAGATGCGCGGGTCGGATTATCTTTTGCTGGTTGTCCTGTGCGCGGCGTTGTATGGCTGGTCGGCCATCAGCGGCCGGCCATTGACGATGCACGAGGCGAGACTGCCGGAATTGGCCCGCGAGATGCTCCAGACCGGGCAATGGCTGTTGCCCCAAAGCGGCGGACGTCCCTGGCTGGAACGGCCGCCGTTGCCGCACTGGTTCATCGCCGGCTCGGATGCGATTTTCGGGCGCACGGATCGGGAATGGATTGTGCGGTTTCCGTCGGCGGTCATGGGAGCGTGCATCGTTTTGCTGGTGGCGTGGATGGCCGGCCGGCATTTTGGACGAACCATCGGCCTGCTGGGCGGCGCGGCCATGGCGACGATGTTCGAGCTGTACCAGTACGCCAGCCTGGCGGAGGATGACATTTACCTGGCGGCGATCGTCTGCCTGGCGATGGCGTTTTTTGTGAAAGCGGAATTTTCGGAGGGCGCAGAACCGCCGCCGGTTTCGGCCAAATCGCTTCTCGTGCGGTTTTTCACCTGGCGTCGCTGGGAAGTGTTGGGGCTTTTCGTACTCCTGGGACTGAGCAACCTGGTCAAAGGCCCGCTGGTCGGCACGGTTCCGGTCGTCGCCACAGTCGGCGTGTTTCTGATGGGCCAGCGCAAGTTGAGCCGCATCAGCCGATACATCTGGCTGTGGGGGTGGATCGTTTTCCTGATCCTGGCCATCGCCTGGCCATACCTGGCGTGGCGGCGATACCCGGGCATCTGGGACAACTGGATGTACGACTATCGCGGGCAGGGGGAGGAGAATTTTCAGTTCGCCAAACCGTGGTGGCATTACCTGTTGATGCTGCCGGGGTATGCGCTGTTGCCCTGGACGCTGTTCGCCTTCATCGGCCTGTTCGCCACCGCCCGCGCGGCATGGCACCGTCGAAGCGGCTTTGAACGATTCCTCTGGTGCTGGGCGATTGTCCCGATCGTCGTCCTGTCCATCCCCGGCCGCAAACACCATCATTATCTCGTGCCGGTTCTTGCGCCATGGGGGGTTCTCAGCGGCATCGGACTGTTCGAGGCGTCCAAAGTGCTGTTCAATGGCAAAGGCCCCGAATGGTCCCGTCGGCCATGGTTTGGATTGCTGGTCTTTGGTTTGCCGGGCGCGATCGCGCTGGGGGCGTTTGCGCGGTGGATTCCCGGCCCGACCTGGGTGACGATCGGCCTGGCGGGCGTCTGGCTCGTCTGCGTATGGCTGTTTTACGTCGGCCTGTCCGGGCGGCGCGGAGGGGTGGTCATGGCCTCGCTGTTGTTGGGCATGGTGGTCGCCTATGGGTGGGCACAGAGCATCGCCGCGCCAAGCAGCGACAACACGGCCGCCGACATGCGGTTTTTGAGGCAGGTCAACCGGCTTGTTCCGTCGGGCGAACCGCTGATGATCAATGCGGCCACCTACACGCTCGACTTTTTCCGGTTGCAGTTTTATCTGCCCGCCGATGCGAGATTGTTGCACAACCTGACTTTTTTGCGCGATCAAAACATCACTTCGCCGCAGGTATATGTGATTACCCGCGCCCGCGATGAGTCGGCCTTGCGTCAACTCGGCACGGTGCGGGAGATCGTCCAAAGTGAAAAAACCCGCCGGGAAACCTCTCCGCTGGATCGTTTTACACTTTATAAATTGATATTTGATCCGCACTTAAGACGATACGCGGTTCCCGAACACATCGGCGTCATGGAGGCGATGCAGCGCAAGGAAGGGCCGTTCTGTGGTCCGCCGTTGGAATAGGCTATAATTTTCCGGCCAATGTCCCAATCACCGTTGAATCTTCCCCGCCGTCCAAGACGATTGCGCCTGCGCGAACCGCTGCGGCGGATGCTTCAGGGGGTCAAGCTGCGTCGAAGCGACTTCATCGTTCCGGTCTTTGTGGTTGAAGGTGAAAACGTTCAGCGCGAAGTGGCTTCCATGCCGGGGGTTCATCAGATGTCGGTGGATGTGGCCGTTCCCTGGCTGGCCGGACGTGCCGGGGAGGGATTTGGCGCGTACCTGGTGTTTGGCGTGGTGGACCGGGCGAAAAAAGACCCCGAAGGTTCGCCCGCGCTGGATGAGAACAACGTCGTCTGCCGGTTGTTGCGGGCGGTGAACGAACGGGAAATTCCCATGGCCGGCATTACGGACTTGTGTTTCTGCGAATACACCAGCCACGGCCATTGCGGGCCGCTGACGGCCGACCGATCGACGGTGGACAACGATCGCACGGTGGATCTTCTGGTCAAACAGGCCATCAATCATGCCCGTGCCGGCGCGGCCGTCGTCGCCCCCAGCGGGATGATGGATGGAGCGGTCGGCGCGCTGCGTGGCGGGTTGGATGCGGCCGGGTTTGCCGATGTGTCGATCCTCTCCTACTCGGTGAAATACGCCAGCGCCTTCTATGGTCCCTTCCGCGATGCGGCCGATTCGGCCCCTGAATTTGGCGACCGACAATCCTACCAGATGGACCCTTCCCGCGGCGTTGACGAGGCGATTGAAGAAGCCCGGCTGGACATCGAGCAGGGGGCGGACATGGTGATGGTCAAACCGGCCGGTGCGTATCTGGACGTGATCCGTGCCGTGCGACAATCCATCCGCGTGCCGCTGGTCGCCTATCAGGTCAGCGGGGAATACGCCATGATCGAGGCGGCCGCCGCCAAGGGTTGGATCGACCGGGATCGGGCGATCCTCGAATCACTGACGGCCATCAAACGCGCCGGTGCGGATCTGATCATCTCCTATTCCGCGCATGCCCTTGCCCGCCTGCTGCCGGCGTAAAGACGTAAAGTTTCGCGCGGATGCGGACCTCGACAAAACGGCATACAATTCCTCCGATGAGTTCATCCGTCCAACAACGCCTCGACCACCTTCGCCACGAGCTTGAGCGGCACAACCGACTCTATTACGTCGAGGCCAAACCGGTCATCTCCGACCAGGAATACGACCGCCTGATGCGCGAGCTGATCGATCTGGAGAGTCAACATCCCGAACTGGTCACGCCCGATTCCCCCTCGCAGCGCATCGGCGGAGAGCCGATCGAAGGGTTTGCCACGGTCGAGCACGCCCGGCGCATGATGAGCATCGACAACACCTACAACGAAGGGGAGTTGCGCGCGTTTGATGAGCGGGTGCGCAAGGCGCTGCCGGATGAGAAGATTCAATATGTCCTGGAGCCAAAGATCGACGGCGTCGCGGTCAGTCTGCGGTATGAAAAAGGTCTGCTGGTGCAGGCCTCCACGCGCGGAGACGGTCGGCGGGGCGATGACATCACCAATAACGTCCGCACCATCGGCACGGTTCCCCTGCGATTGCACGCCGGGGACGACATTGCGGCGATTGTCGAAATCCGCGGCGAGATTTACATGCCCAACGCCGAATTTGAGCGCATCAACCAGCAGCGACAAACCGATGGTGAGGCGTTGTTCGCCAATCCGCGCAATTCCACCGCCGGTACGCTCAAGCTGCTCGATTCCCGCATCGTCGCCACCCGCCGACTGCGGTTTGTCGCGCATGGACTGGGAGAGGTTCAGCCGATGGCGGTCGATTCGTACCGAAAATGGATCGAGATGATCGGCCGTTGGGGCATCCCCGTTCCGGAGCAAATTTCCCATGCCTCGACCATCGAGCAGGTGCTGGCCGGCATCGAGGCCTTCGCCGAAATTCGCGGCACGCTGGCCTATCAAACCGATGGAATGGTCGTCAAAGTCGATTCGTTCCGCCAGCGTGATCTGCTGGGGGCCACCAGCAAGGCCCCGCGCTGGGTGATCGCCTTCAAATATCCCGCCGAGCAGATGCAGACCCGGCTGCTGGACGTTCGATGGCAGGTGGGTAAAGGGGGCAATCTCACCCCGGTGGCCGACCTGGAGCCGGTTTTCATCGCCGGCAGCACGGTCCGCCGGGCCAGCCTGCACAACATCGAGCAGATCCGCCGCCTGGACATCCACCTGGGGGACATGGTGGTCGTCGAAAAAGCCGGTGAGGTGATCCCCTACATCGTGCGGGCCATCGCCGATCATCGCCCCAAACAGGCGGCCGCCATCGTGCCGCCGACCACCTGCCCTTCGTGCGGCGCACCGGTGGAAAAAGAACCGGACACCCCTTACATCCGCTGCGTCAATCCCGCCTGTCCGGATCAGCTCAAGGAACGACTCCGCTGGTTTTGCGCCCGCAACCAGATGGACATCGAAAACCTCGGTGAAAAGCTGATCGATCAACTGGTGGATCGGGGGTTGGTCAAGACCTTCGCCGACATCTACCGGCTGCGTGAAGAAGACCTCGTGGAGCTGGATCGCATGGCCCAAAAGAGCGCCGCGAACGTCATCGACGCCATCCAGACCAGCCGAAACCGCCCGCTCGACCGGCTGCTGGCCGCATTGGGCATTCGTCACGTCGGCAACCGCGTGGCGTACGTTCTGGCGGCCCACTTCGGTTCGCTGGATGCGCTCAAGGAAGCCACCGCCGATCAACTCTCGGCCGTCCATGAGATCGGCCCGGTGATCGCCGATTCGGTTCACGACTTTTTCCACAATTCCGCCGGCCTCGAAACGATCCGGCGGCTACAATCGGCTGGCATCGACCCGACTTTTTCTGCGCCATCCGCCGCCGGGGCTGGGCCGCTGGCCGGCCAGACCATCGTCGTCACCGGCACGCTTTCGCAGTTTGACCGCCATCAGATCGAACAACTGATCATCACCCACGGCGGCAAGGCCTCCGCCTCGGTCAGCAAGAAGACCTCCTTCGTGTTGGCCGGCGAAAACGCCGGAAGCAAGCTGGACAAGGCCCGCGAACTGGGCGTGCCGATTCTCTCCGAATCCCAATTTCTGGAGCGAATCAAGTAATCAGGCGATGGATTTCGAATCAGTCTGCAGGGTTTATTGATAAATCCCCGATGCAACGGCGCAAAAACGCCCGAAACGCGGCCGGCGTGGGCAATCGATATTGTGCCGACGTCTGCCGGTCGCCCACCTTGATCGACAGCAGATTTTCCAGTCCCAGCCGAAACATGCTCTCATCGGTCTGGTCGTCACCGGCACACAGGATCAGCTCGTAACGGACCTCACCAATCGCGTGCACGATGGCCGACCCCTTGTGGATGCCCGAAGGGGTCACTTCCACGATTTTGCGGCCGTGCCGGATGTGAACCGGATCATTGGCCAGAAGCGCCGCCAGTTCCGATGCCAGGTGTCCCGCCTTCCAGGCTCCGAATTCCGGGTCCGCGTTTCGATAATGCCACACCAGCGAGGTGCGTTTGTTCTCGATCCGGCTCCCCGGCGTCGATTGCTCGTACAATTGCAGCAACCGAAGGATCTGTTCCTTCCATGCCGTGCTGATGTTCCGGTCCAGCCGTTCCCACGACCGGCCTCCGGCCGCGCGGATCGACGCCCCATGTTCGGCGATCAACCTCACCGGCAGCCGGCCGACAAACGCCGACAAATCCTCCTCCGATCGCCCGGAGATGATCGTCAGGTCCACCTTCCGCATCGCGGCCAGTCGTTCCAGCAGTTCACGGATTTCCGCCGTCGGCACGGCCGCAGAGGGTTGGCGCTCGATCTCGCGCAGCGTTCCATCGTAGTCCAGGAACATCGCCAACCGGCCGCCGCCGTTCATCGCCTCTTTCACCCGGTCGATCGCCGCCTCGATCTTTCGGGCCGGTTCCACGGCCGGTTCGATCGCCGCCAGGTCGTCTACGAACGCCCGCGCCCACGCCCGCGCATCCATCCGCATCACCCGGTTTCGCATCGGCGCCATCCGGTCGGCCTTCTCCCTGGCATCCATCGCCAGCGCCATCCCGATCGCATCGGCCACCGCTCCGGGGTCGTACGGATTGACGACCAGCGCGTTGAACAATTCCTCGGCCGCCCCGGCGAATTCGCTCAGAATCAACGTCCCGACCCGGCCCGGCTCGCTCTGGGCGGCCACGTATTCCTTGGCCACCAGGTTCATCCCGTCGATCAACGGCGTCACCAGCCCCACGTCCGACCGCGCATACAGCGCGCAGAGTTGTTCAAACTCCACCGTCCCGTGAATGAAATGGATCGGGCTGTTGTTGAGCGTCGCGTGCCTGCCGTTGATCTGCCCGATCCGCCGCGAGACCTCCTGGCGCAATTCCTGATATTGTTCCACCCCCTCGCGGGAGGGGACGCTGACGAATATGAATTTCAACCGATCCACGTCCGGAGCCTTCGACAGAAATCGGTCGATCGCGTTCAGCCGTCTTAAAATCCCCTTGGTGTAATCCAGCCTCTCCACCGACAGAATGATCTTCTGATCGCGATAGGTCTCGCACAATTTCTGATAATGTCCGGCGAACGATTCCCCTTTCATCGTCTCTTCCAGCCGACGGGCGTCGATCCCGATGGGACAGACCGCCAGTTGGGTCTGATGGGTGGGCTGGCGGATCGTCGTGATCTCCGACTCGATCCCCAGCAGCCGCACCACCGCCTCGCGGAAATGGCGCAAATAGCCGAACGTGTGAAATCCCACCCGGTCCGCCCCCAGCACCCCCTCGATCAAATCCTCCCGGTGCGGATGGCAGCGAAACACCTCGTACGATGGAAACGGCGTGTGCCAGAAAAATCCCACCCTCAGGTTCGGCATTCTCTCCCGCAGCATCCTCGGCAGCAGCATCAACTGATAATCATGCACCCAGACCAGGTCGTTTTCTCCGGCCACCTCCTGCACCTTGTCGGCGAACAGCCGGTTGGCCGCCACGAAATCGGGCCACCATTCCGGCTGGTAACGAAAATAGGTCGGCATGTAATGCAGCAGCGGCCAGATGCTGGAATTGGACAACCCATCGTAATGCCCGTGCGCGGTCGACTGATCCAGAAACACCGGCATGCAGTGGTGTTCCTGGCGCAATCGCCGTTCGATGTCCGACTGTTGATCGACCTCCACCGCCTTGCCCGGCCAGCCGATCCACCGCAACGCCAAATCCTCCCGCTCCAACCCCGCCAGCGCCGACACCAACCCGCCGGACGATTTTTTAATTTCCTCCCCCAGCGTCACGGGAAGACGGTTTGAGACGTTGATCAACTGTCGTTTCATGGCCTCTTGATGGAAAAACCGCGATGCGGGATTGAGCTGCCGACAAGCCCCACCTCTTCAACCGCACCTTATCCCCGATGCGATGGTCTGACAACCCGCCAAATGACTGATTTGCACAATTATTTCCGCCCGAATGCCGCCGCGCCCAGCACCAGCATGGCGCCGACAAAAACAACCGCGCTGCGCAGCGGAAGGGTTCGTTCATTCCCCGCAAGGTCCAGTTGCGATCGATCCGCCGGTTCGATCAACCGTCCGCCGGACCGATCCGCCAGTGCGCGCAGAGCCGTGAGGTTGTTGCCGATGGCCGCATATTCCAGCGCGTACATCCCCGCCAGCGCCCGGCGATCCACCAACCGGCCACCGATCTCGACGGCCGCATAAGAGGCGCTCCGGGGCGCATCAAACCGCAGCGCGTATCGGCCCGGAGAGGTCTGCGGAATCGTAATGGTCCGCTCAGGCTCGTGTTCATCCTGCCCCGCGATGCGAAGTTTCATCGCCGCCGCATTGATGAATGGTTCGCCGGTGGATTCAACGCTCACTTCCACTTCCGGTCCGATGTTCCACCGGACCTTCCAATGCGGATCTCGAGGCCGGCCGGCCACCTGATGCGCGAGGGCAGAAGTCATTTCATTGGGCGCAGCGAAGGCCAGCGCCGTCACCTGTCCCAATCCCAGGTTCCAATGCGCTGCCAGGGGGTTCTCCTGCGCATCGCCGGTTGTCTTACCCCACAAATCCGCCCGCGGTTTCAACCAGGCGCGATTCCACGTTGAGATTCGAGCATCATACCAATCGCCCGATCCCGCCGGCCCGATCCATTTCATCTTCACGGGTCGATGGGAAACCCCGCCGGCCATCACCCCGCGCAACCAATCGCGGGCCGATCGCACCCACCGCTGTGCGTCAAACTGCTCCACCACCGACCCGCCCGTTGCCCTGGCCACCTCCCGCAACACCTCCACCGCCTCGCCCGGGCCCAGCGCCAGGAGATGAAAGTGCAAATCCGCCTTCCGATACGATTCGATGAGTTTTCGTCCATCCGGCGGGGGGGCCTGCCCATCGGTCAACAACAATAATTGTTTGGGCAATCCATCTTTCAATTCCTCCCCCAGCCCATCCAGCACGGCGGTCAGGTTTGTCGGTCCATGGGGCGTGACATGATCAACCGGCCAGTGGGTTTGGCGGACGCTTTTTCCGGTCGACCACCACGTCACGCGATCCGAAAACGAGCCGATGCTCAGCAGATCCTCCGGCGGCAGTTGACTGATCACTTCCCGCATCGCCGCGCGGGCGATCTCCCATCGCGTCGTACCCGCGACCGGTTGTGCCATGGATCCGCTGGCATCGGCCAGAAGAATCCAATGAACCGTCGGGCGGGGTGGTTGGCTCGACAGGGGAGACAATTCCTCCAATCTACTTCCGATCGATCCGCCGGCCGAGAAGGATTGATCCCCCCCGACGATGAGCAGGGCGCCCCCCAGATCTCGCACGTACTGTTCCAGCCGCCGCTGTTGCGCATCGGTCAATCGATCCGCCGGCACGTTGTTCAGAACGATCACGGATGGATGAAGATAATCCGCCGCGGCGATGGGCAACTGTTCGGCGGAAAACGTCCGCCAACCCGTTGGCGCTCCCTCTCCCACCCACCACCACTGCTCCATCTCCCGCATCGGCCACAATTCCATCCGATCGTTCTGCGGCCAGGCATCGGCCTTCTCAAACCACGCCACCACCGGAGAATCTCCCGCCGGCATCGCCATGACCATCCATCCGGGTGGGTTGATGGTTTGCATCCGCTCATCAACGTGCAAAAGCCGTGGTGCGCCGCGCACGCTTGTCCGCACCCCCGCGCGGTCCGCCAGCCGGTCCATCTCCATCACCGCCGCATCGGCCGGGGATTGCAGGTTGGGATCGACCACGGGGAAAACCTTCGGCGTGATGGAAGGCAATTCAAATTGCCCATCACTGAACAGCAACACCGCGGATCCATCGGCCGGCGGGTCGAAAATCGTCCGATCGGACTCCATCTCCACCAACTCGCCGGCGGGCCGATCCAACGGACCCTCGATGTTGTGACCCGAAAACCGGATGAATCGATGGGGCTGGCTCCCCAGCAGTTGATCCACCCGTTGACGCAGAAAAGAAACATCCCGATATCGGGCCGTGCGCGTGCTGGGGGACAGGTCCACCATCACCACAATGGCGGGTTGGCCGGCCCATTTCAACGAAATCCCGCCCGCCCCCAGGCACAACAACACCAACCCGGCCAACCCCAGGGTGACGCTCCGGACCGGCAATCTTCTTCGTCGCAACAAAAAGATCGCCACGATCGCCAGGCCCAGCGCCACCCCCGCAACGAGCAGGCGGGGGTTTTGGAATACGATAGATGAATCGTCCGACATGCCAATTTGCCCCGCTGTGGCTTGATCCGGTGCGCCCGAACCGGTATGAGTCTACCCCATGGCACAACTTCCCGCGAGATCCACCACGATTTTGAGCGTTCGACGAAACGGACAGGTCGCCCTCGGAGGCGATGGGCAAGTCACCCTCGGACAGGTCGTCGCCAAGGCCGATGCGGTGAAAATCCGCAGGCTCGCCGGCGGCAAGGTCCTGACCGGTTTCGCCGGCAGCGCCGCCGATGCATTCGCGCTGCTGGAACGCTTTGAAAAACGGCTGGGCGAATTTCCCGACAACACCCGCCGGGCCGTCATCGAGCTGGCCAAGGAATGGCGCACCGACCGGGTCTTGCGGCGGCTCGAGGCGATGCTGGCGGTCGCCGATCAAAACGTCAGCCTGATCGTCAGCGGCGCGGGAGATGTCATCGAGCCGACCGATGGGATCATCGGCATCGGTTCCGGCGGCCCCTATGCCGGATCGGCCGCCAAGGCGCTGCTCCAGCATTCGGCGCTGGACGCCCGGCAAATCGTCGAATCGGCGTTGAAAATCGCCGGCGAACTCTGCATCTACACCAACACCAACATCCGCGTGGAGACCCTGTAAGGCACGATTCCACCGCACATCGTTGGCGGGTGGCGGCCCGGCCGGATTTACACCACGAAATTTACCAGTTTCCCCGGCACGTACAACTGCTTACGGAGGGTTTTGCCCGCCAGCCAGGGTTGAACCTTCTCCGATTTGGCGGCCGCCGCGAGAATGGTTTGTTCATCCGCATCGGCCGGGACGCTGATCCTGTCGCGCAGTTTTCCATTCACCTGCACCGGAAGCTCCATCGTCGATTCCGCCAGCTTCGATTCATCAAACGTCGGCCAGGGCCGCCGGGCCAGGCTCTTGTGATGGCCCAGCCGCTGCCACAATTCCTCGGCGATGTGCGGCGCGAAAGGAGCCAGCAGCAGCGTGAAATTCTCCGCCAGTTCGCGTGGCACGGCCGTCAGTTTTCCCATGTCGTTGTTCAGCTTGATCAGTTCGGCGATGGCGGTGTTGAACCGCAGGGCGGCGATGTCCTCGCCCACCTTCCTGATCGTCCGGTGCATCTGCCGATTCAGGTCATCGGGGATGGCCGAATCGACGATCCGCACGGCCGAACCGGCCGGTTCATCGTCGCCGACCAGGTTTCGCCAGGCCGCGTTGAGAAACCGCGACATCCCGACGATGTCCCGCGTGTTCCACGGCTTTTGCGCCTCCAGCGGCCCCATGTACATCTCATACAGTCGAAAACAATCGGCCCCGTAGTCCCCCACGATCTGATCCGGGTTGACCACATTGCCGCGCGACTTGGACATCTTGAAACTGCGAACGTCCACGCGGATGGCCGGGTTGTCCCGCAGCACGTATCCATCGGCCACTTTTTCCACCTCCGCCTCATCCAGCCGACGGCCGATCAGCTTTTCGTCGCCATTTTTGCGATACGCGACCAGTTGGATGCCCGATCCGGTGTTCTCCTCGCCGATGTTCCTCGCCTCGGCCGCGCTGACCGGCGAACCGGATGCGCTCTCAAAGACGTGGTACTCGGTCTCCCCCAGGATCAATCCCTGGTTCACCAGCCGGGCGAACGGCTCGTTGGAGCTGACGTGCCCAAGGTCAAACAGGACCTTGTGCCAGAAGCGGGCGTACAGCAGATGCAACACCGCGTGTTCAACCCCGCCGACATACAGATCCACCGGCATCCAATATCGCTCCTTGTCCGGATCGACAAAGCGATCCTTGTTGTGCGGATCGATGTATCGCAGGTAATACCAGCACGAACCGGCCCACTGCGGCATGGTGTTGGTTTCGCGGGTGTAGGTCTGTCCATCACGCTGAACGTTCAGCCAGTCGGCCGCCTTGCTCAACGGAGGTTCGGGCGTTCCGGTGGGCTTGAAATCATCCATCTCCGGCAACCGCAGCGGCAGCTCCGATTCATCAATCGCCACCGCGCGGCCCTCCTTGTCCAGCAGGATCGGAAACGGCTCGCCCCAGTAACGCTGCCGCGAAAACAGCCAGTCCCGCAGCTTGTAATTGACCGATCGGTGCGCCGTCCCCTCGCCATCCAGCACGGCGATGATTTTTTCCTTCGCTTGGGCCGTCGGAAGACCGTTGATCACATCCGAATGGATCGCGATCCCTTCGCCGACAAACGCCCGGTCGGCCGGCGGCGTCGATCCATCGGCCGGCTTGACCACCGGCCGGATCGGCAGGTTGTTCGCCCTGGCGAAATCAAAATCGCGTTCATCGTGCGCCGGCACGGCCATGATCGCGCCGGTCCCGTATCCCATCAAAACGTAATCGGCGATGTAAACCGGAATCTTTTCACCGTTGACCGGATTGACGGCGTGCGCCCCCGTGAAAACGCCGGTTTTTTGTTTGCCATCCGCCATGCGTTCCCGGTCGCTGCGCGCGGCGATCATCCTTCGGTACGACTCGACCGCTTCCCTGCGATCCGCCGGCGTGATGCGATCCACCAGCGGGTGTTCCGGCGCCAACACCATGTAGGTTGCGCCGTACAGCGTGTCCGGCCGGGTCGTGAAGACACTCACCGCCAGGTCCTCATCCCCGTCCATCTCAAAATCCACCTCCGCCCCGACGCTTTTGCCGATCCAGTTTCGCTGCATCTCCTTGAGCGATTCGGGCCATTCCAGCAGGTTCAGATCCGCCAAGAGACGGTCGGCATAGGCCGTGATCCGCAGCATCCACTGCCGCATCGGCCGGCGCTCCACCGCGAACCCGCCCACTTCGCTCTTGCCGTCGATCACCTCCTCGTTGGACAACACCGTCCCCAGCCCCGGACACCAGTTGACCGGAATCTCGTCCATGTAGGCCAGCCGCTGGGCGTCGATCACGTCCCGCTGTTCATCGGCGGGCAATTCGCGCCACAGCCGTTCGATCCGCATCTCGCCGGCGATACTCTCCATCCCCTCCTGCGTCGGGTTCAGGACCACGCTCCCATCGGGGGCGACGACCAGGTTTTCGTTCATCAGTTCCTGCAACAGGTGCTTGATCGGCCGGGCCTTCTGATCAACCGGGTCAAAATAACTGTTGAACAGTTGCAGGAATATCCACTGCGTCCAGCGGTAATAATCCGGGTCGGTGGTGTCCACCTCGCGGTCCCAGTCGTAACTGAGGCCCAGCATCTGAATCTGCCGGCGGAAATTCCCGATGTTCCGCTCGGTCGTCTGTCGGGGATGGGTGTTGGTCTTGATCGCGTACTGTTCGGCCGGCAATCCAAACGCATCCCAACCCATCGGATGCAGCACGTTGACCCCCTTCATCCGCAGATAACGCGAGATGATGTCCGTCGCCGTGTATCCTTCGGGATGCCCCACATGCAACCCCGACCCGCTGGGATAGGGGAACATGTCCAACACGTACGCCTTGGACATTCCGCCCGCCTCGGCCGGGTCCAGCGCCGCGAAAGTCTTGTTCTCAAGCCAGTACCGCTGCCATTTTTTCTCGATGGCGGTGAAATTGTATGCCATGCAACAGACTATAAACGCCAGAGCGTTTTGATGTAAGCGCCCAACTTGTTCACGCCCCCGTGTGATCCGCCCCCACCCCCAGCGCCGACTCGATCTGCCCCACGGTCACTCGATGCCGGACGATTTCCCGCCCGTTGACCAGCAACACCGGGATGTCGTATCGGTATCGCTGATAAATTTCAGGATCGTCGAGGATGTTTTTCACCAGCAGCCTCAATGGCCGGCTTTTTGCAACCTCCTGAACGACTTCCTTCATCACGTCACACAGGTGACAACCCGGCTTGCCGTATAAAATCAGTTCATCCATGGCCGCGCACCTGTCGACTGAGAAATTGATGGCTCTCCACCGCCGCGGCCTGCGGGTTGCGCGTGCAGGTGTACAACTCGACGGTTAAAAAGCGATCGTATCCAATCCCCCGCAACGCCTTGACCAGCCCCGCCCAGTCCATCGTGCCATGGCCGGGGATCAGGTGATAATGTTTGCGGCCGGGAATGTCCTCCACGTGCAGGTTCCAGATTCGTCCGCCCAGGATGGACACCGCTCCGGCGACCTCCTCCCCGATCACCTGGCAATGCCCCACGTCCAGATTCGCCCCCAGGCGGGGATGGTTCAGCCGCTCGATCCAGTCACGCAGTTCCGCCACATATTCGATGAACAACCCCGGCTCGCATTCGATTCCCACGTCGATCTTCAATCGTTCGGCGTGATCCAGGATCGGCCTGATGGACTCGATGAACTGTCCGGCCGCCAAATCCGGCGGCATTCCGCCGAGCATCCTGCCGCTGGTGATGCTGATGTTGGCCGATCCCAATTCGCGCGCCAGCTCCAGCGTCCTGTGAATCAGCCCGATCCGGTCCGCGCGATGGCGCGGATCGGGTGAAATCAGGCTCGGCTCAAAATAAGGCTCCGGCGGGGCATCCTTCCAATACCCGAACGAGCAATTGGCGTTGAGGTTGCTGACCTGAAGTTTCAGCCGCTCCAGTTGCCGGCGGATCGCCGCCACCTCTTTCGCATCGGCCGACCCCGGCCACAGGTGGGGAACATCCGCCAGAATTTCCACCCCTTCAAAACCGGCCTCGGCGATTCCCTCGATCGCCCGCTCCAGCGAATGGAGCGTGTACGCATTGGTGGAAAAAGCCAGTTTCATCGCCGCATCAACCTGAAAAGGCCCGCCGGTAATTGTCGATCAGCGCCTCCAGCCGATCGCGCGGCTGCAGGGCATAAAAAAGTTCACGATCGAAAATGCCCTGATCCTCGACATCGGCCGCCTGCGCCTGGCGATAACGCTCCTCCCACCGCACGATCTCCCCATCCCGGGCCGATTCATCCAGCCGCCGGTGCATCGCGCTGAACACCTCCGCCCGTTCCATGGACCGTCGCGGCAGCGCATTGATTGTACGGACCATCTCCATCTTTCGCTCACCCAGGATGCCATGTCGCAACCGATGTCCCTCCTGCCGGATGCAGGGCAGACAGGCCCGGCTTCGTCCCACCGCCAGCGGGAAATAAAGCGTCGCGGTGGTGACGGCGAACTTCGGCGGCTCGATGCCGAAATGCCGGGCGATCAGGTCGTCCGCCACCTGGTCATATTGGCCGCCGCCGATGCCATGGATGAATTGATCCGCCACCAGCAGCCGAAAAAACATCGTCAACATCAGCGCCCGCGGCGCAAGTCGCAACCGCACCCCCCGCATCCATCCCGCCAGTTCCTCGGCTCCCTTCCAACCCTCCTTGCGCGGGTCGAACGCGAAAGCCTCCTCCCCGTGCCGCAACACCCATCGATCCCCCTCCCGCAGGAGCATCGCCCGCCCGCGCTGTCCTTGTCCAAGATCATCCACCCAGAAGGGGGATTCGCACCGCTGATCCTGTTGTTTCAAATCAGGCATCGGCCGGCCGGGATTGCCGATCCGGTTGGCGATGCGATAGTCGGCCAACGCCCCGTTGTACTGTTCGGCTAACTCACCGGCGTTCGCCATGAGATGATGGACAAACACCAGGTAAGCCGGCGATTCCCACACCGGCGCCGCCGCCAGCGCATGGTGCTTCAACCCCATCTGCCAATCCAACTGGTGCATCGCGTTGATCAACCCGGCCGACAACTCGCTCGATTCCATCGCCAGTTTCCGCATCGAGTGCAGAAAAGGCCAGATCATCATCGTCGACTCAAAGGCCCACGCACCGGCCGACCGCCGCAGATGCCCCTCCACGTGATCCAGATGGGCCGGCGTCGGCCCTTCGAGCAATCCGCTCCACGCGGCCGTGGGCAGATTGGGATCGTCCGTCAGCGGCTCGTTTCCCCCCGGCCATCGCAAATTCAGATGCTTCGGCTCATCGCTGTCCACCGCGATGTGAACCGCATCCCCACCCAATCGCTCCGCCGCCGCGTCGATCAACGCATTTTTGGCCCACACCCCCGGATGGTACAACTCGCTCTGGTGGCCGGTGGCGATGATCGGCCGATCCGCATCCGCATGTCCCAGCCACTGCCGCTGTTGACGACGAAGCTCTCCCAGTGCGATTCCCTGGATGGTCGCCTTCGCCCCATTGAGCAAACGGTTGTTTTGTCGGGTCTGATCAAGAATCCGATCGGGCGACGGCCAGATCAACACCTGACCATCCTCCGCGGGCGCCTTCCATTGTGGATAATCCATTGACCCGCGCCTCATTGACAGCAGCCCGAACAGACCTCGTCAACCCGGTCGGATTTGGTCCCCAGCTTCCGCATTTCACCGTACAGCACGTTCGTATAATGCTGCAAACGGTTCTGCGCGTTGTCCAGCAATCCCCCGAAATGCCGGTTGGGGTCGTTGTAGATCAGCCGAACCGGAATTTCCGTGATCCGCAGCCCGGCGGAAAACGCCTGCGGCCAGAGCTGCATCGGAAACGCATACCCCGGCTCATCCAGCTTCAACCTTCGCATCGCGCTGACCCGATGCGCCTTGAACCCGCAGAACGCATCGGTCAGGTTCATCTCAAAGAGATTGTTGATCAGGGATGTGATCGTCGCGTTGATCGTCCGCCGATCCCCCGGCGGCAGGTCGTTGTCGGTCATCGCCCGCAGATACCGCGACCCGCTGACGATGTCCCACCGGTCCTCATTGATCGCCTTGATGAAATCCGGAATCCGCTCCGGCTCGTGCTGCTCGTCGCAATCCATCGTGATGACCCAGTCGAACCCCCGTTCATCGGCGTAGGCGAAGGCGTCGATCAGGCTCTGGCCATACCCCTTGTTTTCCGCGTGGCGAATCAGGTGAATGTCCGGCCGGCCCATCAGATATTGCGCCGTTCCATCCGTGCTGCCATCGTCCACCAGCAGCACCTGGTCGTGATACGACTTCACCTTGTCCAGTACCTGCTGGACGTACTGGCGTTCGTTGTAAACCGGAATGGCGATCAACAATCGCACGCCCGACTCCTTCAGTGATCGGTCACATCCAATACAAATCCCCGGCGGTCGACCGCCGCCACGCCCCCATGTTAGGCCACCAGTCTCCGGCCGGTCAACCAAATCCCGAAAATCCCGCCGCGCGGGCGAAAACAACGGCCCGATGTGATACCATCATTGGATGCCAAAGGTGCTCCTGTTCGCCAACCCCATCGCCGGCCGGGGATCGGCGATGGGGCTGGGAAGGAGCCTGGCCGACCGACTGACCGGCGAAGGGTATCGCTGCGAACTGCTGCACGATCGCCCCGACACGATCGACCCCATGACCCTCTGCGAACGGGAAGTACGCTGCATCGTGGTCATCGGCGGGGATGGGACGTTGCGTGCCGTGGCGGGGCGGATGGTGGACCATTGCCCGCGGGAGGATTGGCCGCCGTTGCTGGTCGTGCCGATGGGGACGGCCAACCTGATGGGCCAACACCTGGGCATCCGCTGGGATCCCCGCCACGCCGCCGAACAGGTGGCGGCGGCCATCCGGCGGCGGCGGATCGTCAGCCTCGACGCCGCCCGGGCCAACGGCCGGTTGTTCCTGCTGATGGCCGGCGTTGGGGTGGATGCGCAAATCGTCCATGAAGTCGACCGCCGTCGGCGCGGCCCGATCCGCAAGAGCAGCTATCTCTGGCCGGCCGCGCGGGTGGTGGGGGGGTATGATTTCCCTTCGATCACCGTCCACGCCGACGGCCGGCGCATTTTCGGCCCCCGGCCGGGCGTGGCGTTCGTGGGGAACATCAGCGAATATGGAACCGGCTTTCCGATGCTGCCGCGGGCACGGCCGGACGATGGGTTGCTGGATGTGTGCGCGTTGCCCTGCGGGTCGAGATTGCAGATGATGAAGCTCTTCCTGCACGCGGCCGCCGGCGAACACGCCCAGCAGGAAGGGTCGGCCTGCGTCAAGGCCCGACTCGTCCAGATCGAATCCGATCGCCCGGTCGCCGTGCAGGTGGATGGAGAGCCGGCCGGTTTCACGCCGGTTCGACTTGAGATGATGGAACGAAAACTCGATTTCGTGGTGGAGTAGTCAACGATGGAATCTTTGCTGGGATTGGGCAAAACCCCCCTGTTCGTGATCGCCGGCCCGTGCGTGCTGGAAACGGAGGAACTCTCCCTGCGCATCGCGCAGCGGATGAAGCAACTCTGCTCGCAACTGGGGCTGACCTACATCTTCAAGGCCTCCTTCGACAAGGCCAACCGCTCCAGCGACAGCTCGTTTCGCGGGCCGGGCCTCGAAGAAGGCTTGCGCATCCTTCAAAAAATCGGCCGCGAGATCGGCGTGCCGCTGTTGACGGACGTTCACGAGCCAAATCAGGCGGCGGCCGCCGCCGGCGTGGTGGACATCCTTCAGGTTCCCGCCTTTCTGGCCCGGCAGACCGACCTGCTGCTGGCGTGCGGCCGGACCGGCCGGGCGGTCAACGTCAAAAAAGGGCAGTTCATGTCCCCGGCCGAGATGGGCAACGCCGTCCGCAAAGTCCAAAGCGCCGGCAATCCGAAGGTGATGCTCACCGAACGGGGGACGTTCTTCGGTTACAACCGGCTGGTCAACGATTTCACCGGCCTGGCGGTGATGAGGGAATTCGGCGTGCCGGTGATCTTCGACATCACCCATTCCACCCAGCAGCCGGCCGCCCTGGGCAATTCCAGCGGCGGCAACCCGCACTACAGCCCGCTGCTGGCCCGCTCGGCCGTCGCCGCCGGCGTGGAGGGGTTGTTTCTCGAATGCCACCCGGACCCCAAAAACGCCAAGAGCGACGCCGCGACGATGCTTTCGCTGGATCAGGTCGAGCCGATCCTCAAAAGCTGCCTCCAGATCGCGCAACTGCGAAAGGACTGGTGATTCACCATGGCCAAGGGCACGACATTGACCCATCTGGATGAACAAGGGCGGGCGCGCATGGTGGATGTCGGCCACAAGCCCATCACCGCGCGGGTGGCCGTGGCCGAGGGATTCATCCACCTGGGCGCCGCGACGCTGCGCGCCATCGCCGAGGAACGCATCGCCAAGGGTGAGGTGCTGGGAACCGCCCGCCTCGCCGGCATCATGGCCGCCAAACGGACCGGCGAGCTGATCCCCCTGTGCCACCCCCTCTCCCTCGACAGCGTCTCGGTCGATTTCGAGCTTCCCCAACTCCCCCCCGACGACGACCAGCGCCTTTCCATCCGCATCGTGTCCACCGCCCGCATCACCGCCAGAACCGGCGTCGAGATGGAAGCCCTCACGGCCGTCTCCCTCGCCGCCCTGACGATCTACGACATGTGCAAAGCCATCGACAAAACCATGCTCATCGACGGCATCAAACTCCTCTCCAAAACCGGCGGAACCCACTCCCCTCCACCATGATCCAACATGATCCTGGAGGGCGTCGCTCCGCGACAGCGCGTCCATGTCCGGCGGCGGAACGGATCGCCGTATCGCGGACCATCGGCTTGAAGTGGTGTAGCCTATGGGATACAATCCGATGATGCGGTCGAGAAGACCGGGGCGTTTGGCCGGTGGATCGACAACTTGAAGGACAAGGCCGCCCGGGCGCGGATTCTCATGCGGATCGACCGGTTGATTCACGGCAATCCGGGTGCGCATCGAAACCTGACCGGAGGCGTCTGCGAACTCAAGGTCGACTTCGGTCCCGGGTATCGGGTTTATTACTCGATTCGAGGAGACAGGCTTCTGCTCCTGCTCGGCGGCGGCGATAAATCCACGCAACGGCGGGACGTTCAAAATGCGATCGCGCTCAATCGACGATTTCGGGAGTGAAGGCCATGGCCAAATCATCCAGTAAACCGCGGCGAAAAACCGTTCGGCCGCTCACGACGCCTTATGATGTGGCCGAACATCTTCGCACGCCCAAGGAAATGGCGGCCTATCTCGATGCCTGGCTGTCCGAAGCTCCGGAGGATGCTTCAGGGATCGCGCGGGCGCTGGGGGACATCGCCCGCGCCAAGGGGATGAGCCAGGTGGCCAGAGACGCCGGCTTGAGCCGGGAAAGCCTCTACCGGGCGTTGGACAAAAACGGAAACCCCAGCTTCGCAACCATTCTCAAAGTCGCCGGTGCGATCGGGGTTCGCTTTCATACCGTGGCAGCGGATGTGGCCTGAAGGCCAAAAATCGAATTTGAGCCTGACCGTTGGCCATTGACGGACGTCTTGCCCACCCGTCTCCCTCGCCGCCCTGACGATCTACGACATGTGCAAGGCCATCGACAAGACGATGGTCATCGACGGCATCAAACTCCTCTCCAAAACCGGCGGTACCCACACCCCACAGCATGATCCAACCTGATCCTGGAATGGGTGGCATCCGGGGCGGGCCGGGATGACATTCTGCGCAAGCATCCGCATCTGAGCGCCGCCGACGCGGGGATCAGGTGACGATTCGCGTGCGTTCCTTGGGGGGATGAATCAACCAACGCGATGAAAACAAAAGACGCCGGTGATGGCCAGGTCCGATCCATCACCGGCGCCGATTCATTGGCGGTAGGTGCGATTACGCCGCCACCGCGCCGCCGCCGGGGAGGTTGGTGCTGACCGGGGCGCAGGTCGGCCCGTTCTGGGCCTTGGCGTTGAACCAGCAGGCGGTCAGCCAGACAACCGCGCCGGCCGGGACATCGGCGTCAAACTGCACATCACAGGTGGTCCGGCTGGTGTTGCCGACGAACGTCCAGGCCGACAGTTCGGCCGGCGGGGTGGCGCCGACGAAACTGTAAATGCTCGCCCCGGCGACGCCTTCGGGCCGTCCGCGGCGGGTGGGGTTGGCCGAGTCGTGCAGGCGGGACTTAGCGGTTCGGCCGACGACCGACACGATGTCCATCATCGGGGCGCTGCCGGGCGGGTTGACCGATGAGGGGTCGGTGTCCCGCACGGTCAATCCCAGGTTGGATTTCTGCTGGGCGGACAAGTTGGGGTTGGCCTGGATGATCCGCGCCAGCAGGCGGATGAAGGAGACCATGTTTTTCATCGCGGTGTTCTTGGCAATGATGGCCGATGGCGATCGGGTGGCCGGATCGTTGGCGGTCTGGTAGGCGGCCGCGAAGGCCGAGTAAAACGACCCCATCTGCAATGCCTGCGGCGTGGTCAGGCCATAGGTGATGGCCCCGGCCTGGATCAACGTGTTGAAGTTGTTGGCCCAGGTGACCAGTTCCGACTCCCGATTGGGCAGAAAGTCTGCCATAAGGAACTCCTTGAACCGTTGTTTCGCCCAGCGCCGCCGCCGTCATCCGTGCGGGACGATCCCGCGAAAATGTGTGATGAGGGGCCGATGCCGGGTTTTTTCAAGAGGCCGTTTAATCCTCTTGCGCGGTTCTTTCATCCTTTGACTTCGACGAAGGTTGTGGGCGGCTTTAGCGGTTGCGGGGGATTTTTGAGAAAATTTGTTTTTTTATTCCCCGTTCCCGCATCCGGGCATTGGATTCCCATCCGCTTTTCCCGGCGGGGGGATGCGGTACGATCCTGGAGGGCGTCGCTCCGCGACGCCGTTTATTTCGCCTTCTTGCATCATCCCGCCCCCGCGATGCCGGCGGACTCCAATCGCTCCACACCAGATGCCCTGCCGGCGCTCAATGAGCGGGACTGACAGGGTGTTGTCAGTGGCAGGAGATATGCTTGCATTGAATGAGGAAGGATACGATAATGACCTGACCTGTCGGTGAAGAATGGCCATTGAAGGGCTGTGCAAGGGTGTCCAAGGGAGTCAAGTTTCAATGGGGCAAGCAGACGGCAACGGTTACAATCTGCTGGACGAACGGTGGATTCCGGTTCTCCGGCAGGATGGGCGATTCGAGCACGTCGGGATCAAGGCCGCGCTGACCGAAGCGGGAACGATCCGCCAGATCGCGGCGAGCAATCCGATGGACCGCGTGGCGCTGCTGCGTTTCCTACTGGCGGTGCTGCTGTGGTGCAAACCGGATTTGAGCGACGAAGACCGTGCGCAGCTTGAGAGCGCCGATGGCATTTCAGAGGGGTGGCTTAACAAACTGGAGGAGAACAAGGCGAAATTCAATCTGCTTGGGGAGGGCAAGCGGTTTTATCAGGATAAGACAATCCTCGACGACCTGCTGAAATCCAAGCAGAAAAAGTGGGATGACAAACAGAAAAAGAAAAAGTCCCGCACATCCCCCAAATCGCTTCGTCCGACATCGCTGGATAAAGCTGATTTATGCCCGATCGCCAATCTCCTCGTGGAGTTCCCCGGCGCGGATTCGGTCAACCACATGCGGCACGTCGTACATGGCTCCTACGGGTTCTGTCCGGCGTGCTGCGCGCTGGGAATCCTGCGGCTGTCGGTCTGGGCATCGGCCAACCAATACTATCCGGCATCCGTCAATCCGGGATCCGCGGCCTATGCCATCACCGAAGGCAGCGACCTGCTGCTGACTCTTGCCGCCAATCTGCCTGAAGCAACGGCGCACGCCGGCGATGCGCCGTGGTTGTCCAACGCGCCGCCCTGTTCGGCAGGCGCCGCGTCTTATCTTGCCTGGCGGCCACGCAAGCTTTGGCTAAATGTCGCGCGGGACCCAGGCACTTGCGCGAACTGCGGCGGCGCGGGCGTAATGATTGAGAGCCTGTGCAATGAAGGCGGATGGCCGACTCCGACGACTCCGGGCGCGACAAAGAAGTTTTGGGCTGAAGACCCTCACCTGTTGAAAGATGGCGAGCCGATATCGCTCCCGGGACTGGGGACAAACGTGGGCGCTCACAGCTCACGATTTTGGCGGGATGCTCTCGACCTGCGCGGCGCGCGGGCCGGCAAGGTCGTCGCGATCGGCCCCGTCGTGATCAAGTTCACGTTCCAGGACGCCGTTTGCGTGGATGTGCCCAAATCCTCTGCTCAGACGCGGGCCGGGCTTACCGCGGATTGCAATAAGAAGTTACGAGGCTTACTGAAGCAGGTCACCCCGAACCCCGACCGCCGGCATCCTGAAATCCATGCGGCGATTGTTCTGCTGACGCCGGATACGGAAGGAAATATTCGCGCATCTTTGGACGCACCCGGCGCAACAGCGGACGACGGAGAGCATCTGCGAGAAATCTTTGAGCCATTGGTAGAGCGGGTCCTTGCGTCCACGGCGCGCGGTTCACCGCTGCGCCGCCGCGCTGCAATGAATGATGCGCAACGCTTACTGCGCAAGGTGATTGATAAACTGGTCAACAGTGCGAATCAACCGCCCGGGTCAGCGGCTGTCGATGGGGCTGCCGAAAAACCCAAACGCGCCCGAAAGAAGAAAGTCGCCGCGACATGAGCCAGACTCTCGCATTCATCCGCCGACTGGAAGATCTCAAGGAAGGCGAACGCTCGCGCCTGCGCCGGCTGGCGGGGCGGCCGCTGGATCAGACGCTCGCGGGCTTCGACCTGTTCACCGGCCTGTGGTGGCCGCTGCGGCAGAAGAGTCCGGCCACACCCCGGCGGGAAACAAGCTGGCTGGCTGTCAAGCTGTTCGGAGCGTTCGGCTCGTCCGTGCCCCACGTTCGACCCGAATTTGGAAACGGGCCAACCCTGCCCGCCGTGCTGGGGTTGTGCGAACCATCTGATCCGCCGGAGTTCATGGCGCGCAATCGCTTTCGCACACGCTTTGATGCGATCCTCTGCGCGCCGCTGTCGGGCATCGAGCCGCCGCTGAGTTGGGCGCTGGATGAGATCGGCCGGGCGGTTGCCGGTCGTGTGCCGCGCGCTGCGGGCGTCAAAGGGATCGACTGGGCACAACTGCTGGATGATCTATCCATCTGGGACCGGGACGAACAATACCGCCGCGGCCGCGACATCCGCGACCTCTGGGCCGAGCAGTATTTGAACGCAACGAACCACAAACCATAAGGAGATTGCCATGCTGATCGAGATACACATGATCCAGAACCACAGCCCGTCAAACCTCAACCGGGATGACCTGGGCGCGCCCAAGACCTGCCTCTTCGGCGGCGTGACGCGGGCGCGCATCTCCAGCCAGTGCCTGAAGCGGTCCATCCGCCGCAGCGGGGAGTTCGCCGCGGCGCTGGAACGAGATGGGGGCGTCCGCACGCGGCGGCTGATAGAGGAAATCGCCAAAGCCGCAGCCGGCAAAGGCAATGAACCGAAGAAAGCAGACCTGGATGCGATTCGCAAAGTCTTCAACGATGGCGGCGTCGGACTGGACAAGAACGATGTCAACAGGTCCGACATCCTCTTTTTCCTTCCCCAGTCGGCGATCAAGGAAATGGGCGATGCCGTGAAAGCCGGACAGGAAAACCTCGGCGGACAATTCGCCAAAATTATTGGCCAATTCGTCCAAACTCCCGACATCGCCCTATGCGGGCGAATGACCGAGTTCGACGCCAAGGGACCGTTTGAGAACCTCAAGGGAAAATTCACCGTCGAGGCCGCGCTCTCGGCCGCGCACGCCATCTCCACCCACGCCAACATCAACGAAATCGACTACTTCACCGCCGCCGACGACGTGCCAGGCCCCGATGCAGGCGCTGGCCACGTCAACGAGGCGATCTTCACCTCCGCCTGTTTCTACAAGCACTTCGTTATCGACTGGGAACAACTGGTAAAAAACCTCGGCGGGGATGAGGCGCTGGCCAAGACAACCGTCAAGTGCTTTCTCGAAGGAGCGGTCAAGGCCAACCCCTCCGGCAAGCAGCACGCCTATGCGGCCTTCAATCCGCCTGATGGCATCCTCGTCGAAATCAAGACCAAGTCCCCCACGCCGATCAGTTACGCCAACGCCTTCGCCGATCCGGTCCCGGAAAAGGCTCAGCGCGGGCTGGTTGGTGAAAGCATCGCCCGACTGGGGCAATACCTTCACGATTTGATGGATGGGTACGCAATAGAGGCCGAACGATTCTGGTTTTCACCCTCCGGCCGCTCTCCCTTGACGCACGTTGCCGGCGAGCAGGAGAAGAGCATCGACGGAGTCACCAGCGAAGGCAACTTTAATGCCTTTGTCCAAAAGGTCATGGCGGCGGCCAACACAGGCGCGGCCGGCACGGAGAGAGCATGACTGTGCCCAACACCCTCTTTCTTCGCCTCGATGGCCCGCTCCAGTCCTGGGGCGATCCGTCGAAGTTCGTCATCCGGCGCACGATGGAGGCCCCGACAAAATCAGGCGTTCTGGGGCTGGTCTGCTGCGCCATGGGCCTGTCGCGGGCCGAAGCAAGAGCGAGGCTGGCGGAACTCAACACGCTGGCGATGGGCGTGCGCATCGACCGCCCCGGCACCCGCTGGTGGGACTATCACACCGTCGGCGCCGGCATCGGCCTGACAACCGCGGCCGGTGGATTGAAGCACGGCGCGCAGGGCACGCTCATCACGCGACGCGAGTATCTGGCGGATGCCAGTTTCCTCGTCGCGCTGCAAGGGGATGGGAAGATCATCCAACAGGTTGCCGAGGCGCTGCGGTCGCCGAAATGGGCGCTTTATCTGGGACGCAAATCCTGCCCGCCGTCGCTGCCGGTCTTTGTGCAGCCGCGCAAGGACCGTGATGAGTCATGGACCAACCCGACGGTGATCGACGGGGGTTTGAAAGCGGCCCTGTCCGCCGTGCCATGGTCTCCGCGATATGCTGGTGAAGCGCCTCCCAAAAACCTGCCCGGTCTGATCGAATGGCGCGGGAGGGATGAACGGGACATCGCGCCGTCGGAGGCCGACGTCTGGTACGATGAGCCGGTCTGCTTCGATCCGCCGGTGCACCATCCGCGCCTGGTGATGCGCGATACGGTGGGGGTGAGCGTCGGCGAGCCGATTCAACGCCGCACCCCCGCGCCGCCGCGACCCCGCGCCGACTACGCCAACGCCGAATATAAAAAACGTCGCGCCGCCCGCCTCGACGCCGACCACGGCCTGTGCGTCTTCTGCAAATCGCCCGCCACCACGGTGCAGCACATCACCTATCGTCGTGCCGGCGGCAACGAATCCCAGGAGGACCTGCGCGCCCTCTGCCGCCTCTGCCACGACGCCGTCACCATGATCGAATACGGGCTTGGGATGGGGTTGGATCGGATCGACCCGGAAGACGGGCAATGGCGAGACAGGATCATCTCCAAGCGGGAGGAAATCATCTCCTTCCGCTCGCTGGAAACCCGCCGTCGTCGCTTTGAACCCGAGGAGGTCGAATAATGTACCTCTCGAACCTGCTGATCAACGTCGGCGACAACCCCGACCGCCCGCGCCCCGGGCGCCTGTGGCTGCGCAACCTGTATCGCGTCCACCAGCGCCTGTGCATGGCCTTCCCCTCGGCTCAGCGCAAACAATCCGACGCCCAGTTCCTCGATCCGTACAACCCGACCGACTTCGCCCAACGGCAGGTGCACACGCCAAGAAACCCGAATGCGGGTTTTTTATTCCGCATTGATCCGCAGCCGGGAGGAAACGTCGTCATCCTGACTCTCTCGGCGATTGAACCGGACTGGGATTATGCCTTTGCCAACGCGCAATACCTCCTGGCCGCGCCGCCGCAATGCAAGCCGTACGCACCAAACCCGGCGGCCGGCCGACGATTGCGCTTTCGTCTGTTGGTCAACGCCGTCTCCCGGGCGCGACAGCAGTCGGTCCACCGCTCCGGGCAAGCCATCGATGAAAAATGGGTCGGTAAACGGATCGGCGTGGCGAGTGATGACGCTTCCCTGCGCAACTGGATCGATCGGCGCGCCCTCACATCGGGGTTTGAGATCACCGATCTGACCAGCGCGCAAGCCGGGTACGTCTTTGTGAATAAGACCGGAAAATCCGGCCAAGGCTATCGTCTTCGATCCGTCCGCTACGAGGGGACGTTGCAGGTTCTGGACGCCGCGATTTTTCGTGGCGCGTTACTTACCGGCATCGGCCCGGCCAAGGCGTTCGGTTTCGGCCTGCTCTCGGTCGCGCCGATTCGATGAGGCTCAAGCCTACGCTCTTTGACAACCGAATATCCCCTTATGGGGACCCGTCGTCAGGTCAATTTGCAGGAACTGCCCCGCTTCGACGACAAGCTCACCTATCTGTACGTCGAGCACGCCGTCGTGGACCGGGAGGACAAGGCCCTCTGTTTTCACCGGCCCGACGGCACGGTGTCGGTTCCCGCCGCGGCCCTGGCGGTTCTGCTGCTGGGGCCGGGCACCAGCATCACCCACGAGGCGGTGAAAACGGCGGCCGATTCCAACTGCCTGCTTATCTGGACCGGCGAACACGCCGTCCGTTTCTACGCCCATGGCCAGGGGGGGACACGCCACAGCCGCAACCTCCTTCGGCAGGCTTCGCTGCTGTCCGATCCGCTGACCCGCCTGCAGGTGGTCGTCCGCATGTACCTCCGGCGATTCAACGACGCCGACGCAGATTCCTTAAAAGCCCTCACCCTCCAGCAGCTGCGCGGCCGGGAGGGGATCCGCGTCCGCCAGGCCTACGCCGATGCCGCCGCCGCCCACCACGTCCCATGGTCCGGCCGCACCTTCCAGCGCCGGGACTGGGATGCGGCCGACCCGGTCAACCGCGCCCTTTCCGCCGCCAACGCCTGTCTTTACGGCCTGTGCCACGCCGCCATCCTCTCGGGCGGCTATTCCCCGGCCCTGGGGTTCATCCACACCGGCAAACAGCTCTCGTTCATCTACGACATCGCCGACCTGTATAAAGTCGAGTTCACCCTCCCGCTGGCCTTTTCCATCGCCGCCCAAGGGGACCAGGAGATCGACCGGAGGGTCCGCCTCGCCTGCCGCGACCGTTTTCGGGAGGGCAAACTCAATCGCCGCATCCTGCCCGACATCGCCTCCATCCTCGCCATTGAGCCGGCCGCCGCCTCCGAAGACCCATTGGACGATGACCCGGCGCTTCCGGCCGACTGGTGGACCCCCGCGGGCTTCGGCGACCAGACCCCCATCCAGCAGATTCTCGCCGGCGCTGCCCCACGCCCCACGGGAGGTGCGTAATGGTCGTCATGGTTCTCCAGCGCGTCCCCCCCGGCCTTCGCGGCGAACTCACCCGCTGGCTGATCCAGCCCCACACCGGACTGTTTGTCGGAACCCTTTCGGCACGGGTTCGTGACCGCCTCTGGGAACGCATCTGCAAAGACCTCAAGGGGGGCGCGGCCATCCTGATCCACCCCGATTCCTGCGAGCAGGGCTTCGCCATCCGCACCTGCGGAAAAACCAAACGACTCATCGAAGACTTCGATGGCCTCAAACTGGCCAAAACCCGCGCCAGCGAGTAAAATGCCAGTCTTTTCCCCACGCCCGTGGGGGTGAACCAGAAGTCGCTCGATGCGGCGCGAGAGTCGCAACTTTTCCCCACGCCCGTGGGGGTGAACCTGCGGCGATCTTGGGGTCGTTTTCGTTGTAATACCTTTTCCCCACGCCCGTGGGGGTGAACCGTCGATTCTCAATCGCTCCTTCCAGTTGAAACCCTTTTCCCCACGCCCGTGGGGGTGAACCGGTTATCGACCGCGTGCATGCCGCCATTAAACACTTTTCCCCACGCCCGTGGGGGTGAACCGTAGGTATTGACCCATTCCCGCATTTGCTCGAACTTTTCCCCACGCCCGTGGGGGTGAACCGTTTGACGTATCGGATTTAGACCTACCCCAGGGTGCTTTTCCCCACGCCCGTGGGGGTGAACCGCAGCCGCTGGCAATGCCGCCAGCCCAGTTCAACTTTTCCCCACGCCCGTGGGGGTGAACCGATCAGGCAGCACTTTTGGGACGACGACGATCAACTTTTCCCCACGCCCGTGGGGGTGAACCGAGCCGCTGACGGACCGCGTGCGAAAAATGCTGCTTTTCCCCACGCCCGTGGGGGTGAACCGTGCAGCGCCACCTTGACGCCGGCGACCCCGAGCTTTTCCCCACGCCCGTGGGGGTGAACCAGTTGATCCGCCACCGCCGTCCGTGTGTCGGTGCCTTTTCCCCACGCCCGTGGGGGTGAACCGTTGATCCCCGTAAATCTCATACGCCTTGGTCACTTTTCCCCACGCCCGTGGGGGTGAACCGAGGTCGGGTAAAGCCCGGATGGCGTCCTCGACCTTTTCCCCACGCCCGTGGGGGTGAACCGACACTGGGGGAGCTTTGCGGCCATCTGCGCCGCTTTTCCCCACGCCCGTGGGGGTGAACCGAATTGGATCGCCGGGAAGACGTGCTGGCGTTGGCTTTTCCCCACGCCCGTGGGGGTGAACCGGAGAGGAAATTAAGAATTAAGAATTACGAATTGCGAATTAAGGAATGTCAGGCGAAGATCACGGCGGCGATCGACACGGTGTGGGGCGACGATGAAGAGTGAGAACATCATTCAGACCAGGAGCTTCGCATTCGCCGTGCGCATCGTGCGGCTGTGTCAGTTCCTGACAGATCAGAAGCGGGAGTATGTCTTGTCCAAGCAACTCCTCCGCTGCGGCACGAGCATCGGGGCCAACGTTGAGGAAGCCATCGGCGGACAGTCGAGGCCGGACTTCCTCTCGAAACTCTCCATCGCTTACAAGGAAGCGCGCGAAACTATGTACTGGCTCCGCCTGCTCAAAGAGACGGATTACCTGAGTGAAACGCAATTCACCAGCATCCACGCCGACGGCGAGGAACTCTGCCGCATCATCACCGCAATCAAGAAAACCACCTCCGCCAATTCCTAATTGGTAATTGGTAATTGGTAATTGCCGCGTCCCCCGCTCCTCGCCCCATCCCATAATATCCCCCGGATATGGCCGCCGGTCGATCATCCCATAAAACGGCGGTTCGCGGGGTGGCGTGATTCCCGCCGGGATGGGGAGGGAACGTTTACGCCAAGGTCCAGAACCCTTCCGCCCAGGGAGAAAAGGTTTACGCCCAGGGGGAAAAGGCTCACGCCCAGGCGGAAATGGTTTACGCCCAGGGGGAAATGGCTCACGCCCAGGCGGAAAAGGCTCATGCCCGGGGGGAAAAGGCTCATGCCCGGGGGGAAAAGGTTTACGCCCATCCCCAAAACTCTTCGTGACCTCCCGGAAACTCTTCGGGGCCTCCTGGCCGATCCAGCGCGGGGAGGGGAAATTTTGCCACAGAGACACAGAGGACACAAAGAAGAAAATTCAAACGATATCTCTTTGTATTTCTCCGTGATCTCCGTGTCTCCGTGGCTCACCCTTCCCGATCTTCCCCTCGAACCCATCCCCAACCGGCGGTGATGAATAAATGGGCAAATCGGGGCTGTGAATGGAGCGTTGCCTGATTTTTAGGCAGGGCGGGGCGGTTTATTTGCAAATTTACATCTGGCGCGGCCTTTGCACTGGGCCTTTGCGGGCGGTGGATTGACGGCCCGGCAGCGCCGGTCTATACACAATCCATCTGAATTCCCGACCGTTGATTGTTGAATCTCTTTTTTTAAGGATTTTCCATGGGCGCCAATGTTCGTCAGGATGCCGTCGAAGGCATCGTCTCCACCCGTTATGCACTCAACCGCGTGGATTTTCGCAAGGTTCATCTCAAGGACCAGTTCGCCATTCAGGTCTTCAATGAACAGCAGCAGCGTCAGCGCCTTCCCAAGCCGGTCTTCAAGGCACTGCAAAAAACCATCAAGCTCGGCCAGCCGCTGGACCCGGCCATCGCCGACGCCGTCGCCAACGCCATGAAGGACTGGGCCATCGAGAATGGCGCCACCCACTACACCCACCAGTTCCAGCCGATGACCGGCCTGACCGCCGAGAAGCACGACAGCTTTCTGAATCCCGCCGGCGGCGGCGTACTGGCCGAATTCTCCGGCAAGGAACTGATCAAAGGGGAACCGGACGCCTCCAGCTTCCCCTCCGGCGGCCTTCGCGCCACCTTCGAGGCGCGCGGCTACACCGCCTGGGACCCCAGCAGCCCGGCCTATCTGATGGATCATCCCAACGGCTCGACCCTGGTGATCCCCACCGCCTTTTTGTCCTGGACCGGCGAGGCGCTGGACAAGAAAACCCCTCTGCTGCGCTCGATGGAGGCGCTGTCGGCTCAGGCGCTGCGGATCGTCCGGCTCTTCGGCAACAACGAAGCCCAGAAAGTCTTCACCACGATGGGGCCGGAACAGGAATATTTTCTCATCGACAAGCATTTCTATTACGCCCGCCCCGACCTGCTGCACGCCGGCCGAACCCTCTTTGGCGCCAAGCCCCCCAAGGGGCAGGAGCTGGAGGATCAATACTTCGGCGCCATCCCCGAGCGCGTGCTGGCCTACATGGCGGAGGTGGAGACCGAATTGACCCGCCTGGGCGTGCCGGTCAAAACCCGCCACAACGAGGTGGCCCCCAGCCAGTATGAAATCGCCCCCTTGTTTGAAAATTCCAACCTCGCCACCGACCACCAGAACCTGACGATGGAGGTGCTCAAGCGCACGGCCGACAAGTATGGCCTGGCCTGCCTGCTGCACGAAAAACCCTTCGCCGGCATCAACGGTTCGGGAAAACACAACAACTGGTCGATGTCCACCGACCTGGGCGAAAACCTGCTGGATCCCGGGCAGACGCCCCACGAAAACGCGCAGTTCCTGGTCTTCTGCTGCGCCGTCATCCGCGCCATCAGCCGATACGGGGATGTGCTGCGGATGGCCATCGCCAGCGCCGCCAACGACCACCGGCTGGGGGCCAACGAAGCGCCCCCGGCGATCATCTCGATCTTCCTGGGGGATCAGCTCAACGACATCATCGAGCAGATCGAGCAGGGTGGGGCCAAATCGACCAAGCATGGCGGGCTGTTCGAGACCGGCCTGTCGATTCTGCCGAAGCTGCCGCGGGATGCGGGGGACCGCAACCGCACCTCCCCGTTCGCCTTCACCGGCAACAAGTTCGAGTTCCGCGCGGTAGGCTCATCGGCCAACATCGCCGGGGCGAACACGGTCCTCAACGCCATCGTCGCCGAGTCGCTGGACTATATCGCCAGCGAGCTGGAGTCGGCGGTGAACAAGGGCAAAGAGCTGACGGCCGCCATTCAGGAGCTGCTGCCCCGGATCATCAAGGAACACAAGCGCATCATCTTCAACGGGGACAACTATTCCGAGGAGTGGCACCGCGAGGCGGAAAGACGCGGCCTGCCGAACCTGAAAAACACGGTGGACTGCCTGCCGGTGGTGGTCAAGCCGCAGACGATCGAGCTGCTGACCAAATACAAGGTCTACAGCGAGAAGGAATTGCAAAGCCGGTACGTGATCCTGTCGGAAAATTACACCAAGACGATCAACATCGAGGCGCAGCTCACCGCCCACATCGCCCGCAACCTGATTGTGCCGGCGGCGATCCGCTACCAGGGTGAGGTCGCCCAGTCGACCGCCGCCTTGAAATCGGCCGGCGTGGAGAATCCGCAGCAGGTGGAGCTGCTGAAGACTCTGGTGGGCGCTTCAGGGGAGTTGCACAAGACCCTGGCCGCGCTGGAAAAGGCGTTGGCCCACCACGCCGAGGGGGATGCCTTCGCCCACGCCAAGCAGATGCGCGACGCGGTGCTGCCGGCGATGGTCGAGGTGCGCAAGGCGGGCGACAAACTCGAAACGCTCCTGGCCGACGACCTCTGGCCGCTGCCCACCTACCGGGAGATGCTCTTCATCAAGTGATGGGGAGGCTCGCCACCTGCCGACGAAAACCACCGCCGACCGGCGGCGGTGGGGCCGGCGTGGGAACCAGCCGCCCGGAGGGTTACTTCTTTTCCCCTTCGGCGGGCGTGTTGGCCTGTTGGAAGATGATCCCGATGATCGCGGGGATCAGGATCGTCATCGGCATGACCAGCGCGTTGACGGTCAGGCCGCTGGTGATCTGCGGGGCGACCTGGTGGTATTTGTAGATCAAGCCCAGGATGCCGAAGACCAGCATGACCGCCCCCTGCAGGCTGGTGTACATCATGATGCTGCCGCGGAAGAGGATGAACGAGAGCATCCCGAACCCGACCAGCCCCGTCAAAGCGCCCGCCCAGGCGAAGGCGGGGTCCAGTCCGGCCGATCTCCAGATGCTGGCGCCGATCGCCGCCCCGACCACGCCCCCCATGACCGCCACCGCCCATTTCATGAAAGGCCAGCAGATCGAGGCGCAGATGAACGCCCCCAATATCGCCGCGGCCAGCGCCGCGTCGAACTTCATCCCGATCATCGCCCCCAGATAACCCCCCATGATCCCCGCGTTGACCGTGATCAGCACCTTGAACAGGTAATATCCGAACAGCAGATAGATCACCCCCGCCAGCAGCAGCAGCGCCGCCATCCCGGGCGTCATCGTCTGACACCAGGTCAGCAGGTCCATCTGGCCCGGCCAGTGCATGGGGAGCGAGAAAAACTGACCACTGGTCACCGGCGTTTGAACTGGGGGAGTCACAGGCTGTCCTTTGTTACGAATGCCATCTGATTAACCTTCCGCCTCGGGTTCGCCGGAGCGGGATGATCTGGACGATCCCGATCCCAGCCTCCATTGCACCACCGCGCCCACCAGGACCAGCGCGGCCATGGAGGCGTATTGCGCCCAGTTCTCGGCCGGAACCCATCCAAGCCAATCCCCCCGCCCCATCTGCGCGACAGCCAATGCCATCGCCAATGCCAGCGTCAGGCCGGTGATGCTGTAGAACAAGGATTGCCCCACCTTCGGCCAGAGCCACGTCGCCGCGATGCCGGTCAGCCCCGCCCCCCAGACCGCAAAGGAGAGGGCCAGCCGCGCGGAGGACCATCCTTCCATCTCCCGCCAATTCAGGGAGTGGCCGATGTCCTTCCAGGTCAGCATCGCCGTCCAGGCGGCCAGGACCATCCCCAGCCCGATCCCCACCCAGTATTGATGAAGCAGATAACCGCTGATCCCCAGCACAATCGCCCCCCCGACGGCCGTCGCCATCGGGTCGATGGACCACCCCATCCATCCGGGAAGCCACTTGCCAACGAAGGAGCCGGCCGCAACCAGCGACAGGGTGATGATCGACCGGCTGAAACAGGCCCCCGCCAGCCACAACCCACCCCCCAGCGCAAGGCCGACCATGACCATCCATAGGGCGAATTCGCCCACCTGATGCGGCATCAGAGAAGACAGTTCCTGGAGCATGGGCCGGTTCCTCTTGAGGATTATCGACCCGCCGGAATGAATTTATTGAGCGTTTGTGCCCGCCACCGCCGGCCGGGTGGAGGGGGTGCGGGCCGATTGCGGCAGTTGCCGAAGATAGTCCAAAACCCCCGCGAATTTGGGGTCTTCGGTGTCAAAACCAAAGAGTTTCATCTCATCAATGGCATCCTGCGCGCTCCAACCCTGCTTTTCGATGCGATATTGGGCGATGAACAGCCCCGTGCGGTGGGTTCCGCCCCAGCAATGGATCAACACCGGGCCGGCGGCCGGATCATTGATCGCCTGCCAGACCTTGCTTAAATCCGGCTTGGGAAAGGTTTTACCGCCTGCTTCGGGATTGGGCAGGCTTTCCATCTGCCAGACATCCCCAACCGGGATGCGAAGGTATGCAACCCCCTTGGCCTGACAGACGGCCGCATCCCAATCCTTTGTGGAACCAAGGTTTACGACCGTCTTAATCCCACGCTGCTCGATTTGCCGCTGCAAATCCGCCGGGTCGAGCTGGCCGCTGCGATAGATGTGATTCGGCACGACGGCCGTCACACCATTGCGAATCTTGGGGGGCTTCATCACCCACCAAGTGATTCCCACGCCCAATCCCAGGCCGATCGCCAGAACAAAAATCCAATGTATCGACTTCATCTTGAAGGTATCTTATCGCCTCAATTGCCTCCGGACCACCACCGAGCCGGAATGCGGCGGGTTTGACAGTCCCCGCCAACCACCGATACAAAACCGTTATGGCCGAACCCAACCCAATCGACGATTCGCTTGAAACACTCCGCCGGCGCATTGATGGGCTGGATGAACAGATCGTGCGCGTGCTCAACGAACGGGCCCGCGTGGTCGTTGAGATCGGCAAACTCAAGCAGCAGAACAACGCCCCGATCTACGCCCCGGATCGGGAGAAGGCGGTGCTGGAAAAAGTTCGCCAGCTCAATGAAGGGCCGTTGCCCGATCGTTGCCTTGAGGCGGTCTATCGCGAGTTGATGAGTGGATCGTTCGCATTGGAAAAGCCATTGCGGATCGGATTTCTTGGGCCGGCGGGGACGTTCTCCCACGCGGCGGCGGTGCGAAAATTCGGGTCGTCGGTCCAATACGTCCCGATGACCGAGATCGTCTCGGTCTTTTCAGAGGTGGCGCGCGGGCACATCGACTATGGACTGGTTCCGGTGGAAAATTCCATCGGCGGGGGGGTGGTGGACACGCTGGATGCGTTTTTGCACAGCTCGGCCAAAATCTGCGCCGAGGTGTTGATCACCATTCACCACAATCTGCTGGTCAACGAGCCGTGGGAACAGGTCCGGCGGATCTATTCCAAGCCGGAGGTCTTCAGCCAATGCCGCAACTGGCTGTCGGCCACCGCCAAGGACCGGGACATCCAGCCGGCCGCCTCCACCAGCGCCGCGGCCGAACTGGCGGCCAAAACTCCCGGGGTCGCGGCCATCGGTTCCACCATCGCGGGCGAACTGTACGGATTGAAGGCGCTGTTCGAGAACATCGAGGACAACCCCGACAACGTCACCCGGTTCTTCGTCATCGGACGCGAAGCCGCCCGCCGCAGCGGCGATGACAAAACCGCCATCATGTTCACCACCGCCCACAAGCCCGGCGCCCTGGCCGAGGTGCTGGACGTGTTCAAGGAAAACGGCATCAACCTGACCGACATCGAAAAACGCCCCAGCAAAAAAGTGAACTGGGAATACTACTTCTTCATCGATGCCCAGGGGCACGCGGACGACGCCGCGATGAAGACGGCCATCGAACAGGCCAAACAACATTGTCTGCAACTCACGATGTTGGGAAGCTATCCAAGGGCGACCGAAGTGCTTTGATGGACGATTGGTCCATCCCCGTCACCACTGAAGATTTTCCAGATGCCGTTGAATGTCCCCCGCGCTGTGGAAGCGTTCGAGAATCAGCGAATCCTTCAATCCGCGCACGATCTCCTTCACGACCCTGGGTTGTTCGGCGTAATGTTCGCGCCCGCCGACGATGGTGTGAAAAACCTGCACCAGGTTTAAGACATCCTTGTGAATCTTGGATTTGCTGGGTTTGCCAAGATCGAAAAAATCGAGCAGCTTGACTTCAAATCCGATCCCCTGCCGGCGGATCATGATGTTGTCATCGTGGATGTCGCCGTGGTATTCGCCGCGGGCGTGGATGGGGCTGATCCCTTTGGCCAGCGTGTACAGCACGTGCAGCGCTTCAAACGAGCTGAGGCGATGCTTGGGTTGTTCGGCCAGAAATTCCGACAGCTTCTGCCCTTCCACCAGTTCGCTGATGACCACCGTGACTTTTCGCCGGCTGACATAGGCGACTTCCTGATGGTGATATTGCATCAGGATCGGGCAATGACGAAGGGCATCCAGCTTGCGGGCGTAGCTGATGGCCGCCTTGCCCATCGGATCGCGGTGAGGATAGAAGAATTTGGCCGCCCGGCGGATTCCGGTGGCCCGCTCGGTAATGACGTAAACCTCGCCCTCCCAACCACTTCCGAGCGGTCTTTCGATGGTGTATTTGCTCCCCACCACCCGCCCGGAGGGGAAGTCAAAACGCTTGACCTTCTTGCTCGGGCGGTACATGTCGTCCAATATCCGCACCGCCCCCCATCTCGTCAATGCGACAGAAGGGCCAATTTATCGAGAGATCAGCCGCCGATAGCGTCCCAGGGCCATCAGCGGGAAGTACAACCGGTATAAATGGTATTTAAGGTAAAAAACCTTGGGAAAGCCGGTCCCGGTGAAGTACTGCTCATCCCAGCTCCCATCATCCGCCTGGTTATCAATCAGCCAGCGGATCCCCTTTTGGACGGCCGGATCATGTGGGCCGGCGACGGCCAGCAGGCCCATCGTGCCCCAGGCGGTCTGGGATGGGGTGCTGGGGCCTTGCCCTTTTAAGGCCGGATTTTCATAGCTGTCGCACGATTCACCCCAACTGCCATCGCTTTTTTGTGTCCCACGCAGCCAGTCGGCGGCCCGCCGGACGTAGTCGGCGTCCATGTCCGCCCCAACCGATCGCAGGCCGGCCAGCACCTGCCAGGTGCCGTAAACGTAATTGACGCCCCAGCGCCCAAACCAGCAGCCCTCTTTTTCCTGTCGGGTTTGTAGGAACCGTATTCCTTTTTGGACCGCCGGCAGGTCGGCCGACAGGCCGCAATAGCCAAAGCATTCAAAGACCCGTCCGGTCAGATCGGGACAACTGGGGTCCTGCATCGCGTTGTGGTCGGCGAAGGGGACTTTTTCGAGGATCGGCCGGTCGCGCGTCCGATCAAAAGCCGCCCAGCCGCCATCCTCGTTTTGGAAGGCGAAAACCCAGTTCAGTCCGCGTTTGAGAGCGGCCTGGGCACGCGGCCCGCCGGTTCGACGCAAGGCCATCAAGACCATGGCGGTGTCGTCGATGTCCGGGTAGTGAGGGTTTGAAAATTCAAAAAACCAGCCCGATGGATCGACGTCCGGCACGTTGGCCCGCCAATCGGAAGCCACGCGACATTCGTTGTTCAAGAGCCAGGTGGTGGCGCGGTGGGTGACTTCGGAATTGGCCGTCAAGCCGGTCTCGGCCAGGGCGTGCATGGCGATGGCGGTGTCCCAGACGGGCGAATGGCACGGCTGGATGCGAATCGTGTCCCCTTGGCGGATGAACAGGTCTTGAAGCTCCTGATGAGCCTTCAGGACGCGCGGATGGTCATCAGGATACCCCAAAGCCCGCATGACAATGAGGATATAAACCATCGGCGGAAAGATCGCGCCCAGGCCGCCGGTGGCGTTGGTGTGCTCGTTGATCCAGTTTTCGGCCGCCCGGATCGCCTGCCAGCGCGAGACCTGGATGGGGAACTTCTGGTAAATCTTGAGCATCCGGTCGATGAACACAAACAGCTCACGCCAATTGGTCGGCAGGCCGCGCAGCTCATCGAAGGGCGTGGGGCCGCCGGTGACCAGTTCCGCAATCCCTTTATTGGCAGGCAGTTGCCGCATGGGGCGGAGCGTGGTGACGATCGACAACGGGACGATCATCGTCCGCGTCCACGCCGAGACATTGTAGAGGTTGAAGTAAAGCCATCGGGGCAGGAACATGATTTCCGGCGGGATGGCCGGGCACAGGTCGTAGCTGATCTGTCCCAGGACGGCGAAATAAAAGCGGGTGTAACTGTTGCAGGCCTCGATGCCGCCCAACCTTATGGCGACATCGCGCGCTTTTCGCATGTGAGGGGCATCGGGATCATCCCCCATCAGTTTGAGGACGAAATAGCTTTTGACCGTGCCCGACACATCGTCCGCGCCGCCCGGATAAAGGCTCCAGCCGCCGCTGGGGTTTTGTTGTCGGCGAACGTAATTGGCAATCAGGGGCAGATCGGGGTCGTTTTCCTGGCCGAGAATGAATTTCAGGAGGAGATATTCGGTTTCGAGCGTCGTGTCACCCTCAAGCTCGCCAACCCAGAAGCCGGCTGGATTTTGCCGGTCCAGCAAGTTGGATTGTGCCATGGAAATGGCGTGATCCAATCCCGATTCGTAACTCGTTTGATGGGCGCGGGGAGTAAAATGGGCGGAGGAGTGGGTTGCCATCTCCGCGGAGCGCGGCGAAGCGGTATGGGAGGATGTCGTAAGTGTCACTGCGTTCCTTGCCCTGATACTGAACGATCCCAAGCGGCCTGATCCGGCCGCCAACTGGGCGTATTGTAATAATACACCCGATAATCGGAAAGGTAGCGTATAAAAGCATTAAGGACAAATACTCATTTGAGAGTCACCATGGCTGGGCGGTATACTGGGAGGCTCCGATGGGATGATGGGGGGTGGTCTGGGTCTAACCCCGAATGATGGAAAGCTGACGGATGCACACCGATTTTTTCTCGTGGCTGGAACAGCACCAGGGCCGGCAGTATGAGCTTCATCAGAAGCACATCAACTCTTCGTTTGTCAAAATGTTGCGGACGATTGGGTTTGACAAGGGATACGTCCGCGGCGAAGGGCCTTATTTATGGGACAAGGAGGGGAATCAATATTTGGATTTATTGACGGGTTGGGGGGTGTTCGCTTTGGGGCGGAACCATCCGAAGGTCAGGGCGATTTTGCAGCAGTTGATCGGGCGGGACATGCCGAACCTGGTTCGGATGGATTGCAGTTTGTTGAGCGGGTTGGCGGCTGAAAAGCTGGTTTCGCACGCGCCGGAGGGGTTGTCGAGGGTGTTTTTCACCAACAGCGGCACCGAGACGGTGGAGACGGCCATCAAATTCGCCCGCTGCATGACCGGACGGCAGGGGATTGTGTATTGCGACCATGCGTTTCATGGTCTGACGACCGGTTCGCTGTCGATCAACGGCGCTGATTTTTTCCGTGAACGGTTCGGGGAACTGATGCCGGGAAATCAGAAGGTTGTATTTAATGACCTGGAATCGCTGGAGCAGACGTTGTCCCGCAAAGAGGCGGCGGCGTTCATTGTCGAGCCGGTGCAAGGCAAGAGCTGCGAAGTGGTGAAGGATGGATATCTGGCCGAGGCGCAGCGGCTGTGCCGCAAGTATGGAACGCTGCTGGTTGTCGATGAGGTGCAGTGCGGCCTGGGACGGACGGGCAAATGGTTTTGCTTCCAGCATTGGCCGGAGGTGGAGCCGGACATCATCTGCTGCGCCAAGGCGTTGTCGGGCGGTTACGTTCCGGTGGGGGCGGTGATCACCCGGCCGAAGATCATGGACTGCGTGTTCAATTCGATGGAGCGGTGCGTCGTTCATTCCAATACGTTTGGACAAAACGACATGGCGATGGCGGCCGCGCTGGCGAGTTTGCACGTGATCGAGGAGGACAAACTGGTGGAGAACGCCGCGGAGATGGGCCAATATGCGATGACACGATTGCGGGAGATCGGCTCAAGTTGTCCGTTTGTTTCCGAGGTGCGTGGCAAGGGCCTGATGTTCGGCATTGATTTTGCCCGGCCCAAATCTTCCCTGAAATTGAAGATGGCCTGGGACATGCTGCACAAGATGAATTTCGGCGTGTTCGGGCAGATGATCATCATTCCATTGTTGCAGAAGCACCGGATTCTGACGCAGGTGGCGGGGTTTCATACCGAGGTCATCAAATTCCTGCCGCCGATGACGGTGTGCAAGGAAGACATGGACTGGTTTTTGTCGGCGATGGCGGATGTGCTGGAAGACACTCAGCGCATCCCCGGCGCGGCGTGGAACACCGTGGCGGGTCTGGCCAAGAGGGCGATGACGGCGACGGTGGCGGGATAGGTGAAAATCCGGTGGCGTGGCGGCCGTTTTATGCCGTGCTCGCTTCTTTCATCCACCGATCGAACCGTTCCAGCATCTGAGGCGTGACGGAGCGCGGGGTGTCGGCGATGACATCGGCGATGATCCGGCTGGTGATCTGACCTTCCTGACCCGTGGCGACGGATTGTAAAAAGGGGATCGTGGCGCTGCGGTCGCAGAGGTATTTGATGTCGGCGCCGCTGTATCCGTCCAGTTGTTGCGCCAATTGGTCAAGTTGCAGATCGTCCGCCACCGGCCGGTGGGAGAGGTAGATTTCCAGCATTTTGGCGCGGGCGGCGAGGTCGGGCAGGGGGATGTACACTTTTTCATCAAACCGTCCCGGTCGCAGCACGGCCGGGTCGAGCTGCCAGGGCACGTTGGTCGCCCCCATGAACAGGATCGGGCTGATCGCCTTCTCGTCAAATCCTTCCATCCCCTGCAAAATCTGCGGCACCACCCGTTGCATGACGCTGGAACCTTCATCGCGGCGGGCGGGAACGAGGGCTTCGATTTCGTCGATGAAGATGATCGCCCGTTTTTCGGCCGAGGCGGCGTCGAACAGTTTTTTGATGTTCTGCTCGGCCTCGCCCACCCATTTGCTGAGGATGTCGGCCGGCGAAATGCGGAAAAACGTCGCGTCGATTTCGCCGGCGGTCGCCTTGGCCAGCATGGTTTTGCCCGTGCCCGGCGGGCCGTACAGCAGAACGCCGCCGCCGGGACGGATGCCGAATCGTTCGGCCAGTTCCGGATGGGCGAAGGGGTAGATCATCTTGAGGCGAATGTCCTGTTTCACCTCGTCCAGGCCGGCCACGTCGTCAAAACGCAATTTGGGTTTTTCGCGGACGATCCATTGCTGAACATCCTTGCCCCCTTCGGATTCGGAGGATTCTTCGCGGTTTGCCGCCGATCCGCGCAGCGCCGGCGGGCAGCGTTTTTCGTTCTGGGCCGACTCGCAATCACGGCCCAGTTCCAGCAATTTGGCCGCGATTTCCTGGCGGGCGCCGCGCAGTTCCTCGGTTTGGGCCTCCCTGCCCAGCGCGACCATCGAACGGGCCGCTTCCAATAAATAAATTCGCGCCGATTCCCATTGACCGGCCCGGCGGGCGTCGAGTCCCTTTTGTCGATACCGTTCAAAATGTTCCCAGGATGCAGCGGGCATGGGTCAGAATCCATTTTGCGCGATTTCAACCGCCTTGAGCATCGCCCTGGCCTTGTTCATGGTCTCCTCGTATTCGGAGGAAGGGACCGAATCGGCGACGATTCCCGCGCCGGCCTGCACGTCAAACACGCCAGATCTCCAGACGATGGTGCGAAGGGCGATGCAGGTGTCCATGTCGCCGGCGAGATCGATGTAGCCGACCGCGCCGCCGTATGGTCCGCGACGGGTGGGTTCCAGTTCGTCGATGATCTGCATGGCGCGGACTTTTGGGGCGCCGCTGACGGTTCCAACCGGCAACGACACCCGAAGTGCGTCCAGTGCGGTGTATTGATCATCCAGCGTGCCGGTGACGTTGGAGGTGATGTGCATGACGTGGCTGTATCGCTCCACCGTCATGACATCGCTGATGGTGACGCTGCCGACGCGGGCCACCCGGCCGATGTCGTTGCGGTGCAGGTCCACCAGCATGATGTGTTCGGCCCGTTCCTTGGGATCGGCGAGTAATTCCTGTTCCAGGGCCTGGTCTTCCTGTGGCGTTGAGCCACGTTTTCGCGTGCCAGCCAGCGGCCGGCTGGTGACCTGGCGGCCGGCCACCCGGCAGAGGATTTCCGGGCTGGAGCCGATCAGCGTGCAGGCCGGGCTTTTGAGATAAAACATGAACGGCGAGGGGTTGATGATCCGCAGCGCGCGATAGACGTCAAAAGGGTCCGCCTGACTGTAGACCCGCAACCGCTGGCTGGGAACGAACTGAAAGATGTCGCCGGCGCGGATGTATTGCTTGCCTGTCTCGACCGCCTGTTCAAACGCCTCGCGGGTGAAATTGGATTCAAATTTCAGCGTCATCGGGGCGCGCGGGTCGATTTCGCCAAGGCCCGACAAGGGCGGCTGGGCCAGCCGGGAGACGATCTGGTCGATCCGGCGGCAGGCGTGGTTGTAGGCGGTTTGAGGGTCGGGATTCAACCGCAGATCGGCGTTGGCGACCACTTTGATCGTTTTATCGACGTGGTCGAAGATGACCAGCTCGCCATACAGGCCAAACAGAACCTCCGGCAGTCGCCGGTCATCACGGGGCGGATGGGTGAGCTTTTCGGCTTCGTAATAGCGGATGGTGTCGTATCCGGCGTATCCCACCAGGCCGCCGGTGAAAGCGGGAAGGTCGGCGCTGTGATGATAGCGGACCGGCGGCAGCAGCCGGGCAAGGTCGGCCAGCGGGTCGATGGTGTCAAATTCGTGCGGGTTCTGCCCGGCCTGTTGAACCGACGCCCGCCCGCCGGCCGCCTGATAGACCAGCGATGGGGCGGTGGCGATGAAGCTGTACCGCCCGATTTTCTCGCCGCCGATCACCGATTCGAGCAAAAAGGCGTGTTCATCCCGCCCCAGCACCTCAAAGGCGCTGACGGGGGTCAGGCGGTCGCCCAGGAGCTGGCGATAGACTGGGATCAGCTGCGCGGATCGCGCCTGTTCCGTGAACGTTTCAAGATCGGGGAAGTATCGCCGCATGGCAGAGGATTGTAATCGGCCCTGCGGCGAAAGGTAGGGCAAAGGGCGCGGGGTTGGGGAGGTTCATGGAATCCTCGCTTTCCCCAGCCGCGAATCGATCAGGGTCAGGAGTTTTTGGTCATCGTCATCGAGCCATTGGAGTTGCAGGCGGGCACGCCAGACTTTGGCGGGAAAGTTTGGTGGAAGCAGCGGGGCGATTTTGACCCAATCTTTTTCGGTGGTCAGCAACAGTCCGGCGCGGGAGGCCAGTGGGTTCAGGTCTTTGAGCGTATAAGCGTGGTGGTCGGGAAAAAATCGGGAATCGACCAGGTTGGCTCCCATGGATCGGACCTGCCGGTCGAAACTGGCGGGATCGCCGATACCGCAGAAGGCGATGGCGACCTGATCCCCGATGGCGTCGGTGGGATGTAGTTCACCGGCGGGATCGATCCAGCCGGTGATGACGTGTCGGGTTTGATAAATCGGTGCGGAGGAATTGTATGTCCGAAGGGTTTGGGTGATCGCATCGAGTTGGTCCTTTGAAACGGCGTCGACGCGGGTGAGAACCATCGCATCGGCGCGTTTCAATCCGCTCATCGGCTCGCGCAGAAGGCCGCGAGGCAGGACATGCCCGAATCCGAACGGTTCGGCCGCGTTGATCAACACCAGGTCCAGATCGCGGCCGGCACGGCGGTGTTGAAACGCATCATCGAGGAGAAACAAGTCGATCCGAGGATGATCGGCCAGAATTTGACGGGCGCCCGACAGGCGGTCCGGGTCGGCTTTGACCAGGATGGGTTTGTCAGGCGTCGATTGAAGCAGTCGGCGCAGCTCCGATTCTTCGTCGCTTTGGCCATTTTTGGCCGCGTAACCGCGCAAAAGGATGGCGCAGGACCAGCCGCGCTGGTGAAGTTGTTCGGCCAGCCAGCGCACCAATGGCGTTTTGCCGGTCCCGCCGGTGGTGAGATTGCCAACGCTGAGAGTCGCCCGGCCAAGTGAACGGACCGCCAGCGCTTCGCAGTCATACAATTTATTGCGAATGCGCATCATCAACGCGTAGGGAATTTCCAGCAGATTCAGGAAACATCGCAGGAACCGGCCCATCGGGCCGGGTTTCGGATCGCGCATCAGGGAAAGTGCCCGTTGTTTCAGCACCAGCTTCAATCCTTCAATAAAGGGTCGTCCGCGGCATCATATACGATCGGGCGGCGGGGGAGCGCATCCAGTGAAAACCGGCTGATGCAATCGGCCGGCCGGCGAAGGGTGGAAGTGGCTTCGATGCAACACCAGCCCGCCAGCAGTTGAACCACTTTGGCCGCCGGTACGCCGCGCTGGCGGTAGGTGGACAGCCGGGTGTCGCCGTGTCGTTTGGCCAATCGCCGGCCATCGGTGCCAACCACCAGCGGCAGATGGGTGTAGGCTGGTATGCGATCCGACAAGCCCAGTGCCTCGTAAATCAACATCTGGCGCGGGGTTGAATCGAGAAGATCATCCCCGCGGACGACCTGGGTGATGTTCATGTCGGCATCATCGACCACCACGGCCAGTTGATAGGCGGCCGAGCCATCGTTTTTGGCGATGACAAAGTCTCCCAGTTGATGCGCGGGGTTGAATCGAACATCGCCAAGAAACCGGTCTTTGACGATCAGGGTTCGATCCGGCACGGCAAAACGAATGGCCGGCGGGCGGCCGGATTGTCGTCGGGCCTCATCCAGCGTGGCGAATCGGCCTCGACAGGTTCCCGGATAGATGGCCGCCCCATCCTCGGCATGGGGAGCGCTGGCGGCCAGTTCGACTTCGCGGCGGCTGCACGCGCAGGCGTAGGCGTTGCCCTGGTTGATCAAACGGTCGATGGCTTCCTGATAGCGGCCATGGCGGGAAGATTGCGAAACCGGCCCTTCATCCCAATCCAGCCCCAGCCAATTCAGATCGTCCATCGCCTGTTGGGCCGATCCGGACTTGATGCGCGGGCCATCGAGGTCTTCGATCCGCAGAATGATGCGCCAGCCGTGCCGGCGGGCCAACAGCCAGTTGACCAGAAACGTGCGGGCATTGCCCAGATGCAGGGCGCCGGTGGGAGAGGGGGCGAGTCGGGTGCATTGGTTGGCCATGGGCGATTGGATCGGGCAGTTATAGTATGCTTTTGATTCGAAAACGTAATATGTATATAGTAGTCAATCTTAATTACACGTGGGGTTGTTGATTGGAATGAGAATATAGTATGCCGCGACACCAAAAGGAACTGAGCATCAATGAGTTGGAACAGAAGCTCAACCGCAGCCGATCGCAGTTGAACAAACTGATGCGAAAACGGATGCGTTTGCAGACGCAGATGGATGCTCTGGATCGGGAGATCAAAAAGATCGCCGGCGATGGTTCGGTTGCCGGCGCCGTTCGGACGCGGGCCAAAAACTCGATCAGCCTGGCCGATGCGATCGCCAAAGTGCTGGAAAATGGCAAACCCGCCGTCGTCAGCGACGTGGCCCGGTCCGTGCGGGAATTGGGATATCGATCCAGCAGCCCCAATTTCCGCGCCATCGTCAACCAGACCCTGATCAAGGACAAGCGATTTGTGTCCGGCGGCCGTGGGTTGTATCAGTTGAAAAAATAATCCCGGCGGCCCCCGATCGTCCCCCGATCGGCCCGAGGGTGAACCACGATCCGCCCGTTCAGGCGAGTTGTGCCCCCTCGACATGCACCGCGTGGCGGGCGTTGCGCTCATCCTTGATGATCTGCCCATCGTGCAGGTGAACCACGCGGTGACAGCGATGCGCCACGCTGGGATCGTGCGTCACCATGATGATGGTCTTGCCATCGGCCACCAGCTCGTCGAACAGGGCAAGGATCTGCTGGCCGGTCTTGCTGTCCAGCGCCCCGGTCGGCTCATCGGCCAGAAGGATCAGCGGCTGGTTGATCAAGGCCCGCGCGATGCAGACGCGCTGTTGCTGGCCGCCCGACAGTTGCATCGGCCGATGATCCAGCCGTTCGGTCAATCCCACCCGTTCGGCCATCGCCATCGCCCGCCGGCGGCGTTCGTGGGGGGTGATGCCGAGGTAAAACATCGGCACTTCGAGGTTTTCCAGCACCGTCAACTGCTGTATCAGGTTGAAATTCTGAAACACAAACCCGATCCGGCGGCTGCGGATTTCGGACAGCGCATCGTCGTTCATCAGGCTGATGTCATCCCCCCCCAGCACGTATCGGCCGGAGGTCGGCTGATCCAGACACCCGATGACGTTCATCAGCGTGCTTTTGCCCGAACCGCTGGCCCCCATGATCGCGGTGAATTCCCCTTCCTCAAAATCGACGTCGATGCCGCGCAGCGCGTACACCTCCACGTCCGTTCCCGGCTTGCGGTAGATTTTGCTCAATTGCTGGATGGAGGCCACTGTCGACATCGAATCCGGATTGTATCAACTGGCGGATTGCGTGCCAAAGTCGTACAGTATCTCCGCATGGTTCTGCCGCTGATTGTGATCGGCCTGGATGTGTTCTTCGCCGCCATCATGGCGTACGGCACGCATCCAAACCTGGCGCAGTTTTCCCACGGGCTGGACCTGATCCTCATCAGTCGAAGATTTCAATGGCTGCTGGTGGCGGCGTCGATGCTGCTGGCGATCATCCTGATCGCGATGGTGGTCTCCGCCAAGCGCCGGGCATGGTGGCTGATCGGACTGGCGCCCGTTTTGGCGCTGTTTTTCCATCGGTTTTCCACCGACTCGTTCCGCGCGTTGGAGATCATCGAAAATCCCACCTTCATCACGGCCCAGCAGGCCGGTATGATCCGCGATGAGGATGAAGTCGTCGGCCTGATCTTCGCCGATGTCGCCTATGCCTATCCCTACGCCGCGTTGTTTGCCGGCCCCGTGGTGATTCAATCCGACCACGATCGGCGGATGATCCTGTTCTGGTCCTGTTTCGCCAACCGCGCCCAGGCCTTTGAGATCACGCGCGAACTCAAAGGGCGCGACCTGGAGATCGTTTCCATGCCGGCCAACGCGCTGCTGGTGTACAACTCCCGCCTCGGCCAGTTCATCAACGGCCTGACCGGCCTGACCCAGCACCTCGGCCGCCAGCTCGGCGACAAGCCCGCCGGGGTGCGCGATCCGATCCGCACCTGGAAAACGTCATGGTCCACCTGGCGGTCCCTCCATCCTCAAACCCTGGTGTTGCAGTCTTCCCGACCCCTTGCCCATGCGCCCACCGCGCCGGTTTTGCCCCATTATAAACTGCCCCGTGAACCGGGAGAATCATCCAACAACTTGCGCATCGCCATGATCCAGACCCTGCCGCCGCTGGCATTGCCCGAAAACGCCATCGCCGACAAGCCGCTGAACCTCACCGCCGCCGGCCAAACCGTTCTGGTCTACCGCGACCCGCGCTCCGGCGCCCTCCGCGCCTTTGACCGCCGCATCGAACAGGATTTATTTCTGCGATTTGTCCTCAACACCGACACCCGCCGACCCAAGGCGTTTGTGGTCGATACCGCCACCAACACCGCATGGAACTCCGATGGAACCGCCCTCGATGGAGCACGCCGAGGCGCCAAACTCACCCCCATCCCGGCCGATGATTCGCTCTACTGGCCGGTGATGAAATACTGGTACCCCGACCTGTCGATCATCACCCCGCATGCCGCCGACACCGCGGCGCCGACACGATGACAACCCGTCATCCCGCCCAAAATTCACACAACCAGCCAGAAGTTGATGTCCGTCATGAAATCAGGCTATACTCATTTTGTCCATATGCGGGGAAGTTCATCCTGCCACCCGTCGCCACCGTCAATCCCGGGGGGCCTCCCATGGCGTCGGAGCAATCGTTGATTCCACGTTTCATCCTTTATGGTGCGGGTGGATTGCTCGGCTTGTGGATACTTCTGCGATCCATTATTGCGATCCGCCGCCGATTTTCCCAATCGCGGCCTCAAACTTGAATCCTCCGCACCTCCATGCACAATAATCTTGTCGAATCACAAAGGATGCCATGACCACCCGACGTGCTTTCACTCAGATCGACCTTGTTTTTCTGGTGATCATCGGCATTTTTCTGCTGGGGAATTTTCTTACTCTCCGACGCCATACAAGTGAGACCGCAACTCGAGTTATGTGTGCCAGCAATTTGCGCCAAATCGGCCAGGCGATTCTGGTTTATTCCATTGAGAACAAAGGGACTTATCCCCGTACACGGTGGGATCCCGCCCATCCGTGCCCAGTCCAGTTCTCTCACCCCAATGCCGTGAATCCTTTCGCCTCCGAGGGTCCCTATCCCAACGATGTCACCGCCGCTTTGTTCCTGTTGCTCCGTACCGTAGACATCAACCCGAATGCATTCATTTGCCCCGACACCACACTGCGTCGATGGGATTACGATCACCAAGGCGATTCACCACAGAAATACTCCAATTTCATCGGCGGCGAGTATCTGTCATACAGCCTGGCCAATCCCTACTCGGACCAGACCGCCGTGGATCGGGGCTTTCGTTGGGATGGGAAACTGAACGCGGAATTTGTCGTGGCGGCGGATATGAATCCCGGTACCGCCGAGTTATTGCAAAAGCCAAGCCAATCCAGGGAGGTCACGCGCCTGACCTTATCGAAAAACCACAAGCAGGACGGACAGAATGTCCTCTTTGGAGATGGTCACGCTGAATTTGTGATTTCCTCATTCGTCGGTTGCAATCACGATAACATTTTCACGCATGGTCCCTCTTATCCATCCAACGGCGGCGCTGGCATCATCGGTCCACCCGCGGATGCCAATGATTCGGTTCTTCTGCCGGTGGCCACTGTCGATCCAATGAAGTTCACCCCCTTGATCAGATTCACTACAAGGCAAATCGGCTTCATCGTCATCGCTATCGTAGTCTTAATTTGGATTGTAATTCGCATGATTTTCATGCGCCGACGATCCCGTTCCATTCCTTCAAATTATTGGACGTGATGATGTTCTCACAGCGCCCGAATCACCTGTGGGCCATGGCCTTTCAACTGAAAAAATAACCCGCCGCAATTAAATTAGATTCCTTCAATAATTCTTCCTTCTGTAAGCAAAGTAACAAACGCGAACGGACGATAAAACAGTTGTCGGCGTCGAAAAATCGACGACAGCAATGGGTGTACGCAAACTTTGAGCCGTGAATGAATGATCAGCTACTGAGTCGAATCCGCGAATGTCCAACCTTGCCTTCGCTTCCCACCATCGCCATCCAGGTTCTTGATCTGGCGCAACGCGAGTCGGTGGACATCGCTGAGATCGCGCGGGTGATTTCCAAGGACCCGGCGCTCTCCTCAAAAATTCTCCGCACGGTCAATTCCAGTTTTTATGGCCGCAGCCAGAGCATCGGAACCATCAGCCACGCGCTGGTCATCCTGGGCCTGCAATCGGTCAAGACGCTGGTGCTGGGATTCTCGCTGGTCACGACGCTGGCCAAGGACAAAGGCAAGGGATTCAAACATCTGACCTTCTGGCGTCGAAGCATCTACAGCGCCACCGCCGCCCGGACCATCGCCGGCAAGATCAAGCTCGTTCAGCAGGAGGAATGTTTTCTGGCCGCGTTGATGAAAGACATCGGCGTGCTGGTGTTCGATCAGGTTCTGGGCGATCAATATGGAGCGGTCTGCGAAAAAATCTCCACCCATTCCGAATTGCCCACCGCCGAACAGGAGGCGTTTGAACTCACCCACGCCCAGGTCAGCGGGATGCTCGCCGAGCAATGGAAGCTGCCTCCCTTGTTGAGCGTTCCCATGGCGTTTCACCACGATCCGGAAAAGGTGGAGGACCCGTCGCTGCGCAAACTGGCCGATCTGGTTTATTTGTCGGGGATTTGTTCCGACGTTTTCGTCGATGAGAACGCGGCCGGCCCCATCGGCAAGGTCCGCAAATTCTGCCAGGAAAAATATCAGATCAACGAGGCCGAATGCGATGCGTTGCTGGATGAGATCGGCCGCCGCACGCGCGAAATGGCCCCGTTGTTCGAGATCAACATCGGCCCGACCACCAGTTTTGAAGCGATTCTGAAAAAAGCCAACGAGGCGCTGGTCGAATTGACCTTGCGATCCCAGCAGCAGGCGACGACGCTTCAGGTGCAAAACCAGCAATTAAAAGTGCAGGCCACCACCGACGCCCTGACCGGCCTGAACAACCGCGCCACGTTCGACCAGTTCATCGCCCGGCAATTCGCCGCGTCGATCCGCGAAAACAAACCCTTGTCGCTGATACTTCTGGACGTGGACAAGTTCAAATCCATCAATGACAAACATGGCCATCCCACCGGCGACCAGGTGCTTAAATTTGTCGGCCGGTTGTTGAAAGCCGCCGCCCGACAGCAGGATTTGGCCGTTCGTTACGGCGGCGAGGAAATGTGCATTGTTCTGCCCGCCACCACCCGCGCCCAAGCCACCACCACCGCCGAGACCATCCGGCGAGCCTTGGCCGCCAAACCGGTTGCCACGGCAACCCAAAGCATTCCCGTCACCGCCAGTTTCGGCGTCGCGACCCTCGAACCACCCTTTGTGTTCAAGGAATCCGCCCAATTGATCAAAGCCGCGGACCTGGCCGTCTACGCCGCCAAACACGCCGGCCGAAACTGCGTCCGGGTCTTCTCTCCCCCCAAAGCCCAGCCCAAAGCGGCCTGAACGCACTCCATCACGGCGCGGGATACTTCGGCTTCCTGCCTTCCAGCACCTCGATCAAATCGCGCACCACCCAGCTCATGTTCTCCATCGCCGTCTGCGTCCGCGCGGCGATGTGCGGCGTCAACAGTACGTTGTTCAATCCCAACAGCGGAAAATCCTCCCCCGGCGGTTCGGGATGAAAAACGTCCAATGCCGCGCCGAACAATTTCCCTGACCGGATCGCTTCCGCCAGCGCGGCCGCGTCCAATACCTCCCCCCGGCTGGTGTTGATCACGATCGACGTCGGCTTCATTCGCGACAGTTGATCACGACACACCAGATGTTCGTTCCCCGGCCGCATGTCCACGTGAATCGTCAGGACATCGGCCTCGGCGAACAACACTTCCTTCTCCACCGATCGGGCGGGAAACATCAATTGATTCGACACGTCCAGCAGGTCGTTGTACAGCACCCGCATGCCAAACCCGTTGGCCGCCAGATGTCCCACCCGACGGCCCACCCTTCCCATCCCCAGGATGCCGATCGTCAGTTCATTAAGCTGCCGGCCTCGAACGGTGTTGCGAATCCGCTTAAACTCGGCCGGACCGTACGGCGCATCCGAAAAAAATTCCCACGGCCGCAGCAACTGCAACATATACCCGACCACGTAATCCCCCACGGCCAGCGTGTTGGCATCCGGCGTGTAAACCACCTCCACCCCCCTCGACCGGCAGGCCGCCACGTCGATGTTCTCCAATCCCACCCCGCCCCGGCCAACCACCCGCAATTTCGGCATCCGTTCCAGCAACGCCTGATCGACCCGGGTGTACGTCCGGACGCTCAACCCCTGCGCCTCTCCCAGCGCGGCGGCATACGCCGGTTCATCCACCTTCGCCTCGATCACCCGCGCCCGTTCCTTCAACCACGCCAAAGGCCTGGGGTCTCCGCCTTCGGTCACCAATACAACCGGTTTATCTTGCATCCCCCGAACATATCGCCTCGTGAAATTTCCCTCAAGTCGTCAAAAAATTCCCGAAAAACAGTTGACTTGGCCCAAATCCGTGGTAAATTTCAACCCGTGAACACTCGATTCGCGGGCTTTGGCTTCTGGTTTGACGGATATTTTTATCCGGTCGGCCAACGCGCGTCCTGAGTGGTTCGATTCATCAAACAATCAATAACCCCGGGACGCCGATCCCGGGGTTATTTGTTTATGCATTCATCGAGGTCAACGTGATTCGATATTGGCGATTTTACATCCAAGGAGTCTGGTCATGATTGTGGTAATGAAGGAAGGTTCAACCCGTGATCAGGTTGATCACGTGGTCAAACGGGTGCGTGAAATGGGATTGAAGGATCATGTCATCGTCGGCGAGGAACGCACGGTGGTCGCCGTCATCGGCAACGACCGTTTCAAGGACCATGGCGTTCTGGAAAACGCCGAGGGCGTGGATCGGGTCGTTCCGATCCTCGCGCCGTACAAGATGGCCTCATTGGAGATGAAAAAAGAGCGATCGGTCGTTCCCATGGGCGTCGACGCCGCCGCGCGGATCGGTGGCAAACGCATCGGCGTCATCGCCGGCCCGTGCAGCGTCGAAAGCAAGACCCAGACCCTTGAGATCGCCCATGCCGTCAAGGAGGCCGGCGCGGTTGCCTTGCGCGGCGGCGCGTTCAAACCGCGCACCAACCCCTATTCCTTCCAGGGAATGGCCGAAAAAGGTCTGGACATCCTCGCCGAAGCCCGCGAGCGGACCGGCCTGGCCATCGTCACCGAGGTCATGGCGGTGGAACAGGTGGCGCTGGTGGCCAGGTACGCGGACGTTTTGCAGATCGGCGCCCGCAACATGCAGAACTTCAACCTGCTCAACGCGGTCGGCGATCAACCCAAACCCATTTTGCTCAAACGCGGCATGAGCGCCACGCTGGAGGAATTTCTACTCGCGGCCGAATACATCATGTCGCACGGCAACCAGAAGGTGATGCTCTGCGAACGCGGCATCCGCACCTACGAGGAATACGTCCGCAACACCCTGGCGCTGGCGGCCGTCCCCGAATTGCACCGCGTCAGCCATCTGCCGGTGATCGTCGATCCCAGCCAGGGGACGGGTAAAAGCAACCTGGTCGATTCCATGTGCCGGGCCGCCGTCGCGGCCGGGGCCGATGGATTGATCATCGAAGTTCACAATGACCCCGAACACGCCATGACCGATGGCGCGCAGTCCATCACGCCCCAGATGTTCGCCGACATGATGAAAGCCATCCGCCGGATCGCCGCGGCCGTGGATCGTGAGGTGTGAACGTATCGTTTCGGCTACAGGTCCAACACCCCGAACGGCAACCCCGCCGGCATTGGAGCGGGTCGCTCATACGATGTCACAGGCTCGTATGAGCGCCCGCTTTCGGATGAGTCCAGAAATCCCCGCATCAAATCCAGCACCGCCATGGCCTGGCTGCCGCTGGCTCGATGCGCCCGCCCGCCTTGCAACGCAAATGCCATGTCCGCCACGCCCACCGAACGTCCGTAGCCGGTGACAAACTGCGGCGGCGCTTCCACCCAATCCGCATCATCCTTGCGGCGATAATGCACCGGCCCGTCAAACGTGTTCGGATCAATCACGCGCATCGTCCCTTCCGTGCCGTAAATCGTGATCGGTTGTTGCCAATCATACGTTGGAAATCGCGTCGCGAAGCTGGTGATGAGGCTTCCCACGGCGCCGTTTTGAAATTCCAACATCCCGCAGACGTGGTCCGGGGTCTGGACAACGATGGTCTGGCCATATTTGTCCCTACTGGTGATCGTCCGCAGCGAGATCGCCACCGAGGCCATGCCGCTGATCCGCTTCACCGGACCCAGCAGATTTAATAACGCCGTCAGATAGTACGGCCCCATGTCAAACATCGGGCCTCCGCCCGCCTGATAATAAAACTCCGGGCTTGGGTGCCAGTGTTCGTGCCCCGGGCACATCATCATCGCCGTGAACGCTACCGGCCGGCCGATAATCCCTTCATCCAGCAGTTTTCTCGCCGTCTGGATGCCCGATCCCATGAACGTGTCGGGAGCGCAGCCGACCAGGACGTTTTTCTTCTTGGCCGCCTCAAGCAGTTTCATCCCCTCCGCGCGATCCACCCCCAGCGGTTTTTCGCTGTAGGTGTGCTTGCCATTCTCAACCGCCCGCAACGCCGTCGCGACGTGCGCCCTGGGAACCGTCAGGTTCATCACCAGATCAATCTCCGGAGATTCCAGAAGCTGATCGACGCCCAGGACCTTTGGCACGCCATATTCCGCCGCCTTGGCGCGTGCCTTTTCCATGTCCAGGTCGGCGCAGGCGACGACCTGGACAATCGGGAAATTCTTCGCCATCCCCAGGTACGCCCCGCTGATCGCTCCGCACCCGACGACGCCCAGTCTGATTCGGTTTGGCACGTTCATGTCCTTTGGAATTACTCCTGCCACACCGCCACGCCCGCCGGTTCTATCTGGCGGCTTCCAACAATAATACGGGCGGATTTTGATGCCGGCACGTCCATCGGCTTGTCCTGATAGTTTAGCAAAATGTTGTAATCGCCACGACGCAGCCATTGCACGCGCGGAGGCAGTGGCGTGACGGGGATTTTCATCTGCCCGGCCAGTTTTTCGATCAGGGCGCCGGCCAGATCGACGTTGGGATGGACCCCGCAATAGGTGACGATCGAATCGCCATGAGATTTTTGCAAAATGGCGGCCGCGCCGGCATAAAACTGGTCGGCGTATTTGGCCAGAACTTTTGTATCCGGATCGGCATACAACAGGTCTCCCCAGACATCCCATGGATATTTTTTTCCGTCCATCTCGACCGTGCCGACAACGGACCTGGGCAGCGCATCATAGGCTTCGATCGCGCCGCCGATCAGGTTCACGATGGGCTTGCCGGATGGTCCTTCCCACAACTGTCCGGTGCGGTCCATCAGGGCGCTGCGGCAGGTCAGCAGCAGGTGGCCGCCGCGCTGGACGTGCTGCTCCAACCGGGTGATCAAATCGCCATCGACCATTTGAATTGCCGGCGCCACGATCAATGACAAATCCGCCGGCCAGGGACGACCCGGATGGATGACCTCAACGCTCAGTCCAAGCCGCATCAACGCGGCATACCAAGTCTGCCAGAATTCGACCAGATTCCACTTGGGCGCCTGCGGCAGGGTTAAAAAATACCAAAGCTGTTCAAAATCGAACAGAAATCCAACCTTTCCACCGACAGGACAGGTGGATGGGGCCTTGTTGAGCAGGTCGAGATCCAGGTGTTTGATCTCGTCGATGGCCTGCACGAATTCCCGCCCGCCGGGGCTGGGCGTGGTTCCATCGGGGCCAACCAGCCCGTGATGAAACAGCTCGATTCCGAAACGAGGCTGACGGTAGCGGTAGGTTGTGACAAATTCAGCGCCGTGAGCCAGCGCCGTCCACAGCCACAATCGCACCGATCCCGGATAAAGCAGCACCGGCGCTTCGGCCCAATTGACCTGCCCCGGCTGAATCTCCATCAGCGCCCATCGGTTGTGATGGCTGTTCATCACGTCGTGCATCAGGCCGATCTGGGCGGGGTTTCCAATTCGGAACGTCTCATCCGCCAGCTTGTCCGCGAAAATCCCCACGGGATACGAATCCCACGACATCAACGACAGATCTTCCGCCATGTCGGCGGGGTTGCAGTCAGGATGAAACGGCATGAAATTGGTCGTGACAAACGGCAGTCGTCCATCGGGCAGTGGTTTGAGATGCGCCTTGAGGATGTCCGCCTGAAGTTTGTTGAACCGCGCATACGCATTGGACCAGAACCGCGACGCATCAAGGTGCTGGTGCGGATTGGCATAACGCGGATCGCGGTCCACCGGCAGCAGAATCTGATTGAAATCGGTGTAATAGGTGTTCCAGAACTGACATCCCCAGGCGCGGTTCAATTCATCCAGCGTGCCATGGCGATCCTGAAGCCACTGGCGAAACGCTGCGTGCGCGTGATCGTTCTGGTCAAAAGCGCCGCCGTATTCATTGTCGATCTGCCACCCGATGACGGAGCGATGCCCCGCGAATCGTTCGGCCAGCGCGGTGACGATCCGTTTTGTCGCCTCGTGCATGTCGGGCGACGTGGGGGAATAGTGTCGCCGCCCGCCGAATCGCTGACATCCGCCGTGCCGGTCGACGATCAGGATTTGCGGATGTTTTTGCACCAGCCAGACCGGCGGGGCGGCGGTGGGGGTGCAAAGAATCACGTCCAGTTGGCGGCTCGCGGCCATCTCGACGCATTCACCAAGCCAGTCGAGCCGAATGTCGCCTTCGGCCGGTTCCATGGAAAACCATGCGAATTCGCCCATGTGGACGATCTTCAGGCCCATCGCGGCCATGTTGTCAAAATCCCGCTCCCACTGCGAACGAGGCCACTGTTCGGGATAATAGTAGGTTCCGATTTTCATCGCATCCCTCCGCGCCGAGGTTAGTCCAGCCACTGCTTTTTCTTCAACTTCTCGGGCAGATACGTCTCGGTGATGAAGGAGAAATCCTTGGAGCTGAGCGCTTCCAGTTCCAGTTTGACCTGGGTCTGGAGCATTTTCTGGATTTCCTTTTGCCAGTCTTTTTTGTTCTTGAACCAGGGATAGTTCATGATTTCCTTTGCCCGGCGTGTGTCCTCGTCGGTCAGCTTGATGGTGACGGTTTTGTTGATGCCGAACCGTTCAACGTCAAACGAACTCATGCCGATAAAACGCGCCGCGGGGACGGCCATGCGCTGAGACTCGAACGCCAGGTTGATCGAACCCTGTTTGACCACCGAATAGATGTAATAGCCCCACGGGTCGTTGTCGGTCAGGACGAAGACCGGCAGTTTCAATTCGTTGTGCAGGCGATACATCAGCCGCCGGACGCCGCGCGGAGGCTGGCCCTGGCCGTGGATGATGATGCATTTTTCCTTTTCCCAGAAGCGGTCCTGGTTGAAGCGGTTCCAGACCGCCCCTTTTTCGATCAGCAGGATGTATTTGGCGCTGTGTTTTTTGAACTGGATGATGTCCTCTTCGACGATGGACGGGACCGCCCATCCGCCCGATCCCATGCGGGTCAGGTCGATGGTGTCGCCATTGTCCACCAGCGTCATCGGGCCGACCATCGCGCCGCGGTTTTCGGCGAACAGGCCGAGCTCCTCGCGCAAGCTGGTGATGGCGACTTCGAGGTCTTCGATGATCGGGTCCGATTCGGACTGATCGTCAAAGGTGTTTTCGCTGGTGCCCTCGATGGTGTGCTTGGTGTGATAGTACATGTCGCGGATCGAGGTGCTTTTCGCCTGGTCCGCCAGTTCCTTGCAGCCGGAGGCGATCAGCATGGTCTGCATGAATTTTTTCGCCTGGCCGAGGTTGAAGAAATTTCGTCGCTGGACGCTCTGTCCCATCGTGATGATCTTTTTCTTTTCATCAAAGCGCGCGTTGGAAAGCGTGCGCGAAGGGATGTCAAAGCCGGGGTCTTCCTTCGCCTTGGCGAATTTGACGACGACCTGGGCCATGTTCTCCAGTTTTTTGGCGGTATCGGCGTGTTTCTTTGTTTTGGTAGCCATGGGTTTTCTCGATTAAAAGGGTTTGATTTCAGGCCGCTTCGGAATCGGCGAACAGATCCTGCTGGGATTTTGAGCCTTTGGATTTGGCCTTGGCGTTTTTACGGGTTGGTTTGGGGTCGTCGGTTTCAGGTTCGAGGATTTCCTCGGTGGCGGCCTCGGCCGCGTCGCTGACGGCGCTTTCGATGACGACGACGTTTTCATCCCCTTCCAGCCGCCCGGCGTTGGGGGTGGGCTTGATGGGGTTGCCATCCTCGTCAAACTGAACGTCCGCGGTGGCGGTGCGTGCCTTGGCGACCTCCTGAAGCTGTGCGTAGAGTTTTTTGGCATCCACGGTGGTCATCTTCCCGCAGGCCATGACGACTTCGCCGATGTATTTTTCAAAGATGTGCCGTCGTTGCCCTTCGCGGGCGATGCGCTGGCGTCGGCGGATGTAGGTGTTGAGCTTGCGTCCGCATTCCTGGATCGCCAGTTTGATTTCCTTGCGGATTTCATCGTAGTCGGCGATGGCTTCCTTTGATTCGCTGGTGAACGGAACCCAGACGCTGGCCATGTGGACAAAAATGATCAACGGACCTTCGGGCTGGCCGCTGCGGGGCTGACTGAGTCCATAGTTTCGCCAGTTGGTGTCGATCACGCTTTTGGTGATACAGCAGGCCGACGGTTGATAGAGCAGCGGCACGCGGTTGGCAAATCGAATCACGCGGGCCTGGTCTTCCACCGGCAGATTGCCGCCATAGGCGATGCCGACTTCGATCTGGAACGGGTTGCCGCGATAGACGGCCGGCTCGCGGGTTTCGGCGGTATAAAATTCGGCCTTAATTTCCTTCAGCAATCCTTTGAGAATCTGCTGCGGGCCGATGGGAACCAGGCAATCGGTCGGCGGTGCGATGATCTTGGTGTTTTGAATCGCGGCATGAAGCCGGTCGGCCTCTTCACGGGCGACTTGCGTACACCAGGTATTGGTGCTCAGGCCCGCTTTTTCGCAGATTTCCTTGGCGACTTTGGATGAGACGCGGGAAAATTCCTCCTGTAAAAACGCGCCCAGATGTTTGTGGTCGGTCTCCTTGAGCATCCGAATCAGAACGCCCAGTTCAACGCCATAGGGATGGGGCTTGATGGCTTCGGGGGAAGGGGGCACTTCCTGCACTTCGCGGGGAAAATCACGGGTGATGCCATCGGGGGCGATCCAGTGAATGAATGCGTGGGGGTTGGCGATGGCGGTTTGTTCCAGATATTCATCGACCGACGCCCGCCCGCGCTGGAACTTGGCTTCCAAGGTGATGGCGACTTCCGTGCCGTGGTCCATTTCCTGACCTTCGGGGCCTCCTTCGGCATAGGGAAGATTTTCGATCGTCCATGAGGCAACTTCCTGATCGACGATGATCTCGGCGCGGTTTTTCAGCGTGTCGATCTGAAGTTCAAAACGGTGCGCGGGCTTTTTTTTGCCGGTGCGGGAGACGATCTGGACGCTTTGGCCGGTGGTGAGCAGGCCGTACATGCCCGCGGCACTGATGCCGATGCCCTGCTGGCCGCGACTCATTCGCAGACGGTGGAATTTGGAACCATAAAGAAGTCGTCCAAAGACGTTGGGGATTTGCGCGCGGACGATGCCGGGGCCGTTGTCGCGAACGGTGACACGAAATCGAGTCGCATTGGAGATGGAAGGGGCAACGGTTTGCGCGCCGTCGGTACCGGCGGCTTCGATGAGCGAGGGTTGGTCGTCTTTCTTTTTCTTGCCGGGCTTTTCAGCCGGGGCAGGGGCGGGGGATTTTGATCCACCATTGAGGGCTTCGATCTTGATCCAGATTTCGGGAAGGATGCCGGCCTCTTCGCAGGCGTCCAAGGCGTTGTCCACCGCTTCTTTGACGGTGGTGAGCAGCGCCTTGCGGGGGTTGTCAAAGCCGAGCAGGTGGCGGTTCTTGGCGAAAAATTCACTGACGGCGATCTCTTTTTGTTTGGACGCCATCGACTCGGCGGTTTCGCGCGGCGCGCGGGTCGCGGACGCTTTGGAGGATGTTTTATTCGATGCGGGCGCTTCCGATGCTTTCATGGGATTGACGATTCCTTGGGTTTGGATTTTCAACTGATCCGAGGGTGCATTTTTGGCCATGGTTCTCCTCCCTTGTCGGTGGGATTGCAAGGTTCCGATAACCAAGGTTATCGGCAGCGGGTGGGTTCCGGCTACAATAGTTAGGTGATTGTACGGTAATCAGGAGGGCGGGTCAAGGGTAATTTTATTGATTATTAAACAGATATAAGTCTTTATATTGCATGTATTTAATGAAATATCTGGAATGGATCGGCATCGTTTTGGCTGCATTCGATCTTAATCCCAGGCAATTCAGAAAGTAATTTTTTCTCCAAGCGTTTCAGGACGGCCCGTTCGCTGTTGGAGTGGAGCGTGCAGACGATCGTCATGCCATCCAGGGCGGCCGACAGGGCATCGTGATGTCGCATTTCGCCGGTGAGATAAAGTTGCGCATTTTGATTGCGGGCATCCTGTAGCAGTTCGCCACAGGCGCCGGCGCAGACGGCCGCGCGCGTGATGGTTCCGGTGGTTGGGCCGGCGACCAGAACATGATTGAGGCCAAGTTCCTTTCGGATCTGCTCGATGACCTGACGGCGGTCGATGGGCTGAAGGTCGCCGATGCGGCCCTGCCCTTTGTTGTCAGGAGGAGGGGCCAGTTGCAGCAGGTCAAACGCCGGTTCTTCGTAAGGGTGTGTTGTTCGCAGCGCCGTCAGGATGGATTGAATCCTGGAGATGGGCACGACGGTTTCAAGTCGGACTTCGTCGGCGTGTTCGAGTTGGCCGCGCTGGCCGACGGCGGGGTTTGTATCCTGATGGCCAAAAAAAGTTCCCGTGCCGGTGGTGCGGAAGCTGCAATGCGAGTAGTTGCCAATCTGACCGGCGCCGGCATTGAAAAGCGATTCACTGACCGAATCCAGATGGTCGCGCGGCACGAAGGTGACGAGTTTGTATTGAGTGGCCTTGGGTTCGATCCGCCGCAGCGGGATGCGGTTTTGCAATCCCAGCACATCCGCCAGCAGGTCATTGGTCCCGCCGTCGGCCACATCCAGGGCGGTGTGCGGGCTGTAAATCGCAACGCCGCGTGAGATGGCGTCAAAGATCAGGCTGTCGGCAAGCAGGCGTTTGAGCGGATGAAAAATGGGAGGGTGATAGGCCACCACCGCATCGCATTGTTTTTGTTGGCCTTCGGCGGCGACGGCGCGCGTGTAATCAATCGTCAGGAGAATCCGGTGGATTTCGCGCGAGGGGTCTCCGGCCAGCAGGCCCACGTTGTCCCAACTTTCGGCGTACCGCGTGGGCGCGACGCGTTCCATGGCTTCAACCAGATGATGGACCTGAATCATAGGACCTCCATGAAACTCTCTTATACCCTGTGGCGTTCAGAGGCCAAAATCGCGCCGAATCGGCGCTTCGAGGCGCATGATTCGCGCGGGCGCATTTTACCCGGTCGGATTATTGATTGATGGGGCAAATGCTTGCCGAAACGAAATGACATGCAAGTGCAACCGCAAAGCTCGACGGCCCCGACTCAGTTGAAGAGCAACAAGATGCAACTGAAGACCGAGGATTTCATCAAGATGATGATCACCCAGTTGCAGAATCAGGATCCGATGGAGCCGGCAAAGAACCAGGAGTTGCTTGCGCAGATGAGCCAGATCGGACAGCTTCAGTCCGCGACGTCGTTGCAGGAGAGCCTCAAGGGTCTGGTCTTGCAGAATCAGATCGGGTCGGCGGGCAATTTGATCGGCAAGATGGTGGAAGGGGCGAACGACAACCAGGAGTCGATCAGCGGGCTGGTCAGTTCGGTGAGGGTGACGAAGGATGGCGTGTTTCTGGAATTGGACAGTGGCAAGGAATTGCCGCTCAACAACGTGACGAACATCGCAGCCGCTCCGGGTCCGAGCCAGATCGCGGCATAGGAGTGCGATAGATCGGCATGGGAAGTCAGGGCGCGGGATGGTCGCCTTGGAACAACAGGTGATCGCAGCGACGGCGGAGCCGGCGACGCGGTGGACGGTCGGCCGGCGGAATTTGATATGGCACTCACCAGCACGCTATTCACGGGCCTTTCGGGGCTGGATGTCAACCAGACGCGATTGAACGTCGTGGGCAACAACATTGCCAACGTCAACACGGTCGGTTTCAAGAGTTCAAGGGCGTTGTTTCGGCCGCAGTTTTACGTCACGGATGCGGGTGGTTCGCCGCCGGATGGCGAATTTGGCGGGACCAATCCCAGCCAGCGGGGCCTGGGGGCGACCGTGGCGGCGATCGAAAAGGATTTTTCTCCCGGTTCCATCGAACCGACCGGCAAATCGACCGACCTGGCGATTGATGGTGAGGGATTTTTCGTCGTCAAAAGCAGTACGCAGAAATACACCCGCGATGGGTCGTTTCAGCTCAACAGCTCCAACCAGATCGTCAACACCAGTGGAGATTTTCTTCAGGGGTTCGGGGTCGATTCGGACTTTAACATCATTCCCGGCCAGCTTCAGAACATCAACATTCCGATTGGCGCGATGACGGCGGCTCAGGCGACGGAAAACGTCAAGCTTGAAGGGAATCTGAACGCCGATGGGGCGGTGGCATCGGGTGCGAGCGTCTTGAACAGCCAATCGTTGACCACGGTGGGTGGATTGGCGGCGCCTGACGCCACGACGCTGCTGACCAACATCGCCGATTCATCCAACAACGCGGTTGCGAAATTCACGGCCGGCGATGTGCTGACGTTGCAGGGGAAAAAGGGTGGCCGCGACCTGCCTTCCAGCACTTATACCGTCACCGCAACCAGCACGCTGGGGGATTTGCAGACGTTTTTACAGGATGGATTGGGCATCGAGACCGGCGTCGCCGCCACGCCCACGCCGGGAGTGACGCTGACGACCACGGGAGCGGATGTCACGCTGGATGTCACCGGCAACCTGGGCGCGGAAAACAGCCTGTCGCTGGCCGGCGCGGCGCTGACCAATTCATCGGGCGTCACCCCGTTCACGTTTACCGATGCCCCCACCAGCAACCCGACCGGCGAAAGCGTTCAGACCAGCTTCGTCGCGTATGATTCACTGGGCACGCCCATCACGGTTTCAGTGACTTCGGTGCTGGAATCCAAAGCGGACACCGGCAACACCTGGCGATTTTACGCCTCATCGGGCGACAACCAGGGTGGCACGATCGGCCTGGGGACCGGCACGCTGACGTTCGACAACGACGGCAAGCTGTTGTCCAGCACCGGCTCAACCATCAGCATCGACCGTCAGGGGACCGGGGCCAAGACCCCGCTGGCCATGCGGTTGGATTTTGATGAAATGACCTCGCTGACCAGCCGCAATTCGGAACTGGTCATGACCGAGCAGGATGGTTCGGCCATCGGCACGCTCAATAATTTTTCCATCGGCGCCAATGGAATGATCACCGGATCGTTCAGCAATGGGTTGACTCGAAACCTCGGACAGGTCGCCATGGCGACGTTCAACAACCAGCTTGGGCTGGTCGATCTGGGTGGCAACATGTACACGGCGGGCGCCAACAGCGGCGTGCCGATCGTCAGCGCGCCGTTGTCGCTGGGGGCGGGGTCGATCCGCTCGGGCGCGCTGGAATTGAGCAACGTTGATTTGTCCAAGGAGTTCATCAATTTGATCATCGCGTCCACGGGATTCACGGCTTCCAGCCGGGTGATCTCGACCAGTGACCAGCTTTTGACCGAGCTGCTGAACTCATCGCGATGACGTGGAGCGGCCTGGAGCCGCGCGAATTTAGCCCTCGCGGCAGGTGTTTATTCTGCTGTCGCGGGGGCATTTTTACTCTCAAGACGCCGGCGGAGCCGGTGAAAATCCCAACCGCGGAGGCCGTATGATTCAATTGACCCGTCTCAATGGCGAGGCGTTCGTGATGAACGCCGAGAAAATCCGATACGTCGAACAGACCCCCGACACCATCATCTGCTCGGACACGGGCGAAAAGCTGATGGTCCGGGAATCTCTGGCCGAGGTGATGAGAAAAGCCATTGAATACGCCCGGCTGATTCGCAGGCCGATCACCGACTGATCGCGGACACATCTGAATATTCCCTGATTCGGGCGAACATCGCCCAAGGGGCCGGTCGTCTTTGCCGATAGTGCAAATGGCGGGCGCCGACATGCGCCCGTTTATTGGACGATAGAGAGGAACGGCCCATGTCGGATAAACAGGACAAGAAGGCGGAAGCACCGGCCCCAGCGGCCGCTTCATCGGAGAAGACGGATCAAGCCAAGGGGGGCGGCCTGATGAGCAAAACCCCGGTTTTGCTCGGCGGGGTCATGATCATCGAGGCGGTGGTCCTTTTCGCGGGCATTAAATTCATCGGCGGCGGGTCTCATCCGGTCCAGGGCGCGGAATTGACCACCACCGAAGGAGGCGAAGGGGCGCATGGCGAGGGTGGCGAAGGGGAAGGTCACGGAGCGGTCGATAAACGCAAGACCGTCGAGATCAACGTGATCGACTTTAAGACCCCCAATCGGCAGACCGGGCGATTATTTTTGTACGATGTCAGTATTTTTGTCGTGACAAAAGGTGAGTTTGCTGACAAACTAAAAGAAATGATTAAGGACCGCGAGGCCTTGATTAAAGATCGCATTCGTACGATCATAGCGGTCAGTGATCCGGAAAAGCTGGGCGGTGGCAGTGAACCGGGTCTTGAAACATTGCGGCGGCAGGTCAAATATCAGCTTGATGAGATCATCGGAGAAGGGATGATCGACGAAGTGCTGATTCCGCGATGTACGCCTTTCCGGGTGGATTTTTAGGCGGAATTGTCCGCACACCTCGGAAGCGCGAGAATACAAACGCGGCATGGATGCCGTCGGGACCAGCCAAGGATGGTGCCATATGGCTGAACAACAGCCTCCTGTCTCGGGGAACGAAAACGCGGATCAACTTGAAGCCGCGCCGTCGGCGGAGGCTTCGGCCGAGTCCGTTGAGTCCGCTCTCGATGCGGTTGCCGAGGCGGCGGCGTCGATTGATCAGGCTTCCATTGACGAACTGCTCAAGCAGGCCAGTTTTGAAGACCCCGGCGCCGTTGCCGGTGATGCGGCCGGCGGCATAATGGATGGGCTGCCCGGCGGTTTTGCCGCCGCGCCGACGGCCGACACCTCTCACGAAGCGGATGGGATTCAGCTTCCCAATTTCAACCAGGTGATTCAGGATGCCCAGGTCTCCAGCATCGATCTGCTGCGGGATGTGGATTTGAACGTCAAGATTGAACTGGGCCGGTCTCGAATGTTGGTCGAGGATGTTTTGAAACTGGCCGAAGGGTCCGTGGTGGAGCTGGACAAGCTGGCCGGCGATCCGGTGGATGTCTTTGTCAATGATCGGCTGGTGGCACGCGGCGAGGTGCTGGTTTTAAACGATAATTTTTGCGTCCGGATCAACGAGATTGTGGCTGGGATCAAGGAAGAGGGGACATGAAGCCCCAGTCCGGCGGCAAACTTCGTCCATGGGCATTCTGGCTTGCCGGCGTGTGGATGATCTTGTCATTTCAGGCCGCGGGATGGGCGCAGGCCACACGGCCGGCAGTTGCAGCGATTCCTCCCGGAAAACATGAAAATCAACCGCTCCGGGTCAATCAGGCGGCCGCCCCGACCAGCCAGCCGATCCAGCGGGCCAATTCAGAGGGGATGTTTGATTTTGGCCAGGTGATGTTGGCGTTGGGCGTCGTGGTTGGATTGATTCTGCTTCTGCGATGGGGCGGCAAACGATTGTTTGGCCAGAACCTAAGCGCGGGTTCCACCAAGGCGATCACGGTTTTGGGCCGATCGCTGGTGACGCCCAGGCAACATCTGATGTTGGTGCAGGTGGGACGGAGAATCGTTGTTTTGGCGAACAACGGAACGCAGATCAATACGGTCTGCGAGATCACCGACCCGGCCGAGGTGGCCGAGCTGGTGGGGCAGGTTCGTCAGGAGCGGGGCGATTCGGTGGTCAAGACGTTCGGGGTTTTGTTTCGACGTCAGGAGGAGAAATTTGACGTGGATGTGATGCCTTCGACCCCGGTGAAGATGGCACAGGACGATCAAGCCGAGGAGATGGGCGTCACGCGGCAGGAGATCAGCGGACTGATGGATAAGGTTCGCCTTTTGTCGCGGCAGTTTCGCAAGTAACAAACGTCGAGCATGGAGGCTCGCGTGAAGCAATGGATTGCGATCATTCTGGCGGTGGCCGCGTTGTGGGCCATGGTGCGGCCGACGGCGGCTCAGGTGTTGCCCGGCGACACCACCGAGGAGACGACTCCGGCGGTCGATCCGCCCGCGACGTCCAATCAACCCCCCGCGACCAGCGTCAATTCGCAGGAGACGCCGTTGCTGCCGGGGGTGGGGAAGCTTCCGGATCTGACCAAAAAAGAAAATCTATCGGCGGCGATGCAGATCATCATCCTGCTGACCGTGTTGTCGCTGGCGCCGGCGATTCTCATCATGATGACCAGCTTTACGCGGATCATCATCGTGCTGTCGTTGTTGCGGCAGGCGTTGGGAACGCAGCAGTTGCCGCCCAACCAGGTGCTGATGGGGCTGGCGTTGTTCATGACCTGCATCGTGATGGGGCCGACGTGGCAGCGGATCTACGGCGAAGCGGTTCGGCCGTACATGGACGGAACGATGGACCAGAAGACGGCCCTGGCGACGGCGCAGGTTCCGCTGCGGGAATTCATGGAAGGCCAGATTCGCAAAAGCGGCAACGAAGGGGATGTGCTGCTGTTCACGGAATTTTCGCATCAACCCGAACCGAAGGAATTTTCGCAGGTGGGGACGATGACGCTGATCCCGGCGTTCATGCTCAGCGAATTGAAGACGGCGTTCCTGCTGGGGTTCAAGGTTTATCTGCCATTTCTGATTATCGACATGGTGATTTCGGCGGTTTTGATCAGCATGGGGATGATGATGCTACCGCCGGTTTTGATCTCATTGCCCTTCAAATTGCTGTTATTCGTGCTGGTGGATGGCTGGCGCTTGATTACCGGCAGCTTGATGGGTAGTTTTATGACGTAAGTGATTGTCCTGACGCATCATGGATGAGGCGCCAGGCGGGACACATGGAAGCGTGTCCGGAACACAAGGCTTGGATTGGCGATTTTCTTCGCGGGTCCGGCCACACTCATGGAAGGGTGTGTCGATGAATCTGACGATCGATCAGGCTACCGATCTGGTGCGCCACACGCTGGTGTTGGCGCTGGTGATTTCCGCGCCGATGCTCGTCATCGGGTTGGTGGTGGGGGTGATCATCTCGTTGTTTCAGGCGGTGACGCAAATCCAGGAACAGACGTTGACGTTTTTGCCCAAGATCGCGGCGATGGTCGCCGCGGCGATTTTTTTCATGCCGTGGATCAGTCACCGGCTGCTGGAATACACCGCGGCGATGTTCGCCACGGGCAGCTTGCCATAGGCAGGCGGGCGTGATCGGGGCATCGGGCATTTCGGGCGTTGAACATGACGTTGGATCAGATCAGTCAATTCGCACCGACTTTCGCGCTGGTCTTCTTCCGCGTGGCGGGAATGATGCTGTTCGCGCCGTTGTTCGGCAGCGCGAAAATCCCCCGGCGGGTCCGGCTGATGCTGGCGCTGGTGCTGACGGTGGGGATGCTGGGATCGGTCCCGGCCGTGCCGCGGTTGCCGGACAGCGGGATCGGGATCGCGCTGGGGATCGGCGGGGAGATGCTCTTTGGGCTGGCGATGGGGATGGTGCTGAGTTTCGTGTTCGTCGCGGTGCAGTGGGCGGGGGAGATGATCGGCCAGCAGATGGGATTCAACCTCAGCGAGGTGTTTGATCCGCAGTTCGGCGCCCAGGGATCGGTGGTGGGGGAGCTGTATTTCATGATGTCGCTGGTGATTTTTCTGGGGTTGAACGGGCATCACGCGATGTTGCGCGGGGTGCGGGACAGTTTTGAAGCGATGCCGTTGTTGTCGCTGGGGGTTGGCGGAGATTTGCTGGCGTTGACGACGGGATTGTTTCAGGCCAGCACGGAACTGGCGGTCCAATTGGCCGCGCCGATGCTGGTGACGATGCTGGTGGTGGATTTGTCGCTGGGGTTCATCAGCAAGACGGTTCCACAGTTAAACGTGATGACGGCCGGCATGACGGTGCGGTCGATGGTGGGGATGCTGGTGATGATCGTCGGGCTGGTGATGACCAGCAACGTGATGCGACAGGCGATCGTCGATTCGATGGTGTCCGTGCGAAACGGATGGGTTGGCTCGCTGGTTCATGCGGGATAGGCGGTTATGGCCGAAGACATGGGCGACAAAACCGAAGCACCCACGCCCCGGCGGCGACAGGAGGCGCGCGAACAGGGGAACATCCCCCACAGCGCCGACCTGACGGCGGCGGCGATCCTGCTGGGGATGATGGTTTTGTTGAACTGGTACGGGCTTGAATTGATGAGGGCCTTGCGGGATGCGGTGGCCCAGATGCTCAGTCCGGCATCGTTGGGCGAATTGTCACCGGTGGGCGTTGCCGAAGGGGTGTTGCGGCTGGTGGTGTCGGTGGCGCTGGCGCTGCTGCCGGTGTTCGCGGGGTTGCTGTTGATCGCGGTGGTGGTGAACGTGGTGCAGGTGGGATTTAATTTCAACACCAAACGATTGCAGCCCAATGTGGCGGCGCTCAATCCATTCAAGGGAATTGGAAAACTGCTGGGACAGGGCAAGGGCGCGTTTTCACTGCTGATGAACGCTCTGAAGCTGTCGCTGGTCGGGTTGGCGGCCTATTCGGCGGTGCATGGCCGGCTGGATGAGATCGTGATGGTCCAGCAGTTGTCGTTTTTGCAGATATTTTCACTGGGTTCGCAGATCGTCTATTCGATCTCAATGCGGATCGGCGTGCTGCTGCTGGTGCTGGCGATCGTGGATTACATCTTTCAGCGATATCGCACGGAAAAACAGTTGAAAATGACCAAGCAGGAGGTCAAGGAGGAGATGAAGCGGATGGAGGGGGACCCGCAGATGAAACAGCGCCGGCGATCGGTCGCCCAGCAGATGATGAAAAACCGGTTGCGCAAGGATGTGCCGACGGCGGATGTCATCGTCACCAATCCGACCGAGTTCGCGGTGGCGTTGAAATACGATTCCGGTTCCATGCACGCGCCCAAGGTCGTCGCCAAGGGACAGGGATACATGGCGGCGCAGATTCGTCAGATCGCCATCGAAAACGGAATCCCGATCCTGGAACGCAAGCCTCTGGCGCGGGCGTTGTACCGGCTGGTGGAGGTCGGACAGGAGATTCCCGAACAGTTTTATTCGGCCGTCGCGGAAATTCTGGCGTACGTGTACGAGTTGACCGGAAAGATCCGGCAGGAGCAGGTGGCGTAACATGGCTTTGGCGGCGGCATCCAATCCGATCCTTCAACGGTTGCACGACAACCGCGGGATGATCTTTCCATTGGCGGTGGTGTCGCTGCTGATGGTCATCCTGGTTCCGTTGCCGACGGGGATTCTGGACCTGCTGCTGGTGTTGAACATCACGATCTCCGTCATCGTGCTGGTGACGACGATTTACGTCAAAAGCCCTCTGGAATTCGCGGTATTGCCATCGTTGCTGCTCGCGGTGACGCTCTTTCGGCTGGTGTTGAACGTCGCGACCACCCGGCTGATCCTGACCGCGTCGGGCAGCCCGGAAACGGCGATTCATTCGGCCGGCGAAGTCGTGCTGGCCTTCAGCAGTTTCGTGACGCGCGGCCGGCTGGAAGTCGGCGTCATCATTTTCATCATCATCTTCATCATCCAGTTCGTCGTCATCACCAAGGGCGGCGGCCGCATCTCCGAAGTCGCGGCACGGTTCACCTTGGACGCCATGCCCGGCAAGCAGATGGCGATCGATGCCGATCTCAACGCCGGCATCATCACCGAAGCGCAGGCCCGCCAGCGCCGCGAGGACATCGCCCAGGAAGCCGATTTTTACGGGGCGATGGATGGTGCGAGCAAATTCGTGCGGGGGGATGCGATCGCCGGCATTGTCATCACGTTCGTGAACATCCTCGGCGGCCTGTACGTCGGCATGGTGGAACATGGCTGGCCGCTGATGAAATGCCTGGAACTGTATACCAAACTGACCATCGGCGATGGGCTGGTCAGCCAGGTTCCGGCGTTCATCGTCTCGCTGGGCGCGGGGTTGATCGTCACCCGTTCCAGCAGCAAAAAAGACCTCGGCGACGAAATGCTCGGCCAGATTCTGGCCAAGCCCCGCGCCCTGATCGTCGCGTCGATGTTCCTGTTGCTGATGATGGTGACGGGGCTGCCCAAGCTGCCGCTGCTGATCATGGGGGCCTGTTGCGGCGGGCTGGCATTCGTCCTCAGCCGCAACGAACAGCGCGCCACCGTGGCCGCCCGCGCCAAGGAAGTGGAAAAAGCGACCAAGAAAGAGCCGGAAAAAGTCGAAAAACTGCTCGATCTGGACACGATGGAACTGGAGGTCGGCTATGGTCTGGTGCGGCTGGTCGATCAGGCCAAAGGGGGCGATCTTCTGGATCGCATCAGCCTGATTCGCCGGCAGGTCGCGATGGACCTGGGCATCATCGTGCCGCCGATACGCATCCGCGACAACATGCAGCTTTCGGCCAACGACTACATCGTCAAGATCAAAGGTCAGGCCGTCGCCCGCGGCGTCACCTATCCCGAACAATTTCTGGCGATGGACAACGGGGCGACTTCCGGCCCGATTCCCGGCGCCGAACAGACGACCGAGCCGGCGTTCGGTCTGCCGGCATATTGGATCACCGAGCCGCAGCGGGCACAGGCCGAATTGCTCAACTACACGGTCGTGGAGGCCACCAGCGTCCTGGCGACCCATCTGACCGAGGTGATCAAATCCCATGCGTATGAACTGGTGACGCGCCAGGAGGTCAAAAATCTGCTGGACAACCTCAAACAGCGGCTGCCGGCGCTGGTGGAGGAAGTGGTGCCGACCCAGATCAAACCCGGAGAGTTGCAGAAGGTGATGCAGAACCTGCTCCGCGAGCGCGTGCCGGTGCGCGATTTGGAAACGATCCTCGAGACGCTGGGCGATTTCGCCACGCGGACCAAGGATCTGGACGTTCTGACCGAATACGCCCGCAATGCGCTGTCACGCACGATCTGCAAGCAATACGTCGATGAGCAGGACCGGCTGTGGTGTTTGACGCTTGATCCGGCCCTTGAAGACCTGATCAATGGGCACATCGAACGATCCGAACGCGGACAGACCAACACCATGCCCCCGCAGACGGCCCAGCAGATCGTGCGGCAGATCGCGTTGAAAGTGACGGAATTGACGCAGACCGGACGGTCGGCGGTGTTGCTGTGCGGCCCGCAGGTGCGTTCGGCCGTGCGGCGAATGATCGAATCCAGCCTGCCGCACGTTGCGGTATTGGCATACAACGAAGTGAGCGCCGATGTGGCCGTCGAGGCCGTGGCGCTGGTGGGACTGAATGGCTAAAGTCGCGACACAACCATTGCGACGGGAAACAGGGACGATGAACCTGCAAACCTTCAAAGCATCTACGATGGCCGAAGCGCTGTCACAGGTGAAAAGCACGATGGGCGCCGATGCGGTGATTCTGCATACGCGCACCTATCATCAACGTTACTGGCTGGGCATCCGCCGGCAGGAGATCGTGGAGATCACGGCCGGCCGGGATTTGCGAACGCCCCAACGACCCGTGAAACGCAACGTGCCGGCGTCGCCCCCGGCCGCGTATGCCAGGTCAATCCCGACCTCGACGATGATGCGCAGCGCGTCGGAAAGTGGCCGGCAACTGCTCGAATCTCCCGCCGCCAGCGGCGTCATGATGCTCAGCCTCACGCAGGAATTGACGGCCGTGAAGACCATGGTCAAGGACCTGGTGACCCAGACCCGCCAGAGCCAGTCGCCGCAGGTTCCCGAAGAACTGTTCGATCAATACCTGCACCTGACACAAAACCAGGTGTCCGAAGAACTGGCCACCGAACTGGTCAAGACATTGCACCGCCAGCTTCGGCCCGAACATCTTTCCCAACCGCAGTTTGTCCGGGACAAGCTGGTCGAACAACTGGAAAAAATGCTTCCCACCTCCGGCGAGATCCGACGGACCAAATCCACCGGCCCGCACGTGGTGGCCCTGATCGGACCCACCGGCGTCGGCAAAACCACCACCATCGCCAAACTTGCCGCCAATCTGAAATTGCGCGAAAAACATCGCGTGGGACTGATCACCATCGACACCTATCGCATCGCGGCCATCGACCAGTTGAAAAAATACGCCGACATCATCGGCTCGCCGTTAAAGGTGGTCTGCACCCCCGAAGACCTGCGCGACGGCGTGGCGTCGATGTGCGATTGTGATTTTGTCCTGATCGACACCGCCGGCCGAAGCCCCAATGACACGCTGAAACTCAACGAGCTTAAAACGTTCCTGTCGGCCGCCGGCCCGGATGAAGTGCATCTGGTCCTGTCCACCACCGCCAGCCAGGCGTGTGTCGAACTGGCGATTTCGCGGTTCGCGGACGTGCGGGTGGACAAAATCATCTTCACCAAGCTGGATGAGGCCGCCCACGCGGGCATCGTGCTGAACGTGGTGCGAAAAGTGAACAAGGCGCTGTCCTACGTCACCACCGGCCAGGATGTGCCGGATGACATCGAAGTGGGCCGGGGCAGGCGGTTGGCGCAGTTGATACTGGGAGAGGGCGTATGACGGCCATGATCGATCAAGCCACTCATTTACGCACGCTGGTCCGACAGCGTTCACGCGCCAGCGTGATCGCCATCACCAGCGGCAAGGGCGGCGTCGGTAAAAGCAACATCGCGGTGAACCTGGCCATCAAACTGGCATCCGCCGGCAAGGAAGTCGTTCTGCTGGATGCGGATTTGGGGCTGGCCAATGCGGATGTGCTGTGCAACGTGGATTTGCCCTACAACCTTTCGCACGTGATCGCGCGCAAAAAAGACCTGCCGGAGGTGTTGTTCGACGCCCCCGGCGGCTTTCGACTCATCGGTGGCGCATCCGGATTGGCTCGCATGGCCGACCTGAGCGATTTTGACCGCCAACGCCTGGTGGTGGCGCTGGCGGAGCTGGAAGAACAGGCCGATCTGATCCTGATCGACACCGGCGCGGGCATCAGTCCCAACGTGCTTTCATTCACGCGGGCCGCCGACCAGGTGCTGGTCGTCACCACGCCCGAACCGACCGCCATCACCGACGCCTATGCCGCCATCAAGGTCATCAGCCGCGATGGCGGCGACCGCCGGATCAGCCTGCTGGTTAACCAGGTCAAAACCCCCGGCGAAGGCCGTATCGTTTACGAACGAATCGCCAGGGTGGCCAAACAATTCCTTGGTGTCAGCGTCCTGGATGCGGGCCATCTGCCGGCGGATGAACAGGTTCCCGCGGCCGTGCGAAAACGAGTGCCTTTTGTCATGGGATCTCCCCATTGCCCGGCCAGCCAGTGCATCGTCCAGTTGGCGATGCGGCTGGAACGGGGCGTGGCGCCCGGCCCCGAAACCGGTGGATTTTTCCATCGCATGGGCCGGTGGTTCCGCAAGTGAAGATTCCGGCATGAAATGGTCTTTTGCAGGAGGTTGCGATGCAACGAAGACTGGCGGGTTCAATGGCGATCCTCGCGTTTGCGATTTGCCTGCTGATCGGTGGCTGGCAGGCGGACAATACCTTCACCACCACCGTCTGTCGGGCGCTGGTGGCGATGGTCGGCACGTTTGTCGTCGGGTTGATTCTGGGAGCCATTGCGCAGAAGATGCTGGACGAGAATTTGCACGATGAGGAAAAAAAATTAAAAAATAATGAGGCGAAAACGGCCACCGAAGACCGATAAATTAAAGTGGCGTATGTCGCCGGTGCCGTGCAGGTTTGGATAAGGATGTCCAGGGGCATGTTTCAAGGCCCTTTCAGGAACACGAGCGGATTCAATTGATCCGCCCTAACCCAAGGATCGGGAGTCATTTATGGTCAAGACGCCAAAACAGGACCTGAGCAAAGTCTGGATCGAATACAAAAAAACAAAAACCGAAGCACTGCGGAACACGTTGATGGAGAATTATCTCCACCTCGTCCGCTACAACGCCGAGCGCATCCATCTGAAACTGCCCGACGAGGTGGAATTGGACGACCTGATGTCCTCCGGCATTTTCGGCCTGATGGACGCGATCAACGCCTTTGACCTGGATCGCGGCGTCAAATTTGAAACCTATTGCGCCCCCCGCATCCGCGGCGCGATCTTGGATGAATTGCGCTCGATGGACTGGGTTCCAAGGCTGGTCCGTTCCCGCGCCCACAAGCTCGATTCCGCCTCGCGGCAACTCGAAGTCGAACTGGGTCGTTCGCCCACCCACGACGAGATCGCCGGCCGGCTGAAAATCTCCATGAGCGAGTTTGAAAAAATCGCCAAGGATGCCAGTGCCGTCGGCCTGGTCTCGCTCTCGCGCAAATGGTTTGAGACCGATTCCAACAAGGATGTCCGGGAGATCGACGTCCTGGAAGACAAACGCGGCGCCGACCCCATCCGTGAAATTCAGCGCAAAGACCTGAAGGAACTGATCACCAAGGGCCTTTCCCGCGCCGAACGATTGATCATCATCCTGTACTATTTTGAAGAAATGACCATGAAGGAGATCGGCGCCACGCTGGATTTAAGCGAATCCCGCGTCAGCCAGATGCACTCCTCCATCCTGCTGCGTCTCAAAGCCCAGATGGCGGACCGCAAAAAAGAGCTTCAGCAGGCCACCGCGGTCTGATGGGATCGCTTTATTGCGCCCCATTGCCCGGCGGCAACGGCGGCATGGCCGTGTAAGTCGGGTCCACGATCGCCCCGTGATACGCCCGCAACGTCCACGGCCGGCTGATGAAGATCGTCACCGGCAGCGCCACCACCTGTGCCGTGAACAACGGCGGATCCACCAGCGCCTGCACCACGTTGCACGGTTTTTCCGACGGCTCAAACAAAAATCCCGTCCCGCCCGCCGGCACCGCTCCGCTGGCATACGATGCGGTCGATGGCGCCCAGTTGCGTTGCTCCATCGCTCCATCCACCAGCAACGGCGACTCGTTGACCGCCTCGTGATATCCCATCGGCTTGTTCTGGCATCCCGCCGCCAGCCCCGCGCCCAGAATCGCCGCCGCCAGTTTGATCGATTTATTACGGATTAAACACATGATCCAAGTCCCTTTGTAATCCATCGCGATCATCGCGATCTTTGTCCACGTTGCCTTTATCGTCCTTTTGTGGGAACGGAGAATAGCCATACGGGTCTTTCAATGCCTCGCTTTGCCGTTGTTCGATGCCGGCCGGTTGCGTCGTGGCGTGGCCGCCGGTGCAGGCCATGCCGCCGCCGGCCATGATGCACGGGATCAGAAGATATCCCAATCGACCCATCACGTCTCCGCCGCGTAATCCACCGAATAATTGGGCGCTTCGCGGGTGATGGTGATGTCGTGCGGGTGGCTTTCGGCCATCGACGCCGCCGACACCCGGCAAAACTTCGCCTCTTTGCGCAACGCCTCGATGTTCCGGGTTCCGCAATAACCCATCCCCGCCCGCACGCCGCCCACCAGTTGATACACAAAATCCCCCAGCGGGCCGCGATAAGGCACGCGCCCCTCCACCCCTTCGGGGACCAACTTCGACGATTCCTTCACCTGTCCCTGGCCATAGCGGTCCTTGGACCCTTGGATCATCGCCCCCATCGATCCCATCCCCCGATAGGTCTTGTATCGCCGCCCCTGGTGAATCACCATTTCCCCCGGCGACTCATCCAGCCCCGCGAACAGCGAACCCATCATCACCGCCGATGCGCCGGCCGCGATCGCCTTGGTGATGTCGCCCGAATGACGAATCCCGCCATCGGCGATCACCGGCACGCCCGCCGGTTCCGCCACCGACACCGCATCCATCACCGCCGTGACCTGCGGCACGCCCACGCCGGAAATGATTCGCGTCGTGCAAATCGCCCCCGGCCCGATCCCCACCTTCACCGCATCCACGCCCGCCTCGATCAGATCCCGCGCACCCTGTGCCGTGGCGATGTTTCCGGCCACCACCTGGATCGCGTGTTCCTTTTTGATCCGCCTGACCGTTTCGATCACGTTGCGGCTGTGGCCGTGGGCGGTGTCCACCACGATGACATCCACGTCCGCGTTGATCAGCGCCTCCACCCGCGCCGGGTCGTTCACCCCCGTTGCCGCCCCGACCCGCAGCCTCCCCCGCGCATCCTTGCACGCCTGCGGATATTGATGCAGCTTGTCGATGTCGCGCATCGTGATCAGGCCGGTCAGGTGATTGTCCTTGTCCACCAGCAGCAACTTTTCCACCTTCGCCCGATACAACAACCGCTCGGCCTCATCCAACGTCGTATGCTCCGGCGCGGTGACCAGGTTTTCACGGGTCATCACGTCGCCGATCTTCCGGTTGTCATCCTCCTGAAATTTCAAATCCCGGCGGGTCATGATCCCCACCAGCCGGTGACGGTGGGGCGATCCGTTGCCCCGATGTCGCACGCCGCTGGACAGCCGTTGCAGATATTCCTCGGCCGATTCCTCCCCCTCGACGATCGGGATGCCGCTCACGTTGTATTCCCGCATGATCCGCCTGGCCATCGCGATCGTCGCCGACGGCGGCAGCGTGATCGGATCGACGATCACGCCGTTCTCCGACCGCTTGACCTTTTCCACCTCACGGGCCTGGTTTTCAATCGACAGGTTCTTGTGGACGATCCCGATCCCACCCTCCTGTGCCAGCGCGATCGCCAGCGCCGATTCGGTCACGGTGTCCATCGGCGCCGAGATCAGCGGAATGTTCAACTCGATCGAGCGCGTCAATTTCGTGCGCGTATCCGCCTCGCTGGGCACAAAATCCGTCCGCGCCGGCACCAGCAGCACATCGTCAAACGTGATCGCATCGTGAAGAATCTTGGAGTGTTCCATGTTAAAGAATTACGCAAACCGCGCCCCCAAGTCAAGTTTACCGTCACAATATTCCGCAACGACAACGAATTCGGTATTTTGTAAAAAAATAATTTTGATTCCGCGCCGGTTCGTAACGTATAATGTCTCGTACCTCAATCGTTCCCGCAAAGGCGTTTGCGGGAGTTAGAGCCTGGCGGCGGACAACGCGACGGCTGGGCATGGCCTTGGGCGATTCGCCCAACTGGAAATGGAGGTGATCCTTGACTTCTTACTGTATGAGTGGGCTGCTGTAGGCAGCATCCGCGGGTGAGATTCCCGTGGCTTACGCGGCTGCCAATGCAGCGCACAGCAGCAACATCTGCGAAGAACCCGGTTCCATCTGGACCGGGTTCTTTATTATGATTCGCCTTGCGATTTGTACGTCCGAACCGTTGCTCTTTACCCCGCTCCCGGCGGCACGATTCGTTCTTCCCGGGTCCATCCCGTAAACATCGCCACCACCGTGTCCAGCACCTGAATCTGATATTTCAACCCCGCCCATGCCCCCAGGATCGCCCCCGCGCTTCCCGCCGATAGATAGTCCAGCGGCAGCGGCCGGGCCAGCGAATGGCCGGTATGTCCAATCGCCAATCCCGCCGGCGAAAACCACGCCAGCATATATCCGATGATCGCCAACGCCGCCGGGCCCGCGCAGGTAAATGCCGGCACGCGCCGTTCCGCGAAATAATTTCCCCCCAGCATCGTTCCCACCATCGCCCCGACGAAGACCGCCACCAGAACCTGCGCCTTATCCGCCGACTGACCCAACAAACCCACCACCAACCCCATGATCACAACCTGCAACACCAACGCCAGCACATGATGGGCCTTGGTCCAATCCCAGTCCATCCGTTCGGCATCCAGCGCCAACGGCAGATGCGGATCGCGCAGGATGGGGATCGTTCGCAATCGCCCGATGATCCATGCACCGGTCGCCACAAATCCCCACAGGATGGCCGTCTCCAACGCCAGCAGCAGATACGTTGACGCCACAGGCCGTTGATGCAGCACATCCACCAGCGTTCCCCCGCGAATCGTCAATGCCATCAACCCCAAAGCCGCGCAAAACAACCCCGCATCATACCGCACCCGGCCGGCGATCACCGTTCCGATCACCACCGCCACCAACAATCCCACCAGAGCCAGCGCCAATGCTCCAACCACCGACGGTTCAAGCAGCAGGCTGGCTCCAAATCCCGGTTCATCCGGCACATCAAATTGCTTGGACATCCACCAGAACAACGCATAACATGCGATGGTTCCAATGCTTAAGAGGATTCGTGTGCGTTGATATGCCGTCAGGATCGGCCGACGAACAGTTGATGTGGCGTTCAAAAAATGAACTCCTAACAATTGCCAAACAGATCATACCGCGATATAATAAACCGGTTTGTTCGCAGCCATCGGTCGCGGCCCATCGACCTTAGCACAACGCCTCGGACTTGCCAACCGGAGAGGGGCCTTCATGCAGACATTGTTTGGGGAAACAGATGCACCCCGCCCGCCGGCCCACCCCGGACCGTTCGCTTCCGTTGCGCTGGAAAATTCCCTCGACAAAACCCTCGACTATGCCATCCCCGCCGCGCTGGTCCCACAGCTTCGCGTCGGCCAGCGCGTTCGCGTGCCGCTGGGCCGATCCAACCGATCCACCTTCGGCTTCGTGACCTCCATCCATCCTGTCACATCCTATCCGCGCATCAAGCCGCTCCTGAACATCGACGATCCGCGCGTGCTGGTGGATGAAAAACTGATGCAACTGGCCCGTTGGATCAGTCGATATTACTGCGCCCCCCTCGGATCGGTTCTCGACAGCATCATCCCCTCGGCCGTCAAAAAAAAGGTCGGCCTTGGTTACAGCCAGATGGTTCGCCTGATCCGCGACCGTGCCGAAGTGCAGACGTTGATCGAAACGATGCGCGCCCCCAAACGCCGGGCCATTCTCGCCAGGCTTTTGCTGTTGCCCGCCGACCAGTCCATCGAACTGCATCGACTGGCCTCCGAAGCCAGCGCCAAACCCGCCGCCGTGCGCAAACTCGCCAAGCTCGGCTGGGTGGGCATCACCCCACAGGCCGACCTGGACCCGTTGCAAACTCCGTTCGTCCGTGATTTTGAAACCGATGAAGATGCGGCATCCTCCCCTGTGCCCTCATTGAATCCAGACCAGCAAAAAGCGATCGACGACCTGTCGCCACGCCTGCAACAACCTCAATTTTCCGTCAATCTGCTCTATGGCGTCACCGGCAGCGGCAAAACCGAGGTGTATCTCCGCTGCATCCAGCAGGTTGTGGAGCAAGGCCGTCAGGCCATCGTCCTGGTCCCGGAAATCGCCCTGACGCCGCAGACCGTTCGTCGATTCACCGCGCGGTTTCCCCGCGTGGCCATCCTGCACAGCGGCCTGAACGCCACAGACCGCCATCGTTACTGGCAACAGATTTCCACCGGTCAGGCCCAGGTCGTGGTGGGGGCGCGATCCGCCATTTTCGCCCCCGTCCCCAACCTCGGCATCATCGTCGTCGATGAGGAACACGAATCCAGCTACAAGCAGGATACCGCGCCGCGCTATCACGCGCGCGATGTGGCCGTCAAACGCGCCCAGATTGAATCCGTGCCGGTGGTGCTTGGAAGCGCCACCCCATCACTGGAAACCTTCAGCCGTGTGGTTTCCCATTCCAATGCCCGAAAATCGGAACATTACCATCTGCTTCGTTTGCCCAGCCGCGTCCGCGATTTGCCGATGCCGGCCGTTGAACTGGTCAACATGATGAACGAAAGCCGACTTCGCCGCGGCATTCACCTGATTTCCCAACGGCTCGAACATCTCCTGCGCACCACGCTCCAGGCCGGCCACCAGGCGATCTTGCTTCTCAATCGCCGCGGATATTCCAATTTCGTTTACTGCCCTTCGTGCCAGGAAGCCCTGCAATGCAAATACTGCGACACGACAATGACCTATCACCGCATCGCAGGCTCTGATGCGAAAGGCGGATCGATTGCCCAGGGAATCCACACCGGCCAGCTTCATTGTCACTACTGTCTGGCGGTGATGCCCCTGCCGGCGGTTTGTCCATCATGCCACAAAAAAATGACGCTCTTTGGCCTGGGGACCCAGCGCGTTGAAGAAGAATTGTCGCGCAAATTTCCCGATTTGAATTACGCCCGCGTGGACAGCGACACGATGCGCAGCGCCAGGGATTACGAATCCTTGCTCGGACGATTCGCACGCGGCGACATTCGCGTCCTTCTCGGAACGCAAATGATCGCCAAGGGGCTGGATTATCCCAACGTCACCCTCGTCGGCGTCATCAGTGGCGACACGGCCCTGGCATTGCCCGATTTTCGCGCCGCCGAACGGACGTTTCAGCTCATCACCCAGGTCGCCGGCCGAGCCGGCCGGGGCGATCTGGCCGGCCGGGTGATCCTCCAGACCTTCATGCCGGACGATCCCACCATCAAAGCCGCCTTGCGCCAGGATTATGATGGTTTCGCACGCTCGGAATTGACACATCGCCACGAAGTCGGCCTGCCCCCGTTTACCCGAATGGCGCGCATCATCGTGCGGGATCAGGAACTGGATCGCCTTCACCAGAAATCCGAGCAGATGGCCGCCGCCCTGGCCGATGCGATCGCCACCCAGGATCAACCGGATCAGGTTCGACTCAAAGGCCCCATGCCCTGCGCCATCGGCCGAATCGCCGGCTACTACCGCGTCCAGATCGTCCTGACCAGCCCCAATGCCTCCTCACTACAGGCGGTTCTGGCCAAAGTCCGCGACAAGGGAGAATTCACCCGCGCTGAACGGGTCGCGGTCGATGTCGATCCGATCTCCCTGCTATAAACGGATGACATTCTCCAGTTTGACACTTCCAATTTCACCCAATCCCACTTATTGGATCAGCCGTTTCAAGGCGGCCGGCTATCGGTTCGGAATTTGAAATTAGCGAACTGGACAGGTTGTATAATGAACAGGGCTGGAGCAAATTGAAGATGGAACATTCTTCAGGCAGGAGTTGCTGTGATTGGGAGAAAATGGTGGCTGTCGATGTCGGTGGGGTTGTGTGCTGCCGGTGCGCTGGCGGTACAAAGCGCGCCGGCGGCGGTGATTACGTTTGGCGGCTGGGAAGCCGAATGGTCTGATTCCCTGAACAACTCCAATGGAACGCATGTTTCTTTAACCGTTTTAGGATTTCGTGAGGGCCAGTGGATCGCGTTGCAAAAAGTTGCTGTTTTTGCGGATGCGTCCGGTGAAAATGGCATCGAATCCATCGACATCCACTTCACCCAGATCAGTTCCAATGCCGTCTCCAAGATCGTCATTGCCCAGGAAAACATCACCAACGCCACGGGAACTTTTTGGACCGGGTTTAATTTTTCGATTTCGGGCGGCATCGCGGGGTCGGCGGGACTGCCTCACTTTGACATGAATGAATCGTTCTACAGTCCCGCACCTTTCAACGTCGAACCCTTTGAATTGACCGGCACCACTTCTGAATCGGGCGTGGTGCGCGGGATCGAACTGGGCAATGGCATCCTGGCGGATGGGAACATCTGGTGGCCGGGCATTCCCAAGGGGTCTTTGGTGATCATGGCCTCCCCCAATCCCACCGGCCCCAAGCAGAGCTTTACCTTTATTGAACAGCCAAGAACCGAAACCCCGCCACCGGTCCCCGAACCCACCTCGGCCGCGATGATCCTGGCGGGTGGGTTTGTGCTGATGGGATGCCGTCGCCGAAACGAAGCTTAACCGCCCATCAGCGGTTGAATGATCATGTGAATCAGCAGGTAGGCGAGGGCGGCCATGAAGGCCGAGCAGGGGAGGGTCAATATCCACGCCATCACGATCCGTTCGCCCCAGATCCATCGTACGCTGCGCACGCCCTTGGTGGTTCCCACGCCCAGGATGGAGCCGGTAATCGCATGGGTGGTGGAGATCGGAATGCCCCATCGGGTCGCCAGGATGATGGTGCTGGCGGCGGCGGTTTCAGCGCAGAACCCGCCGACCGGCGCAAGCCGGGTGATGCCCGATCCCATGGTTTTGACAATTCGCCAACCGCCAAACATGGTTCCCAGCGCGATGGCCGCGTGGCACGACAAAATGACCCACAAGGCGACGTTGTGACTGTGCCAGAGAATCCGATGATCGGACAAGGCCCAGTTGGAATGGCCGGCGGCGGTCAATAACAACAGGATGATGCCCATGGTTTTCTGGGCGTCGTTGCCACCATGCCCCAGGCTATAGATGGCCGCCGAGACCAATTGAAGCCGTCGAAACAGTCGATCCACCCGATGAGGCGTTGCCCGGCGAAACAGCCAGGAGACCACCACCATGTTGATCGAGCCAAGGATAAATCCGATGGCGGGCGACAGGATGATGAACAGCAACAGTGGAATCCAGCCCGGCCAGAGAATGACGCCAATCCCTCCCTTGGCGATGGCCGCGCCGGCGATGCCGCTGACCAGGGCGTGTGATGAGCTGGTCGGCAGCGCCAGCAGCCAGGTGATGATGTTCCAGATGATCGCCCCCAGCAATCCGCCGAAGACGACGTAAACATCGACGAAACTTGGGTTTATGAGATCCTTGCCGATGGTTCCGGCGACTTTGGTGCCAAAGAGGAATGCCGCGATGAAGTTAAAAAACGCCGCCCATGCAACGGCCTGAAACGGGGTGAGCACGCGCGTGGAGACCACTGTGGCGATCGAGTTGGCGGCATCGTGGAATCCATTGAGGAAGTCGAACACCAAGGCGATGCCGATGATGAATACGACCAGCGCCAACATGCCGCCGGCGGCGGCGCCGCCACCTGTCGAGGCCTGTGCAAGTAGGGATGCAAGCATAAGTTATAGAAATCCGAGAGTGAGGAATGCAACTCAATCAGCCGTTTTTCAGCACGATGCGTTCCAGGATATTGCCGACATCTTCGCAGCCGTCGATGGCATCTTCGATAAAGTCGTACAGCTCCTTCCATTTCATGACATCCAGCGGCTGGGTGGCGCCGCTGTACAACCGCGAGACGGCGGCGTGATTGTTGTCGTCGCCGACGCTTTCGAGGCGATGAATTTCGATCAAAAGCGTGGATAAATCCGATAGTTTGCGGTTTTTACGAAGCCGGTGAACCGCTTCCGAAACCGCCTTGGCGGCCAGCACGAGGACTTCGGTCTGCTTGGTGAAGTCAGCTTCCATGTGCTGAATGTGATACAGCTTGAAACGTTTGGACAAGGCGTCGATGTTGTCCACGATGTCGTCCATCTGGCCGACGAGGGTGTGGATGTCTTCGCGGTCAAACGGAGTGATGAAGGTGCGGTCGAGGCGGTCGAGGGCGGCATGGGACAAATCGTCGGCGCCATGCTCGATTTCGCGGATGCGCCGGACGTTGTCCTCGATGTTGGGAAAATTACGGGAAAGGGCGTGAAGTTCCTCGGCGGCGGTGACAATGTGCCGCGATAGGTTCTCGAACAGATCGAAGAAGACCGTGTCCTTGGGAAGCAGATTGAACATTCGGCGAAGGCTCCGGATTAAGAATGCACGGTGATTGTAGGGACGGGAAGGGCGGACGCAAATGGATGGGCCGGCTTGGGCGAAATTATTTCAGCAGGGGGGCCATGGGATCGGATTTCATGCGCAAAACGCGGTTTTGGATGGTTCTGATGTTGAATCGGGCGGGATCCAGCCGGGTGGTCAGCTCACGCCATTGCAGCGGGGCCGAAAGGGTGGCCTGGGGTGTGGGGCGGATGGAATAAGGGGAAGCGAAATGGTGGCCGAGGGCATTTTGCATGACATCGACGTAGACCCGGCCGGCGCGGGCGGCGAGCCGGCGTTCGAGGGTCGCGATTTTGGGCATGGCTTGCACGACCTGTTCGGCGATTCGCAATGCCCACGCGCGGGCCTGGTCGTATCCGCCGGGCTGATGCCAGGGGGCCAGGATGTGCAGACCGCGCTTGCCGGTGGTATTGACGAAGGCGGGGATGTTCAGCGGATTCAAGAACGCGTGAATCTGGCGGGCGATGCGGATGGCATTCGTGAGGGGTGCATCGCCGGGGTCCAGATCAAACAGGACAAAGTCGGGTCGATCGAGGGTTTGGATGCGGGAAAAATAGATGTGAAAGGTGATGGTCCCCTGATTGACCAGGTACGCGAGGGTTTCAACGTTGTTGACAATCGCATAATCCACGGGTTTGCCATCCGTGGTGGGGATTCGTGCGCGGGGGATCCATTTGGGGTAATGGCTCGGCGTATTTTTCTGCCAGAAACGAGGCGAGTCATCCGCGATGCCATCGGGAAAACGTTCCAGCGTAATGGGGCGATCTTTCAGATACGGCAACATTCGGCCGGAGATATCCATGTAATATTTGATCAGGTCGCCTTTGGAGATCCGTGACTCCGGAAACAGGATCTTATCCGCGTTGGTGAACCGGACCCTTTGCGGCGGCGGGTTGGCGATGGGCGTGGCGGGTTTGGGATCATGATCCGCATGACGGTCTTTCATCTTGATCAGCAGCCAGTTTTTTTTATTTCCACCAAAGCCACGGGTGCGTATCAGAACAAAACCACCCTTTAATTTTTGGCCGTGCAACTCGACTTCGACATGCCCGGCGTCGATGGATTGAGTAAGGCTCAGGGGTTCGGGCTTGGCGGCCATGAGATTGTCGTAGGTTCCACGATCCCAGATATCGACGTGGCCGGCGCCATATTCACCTTCAGGAATGTCGCCGGAAAAATTGGCGTATTCCAAAGGATGGTCTTCGACTTCAACGGCCAAGCGTTTGTCCGAAGGGTTCATCGAAGGGCCTTTTGGGACCGCCCAGCTTTTGAGTACTCCATCCGCTTCGAGTCGAAAATCATAATGCAGACGCGAGGCGTGGTGTTCCTGGATGACGAAAATCGGCGGATGGTCGCTCTTGTTGAACAACGGGGGAGGTTCGGGAGTTTTGTTGAATCGTCGTTTGTCGCGATAGGTTTCCAGCGGCATGGATTGCTCCGGGTGGAACAAGGGATCGGCCGCAGGATAACCCATGAACGTGGTGACGGGGGAGGGCCGAAATCGTCGTTAATGGGATTTGGTTTCGGCCGGCCGTGCGGAATCGGCGGTGGTGGGCTGGGTGGTGGGACGATCCTGAAGGTCTTCAACCAGCGTGGCCGTGGCGGTGATTTCAACGCGGCGATTGAGGATTCTCACATCATCCGTATAGGCCCGCCGGGCGACCGGTTCAAAGGTGGAGCATCCCTGCACGCGAAGAATTTCCGGTTCCACGCCTTTGGAGATCAGGTAGTCTGCGACCGCCTGGGCGCGTTGGAGCGAGAGGTCCATCTTCTGCTGGGCGGTGGCGTTGTCTGGCAGATCATCCAGAGAGGTGTGGCCTTTGATCAGGAAGATGTTGCGATGGCCGCGAATCAACGACACGATCGAATCCAGGGCATGGACGGTGTCGGAGGTCAGTCGGGCCTCGCCGGGATTAAACAGCAGCCGGCCGCCGACCATGACATCCTTGCCGGGGCGGATGCCGGTCACTTCGTAATCGGTGCCGGGGGCTCCTTCGGCACGGCGGTTGGTTTTACCCCCTTCGCCGGGGCCGTTGAGCCGCTGTTTGCGGCGGATGGCGGCCTGATCGACCGGATCGCTGCTGGAGGGGTCTGGAACCCAGCCAAAGCCGCCACGAATGCTGGCGACGGTCTCCAGCCATTCCTCGTTGGCCGCGACGACGGCGGCCGAATCGTCCGCGCCCTTGGGGTCGGGGTTGGGTTTAAGCACCCACAGGATCACGAAAAACCCCATCATCAGCATGACCAGGTCGGCGAAGGTGAAGATCCACTCCGGGCATTCTTCGCATTCGCCGGCTTTTTTGCATCGACAGGAGCTTTTGGCCATGGTTTAAGTCCGATCGGTCAATGAGACGTCAATGAACGTTCAGGGTCACGCGGCCTTGGGGATGGATTCCTGCTGGCGGGTCGACAGGAATGACATCAACTGCATCTCCACCACGCGAGGATTGTTGCCGGCCTGGATCGACAATACGCCCTGGAGAATGATCTCCTTGGCGAAAATTTCCTCGGCCGATCGCAAGGCGAGTTTTTCGGCCACCGGCCCGGCCATCAGGTTTTGCAGCATGCAGCCATACAGGGTTCCGGTCAGCGCGATGGCCAGTGCCGATCCGATGGCCGAAGCGTCGCCGCCGAGGTTGCGGAACATGGCCACCTGCGCGATCAGCGTCGCCATCAGACCGAATCCAGGGCCGAATTTTGCCAGGGTGTGAAACAGGTGCTTGCCGTGTTTGTGTCGTTCGGTCATCGCCTCGATTTCGATGCGCATGATGCGTTCGATGATCTCCGGATCGGTGCCGTCGATGGTCAATTGCAATCCTCGACGCAAAAACGCATCGGGCGCTTCGCGGGCGACCGATTCCAGCGCCAGGACCCCATCCCGGCGGGCGGTTTCGGCGTATTGCACCATTTCCTTGATCAGGTGTTCAACGTGGATGTCCTTGTTGAACAGCCATTTTTTCATGTAAGAGACGATGCCGGTGATCGTGTGCATCGGCATGGAAAGCAGCGCTGCGCCCAGCGATCCGCCGAACACCAGGAGCATTTCCGGCGGCTTGATGTACGCGCCGATGTGGCCTTCGGCCGCGTGGAACATTGAATAAATCACCGCGCCCCAGGCGAGCACGAAACCGATGATGGTGGCCAGATCCATGGGCAACACTTTCCGCGCACCCGAATCCATCGGGCGGCATGGGCACACAATGCCTTGTCTATATTTTCGGCAATCCGGCCCGCAAAAGGTGAGTTATTATCGGCACTGGCGGCGGAAGATGGGGTTATCCGCCCAATCGGCTCATTTGCTCATTGCCGTGGTTGGAATGGACATCCGGCTTGAGGGCGACGCAGTCCACCATGGCCTGGGCGAGGGTTTTGCGACGCCGGTCGGGGTTGGATTCAGAGCGTAAAATGCGCCTGACCGCCACTTCACCCCCTTCAAAAAGGCAGGATCGCAGCACCCCGTCGGCCGTCAGACGCAACCGGTTGCAGGTGGAACAGAAAGGGGCGGACATGGCGCTGATGAAGGCGATTCGGCCTTTGGCGCGGGGGTTGTCGATGCGGTAGGGGATGGCCGGCCCGACGCCGGCCTCAAGGTTGCGGTCCACGGGAATCAATGGGCCAAAGTGGTCTTCGATGCGTTGGCGAACTTCCGATTCGGCGATGAACGAATCGGCCCCCCGGTCCTGTGCGCCGCACCCGCCGGCCGGCCCGATTTCATCATCGGAGACCCGAAGGTCTGTGCTCTGGTGCATGATGGCCGCATCGCCCAGGGGCATGTATTCGATAAATCGAACCGTTACCGCACGATCCAGCGACAGGCGGGCGAAATCGACCAGCTCGTCGTCGTTGGTGCCGCGCATGGTGACGCAGTTGATTTTCATGGACTTGAAGCCGACCGATTCGGCCTGATCCAGTCCACGCCAGACCTTGGACAGCTCGCCGGTACGGGTGATGCGGATGAACCGGTCGGGGCGGAGGCTGTCGATGCTGATGGTCAAACGGTCCAGGCCGGCGTGATGCAGGGGCTTGGCCAGTTCCTCCAGCAACATGCCGTTGGTGGTGAGCGATAAATCCTCGACCTGTGGGTTTTGGCGGATCATCCGGACCAGATCGACCAGGCCGGACCGCACGGTGGGTTCGCCGCCGGTCAATTTGAAGCGGCGGATGCCGTGAATCGACACGGCCGCGTTGACCACGTCGCAAATTTCTTCAAAAGTGAGCAGATTGTCCTTGGGAAGCCACCGCACCCCTTCTTCGGGCATGCAATACACGCAACGGAGATTGCAGCGGTCGGTGACGCTGATGCGCAACACCCGGACGGCTGCGATGGATTTTGGCCCATTCTCGAAATTACCCATGGGCCGGTACAGATTGTCCACGACCGGCAATCTCATCCCCGAATTATACGATGACAGGTTCACAAAGGATATACGGGAGATTGCTATTGGATCGGCGGAGCGTATCCTTCCCTGCCGTGAACGGGGGCGCGTTTTTCCGTGCAAGGATGGGTGGTATGCGGCCGATGCCGGTGGTTGCGATCGTGGGTCGGCCCAACGTGGGCAAGTCTTCGTTGCTGAATGCGCTGACGCAGAAGCGCATCGCGATCGTTCAGGACATGCCCGGCGTCACGCGCGACCGCATCGCCGCGCCGTTGAAGGTGGCGGATCGATTTGTCGAGCTGGTCGATACCGGCGGATATGGGTTTGTCGATGCCGACCAGTTGACCGACCACATCCACCATCAGATCGAACTGGCGATGGCCCGCGCGAACATGGTCCTGTTCATCGTGGATTGCGCGGATGGATTGACCAGCGCCGACGAGCAGATCGCGGCGTTGTTGCGCCGGCGCAACGTCAAAACGATCCTGGTGGCCAACAAGGCCGACAACCCCAAGGCGGACGTGGCGTTAGGCGATTTTGCGCGGCTGGGGCTGGGGACGCCCGTCGGCGTGTCCGCGATGAACGGACGAAACGTTGAGCAGGTGCTGGAGGCCATTGAGCGCAACGTGGATTTGTCGGAAGCGCCGACCGAGATTCCGCCGCCGCAAATGCTGCTGGCGATCGTCGGCAAGCGAAACGCCGGCAAATCGACCCTCGTCAACGCCATCGCCCGGCTGTACGAAGGGGATGCCGACCGCGTGATCGTCAGCGAAGTGCCGGGGACCACGCGCGATTCGGTGGACGTGCGGTTTGACAAGGAGGGGAAAAGCCTGGTCGTCATCGACACCGCCGGCGTTCGCAAAAAACGCCGGATGGTCACCAACGACATCGAGTTTTACTCGTTTCACCGCGCCCAGCGATCGATCCGCCGGTCGGACGTGGTGTTGATGCTGATCGACGGGACCGAGCCGATTTCGGAGCCGGACAAAAAACTCGCCCAGTACATCGCCGAGCAGTACAAGCCGGTGTTGTTGGTGGTCAACAAGTGGGATTTGACCCGCGAAAAAATCCGCGAATTGCGAAAGTTGCAGCCGCACGAGGCGCTGGAGGATCGCGAGTTGATGGAGGAATATCGCCAATATCTGGATGCGGAGATTCGGCATCTGAATTTCGCCCCCATCGCGTTCATCACGGCCCGCGAAAGCCGGAACATCCAGTCGGTGATCGACCTGTCGCAGCATCTGTATCATCAGACCAACCAGCGCCTGACCACAGGACGATTGAATCTGGCGGTTCGGCAGATTCTTGAGGAGCGGTTTCCATCCACCACCAGCGGCCGGCGGGCGAGGATTTATTATGCGACGCAAACCGATGTCGCCCCGCCGACGGTCGTGCTGTTTGTCAACAATCCGGCGTTTTTTGATGACAGTTACCAGCGGTTCATGATCAATCGGTTCCGCGAACTGCTGCCTTATCCGGAAGTGCCGATCAAACTGGTCATCCGCCCGCGACAGCAGGGGGGCAAAGCGCCGTCATTGGATGAATTGCCGGATGAGGACATCGACCAGCCCGACAAGCCGGTTCAATTCAAGCCCAAGCCCAAGCCCAAATCCAGAAAACCCGTCGCCGCCAAACCCCGACGTTCGGAAACCAAGCCACGGCCCAAGTCCACCCGGTCCAAGGGGCCGTTGCGCGGCCGGCGACCGGGGTGATCGATCCTCAAAGGTCTTCGTTAGAGGTCTTCGTTTTGCTCCGTGGTCGGGCGGGTGGTCGGCTGGAAATTCTCGTCTTTCATCATCTGCCGCAGTTTTTCGATTTCTTTCTGTTTCTTGAATTGAAGGTATTCCCGCACATCGGGCGGAACCTGGGACTGCGGCAGCGTGACCTGGAGATTCAAATCCGGCACGAGGATCAACCCCACGATGGGGTCGCGGGCCGGCTGGGTCGTGGCGCCGGCGGGGGTGGAAAAATACAAACCCTTGTCGGTGGCGACGTACATCAACCCGGTGAAACCCGAGATGGAATCCAGCGCCTGCTTGATGCTGGCGTTGTCCAACAGCAACCGGATGTTGCGAAATTCGGGTGGAATCCGCTGGATCGCGCCCGGCTCGATGTCAAACGGCACGCCCGCCCGTTGTGACAACTCCAGCAACACCTGCGAGATGTCCACACCGGTATAGCGCACCGAAACGGTCTTGGCCAGTTGGTTGCGCACCTGGTCCTGTTTGGTGACGATGACGATGCTCCTGCCCCACGGATACCACGTCGCGGCGGTGGAATGGTCAAGGGCTTCAAGGGCGTCCATCATCGTGGCGTTGCGCGAAACAAAAACGGTGGTTTCCCGGCTTTGACCCTCGAACACCCGGTCTTCGATGGCGAAGGGAGATTTTGCGCCTTCCAGCTTCTGGTCAACGGCCGTCAAAAGCTGGCGGATGGTCGGGTGTTCGTTGTTCAAATTCAGTGGCGTGGAGGCCAGAAGGTCCAGCACCGCCAGTTCTTGTGGCGTGGCACGGCGGCCCAATCGGCGCAACGCCGGCATCGGCTCCAGTTCCACGGCCTCATCCTTGAGTGCGAACGTCAACCCCAGCTTGCGGGTGATCGCTTCGAGCGCCTGGCGAAGGGTCTGGTTTTCGATCTTGGCGTTGATGTTCGTCTGCTGACCCCACGGCAGCAAATCCCAAACCGCCTGCGTCGCCTGCAACCGCACGCCGGTCTGTTCGGCGATGGTTTGCATCACCTGGGGCAGCGTGCCGTTAAGTTCCAGCTTCACCGGTTTGTCCAGCGCTTCGTTCATTAGCGCCGAGGTGGTGTCCTGCGCAATTGCCAGGGAGCAAAACAGCAATCCGATCCACGTCCATGAGGCGATTTTCACCATTGCAAACTCCTTGCCGGTGTGATTGTAGTTTTCCGGTTCAACTTGAAAAGAAGCGGGCGGTTCAAAACGGAAAAGAAGGCGTATCCTGTGAAATGATCTGCCCCTTGGCGATGAAAACCTGTGCCGGCCGGGAAACCACCACGTCCGAATGATGCCAGACCGTGCCGGAGGCGATCCGTGGGGCCGGACCCACACGGATGTGAGTGATGGGCGTTCCCCGCGGCTGCTCTCCGGTCAAAACCGCAACGCTGGCGATGCCTTGAACGTGGGCGGCGGTCGTGTCGGAGTTGCTTGTATTGATGGAAGGAGCTGGCTTCAGCAGCACCGTCGTCACGGTGGCGACGATCAACACGCACGCCGCCGCAGCGATGCCCATGACAATCCGCCCGCCGCCGATGCGGTGTCGTGTGATGGCCGGAGCCTCGGCCAGATCGACCGACCGGCTGATGTGCCGGCTCAAATTCTCCCAGTTGATCGAAGGCAATGGATCGGCGGATGCCAGCAACTCATTTAATTTTCGTTGCTCGGCCAGAATCCGTTGAGCCTGGGAATCATTCGCCAGCCGGCCTTCCAGCGCGGCCCGCTCCAGCGGCGGCAACGTGCCGTCGAGGTATTGCGAAATCGAAAATTCCAGTTCTTCCAGGTTCATAAACAATCAACGATCAAAAGTATTCCTTCATCAATTCCTTCAATTTCTTTCGTCCCTGAAACACGTGCCATTTCACCGCTTCGACGCTGCATTGCAGCGCCTCGGCCACCTGTTTCTGCGACATCTGTTCCATCGTGAACATCACGATCGCCAATCGCTGCTTTTCCGGCAGCTCCGTCAATGCTTTTTGCAATCGCCGGCCCATCTCCTCGCTTTCAAGCCGGTGAACCGGATCGCCCGACCGGGCCATCCATTCGCTGCCGCCGGCTCCGTTTTCGTGCCCCTGGCCCGTGCCAAGACAATCGTCCAACGGCAGTTGCTGTCGATTTTTGCGGCCGCGTCGAAAGTTCAACGACAAATTCGACACGATCCGCATCAGCCACCCGCCAAACGCTTCGGGCTTCTGAAGCGTGTGCAGGCTCGAATACGCCTTCAAAAACGCATCCTGTGTCACCTCAAGGGCGTCGTGGCTGTTGCCCAGCAGCCGATACGACACCGCGACCGCTTGTCGCTGATATCGGCCGATCAATTCATCAAACGATCGGCGTTGCCCGGCCAGCACCAGCGCAACCAACCGCCCATCCGACGGCGGCTGAGGGTTGACATCGGTGCTATCCGCCGCCTTGGGTTCCATAGTACAGACACAAAAATCGGGTCATGGTTAGGTATCGCGCACGATTTCAGAAATAGCGTAAATCCAGTCCCCACAAGGCACAAGAGAAAACATCAGAGGGTTGTCTCTGTCGGCTAAGACAGCAAGAATTTGCAATATTGTTCAATGGCTGCCGCGATCGTCGTGGGGTTTGGGTCGGTCAGATGGCTGATTTGACGGACGATCCCGCTGCCAACGATGGCGGCGTCGGCGTGACCGGCGAGCTGAGCAATGTGCTGGGGTTGGGAGATGCCAAACCCCACCGCGATGGGACGGTCGGTCAGGGTGCGAAGTTGATCCAGATTTTGAGCCAGGTCGGCCGGCAGGGTGGTGCGTTCGCCGGTTATGCCGGTCACGGACAAGTAATAGACAAACCCCGAGCAGAGCGATGCGATTTCACGCCGGCGTTGGGGTGGGGTGGTGGGAGCGACCAACAGGATGGTGTCCAGTCCGGCCGAGCGAATCTGATCGCAGACTTTTTGTGCTTCGGGTGGGGGCAGGTCGGGCACGATCAGGCCGTCAAATCCGGCTTGATGAGCGGTTTTGACGAAGCGGTCCACCCCATATCGATAAACGATGCTGTAACTGACCATCGCAATCAGCGGGATGGAGACGGCCGGCCGTGTCGTCGCGATGGTCTGGAAGATCTGATCCAGCTTGAGCTTATGTGATAGCGCGACGTTAAAGGCTTCCTGGATGACCGGTCCATCGGCGACGGGGTCTGAAAATGGAATGCCGATTTCGATGGCCGATGCGCCGCCGCGTTGCAAAGCGGGGAGAAGCGCCTGTGTGGTTTGCAGATCGGGAAAGCCGGCCGGGATGAATGGCATCAGCCCGATGCGGCCCCGCTGCTTTAATTGGGCGAAAGCATCGGCGATGGATTGACGAGGAGTTGTGCCGGCGGACATCACCATGGGGTGGCGATCATACGAGCGCCATAAGGCGGGTCAAGTTGTGCGGCGTGTAGGTCGTCTGGCCGACCCAAACAGGCCGGCCGCCAGAATCAGGACCATTGCCGAGGGTTCGGGGACGACGTTGTAGCCGATTGCATCCATCGCCCGCAGATCGGCGATGGAAAGGTCGAGATTCTGACCTTGCGCGGGGGAGGGGTTCATGATGCCGGTGTTCTGGCCGGCTTTCCAGTTGCCGGCGGGGTTGCCATCTCCGAAATTGACGCCCGTGGACAGTTCGGCCAGTGAGGTGACGCCGCCATCCAGCGAGAGATATTTGGTGCGATTGTCCGCCGTCCAATCAAAGACGCCATCGCCCTGGGCAACACTGTCGGAAGAATAACGCAACAGATCCAGCGGGGTGACGTTGGCGAACTGATAATCACCGAATGGCCCGGCATGTGGAGGGCTGTTGCTGTCCAGAACATCAACACCGCTGACAAACCCCAATGCCCGGCCGATTTCACGAAGGGCGATACCAACCTGGTCGTATTTGTCGTTGTCGATCCCATCCTGCGGGTTGGCATCCCATGAAACGGCGTCGTTCAGGGTGATGGTGGCATCGGTGGGGAAAACTTCGGCATCGACCTCAAAACCAATCGCCTTGGCGTTGGCCAGTGACATCTGAATGGTTTGATTGTTGTCATCCCCATCATTGTCCAGATAGGGCGTGGCGCTGCTGGAGTCGCCTGGATTGAGCAAGGCGCGATTGAGCAGCAGATTAAACGCCTGGCCGTCGGATACGTCTTTTTGAAGGTGTTGATAGACCGAGGCATCGTCGTTCGATTGGATGTCATCAAACAGGGCGGGCCTGAAATCGGCGTACGTAAACGGAGCGGTGTTGATTTGGGTTGATGTCAGCAGGGAAGGGGAAAGGGTGGTGAAATTCAGCGCCAGATTGACCTGAATGTCATCGGTCAGCACCCCCGACCAAAGGCCGGCGGCGGTCTGAAATGCGGGCAGAATCTGATTGTAACTGGATTGGGAGGCGCCGATGGCCGGCGTAAAATTAAAGACCAGCGCACCTTGCGTGGAACTGGCGCACACGGCGCACAAAATCAGCGCAAATCTTTTTATAAATTGAGTTTGCAACTCCGCTCCGAATCAAAACCCACATCACGCTCCGACGTGATTATCGGACCATACAGGAGGCCTATGATTATGTAAAGGAAATTTCGGCAATAATTTACAAGGATTTTTAGAGCCACCCGCGAAGGCTCAAAAGGCGATATTGGATGGGCGGGCGGGTCTGTTATAGACTGAGTGGGGATTGTATTAACGTTGATGATGGAGAGTTGAATGGAGTTTTTCCGCAAACTGGTCTGGACGATTTTTCACCTGTCGCCGGAGAATCTCAATTCGTTTCTGGTGTACGTTGGGCCGCTCAATTTATACGTGGTCCTGTTTTTGATTGTTTTTGCGGAAACAGGGCTGGTGGTGACGCCGTTTTTGCCGGGCGATTCGCTGATTTTCGCGGTGGGGGCGGTGGTGGCGCATCCCGGGTCGCCTTTGAGTTTGACGACCGCGGCGGTGGTGCTGATCGTGGCGGCGGTGCTGGGGGATGCGGCCAATTACTGGATCGGCTATCGCCTGGGTCCAAAAGTTTTCAGCCGGGAAAATTCGCGGTTGTTGAACAAGAAACACCTGCTGAAGGCACAGGAGTTTTACGAAAAATATGGCGGTAAGACGATCATCCTGGCCCGGTTTGTGCCGGTGGTGCGGACGTTTGCGCCATTTGTCGCGGGGATCGGCAAGATGAACTACGCGCGCTTTTTTCTGTTCAACCTGGTGGGGGGCGTCGCCTGGGTGTTGATCTGCCTGTTCGCGGGATATTGGCTGGCGAACATCCCGTTTGTGAAAAAGCATTTTGAGGTTGTCATCGTCGCGATCATCCTGATTTCGATATTGCCGGTGGCCATTGAAATCATCAAGTCGAAGTGGGGTTCCGGCCGTGAAAACCGGGCCGCTGAGCCGATGGTGACGGCAAAACAGCCGGAAGAGGCATAAAGAAGCAGTCATGTTGGATTTCTCCACGCCAATCTGGCTGCTGGGGTTGCTGCCGTGGGGGGGGTTGACGCTGTGGTTGTTGTTGGGGATGCGGCGGGGGGTGTGGGTGCCGTTTCTGGATTTGTGGAAAACCGCCGAGCCGGCCACGCGAAACCGCCGCCGAGTGCAAATTCCTCCGGTTGCGTTGATTTTCCTGATCCTGGCGACGCTGGCGGCAATTTTCGCGGCTGCGGGGCCTGGGATCAAAACCGCTTCCATCAGCAACCAGCGCATCGTCGTGATCGTGGATCGTGGGATTACGATGAGCGACCCCTCGCTTTTTGACAAGGCGATGGATGAGGCGCAAAAAGCATTGGATGGGCGGGTCGATCCATCGCGTGTCCGTTGCATCAACATCCCCACCCATGCCGAGGGAGACTGGTCGGCCGCCCGACAATGGCCCGCCACTGGGATCAGTACACGGTCGATGGTTCAAAACGCCGTCGATCGGGCGTTGCGAGAAGATCAGCTTGTGCTGCTGATCAGCAATCAGGACATCTCCATCGACAATCCGCGACTGGTGCGATTTGTTCCGGCCGGGACATTGAAGGATGTGGCGATTACGCACATCGGCGCGGCGGCCATCCCCAATTCCGGTGGCGGCCAGGTGATGCTGGAATTGTCGAATCATTCGGACCTTCAATCCATCGACGTGGAAATCCACACCGCCGATACGGTTTCCGTGCATCCGGTGGCTCTGCCGCCTTCGGGCGGGCGGCGAAACGTGTTTATCGACCTGCCGAAATTGGGGCCGACCGTGCAAGCCACGTTGCGCGAGACAGACTCCATTCCGCTGGATGATTCGGCCTGTCTGGTGTTGCGGGGGGCAAGCGTGAGAATCAACCCCCTTTTTCAACTGCCGGCCGAGCTTGGGCGGATGATGGAGATTTATCAACATCAGCAACCGGCGGGCGGCCACAACCAAACCCTCCTCATCGCGCCCGATGCGGTGGCCTTGCCCGATGCGATGCCGGCGGTGGTGTTGCCCCAATCATCACAACCCGCCACCGGCGCGATCGAGGTGATCAATCACCCGATCACGGCACAGGTGCAATGGGACCGCTGGGACTGGCGGTTGACCGACCAACCCCCGCCGGCCGGATGGTCGCCGTTGGTGACCATCGGACAGAAGACCGCGCTGGCCATCACGGATCATCCCGTTCGGCGGGTGTGGGTGGGGGTCGGCGGCGACGAATTTTCCCGCAGCGCGCAGTTTGTGATGTTCTGGACCGATGTGTTGGATTATCTGGCCGATGGAACGCCGCGTTACGAGTCGCAGACCGTTCATCCGTTGGGCAAGGGATGGAAGCGAATTGACTCCGCGGACACCGGTGGCATCGCGGGGCTTTGGCCGGGGTTCTGGAAAATCGAGGATCGGCAGGTCGCCTTGAACGCCGAGTTGTTTGATTGGCCCCGGATCACACCGGAGATGGATTCGATGGCCAGGCTGGACCGTGGTCTTCATTCGCAAACGGCCGGGTGGCGCGATATCGCCGGTGCGATGACGATGGCCGCCCTGGGTCTGCTGGCGATCGCGGCGCTGGTTTGGCCGGCCGGTCGCTTGACATGGTTTTAGGGGGGGCGTACTGTCTGATTGATCCGCATTGCCGCTTCACGACGGGGCGCGGGTCGGTGCGGCCTTCATTGGTCGGGCCATTCACGCAGTCATCGTTTTTTCGGAAAGCCGCCCATGTCCGAATCCATACCGCCCGTCTCCGTGGTTCAGCAGAAAGACATACGCATCGTCGAGTTCACCAACAATAAAATTCTCGACGAGGCCAACATCGCCGAGATCGGACAGACGTTGATTTCGCTGGTGGACGAACGGGATTATCCCAAGCTGCTGCTGGATTTTTCAGCGGTGGATCACCTGTCCAGCGCCGCCCTGGGGATGTTGATCAACATCAACAATCGAGTCAAAACAAAAAACGGGCAGCTCCGGCTGGCCAACATCAAACAACAGATACTGGAGGTTTTTTTCCTCACCAAGCTCAACAAGTTGTTCCGCATCCTCCCCACGCGGGAGGAAGCGCTGACCAGTTTTACCCAGTAACGGTTGTTCCATCGGGATCGGACGTGATGAGCATCTCCGGTGCGAACAATGACGACCGCCGCAAACACCGCCCCGCGGGCGAGCCTCGTCCGCCATCCGATGCGGCCCGTGCCGATGCTTCGCCGGTGCGAATAACCATCCCCTCCGATTTTGGCGCCAGCCGGGAAGTTCAAAAGCAGATCATCGACAAGGTGGTCCGATGCGGATTTGGCAACCAGGCCATCTTCGCCATTAAACTGGCCCTTGAAGAGGCGATGATCAACGCGATTAAACATGGCAACAAACTGGACCCCGCCAAAAGCGTCCACGTCACCTATCACGTGACGCCCCAGCAGGCCGAAATCACGGTGGAAGATGAAGGGGGCGGATTTGACCGCCATTGCGTGCCCGACCCCACCGCCGATGAAAACATCGAAAAATGCAGCGGGCGGGGTATTTTGCTGATGGAAGCCTACATGACCTCCGTCGAGTATGGCGCCAACGGCCGGCGCGTCAAAATGATCAAAAAAAACGAGGAACAGGCAACGCCGCACCTGTCGTCCTAGCCCCTGTCTGAAACCATGATTCTTCCCATCCGCACCGACAGCCCGCTGCGCAGCACCCCCTGGATGAACTGGCTGTTGATTCTCGCCAACGGCCTGGTCTTCCTGCTGGAAATGCTTTACCCCTCGATCCGCACGCAATACGTTCTGTCGCCGCGCGATCCCCATCTGCTGAATTATTTCTCCTACGCCTTTTTGCACGAAGGATGGGCGCACATCATCGGCAACATGCTGTTCCTGTACATTTTCGGGAACAACGTCAACGACAAACTCGGAAACCTCGGATACCTGGCGTTTTATCTCGCGGGTGGCGTCTTCGCGGGGGTTGGTTATGTCGTCACCCAGAGCCTGCCCAATCCCGTCCTTGGCGCCAGCGGCGCGGTGGCGGCCGTGACGGGGGCGTATCTGGTCCTGTTCCCCCGTTCCAGCATCACGATCCTCTATTTTTTTTATCTGATCGGAACACTGGAAATTCCCAGTATTTATTTCATCGCCTTCTTTTTTCTTAAAGACCTGTTTTTCAGCTTCACCGAATCGACCGGCGTGGCGCACACGGCGCACGTGGGGGGAACGTTGTTTGGATTCGTGGTGGGGTTGTCGCTGTTGTTCGTCCGATTGTTGCCGCGGGATCAGTTTGACATCCTGTCGCTGTTCGGACGATGGAACAAGCGCCGGCAATATCAAAGCCTGGTTCGACAGGGATACGATCCCTTTGGCCACAGCTCCGTCTCCCGCGAGCCTCGACAGCAGGAGATGGATGCCATCTCCCAGCAAACCTACGGCTTGCGCAGCCAGATCAGCGACGCGATCTCACGACATGATCTTGGGCAGGCGGCACACCTGTATCTTCATCTATTGTCGCTGGACCCGCGGCAGGTTTTACCCAGACAGGCGCAACTCGATGTCGCCAATCAACTTGCGCACGATCAGCTTTATCCGCAGGCCGCGACGGCGTACGAACAATTTTTGCAGCAGTATCCCAACTATGACCAGTCCGATCAGGTGCAACTGATGCTTGGGCTGATTTATTCACGGTACTTACAGCAATATGACAAGGCGCGTGAGCACCTGAATCTGGCGGTGCAAAAATCACGAGGCGAGCGTGAGGCGGCGCTGGCCCGCGACGAGCTGGCCCGTCTTCCCGGCCAGACTTGAAGATGTTCATCCGTGCTTGATAATGGCTCCAATGAGCAGCCGCGGCCGATTTTACATCACGACACCGATCTATTACCCCAATGCCGAACCGCATCTGGGGCACGTCTATACCACCATCTGTGCCGACGTTTTGGCCCGATACCATCGGTTGATCGGCGATGACACCTACTTTCTGACCGGCACCGATGAGCATGGCATCAAGATGGTCAAGACGGCCGAGTCGCAGAACACCACGCCGGCGGAACTGGTGGAAAAGAACGTGCCGATTTTCCAGTCATTATGGCGGGAATTGAACATCACCAACGATGATTTCATCCGCACCACCAGCGATCGTCACAAGCGGGGGGTGGAGGCGATCGTCCGCAAAATGCTCGACAGCGGGGACATTTATCTGGGCAGTTATGAGGGGTGGTACGACGAAGGTCAGGAAGAATTCGTCACCGAGACCGAGGCCAAAACCAACGAGTACAAGTCTTCGGTTTCCGGCCGTCCGCTGGTGCGATACAAGGAGCCAAGCTATTTCTTCAAGTTGCGAAAATATGCCCCAAAGGTGCTGGAGCACATCCGGTCGCAGGCGGATTTTATCCAACCGGAAGCCCGGCGCAACGAGGTCATCAGCAAGCTGTCGGCCGGGGTTGAAGATTTGTCGATCAGTCGCTCGTCATTGAAATGGGGCATTCCACTGCCCAACGATCCGCAGCACGTGATTTACGTCTGGATTGATGCACTGAGCAATTACATCACGGCCCTGGGATATGGTCAGGCCGACGATGCGTTGTATCAACGATACTGGCCCGGCGTGCATCTGATCGGCAAGGAGATTCTCTGGTTTCATACCGTCTATTGGCCGGCGATGCTGATGTCGGTCGGGCAGCCGCTGCCGCGACAGGTGTATGCGCATGGCTGGTGGACGGCCGAGGGGCGCAAGATGAGCAAGTCGATGGGAAATTTCATCGATTTGGGAAAACTGCGCGGCGTCATCGGCGATTATGGGCTGGATGCGTTACGGTATTACCTGTTGCGGGCCGCGCCGTTTGGCAATGATCTGGACTGGACCGAGACGGACTTCGCCAAATCATTCAAGGAATTGTCCGACGTGCTGGGCAATTGTCTGAACCGGATCGTGAAAATGGTGGGGCGGTATCGCGGGGGCGTGCTGCCGACGGCGCACGAACCTTATGAGGAAATCGACCATCATCTGATGTCGCAGACCCAGGCGCTTCCACAAAAAATGGCCGATGCGTTTGCGCGGGTGGAATTGCAGCAGTGTGCGATGCTCCCCATCGAGCTGGCGCGGGCGACCAATGGTTACATCGACGCCACCGAACCGTTCAAGCTGGCCAAGGATCCCGCCAAAGCCTCGCGGCTGGAGACGGTGTTGAACCTGTCGGCTCAGGCGATTTATCGTTCGCTGCTGATGTTGCTGCCGATTTTGCCTGAAAAGGCGGCGGCGGGATTGCAGCAACTGGGCGTGGTTCTTGATGGCAAAACGCTGGAACAACTGCTCACAACGCCACCGTCGGACGGCCGGCAGTTCGGCGAAGGACAGCCGCTGTTTCCACGGGTGGAAAAGCCGGCCTGATCGGAGATATTCCGAGGTCGTACATTTTTGATTGGATCCTCGCGTATGCTCCATCCGGCCCTTTCCTTGCCGCGCAATCTCGGTCCCAGCCTGGTCGTCCTGTGCGCATTGATGCTCTATATTTCGGGGCGGGCGCTGGTGGATGCGCTGGCGGGACGGGGACAGGTATCGCCGGGACGCCGGGCGCTGGCGTTGTGGATTCCGATTGTCGTGGTGGCGCTGGCGGCCGTGGAATTCGGCCATTTTGAGATGGCCATCGCGGCGGTCTTTTCCAGCAGCGTGGCGGCGCTGACGCTGGTGCTGGGCATCTCGCTGCTGCTGCGGCCACCCATTGCGACTCCGCATCCCGGCCGGCGCACCTGGGCATTTGTATTGCCGGCCGCGCTGCTGGTGTTGCTGGCCGGCTTTCATGCCCGATTGACGATCTGGCATGCCGCCATGTTCATCGCCCAAGGGTTGGCCATTCTGCTGCTTTGGATGGACCGATCTCAATCGCAACCGGCCGCCGCCGTGCCATCGCCCCCTTCGACCTCCATTTCCCTGCGATGGGCGCAGGCGCTGATCGCCATCGCCCTGGCGGTGGTCGGCGGGTGGGGTGTTTGCCGGGGGATCCTCGATCTCAGCCGGCAAAGTTCATTGTTCAGCCCCGGCGTGATCTCCGCCGTCACATTGGGGATGTGCCTCAGTTTTGCGATGGTGGTCAGCGGCGTGGCGCTGTCGCAGGCGGGGCATCTCTGGGCCGCCATCAGCACACAGGTCAGCGTGGTTTTGTTGAACCTGTGCGTATTGCTGCCATTGCTGATCGCCCTGACTTATGTCCCGGCCAACTGGCTTTTCCGTGCCGAGGTTACCGCTTTTCATCAGACTTCGATGTCGGCCCCATCCACCGTACCGACGACTCAGCCCACCGCCACGCAGCCGCAGGAGCTTGCGCAGCCACCCCACCCCGGCCTGGCGTTCCCTCTGGCCGTCTGGCGGATCGACACCGTCCTGCTGGTGGTTTTGGGGTTGTTTCTCCTGCCGGTCGCCCTGGGACGATGGACCATGGGAACGCTCGAATCGATGGGGCTGGTCGTGGTGTATGGCGCATACCTTTTCATGACGGTCGTCTTTGGCGGGCGATGGTGAGCCGGATCATCGGCGGGGTCGAAATTTTTCATCCCGCGTGTATGATCTGCATTCTATGGACCCACAGTTCGAGCGCTTCAATATCGACCGAAAACCCCACGAAGCCGAAGTCCATGACATCATGGACGGCGCATCACGATGGGAAATCAAGGTACACGACCATGGCATGGTGGCGCTGGTTGACGTCATGCCCCGGCTGGTTCCCAAGGGCAAAGGCTCCGATTTCGCCATCGTGCAGGCCGCCCGAGTCTCGTATGGACAGGGGACCAAGCAGGTCAACGAGGATCGCGGCCTGTTGCGATACCTCGCCCGTCACCGCCACACCACCCCCTTTGAAATGGTGGAGTTCAAATTCCACCACATCATGCCGATTTTTGTCGCGCGCCAGTGGATTCGTCATCGCACCGCCAACGTCAACGAATATTCCGCCCGCTATTCGGTCGTCCAGGATCGCTTTTACCATCCCGGCGCCGAAAACATCCGCCAGCAAAGCGCCGCCAACCGGCAGGGGGGCGACCAGCCGATGGATTCCCTGACGGCCCAGGAATTTTGCGACTGGCTGGACCAGATCGAAAAACAGTACGAAAAATACGAGTATTTCATCGAAAAAGGGGTCGCACGCGAGCTGGCCCGCATCGCCCTGCCCGCCAGCGTCTACACCGAATGGTATTGGAAGATCGACTTGCACAACCTGTTTCATTTCCTGTCGTTGCGCATGGACCCGCACGCGCAGCAGGAAATCCGCGATTATGCCAACGCCATGTTCGCGCTGGTTCGTCCGATCGTGCCGATCGCGGCCGAGGCGTTTGTTGATTACAACCTTGAATCAATGCACCTGACCCGGCTGGAGATCGAATCATTGCGCACGGGCAAGCCGCTGGCCACCGAAAACAAGCGTGAAACCGCCGAATGGGAACAGAAAAAGGTCAGGCTGGGCCTGCATCAGGCGGATGCTAACCCAAAACCGACTGTCTGATGCGATCCAGTTCGTCATCCGAGTCGGATGCTTGAGGATGCACCTGGCAAACAAATTCCGCCCCGATCTGGAATGGCGCCGTATTTCCCGGCCGGCAACTCTTGCTATGGACGGCCGAGCAGAGCATCTCAATCGCATCATCGTTGGGTCGATTCAGGTGCAACACGAAGGATTGGCCTCGCTGGAGGCTCATGTCGCACAGAAAACTGATGCCGCGGGATGAAAAATCCCTCATCAAAATCGGAATACGCGGTTTGGTTCGATCAAAAGCATCGTTGTCACAGAGGGTTATATAGAGCTGCGCCCGATAACCAATTCGTCTTGCCCGGCGTTGATCGCCGGCATCTTTGGACCGGTCGGGCGTGCGAAATGAGGCCAAAATCCCCACAAATTCATCATATGTCAGATCCATCCTCATCTCCCTTGGATCACTGAAATCAATCTCACCCTAACTTGTGTATCGGACTGTCATGTCGGCGGCTTAACCAACCGATGCGCTGATTTGCCCATGATTGCCCGTCCGCATAGCATTTGTCTCGACCATGCGGCGTACTCGAATCAAAATCTGCGGTATTACCAGACCCCAGGATGCGGCGCTGGCCAGCCAATTGGGCGCGGATGCCATTGGCATGATTTTTCATCCCGCTTCGCGCCGATGTGTCTCGCTTGAACGGGCCGGCAGGATTTTGGCGGCCATCGAACCGATGACCACCCCGGTGGGGCTGTTTGTGGACGCCACCGTGCAATCCATCCTTGAGACCGTCCGGGCGGTAAATCTCAACCACGTCCAACTGCACGGCCACGAATCCCCCGAATTCATTGCCGATTTGCAACAATCCGGTCAACCGATGGTCATTTTGAAGGCCATCCGCGTTGATCCCGCACAATTCGCACAAACCCTGGATCATTGGCGAAAGGCGATTGCCGCGTTGAAACTGAGCGGGCTTCGGGGGCTGGTATTGGAAACACCCTCGGACCTGCCCGGCGGCACAGGCCAGCCCAACGACTGGACAACCATCGCCTCCCACCAGCAGTCCGGCCATGCGCACGGCCTTCCCCCATTGATCGCGGCCGGCGGCTTAACCCCGCACTCCGTCGCCGGCGTGATCGAGCAACTGCATCCCTATGCCGTGGATGTCAGCAGTGGCGTGGAAGAAAAATTCGGTGAAAAATCCGAACAAAAACTGCGGGACTTTTTTGCCGCGGTTCGCTCAACCGAACGTCAATCCGGCTGAGAATAAACCTCAAAATTCAAACCGGGAGGTTCCCAGCCGACGATCGATTTCAGCCAATACCCGGCGTTCATCGGCTTCATTTTCAGCGATGAAAGTCACGCTGAACCGCACGTACGCCCCGGCATCATCCCATGGAACGGTGCTGATCAGGTTCTGCGTGATCATCCACTGGCTGAACGATTCGGCGTTTTCAAAGGCGGTGCGTTGGCCATCCTTTGTCGCCGATTTGGGGGATCGGACGTATAGGAAAAACGAACCTTTGGGCTTGGTTGCGCCAAATCCGTGTTTGTTCAGAACGGCTACCAGCCCATCCATCCGCCGGCCGTATTTGTTGGCGATTTTCTGAGTGATTTGAGGTTGATCGAGCGCCTCGGCGCATGCCTGCTGGATGGCCAGAAACTGGCCCGAATCGGTGTTGTCCTTCACGTCCGCGTAGGCTTTGACGATCAGCGGGTTGCCGGCGACAAACCCCAGCCGCCAGCCGGTCATGTTGAACCCCTTGGACATCGAGTGCAATTCGATTCCCACATCCATCGCACCCGGCGTCGACAGGAACGACAGGGGTTTGCCCTCGAACACCAGTGCGGCGTAGGCGGCATCGTGGATCACGATCAGGTTGTGTTGTCTGGCGAAATCCACCACTTGGGCGAAAAATTCGGATGTCGCCGAAGCGCCGGTGGGGTTGTTGGGATAATTCAGCACCAGTGTCTTGGCCCGCGACAATTTGTCGGCCGGGATGCTCGACAAATCAGGCAGGAATCGGTTTTTCTCCAGCAGCGGAAGGTTGAAGACTTCGCCGCCAAGATATTTGGAATGGGTTCCAAAGACCGGATATCCCGGTGTGGTCATCAGCGCCACGTCGCCCGGATTGATGAAACAGGCCGGCAGGATCGACAACGCCGCCTTGGAGCCGATGGAATGGACCACCTGCGATTCCGGGTTGATGCCGCCCACGCCGCAGACCTGCTCCATCCACCGTGCCGCGGCCTGTTTATAGGCCATTCCGCCGTTGTCGGCGTATCCCCGGTTGCCCGGATCGGCCGCAGACCGGCACAACGCCTCAACGCATTGGGGAAAAGCCATTTCATCCGGCTCTCCCACCCCCATATCGATCAATTCGACCCCGGGCTGGGCGGCCAATGCCGCACGCTTGGCGCGTTTGATCTTTTCAAATTTGTAGATTTCGGTCCCTTTGCCATAGCGCTTTCCGCCAATGCGCTCGGCGAACAGGTTTTGGATGTAAGATTCGATCATGGCGGCGAATTGTAGGCCCACCCGCGGGTCCGTCAACGGATTTCAAACGGTTCGTTTTGCCTGAATCGTTTGCCTTTGCACCAGTTTCTCCCTAAAATCACCTGCGATGTCGCTCCTTTCACGACGAACAACGTGCGTCTGTACCGGCCGGCACGCCTGATGCAACTTGGGCTTGCCGTTGTCGCGTCGATCCCTCAATAACCCGGCTACGAATCTTCAGCTACAGACCATCATGAATCGCAATCAGCTCAGCCAACACGTACCCGGCATCGTCGATGCACTGGTGAACAGCGTCATGGCCCAGGAGGGGATGAAGCATCTGAATCTGGCGCCGCTGCCCAATCGCGATGTCATCGTCAATTCCATCGACCTGCTTCGACAGTTGATCTTTCCCGGATATTTCGGCAAACAAGGATTGACCGCTCAGAATGTCACCTATCGAATCGGAGAGTTGGTCAATGAGTTGTCATCGGCGCTCTTTGACCAGGTGCGCTGCTGCCTGCGGTATCACGAGATCAACGCCGAACAGGTCAAAAATGGCGATCCTTGCGAAGATTGCGACCGCAAGGCCATCCAGATCGTCGCGGATTTTTTCGCGAAAATACCCTCGGTGCGCGAGGTCCTCGCGACGGATGTCCAGGCCGCCTTTGACGGCGATCCGGCCGCCCGCAGCACCGATGAGACCATCTTCTGCTATCCGGGGCTGTTCGCCATCATGGTGCAGCGGCTGGCGCACCAGTTTTTTGTTCTGGAAGTGCCATTGTTGCCGCGAATCATGACCGAATACGCCCACAACCTGACCGGCATCGACATTCATCCGGGCGCGAAACTCGGCCGTCGATTCTTCATCGACCACGGAACCGGCATCGTCATTGGAGAAACCACCGAAATCGGCAACAACGTCAAGCTCTACCAGGGCGTGACGCTTGGCGCGCTGGCGCCGGCGTTTGGCCAGTTGCTTCGCGGCCAAAAGCGCCATCCCACCATCGAGGATGATGTGACCATTTACGCCGGCGCCACCATCCTGGGCGGCGACACCGTCATCGGCAAAGGTTCGGTGATCGGCGGCAACGTGTTTATCACCTCAAGCGTCCCGCCGCAAAATCAGGTCAGTGCCGAACCTCCCAAGCTCAAATACCGTGACCGCCGTCCCAAATCGGCCAGGCGGATGGAGTGGGATTGGGATTTTCAAATCTGAACTGTTGCGCAAATGCAACATCATTCGTTGCTTTTTCACCACATCCGGCATGTTCCGATAATGGCTTGTCTTAAACCATGCGAAGAAAGGGCGTTGGAACCGTTTGGCATCGGGTTTGAGTCTAATATCGGCAGATGAAAACGATGGGTGTCATTTTGTTGCTACTGGTTGCGGGCGGATGTGTCGCCAATAAGAAACATCCATCGGCCGCCAACCGCGACAGTTTGTCTCGATACGAGTCCTCGACGGCATCGGCGCTGGTTTTTAATCCTCCCATTGCCGCGAACCTGCCGGCACTGGATTTGTCGCGGGAGAACAGAACTCCTGCCGCATTCGTGGGTTATGACTCGATTTACACCAGTTACTATTACGTCCGAACGGATGATCGACTCTCCGGCGATTGGTATGGATGGCCCGCCCGGCGGGCGATTACCGAGAAATTTGGCGTAACCTACCGATAGCTGAACCGTTGACAAAAATTGTCTGGTTACTTCTTTCTTGCATTTTCTTTCCAAACCGATCATACTAAGTCCGTTGCCCGTCTCACTTTAACACAAGGTCCTTTGAGGGAAGCATGGCAACCATCACGAAGAAAGAATTGATCGACCGTATCTCCGAAGGCACAAAACACCGCCGAGTTCAGGTGAAAAAAGTCGTCCAGCAGTTTTTGGACGAAATCATCAGCGAGCTGGGCCGTGGCAATCGCTTGGAATTTCGGGATTTCGGCGTTTTCGAGACCAAAGTTCGAAAAGCGCGCAAAGCCCAGAACCCCAAGACTTTGGCTCCGGTTCAGGTTCCTGAAAAACGGACCGTCAAGTTTAAGATCGGGCGGTTGATGAAACAGCGCCTGGCCGCCATGACCGGAGCTGCCATCGACGATGATGCGGGCGATGTGTCCGACATGGAAGAGAACGACGAATAAGAATCCGTGCCAGGGGATTTAACCCGTTGGCAGCAATGACTTTGAAGACCGGGCGGCCCAATCCGCCCGGTCTTTGCCTTTGGTTGATTGGCCATGGAATTGGACCGTTTCATTGAGGCACGGCTTTCTGAGCGAAGGCAAAATCATCAGTTGCGGCAGCGGCCGATGGTTCGCCGAATGGATTCCACGCATATCGAGTTGGGTGGACGCAGTCTGGTGCAATTCGCCTCCAACGACTACCTGGGGCTTTGTTTTCATCCGGAGGTGATTCAGGCCGCGCAGGAAGCCATGCAGGCCCACGGCCTTGGAAGCGGGGCGGCGGGCCTTTTGGGAGGTTATGGTCCAGCTCATGCTCGCGCGGAAGCGGCATTGGCACGATGGAAAGGGACCGGCAGCGCGGTTTTATTTCCAAGTGGATACCAGGCCAACCTGGCGGCGGTGCAGACGTTGGCGTCGTTGGGACAATTATCCAACAAAAATGGCGTCCGATTTCTGGTGGATAAACTCGTTCACGCCTCGCTGATCGACGCCGCGAAGGGGACGGGGATGGCGATGCGGATCTTTCCGCACAATCATCTGGACAAGCTCAAACGGCTGCTTGCGGAGGCGCCCGCGGGGCAAATGCAGGTTGTGGTGACCGAATCGATCTTCAGCATGGATGGAGATGCGGCCGACCTGCGGGGATTGGCCGATCTGAAACAACGCCATCCTTTTGTGTTGCTGCTGGATGAGGCCCATGGCAGCGGAGCGTACGGTCCCGGCGGCAGCGGCTACGCGGCGGAATTGGGATTGCAGGATATTGCGGATGTTTCGGTGGTGACGTTTTCAAAGGCGCTGGGGTGCGTTGGCGGAGCGATCTGCGGGAGCGAGTTGTTTTGTCAGGGGGTGATCAACTGGGGCCGGCCGTACATCTATTCGACCAGCATTCCGCCGGCCATTGCGGCGGCGGTGGAAAAGGGGATCGAAGTCATCGGCCGTCAACCTGATCTGCAAGCCAGGCTTCGGCAGCGCGGCAGGCAACTTCGGGAAGCATTGTCCGGACGATGGAAGATACCGGGTTTGGAAGATTGTCCGATTGTTCCGCTGATCCTGAATGATGAGCAGCAGGCGTTGGAGGCGGCCGGATTGTTGAGGGACAAGGGGTATTTTGTCAGTGCCGTGCGGCCGCCAACCGTGCCGAGAGGAACCAGCCGGCTGCGGATGACGGTCTGTGCGGAACACACCGAAACACAGGTGCGGAATTTCGTTCGGCAGGTGAACGAAGTCGTAAGGTGATTTACACCACAGGGCGCGGATGTTGTGTTTCAGGTTGACGGGGATGGGCGGCATTGGTCCGTTCCTCATCGGCATCTTGTATGCGTCGGAGGGTTCGCACGGTCAGGTCGGCCGAAGGGACGGCCGGTTGCCAGATGTCCAGAATGCTCAGGAGTTTTTCGGCCGCATGAAGTCGCTTGCGGGAAGACAGGGTTGCCATCGCGGCGGCGGGGTGTCCTTCATGGTGACTGGAAGCGTGCTGATCCAGCAGCATGTCCACGGCGGCTCGATCCTGATGGTTCAATCGTTTTGTCATAAAGCCATCCCTTGCCGTTGTAACGGGTGCGACAGCTTCGTCGCCCCATGCTTCATCGGGCCGGCGTGATAGCGTGCCGGTCCAGCGGGTCTTTGACGGGCCAATGTCCTTTCATCCGACATGAGCCAAAAATCACGTGCCCCCACTGATACATCTACGACGATGAATGAGGCGGGTTCGCCGCCTTCCATCGATTTGCAAAATGAGCCACCGCCGAATGAAGGCGGGATTTGACCGTTCCAAGGGGTATGCTCAGGATGTCACTGATCTGTTTATAAGGAAACTGATGGAAATATGAAAGAAGAATAATTTCCCGCAGATGATCGGGCATGTCCATGACGGTTTTTTGGACCAGTTGTTGCAATTCCCGGCGTTCGAGCGGTTCATCGGGAAGATTGGACGCCGATTCCATCAGGTCGATGAACTGGCCGCTTTCCTCGTCGCCGGGGTTGATGGCGGCCTGAAGGGGATTGGCGGGGCGGCGGGATTGGGCTCGCATGAAGTCGCGGGCCTTGTTGGCGGCGATGGTGAAAAGCCACGGCCGAAAGCGACGGTCGAGGTCGAATTTGTCGGCCGACTGATGGACCTGGAGAAAGGCCTCCTGGAAGATGTCCTCGGCGGCGGCGCGGTTGCCCAGAAAGCGGACCAGGAAAAGGTACAATTCGCGCTGATAGCGTTCGACCAGTTTGGTGAAACTGGAACGATCTCCCTGGCGATAGGCGGCAAGCAACTGCTCGTCGGTACGTTGATCGACGGGGGTCTGGCCTTTGACCTGGGCGCGTGCGCCGGGCGCAATGTGGGGTTTGGCAAGGCGGTCGGGGTTGAGGTCCTTGTCGTTGCCGATGTGCCGCTGTACTTCGCGGTTGTTGGTCGAGGGAATGCTCATTGCACACCTTCAGCAAAGCAGCTATCGTTCCGGCCGTCAACGGGAGAAATACCCTGACGATCAGGCGCTCCCGTGGTCGCATACCATTGATCCTATGCCGGTAAAACCGTTGAGTCCTGAAAAAATTTCCATCTTCGCCCAATTGCCCGATGCGTTTGACAGGGCGGTGGGGGAGTGGGGGTGGCCGGCGTTTCGCGCGCGGCAGATTCGCCAGTGGGTGTTTGAGAAATTTGTCACGAACCCCGAACAAATGAGCAATCTGTCCAGGGCGGATCGGGCAATGTTGGCCGAGAGGGCGGATTTCGGGTCGGCCGAGGTGGTGCGGCGGCAGATCAGCGATGATGGGACGATCAAACTGCTGTTGCGCTGGCCGGATGGGCACGAGGCCGAGACGGTGATGATCCCGGATGGGCCAAGACGGACGGCGTGCGTCAGCTCGCAGGTGGGGTGTCCGGTGGGGTGTCGGTTCTGCGCCAGCGGGATCGGTGGGGTGAAGGGGAATCTGACCTGCGCGCAGATCGTCGAGCAGGTGTATGCGTTGAATTTGCAATTGCGCGAGGCCGGCGAGCGGATCACCAACATCGTTTTCATGGGCATGGGAGAGCCGCTGGCGAATTATGCCGCCGTGATGGAGGCGGTGCGAATCCTGCATGATCCGGGGGCGCTGAACATCGGCGCCCGGCGGATCACGATTTCGACGGTGGGGGTTCCGCAGCGGATCAGGGATTTGGCGCACGAGCAGTTGCCGATGAACCTGGCGATATCATTGCATGCGCCGACCGAGTCGTTGCGCAAGCAACTGATCCCTTGGGCGGAACATTTCAGCCTGGCGGATATTTTGTCGGCGGCGAGGTATTATTTTGAACGCACCGGGCGTGAGGTGACGTTGGAATACATCCTGCTGGCGGGGGTGAACGACCAGGTGGAACAGGCGAGGCAACTGGCGAAATTGTGCAAAACGATGCGGGCGAACGTGAACTTGATCCGTTACAACGAGGTGGAGGGGTTGGAATACAAACGACCGAAATCTTCGGATGTGGTGGCGTTTCAGGAGGTCTTGCGGGACAACCAGGTCAATGCGCACGTGCGAAAAAGCCGCGGGAGGGACATCGACGCGGCCTGCGGGCAGTTGAGAAGAAAAGAAGGCCAGGGGAGGAGCGGTTCAAATGAGCCATGATCGACGAAGAGGGATCGGTTCATGCGACGGTCTCAGGTGCCGCACGCGCCCGGCGGGGTTCAGCCTGGTGGAACTGCTGGTGGTTTTGGGGATCGGGGTGATTCTGCTGAGCATTTTCGTGCCGTACCTGCGGAACGTGAGGGAAAGCAATCACCGTTTGGCGTGCCAGGAGAACCTTCGGCGGATCCAGGTGGCATTGACCGCCTACGCGGCCGACAACGGGAACAATTTTCCGCGCGTGCGGTACGATGCGCAGAACAGCCCCAATGGATACGTGGCGTTCACGGGGCCGGATTCGGGCAATCCGTTCGCGGCCGATTCGGCCGTCAAGCCCAATGACGTGACGGCCTCCCTGTGGCTGCTTTTGCGGCTGGGGTTGTTAAAAGGCCCCGACGAATTCATCTGCCCCAGCAGCGATGATTCGGCCGACCCGATGGTGAATGGGTCATGGCAGGCGGTATCGGTCGGCCAGCGTGGCAATTTTCGAGGCGGGGAAAACCTCAGTTATTCCTACGCCTCCCCCTTCAGCAGCGCGGTGGATTATCGATTGAACGACACGCAGCCTTCGGAATTCGCGGTGCTGGCGGACAAAAATCCCGGATTGCCGGACGTCACGGCGGCGGGGTTTGGCGATCCGCCGCTGGAACAGGCGCGGGGCAATTCGCGCAATCACGACCGTGCCGGGCAGAACGTGTTGTATGCGGATGGCCACGTGGCATTTACGCGCACGCCTTATTGCGGATTTGGCAACGACAACATCTACACCGCCCTGACACAGACCCCTTTGCGGGGGACCAAGCCGCCGGCCACCAGCCGGGGGTTCCTGGGTTCGCAGATCGGGCCATCGTGGCAGGCGGACAGCTACCTGGTTCCGGCCGGTTATTGAACGACTCCAAATGAAAAGCTGATGTACTGCACGTCGTCCTGATCGTCCTTGGTGATCGGATAGGCGAAATCCAGCGCGATCGGTGCGTTGCCCAGGAAGGGCACGACAAGCCGGATGCCCGCGCCGATGCTGGAGCGGATGGTGGAGATGCGGACGTCCTGCTCCACCGTTCCGGCATCGGTGAAGACCACGCCGCGAAGGATGTCGCCGGCCAGGGGAAAGGACAGTTCAATCGAACCGGTGACCATGAAATTGCCGCCGACCGGATCGTCGGCCCGCCCGCCGCGCGGGGAGATGCCGCGGTATTGGAAGCCGCGCACCGAGCCGATGCCGCCGCCGTAAAAGCGTTCAAAGAAGGGGGCGTCGTTGGTCGGTATCCAGCCGGTGTCCAGATGCAGGCCGAGGATGGTTTTGCGGTCCAGCAGGTCTTCGTAAAGCGTAAAGTATGAGTCGATGCCGCCGTTGAGCTTGGGGAAACTGAATTCGCCGCCCAAGGCTCCGTATTGTTCGATGCCGACGACGGCGGTTGATCCACGATAAGGTAGCATCCCACCGACGGTGGTGTCGCGGCGGAGTTGGAACGCGGCGGAGGTGAAGGTGCTGTGGCCGGCGAGGGCGACGATCTCGCGCGCCCGAATGGGGGGTTGCTCGATGCTTTTGATTTTGACGTCTTCGCCGCGCAGGGTGATCAGGCCGGAGTAGGTGTAATTGAACCGTTTGCCGAAGGAAACCCGGCCGCCCATGCGGTTTTCATCCCAGTGTTCGCGTTCGCGCTGACGGAGATAGCCTTCGGAGGTAAAGCTGTAGGGCTGGTCGAACAGCCACGGCTCGGACCATCGGATCGAGGCGTTGGTCTGCTCGGTGCCGGGTTCGAGCGAGGCGCGGAATTCCTGGCCGGCGCCGGTCCAGGAGCGGTCGGACCAGATGTCGTTCCAGGAGGATGGCCAGTTGGCGATGTCGAAATTGCGTTGATCGAAGGTCAAATTGCCGCCGACGCCGCCGTTGGAATTGACGCCCGCGCCGACGGTGAAGGAGGCGGTGCGGGCCTCGGTGACTTCGACCAGCAGATCGCGCGATTCGGCATCGTCGCCGATGGGGGTCATGGTGACGGCGGTGAAATAAGGGGTGGCGCGCAGCCGGTCGGTGGCATCCTGGACTTCGCCGGAATTGTACAGTTGGCCCGGAGCGACGCGCATCTCTCGCAAAACGACCTTGTCCTGGGTCTTGGCATTTCCCTTGACGAGGATTCGCCCCAGATGGAAAGGCTTGCCTTCGTGAATTTCGTAGACCAGCTCGACCTTGCCCGGCTCCTGCTGGAAGACGACCTTGGCGCCATAGGGATATTCGCGCCGGCCGATGCGGAGGTAGTCGGGGTTGTCGGATTGGGGCTGGTAGATGAAACCGAAGGGGCTGTAGGCGCGGACGATCTGGCGGATGTCCCGCTGGAGCAGGTCCTGGTCAAAGGGCTGGCCTTCGACGAGCTTCAGTTCCCCGCCCAGGGCGGCGTCGGTCAGGGTTTTGTTGCCCTTGAAACTGACGTGCTGAACGACGTATCGCCGTCCTTCCTCGATGACGTAATCGACTTCGACCTCGGACTGATCGGGCGAAACGATGATTTTTCGGCCGATGCGAACGTCAAAAAATCCCTTGCCCTGGTAAAACTGCCGCAACGAGGCGACGTCCTCCTCCACCTGTTCGAGGTCGAGCGTGCCGGGACGCAAAATCCAGAACCACGCCTGCGTCTTGATCTGGTCCTTGAGCTTGTCGGCCGTAAAAGAGTGATTGCCGACAAATCCCACCTTGCGCACGGTGACTTTGGGGCCTTCGACGATGGTGAAGACGACTTCGCCGGCGCGGGTTAAATCTTCCTGTGAGACCTCGGCGTGGGCATACGGAAAATTACGTTCGCGATAGAGCCGGTCGATGGCCTGCCGGGCGAGATTGATGCGGAATAGATCAATCGCCTGGCCGACCTTGAGATCGACGGCGTTTTGCAGGTCTTCGGTGTTGATCGAGACGTTGCCGCGATAGGCGATCTGCGTGATCTGATTTTGTTCGGTGACGATGAAAACGACGATGACGCCCGTGGCGGTGGGTTCAACCTTGGCCTCGACGTTGGAAAATTTTTGCAGGCCGTAGACGCGCTGATAATCTTCCTGGACGGTCTGGGGGTCGAATGCCTCGCCTTCGCGGGTGCGGATGGCATTGAGGATGACGGGTGTGGGGACGGTGCGGTTGCCCATGATGCGAACGGACTCGATGGTCCGCCCGCGCAGGGCGCGCAGATCGTCCGGCAATCGATTTTCCGGGGTTGCCGCGGGCGCGGCCGGCTGCGATGCGGGAGATGTTTGCGCCAATGCGGCCGGGCCGCCAAACGCAATCAGCGTTCCGGCCATCGCAATCACTGATTTGGACCGCAGGCTTCGAAGTTCCCTCTTCACGCCGGCTCCGGTTCGTAACGGATTGAATTTGCCCGTCGTGCCGATCGCGCAATCGGCTTGCATGGAAGCCGCAGAGTGTAGCCAAGGACGCCGTGATGTCAAAATCGGAATCCGCGATTTTGACCATCGGCCATTGGATATCACCGGCTGAGGACCAGGGTCACAAACATCAACAATCCGGCCGCCCCGGTGACGATGCCGCCGATGGCCAGCCCGCGGCCTTTGGTGTGGCCGGCGCGGCCGATCTGGACCAGCCCCACGATGCCGAAGATGATCGCCAGAATCGACGGGACAAAAAAGCACATCGACGGCAACCCGATCACGCCCAATATCAACGAGGCGATGCAATACCCGTTGTTGTCGGTGGAAGCCTGTGAGGTGGTTCCTTCCATGGTGAAAGGCATCCCGCACCCCTGGCAGTTGTTGGCGGTGATGGGGGATATCCGGATGCAGCGGGGGCATTGGATGGATTGTTCGCCGGTGGGTTGGCGGATGATTTTGGGGGCGCGGCCCCCCGCGGCCGCATAGGCGTGGACGGGATGGGGGTCTGACCGGATGATCTGGCGCGTTTTGGGGTCGATCAGCCGGCCATAACGGTCGAGAATGGGGATGGTGATGTTGTTGCCGCAGGTGGGACACTGACCATCCTGTGCGGCCATGGATTCGACGGCCTCCAGGCGGGAGGAGCAATATCCACAGCTAAACCCATACCGCCGGCCGGGGCCGCCGAGATGGGTTGGCATCCCGATTGGAAGGATAGCCGCCGGCGGGGGGGGGGGTGGCAGGGTCTGTCCAACGACAACGTGTGCGCTGTTGGGAACGCGCACCACGGCCCGGCATTGCGGGCAGCGTGCCATCTGGCCTTCCAGCGTGTTGGGGACGCTCAGCCGGGTCTGGCAGAACTGGCAGGGAAATTCCACCATGGGATCAGATGATCCTATCTTTGGAGGCATTTATCGTCGAGATCATCGCCCCTGACATGAGAGTTGGGCAAATTTTATGAATTTTCAGGATTCGGGCCGCTTGCAATGGCGGAAAATGGGGATAAAATGCTTGACTCTTAATTTTTCGACCAAAAGAGGTAGCAATGCCACGGGTATGTTATTTTACGGGTAAGAAGACAACGTTCGGCAACCAGGTGACCCATCGCGGCAAGGCCAAATATCTGGGCGGAGTCGGGACCAAGATCACCGGCATCACCGCCCGCAAGGTGAAGCCAAATATCCAGAAGGTCCGTGCCGTCATTGAAGGCCGGATCGTCCGGATCAAGGTCAGCGCCAAGGCCATTCGCAGCGGGCTGGTCGTCAAGCCGGTCAAACGCCGCTACCAGAAGCCCGAGACGGCGACCGCCTGATCCGGCTTTGCCTGACTGATTTTGATTGATTCAACTGAATTATCCACAACCCACGGCCACATTGGTCGTGGGTTGTTCATTGGCCAAAAAGCTCTCGGATTTTCTGGGAGATGTCCGGGCTGCGCATCAGGCTTTCACCCACCAGGGCGGCGCTGACGCCGGCCTCGGAGAGTTTGCGGACATCCTCACGCGTGTGGATGCCGCTTTCGCTGACCAGCACGCGGCGATCCTCGACCAGTTCGGCCATGCGAAGCGTCGTACCCAGGTCGGTCTTGAATGTCCGCAGGTCGCGGTTGTTGATCCCCAGGAGGCTGTAACTGCGGTGGGGGAAGCCGATGACCGCATCGCGGACGCGCATCAGGTTGTCCAGGTCGTGCACCTCGATCAGACAGGTCATGTGCAGCTCGGTGGCGAGGATCTGCAGGTCGATCATCCGGCTGGTTTCAAGGCATTCGGCGATGAGCAAAATCGCATCCGCGCCGGCCGCCCGCGATTCCCAGACCTGATAGGGGTCGATGATGAAATCTTTGCGCAGCACCGGCAGCCGAACCTCGTCGCGAACCTGGTGGATGTATTCCAGCTTCCCTTGAAAATACTCTTCATCGGTGAGGACGCTCAGGGCGTCCGCTCCGGCGGCGGCGTAGGTTCGGGCGATCTCGACGGGGTCAAAATCTTCACGAATCACCCCGGCGCTGGGGCTGGCTTTTTTCACCTCGGCGATCAGGTTCAGCGGCTTGTCGGTCTTTCGCGTCACGGCATGGAAAAAATTACGCGGCCGGCCGAGGGTGTCGATGGTCTCCTTGAGCTGTTCCAGCGGTGAGATGGTCTTCCGCAGGGCAACTTCTTCCCGCTTGGTCTGCACGATCTGATCCAGAATGCTGCTCATAGGAAATCCAGGGTCATGATTCTACAATGCCCGCCCCGGACGGCGAACTCTATGCCGCGGGCGGGCGATGTCAATTGTAGGCGTTTGAGGAAAGTCGATCCGAGGATTTGATGGAGCAGTTGCCAACCAGTGCCGAAATTGTCGTCTGGGCCTGGACGGCCCTGTCTTTGGTGGTGGGGGGGGTTCTGCTGGCGCGCCGGGGATTTCGCATCGCCGGGCCGTCGCGCATCGAACCACCGGCCAACGTTGGCAATCTGTTGATCCTGTTTTTCATTGTCGCGGGGGTGTGGATCGGCATTCCGAGCTTTTTGGGTTCGATGCGGGGCAAGGACCTTTCCACCACCGAGCTGGTGGTCATCGGCGCGGTGTCCAACCTGGCCGGCATCCTGGTTTTCATCGTCGGCAACGGCGCGATGCGGCGGGGGGGAATGGGAGGGGTGAGGCTGGATGCGGGGGGGATTCGACGCGGCATCGGATGGGGTGCGGTCGGATTGTTTCTCATCGAACCGCTGATTTTCTGGTCGGGCGTTTTGACCGAATTGATCTACCGGAAATACGGGGTCGAACACCCCGACGCCCATGAGATGCTTGAGGTGTTTGGATCATCCCATGCCCTGTGGATGCAGGCCCTGATCGTCGTCACGGCGGTGGTGCTGGCCCCGATCTTCGAGGAAATTCTCTTTCGCGGCCTGATTCAAACCCTCATCAGCCAGGGAAAGTCGGATCTTCAATCCCCCATCAACCGGCCGCACGCCGGCCGGGCGTGGTTGGCGATCTTTCTGAGCGCGCTGTTGTTCGCATCCGTCCACGAACCATGGACCATGCCGCCGATCTTCGTGCTGGCGTTGTGTCTGGGATACGCCTATGAACGAACGGGCAACCTGTGGACGAGCATCACGATGCACGCGCTGTTCAACCTGGTCTCCGTGGTGCAGTATCAATGGCTGATGGTTCATTGATGGCCGAAGGGTCGATCCCTACAATTCGATGCCATGTCGCTTACGATGGATGAACAAATCAGCCGGTTGCAGCGCCGCGTGGAACGAATCGTGCCGGAAGCGGAACTGCGGCAAAAACTCGAACAGAGCCGCAAAACCGGCCGTCCGTTGCGGATCAAGCTGGGGATGGACCCGACCGCGCCGGATGTGACGCTGGGCCATTGCGTGCCGTTAAAGGTGGTGCGGCAGTTCCAGGAATGGGGCCACAAGGCGGTCCTCATCATCGGCGATTACACGGCGCGGGTGGGCGATCCCTCCGGCCGAAACACCACCCGGCCGGTTTTGTCGGGCGAACAGATCGACGCCAACGCGAAGACCTACGTTGAACAGGTGGGCAAAATCCTGCTGACCGATCCCCAGCACCTGGAGGTGCAATACAACGGCCAATGGCTGTCCAAGATGGACCTGGTGGGGATCATCCGCCTGTTGAGCCAAAAGACTGTCGCCCAGATGCTGGCTCGCGAGGATTTTCACAACCGCTACAAGGAGGGGGTGGACATCCGCCTGCATGAACTGATTTATCCGCTGATGCAGGGATATGACTCGGTGATGATTGATGCGGACGTGGAGATGGGCGGGTCGGACCAGTTGTTTAACAACCTGGTGGGGCGGGATTTGCAGGCCGAGGCCGGGAAAACCGCGCAGGTGGTGATGGTGACGCCGTTGCTGGTTGGGACCGACGGCCAGATCAAGATGTCCAAATCCAAGGGAAATTACATCGCCGTGACCGATCCACCATCGGGCGCTGAAGGGATGTTCGGCAAGATCATGTCGTTGCCGGATTCATTGCTGGAAAGCTATTACCGGCTGCTGACGGACCTGCCGATGGACGCCGTGGCGGTCCAGATTCAACAAAAGCCGCGGGATGCCAAGATCGCGCTGGCCAAACACGTCATCGCGTGGCTGCATACGCAACAGGCGGCCGATGCGGCCGAGGCGGATTTCATCAAGCAGTTCGTGAAACACGAAGTTCCGGATGACATTCCTGAATTCGCGGTTGGGGGGGAAAGTCAGAAACTGGCCCCATTGATCGTCAAGGCGAAACTGGCCGCCACCAACAGCGAAGCGATCCGTAAAATCCGCGAGGGCGCGGTCAGCCTGGATGGGAATAAAATCACCGATCCGCAGCGGGAACATTCCATCTCCGGGCCGGTGGTTTTGCGACTGGGCCGGCGATATGCGCGGCTTGTTCCCTGACCGCGCGTTTCATTCGTTTCGTGGCGGGTGACAATCGGAAGGGTTATGATTTTGGCATGGCCAGGGAAGTGCAAGCAGCTTCGCCGCGCATCACCAACCGCCGGGCGATGCACGAGTATTTTATCACAGCCAAGCTGGAATGCGGATTGGCGTTGGTGGGCAGCGAGGTCAAATCGCTGCGTCAGGGTCATGCGCAGTTGCAGGAGGCGTTTGCGCGGGTGGAAAGAGGCGAATTGATCCTGCACGGCTGCCATATCGACCCTTATGACAAGGCCGGCAAATATGGCCACGAGCCGTTGCGTGAGCGCAAACTGCTGGCCCATCGCCGCGAAATCGAACGGCTGGAAGAGGCCACCAAGGAGCGAGGGACGACATTGATCCCGCTGGCGATCTATTTCAAGGATGGCCGGGCCAAGCTGGAACTGGGCGTGGCCAAGGGCAAACAGCAGCACGACAAGCGGGATGCCATCCGCAAACGCGAAATGGATCGGGATGTCCGCAGGGCGATGACCCGAAGACAATGAAATCCATTGAAATCCATTGCCTGAGATAACAATCAAAACATCACCCCCCCCCCTACGTCCGATAATCCATGTTTCACTAAGCGAAAAGTGGAACGATGGACCGAGCAATTGCAATAGTTGGAGTTTCAGGACGGCTTGTAGTTGGCCATGCCGAATACGAGCGTAGTTCGTGGACGCTGTTCATCACCGGCAAGAAACGGTCATACCGCATCAAGTCGATTCTTCAGGTTCGTAAAACACTATACGCATATGGGTCTGTAGAAGTCGTGGTCAAGTACCTAAGCGGTGGCCGAGCCGAGGGCTTTACGCCCCGGCCGGCCACTTTTAGTCTAGGGGTCAACTGATGTCTTCTTATCTTGAATAAATACGGGATACTGTGTCATGAGTAAGAACAAAGTCAAAGAAACAAAGAAACAAGTCATCTGCGGCAATAAGTCGCTTGTTACCAAGAATGCGCTTAAACGAATAGACGAAACTATTGCGGGATTAGAAAGACAGAAATTTGTCGCCATACATAGACTAAAGAATGATAAGGAATTTGTAAAGAAACTTACAGAAGATATCGAACTGAAAATACAGACATTACGCAAAATAGCGCGTGGTGATGATATCGCAGGTACGCTTTTTGAATGAATTGTGAATATGTCAATCGTAACATCACAAAATCTCAAAGCATCGCTTACAGTTGCATCATGCCGTTGTAACTCGCGGTTCTGTAAATCGTGTTGCGTATCACTTGGCATTGAACTTGGCAATCGACTTCGGCAACGATTGTCTAAGTTCGAATCTTTGTACATGGTAACACTCACCATTGATCCCAAGCACTTCGAAGATCCTGAACAGGCATATCAATATATCAAGCGCCATCGCTGCGTTGCTGAAACGGTTCGCGAATTGAAACAACACCTAATCACCAATGATTACTTCTACGTCGTAGAATGGCAGCGCAATACAGAAAATGTCCACTTCCATCTAATATTGAACTCAAGTTACATACCCTTCGACGCGATATGTGATGCTTGGAATAAACAATCGGTACATATTGACGGCAATGTTCGCGTGTTCGGTAGTGTGCGATTTACCGCAAAGAGTGTCACAACGTGCAATGTTGCTTCCGTGACTGCGGCCAATTATGCAACCAAGTACATGATCAAGTACCCACCACAAGGGTATCCACGATGGGTCCTGGATGCCCAATACAACATCCGTAAATTCTCGACAAGTCGCGGATTCTGGGATGGAATCGAGTACGATGACGCCCTGGATAATCCATCAGACTATCAACAAAGCGATGATGATGAAGGATTGGACAATAACAACAGTAAACGCACAATCGGTCAAATAGTCGAGTCGTGCGGACAATTCTGTAACGTGTTCTATGACTTGCAACGCGTTGATCAGAATGGAAAAGTCCAATGCTCGAGAAAGTTCATTCGTCGTCTACATATCGACATTGCATCGTTGTATGATGCTGGCATCGGAACGAAGTCAAAAAATGGAAGGGAGGTAGTATACAAAGATCAGTTTGAATTGAACGATGTGTTGTCTAAGTATAGGGAGCACGAACTAATGAGGAACGCATGAAACACGATATCACTGGATTCCAAGCGGATCCAACAGGCAAAACAATTGGACGCGTATGGATCGCATACATGCCAGAAGGATTGCCGGTTAAAATCACCCGACGTTACAAAGGTAAGGACGACAAGTATCACACTCAGGAAAGTGCGATGATCATTGGAGCAACCGTAGTTACAATGACATGCACCGTTTTTAAGTCAGAAAAGGGCTGGTTTGCTGCTTCTGATACTGTGGAACTACCACAGAACATCCGTGATATGATTTGCAATGATGTCGAAAAACTACTCTTATAGGAGAAACAAATGAGGATTATTACTCTCACATGTGTTGTGATGACCATGATCACTGTCCCTTCTTACGCTGCTTACGACAAAAGTCTAGTAACGTACGATCTGACCTTTGGATCAGGCCAGTATCAAGGAATGAATCACTTGATATGGGATCCGGTCCACAGTGACTACGCATCGGACCGATATAATGACGGCTTTTCATCTTTGAGACTCCAGACTGACTACCCACAGCCTGGTAATGTACTCGTTCGCATGTCCACCAGTGACGGTGATGGCATGGCAACATGGCTAGGAAGCAACGATACCAGTGATGGTTCCATTACAAGTATGAACTATCAACCAAGTACGATGATAGACATGGCAAATCCCAATTTCTCATCAGTGACTGCATCAGTACCTGAGCCAACTGGCCTGGCACTCGGCGCATCACTTTTTTTTTATACATTGCTGAGACGGCGGGGCAAACAGCCTTGTGGCTCATTCCCGCAATTCTGATTATTATTGCATTCGCCTTTATCAGAAGATACGTGAAGGCAGTATGTAGTAGAGGTGCAATTAAATGATCCTGGTGGTTGCCGTGATTTCCGTCCTGATTATGAGCCATGACGTAATAGCGGCGCCACCGGATCATTTCCCGATTATCATGCGTGGACAGATTACCATTGAGGACTATGAGTCCACTGGCCAAGTCGTGACACAACCGATTACTATGGTCTGGAGTGATAACGATGCCGGGTATCCAGTCAAACAAGGTGGTATCGTTGGTATCCTCGATCCTGATGGCAGTGATTTGGTTTGGGTACCTGATGATACTTATCACTGGAACGTTGGTAATGGTCTTGCAGGCATTGCGATGAACGGTCCTGGCTTTGAGATAGTAGTTAATGATCTGGACTACGGGTGGACGTGGCATACGGGAATGCAAACGTACCTGGTGATGTATGGGTTTGCAGCGGCCATGGGATTACACCTGGGCATGTTCGGGCTGGCATGGTTCTACAAAAGGATGAGGGGTACTGCATATGCGACATTTGAGTAAGACAGGCGTGTTGGCAGTGGTTCTTGGTGTTCCAATGTTGGCCGTCGGTCAATACAAAATGGGATTGCTCGTCATAGGTTTGGGAATTTTAGATATGGCATGGCCCATGCTCTCAAGCCTACGGCGTGACATTTACGGCCGGAAGTCCGGCAGATAGGTGGTTCTATGATGGAACGTTTCAAAACGTTCGTCCGTGGCAAAGTTGCTGCGGTGGGAGTGGGCATCGGTACGGTTGTTACGTCTGGCATGGCACTCGCCCAGACTTATACTTCGCCGTTGCCTACTGAACTTCAGCCAACAGCGATCATTACGAACGCGGCCAATGAGGCCAAGACGTGGATTGTGGCGGGCATTGGTATCGTCGTTGGGTTGGCATTCCTGACGGCAATCGTTAAGGCATTCACCCGCAAGGCAACTCGCCCTGTGAAGTAGCAAGCCTCCTTCACCCCGTCCGGCGGTTGGGTAAATCTGGCCGCCGGATTTAAGATATGTGGATAGTATACACTGCCTGCGGCTTTGCTTTATACTGGCTCCTGGCCAAGATGCTCTTTGGCCGGAACATGATGCCAGTCATGTTGTTGGCGCTTATTGTATCAACTGACTATTCTTTTGCTGATGCAACTGGTGCGACGTATCATCCATGGATCGCAATCAATGCGTCATGTCCGTCACT
>JADYZN010000039.1 GCA_020853095.1 Phycisphaerales bacterium | reverse complement strand
GCATCTCCCCCAACGGCACGCGCCAATGGCCTTCCATCCTTCTCATATGAATCAGAGGGGTATCGGCCGAGTTCACTTTCAATGTGGCTTTGTCCCCCTCGATCTGTTCATTCGCCTGACGGATCGCTTCAAGCCGTTTTTCATGTTCGGCCGGGTCTCCGGTCAACACCCGCGACTGTGCAGGCCCATACGTCCGCACCGCCGCCTGTCGCATCGCCGACAGCGCCTGGGCATAATTGACCAGGGCATCGACCAGTCGAATCTGATCATCCCCCTGGGCATCGATCGATTGCCGGATCGTCGCCCCATCCCCGTCGCGCATCGCCACCACCAGCCGTTCATACGCCTGCCGGGGCGTGTCTCCCGGTTCGGTGGTCGGCAGGGTTTGAGCAACCGTTGCCATTGGCATCAATAGCAAGATTCCGTAAATTATTCGTCGCATAACCACTCCAAGCCTGTTGTCACTGGGCTATTGGAACATTATCATGCTTCGCCCTGTTGAAACAGCGGTTTGAAACTGGAATTCAGAGGTGTCACGATGTCAATGGATCGTAGTTTGAAGAGCGCCAACTCGCTGGTGCGTCATCGCAATGTGCTCAGCCGCAACGAGCGGTTGGAAAAGCTCAAGGAAGAAGAAAAGTGGAACGACAGCAAGAGCGTGTTCGGGCTACCGAAGGTCGCCCACCGCAAGCAGGCGGTCGCCAAGACGGTGAAGGAAGAAGCCGCCCCCGGCGCTGAAGGCGCCGCTCCGGCCGCCGGCGCCGCGGCCCCGGCAAAGGGCGCCGCTCCTGCCGCCAAGGGCGCCGCGCCAGCCAAGGGTGCTGCGCCTGCCGCACCGGCCGCCAAGGCCGCGGCTCCGGCCAAGAAAAAGTAATCTCCGCCTTCGCTTTGGTCAGCAAGGATGAACAGGACCCACCATGCTTGAATGGATACAACGCCTGCCGGTCTGGTTTTGGATCGCTCTGATCGTTCATGGAACGGTTCTGGGCTCGGTGGCGTATCTGATTCTGCTGGAACGCAAAGTCGCATCCTGGGTTCAGGATCGTCTTGGTCCCAATCGCGTCGGTCCCGGCGGGTTGCTTCAACCGCTGGCCGACGGGCTGAAATTCATCTTCAAGGAAGATTACCGCCCAGGCGGCGTCGACAAAGTCCTGTTCACCCTCGCTCCGGGCCTGATGATCGCGGTCATCATCGTCAGCATCGCCGTCATCCCGTGGGGCGGCACGTGGCAGCGCACCTGGACGGTGCAGACCGCCGCCAACGTGACCGACCAAAACGCCGCCATCGCTTCGCAGATTCCTTACGATGCGCAGGTGGTCAGCGTCGTCCCCGCGCAACAGGCCAACACCTACGCCGTCACGTTTGCCGAACCCTTCCAGATCGCATCGCTGAACATCGGCGTGCTGTTCATCCTGGCGATCCTGTCGCTGGCGGTTTATGGCGTGGTCATCGGCGGATGGGCCAGCAACAACAAGTATTCGTTCCTGGGCGGCCTTCGCGCCACCGCCAACATGATCAGCTACGAAATCCCCCTGGCGCTGGGGGTTTTGACGATCGTGGTCATGTTCGGCACGCTGGACCTGGGTGTCATCGTCGACAAGCAGGCGCATTACTGGGCCGGGTACATCCCCGCGTGGAACGTCTTTACCCAGCCGCTGACGTTTTTGCTGTTCCTGGTCTGCATCCATGCCGAGGCCAACCGCGCCCCCTTTGACCTGGCCGAAGCCGAACAGGAACTGGTCGGCGGCTATCACACCGAATACAGCTCGATGCGATTCGCCCTGTTTTTCCTGGGCGAATACGCCGGCATGATCACCACCAGCGCCTTGTGCGTGGCGCTGTTTTTTGGCGGATGGCATCTGCCGGGCCTGACCGGGCCGGCCGAAAATCCGGGGCTGTCCACCAGCCTGTGGGTCTGCATCCTGCGGGCGGTCGTCTTCTTCGCCAAGACGATCGTCATCATCTTCGTCTTCATGTGGGTGCGCTGGAGCCTTCCGCGGTTTCGTTTTGATCAATTGATGATGCTGGCATGGCGCGGGTTGATCCCCGTGTCGCTGGTGCTGATGCTCGCGACGGCGATCGTGATGTATTTCGCGGCCCCGCTGGATGCGCTGTTCGTCGCCGGGCAGGGCATCGGCGGCTGGCTGGCGTTTTATCTGCTGATCGCCAACGTGGTCATCACGGTCGGCGCGATGCTGATCAGCACGATTCTCCCGCCGGCCCCGAAAACCAATCGCCGGATCAAAGTCGAAGGCAGCCGCTTCGATCAGACCCCCCTGCCGGCCGGAACGTAAAGAATCCGGCGGGCATCGCGATGCCGCGACGCCGGAGAGATTGCACTCATTGATGACGACGGGTTACGCCCGGCACGAAGGTTTCCCATGGCACAAATTAAATTGCCCGATGGCTCGATCAAGGAAGTTCCCGATGGCACCACCGTCATCCAGTTGGCCGAAGGAATCGGCAAACGGCTGGCGCAGGCCGCGATCGTCGGCAAGGTGGACGGCAAGCTGGTCGATTTGTCTCATCCCCTGACCGGCGGGCCGCACGAGGTGCAGATCATCACCGACCGCGACCCCGAAGGGTTGTTCGTGATGCGTCACAGCAGCGCGCACGTTCTGGCGCAGGCATTGCGCCATCTGTATGGGCCGGGGGTGCAATACACCATCGGGCCGGTGATCGACAACGGATTTTATTACGACATCGAGTTTCCCGCGGAGGTGGGTTTTTCGGCCGATGAACTGCCCAAGGTCGAAAAGGAGATGCAGCGGATCATCGAGCAGGATCATCCTTTCAGCCGCGAGGATGTGGCGCCGGATCGGGCGAAGGAATTGTTGCACAAGGAAAATCAGCGGTTCAAGGATGAGATCATCGACGAGCTGGCCAAACAGGGCGAGCGGACGGTTTCGATCTATCGACAGGGGGATTTCACCGATTTGTGCCGCGGGCCGCACGTTCCATCCACCGGCCGGATCAAAGCGGTCAAGCTGTTGAGCCTGGCCGGCGCGTATTGGCGCGGCGATGCGGCCCGCGAACAACTCACCCGCATTTACGGAACCAGTTTTTTCGATCGCAAGCAGCTTGATGAGCATCTGCGGATGCTTGAGGAAGCGAAAAAACGCGACCATCGCGTGCTGGGGCCGCAGCTTGGATTGTTCACCATTGACGATGCGGTGGGCCAGGGGCTGGTGTTGTGGAAACCCAAGGGGGCGGTGGTTCGACAGGAATTGCAGAATTTTATTTCCGAACATCTTCGCCGACAGGGATATCAGCAGGTGTTCACCCCTCACATCGGCCGGCTGGGGTTGTACAAAACGTCGGGGCACTATCCGTATTATCGCGAATCGCAGTTTCCGCCATTGGTGGACCGCGAACTGGTGGACCGGTTGGCGGCCGAAGGATGCGGCTGCGCGGAACTGTCCAACCGGATGGAAAAAGGGGATGTGGAAGGGTATCTGCTCAAACCGATGAACTGCCCGATGCACATCCGCATCTTCGCTTCCGAACAGCGGAGCTATCGCGAGATGCCGATCCGACTGGCGGAATTCGGCACGGTTTACCGCTGGGAAAAAAGCGGTGAACTGGGCGGCATGACCCGCGTTCGCGGGTTCACCCAGGATGATGCGCACCTGTTCTGCACCGAGGAACAGGTGTCGGCCGAGATCCAGGGGTGTCTGGAGCTGGTCAAGATCGTCCTGGCGACGCTGGGCATGAACCAATACCGCGTGCGCGTGGGATTGCGCGATCCCGATTCGGCCAAGTACGTCGGCGACGCCGCCCAGTGGGACCGTGCGGAAAAAGCCTGCAAAGACGCGGCCCAAACCCTTGGCGTCGATTTCACGGTGGAACCGGGCGAGGCGGCGTTTTATGGGCCAAAAATCGATTTTGTCATCAAGGATGTCATCGGGCGCGAATGGCAACTGGGAACCGTGCAGGTGGATTATCAACTGCCGCAACGGTTTGATCTGTCGTACACCGGCGCGGACAACAAACCGCATCGGCCGGTGATGATCCATCGCGCGCCGTTCGGCTCGATGGAGCGGTTCATCGGCGTCCTGACCGAGCATTTCGCCGGGGCGTTTCCGCTGTGGCTGGCCCCCGTGCAGGTGGCGGTGCTGTCCATTTCGGAAAAATCCAACGCCTATGCGCAGGAGGTGGCCGGGGCATTGAAAACCGCCGGTCTGCGCGTGGAATCGAACCTCAGCCCCGACAAGATCGGCGCGAAGATTCGCACCGCCACCCTGGAAAAAATTCCGTACATGGTGGTGCTGGGCGAGAAGGAACAGCAGGCCAGTCAGGTCGCCGTCCGCCATCGCACCGAAGGGGACAAAGGCGCCATGACGCTGGCGGAATTGATCGAACGTCTGCAACAGGAATCGTCCACCAAAGGGGTGGCGCCGGCGGTATCGAAGACCGCATAAGGCCCGCAACCCATTTGGACCCTGAATATCTACGCAAACGGCGGCATATTATCGGACATGGCATGCCCCGATGGAATTTCTTTGCTTCCAAGACCGGACAGGACGTATGATGCCGTGACGGCGAAGCGTTCAGCGAGGATTTCTCTACCGTGCGTTATCGTTTCCGCGGGTTTATCCGATCCACCGGCCAGCCGGTTGACGGCCATGTGCAGGCCGACACCGTGGAGATGGGCTATGGCGCGCTGGCCGAACATGGAATCATCACCGAATCGCTGACGCCCGATCCCGAACCGTTGAATCTCAATCCGCAGCACCAGCCGATCGCCAGCGCCATCGACTCGGCGCTGGACACGGCCGCCTCGCAGGTTCCATTCGATGCCCTGACCGACCGGTTCAAGGGCAAAAACGTCTGGGTGCTGGATCGGGACAAGATCCGCAGCCGCGTCGCCCAGGTGGTGGACCAGGCGCTGTCCAGCGCATCGGTCTCCGGCGGCGGCACGGACGTCACCGCCATCCGTGCATCCGTGGCCGATGCGATCAACGGGCTGTTCAAAGACAACCGCAACCTGACCAGCAAGGTATCGAACACCGCGCTGCAGATGGACCAGCAGATCCAGCGGCTGGGGTCATTCATCCGCAAGGCCGAAAGCCTGCTAGCGCAGATGACGGTGGCGATCAGCCGGATCGGCACGGGGGGCGGAGGCGGCGGATTCGCGCCGCGGCGCTATGGCGGCGCGCCGACGATGCAGCAGGAGCAGAACAAGGTATTGATGGAGATTTTCAAGGAAAATCTTCGGCTTCGCGGCATCGAGATCGACCAGCCGGCCGAGGAATTGGCCGGAGAAACGGGTGAGGCGGAGGCTTCCGGCGAACCGGCGGCCCAGGCGGGCAGCGAGCCTCAGCCGGCCGCGTCGAGCCGGCCCGCACTGCCGCCGAACACTTTTGCCGCCGGTCCCATTTCCGAATCGGATCAACAGAGTTGAAAATAGGGTATAGTAAAGAACCATTTAAGGAGACCATCCATGACCGAAGCGAATGCAGCCCCGCGAGTGAAACCCGTTGCCGGCCGGCCGATCCTGGCCCCCAACGATCAGGACACCGGACGCGATGAAAAAGTGTTGTTGCTGGGCATCGACCTTGGCACCTCACGCAGCTCGATCGTGTCCCTTTCTGGAGCGCGAAAGACGGTTGAAAGCTACGTCGGCTATCCCAAGGACGCCGTCAGCCGCAAGTTTTTGAAGGCGGACGTGATCTATGGCCGGGCCGCATTGGACAACCGCCTGGCGGTCGAGCTGTATCGCCCGCTTGAAAAGGGCGTCATCAAGGGCACGCGCGACGATGACAGCAGCGGCGCCGAGGAACAACGTAAAAACCTGGAGGCCGCCAAGGTGCTGTTGCGGCACATGGTGGACCTGGTTCATCCGGGACGCGACGAGGTGCTGTTCGGCGTGATCGGCGTGCCTTCGCGGGCGACGGTCAAGAACAAGCAGGCGATCCTGGACATCGCACGCGAAGTTCTGGACAGCGTGATGATCGTCTCCGAGCCGTTCACCGTCGCGTATGGCATGGAGCGCATGAGCGATGTGCTGGTGATCGACATCGGCGCCGGCACGACCGACTTGTGCCGGATGCACGGCACGGTACCGACCGAAGAGGATGAAATCTCCTATCCGCTGGCGGGCGATGCGGTGGATCAAAAACTGTATGACCTGATCCGGGCGCGTTTCCCCAAGGCGCAGCTGACGGTCAACATGTGCAAGACGTTCAAGGAGCAGTACGGATTCGTGTCGGATGCCAAGGACAAGATCGAAGTGATGATCCCGGTGGATGGCAAGCCGACGCCGCACGACATCACCGCTGACGTTCGACAGGCGTGCGAGATTCTGATCTCCCCCATCGTGGAAGGGATCCAGAAGCTGGTTTCCAGCTTCAACCCCGAATTCCAGGAACGGCTGCGTCACAACGTGGTGCTGTCGGGCGGCGGAGCGCTGATGGACGGCCTGAACAAACGCATCGAGGATGCCATGCAGGCCATCGGCGGCGGACGGGTGGCGGTGGTCGAAGAACCGCTCTATGCCGGGGCCAATGGCGCGCTGCAACTGGCCGTGGACATGCCGGGCGAATACTGGCAGCAGTTGCGATAACCAACGGTCGATCCATCGCACTGACGATCCTGGAGGGCGTCGCTCCCGCGACGCCGGGTGGCCGGAATAACCGATATTCCGGCGGCGGAGGCTCGCCGCTCTCCAGGAGATCAAGCCTCATCGGGCGACAGCCATCCCATCGAACGCTCGATGGCCTTTTGCCAATGGCCGTGCAGTCGTTGGCGGGTGGATTCGGACATGGCCGGTCGCCAGGTGCGGTCGATGCGCCAGGTGTTTCGCAGGGCATTTTCATCGGGCCAGAACCCAACCGCCAGACCTGCGGCGAAGGCAGCCCCCAGCGTGGTGGTCTCGGTCGACCGGCAGCGCACCACCGGGATGCCCAGCAGATCGGCCTGAAACTGCATCAGCAATTCGTTGGCGGACATGCCCCCATCGGCCTTGAGCGATTGCAGCGCGATGGAGCAATCCTGTCGCATCGCCGCAAGCACGTCGAGGGTTTGAAACGCGGTGGATTCGAGCGCAGCGCGGGCGATGTGGGCCTTGGTGCAATGCGCGGTCAGGCCGACGATCAGGCCGCGGGCATCCGACCGCCAGTACGGCGCGAACAGGCCGGAAAACGCAGGGACGAAATAGACGCCGCCATTGTCGCCGGCCCCGGAGGCGAGCGGCTCGACTTCGGCGGATTTGGCGAAGAAATTCAGGTTGTCGCGCAACCACTGGACGGCCGCGCCGGCCACGGCGATGGACCCTTCCAGCGCATAGATGGGTGGCCGACCGGCGAATTGATACCCAACCGTCGTCAGCAGGCCGCGCGTGGAGACCACTGGCGATGTGCCGGTGTTCATCAGCAAAAAGCACCCGGTCCCGTAGGTGTTTTTGATTTCGCCGGGAGCAAAGCAGCATTGGCCGACGAGGGCGGCCTGTTGATCGCCGAGGTCGGCGGTGATGGGCAGCGATGCGCCAACCGGGCCGGCCGGGTCGGTCAACCCATAGGCACACGGGTCGGATGAGGGGACGATGCGGGGCAATAGCGCGCGGGGGATGTTGAAAAATTCCAGCAACTGATCATCCCAATCCAGCGTGCGCAAATCCATCAGCAACGTCCGGCTGGCGTTGGTGACATCCGTCAAGTGCCGGCCTCCCTTTGGCCCGCCGGTGAGATTCCAGATCAGCCAGGAATCAATGGTTCCGGCCAGTGCGTTCCCCTGATCGGCGGCGGCGCGGGCCGCATCAACGTGATCCAGAATCCACCTGATTTTCGGGGCCGAAAAATACGTGGCGATGGGCAGGCCGGTTTTTTGGGTGATGTGGGATGCGAACGCATGGGCAGCATCGCGCTGACAAGCCTGACGGGTGCGCGTGTCCTGCCAGACGATGGCGTTGTAAAACGGCCGGCCGGTGCGACGGTCCCACACAAGGGTGGTTTCGCGCTGATTGGTCAGGCCGATGGCCGCGATGCGCTGAGGCGTGGTCCCGGAAAGACAATCCGTGATGACCTGACAGGTGGAATTCCAGATTTCGAGCGGGTCGTGTTCAACCCATCCGGGCTGGGGATGAATCTGCCTGTGTTCGCGCTGGGCGAGAGTCAGGTTCGCATCCCGATCCACCCGCGCGCAGCGGGTGGAGGTGGTCCCCTGGTCGATGGCGAGGATGTGTGCCATGCGGATCAGTGTAACCGGGAAACGGCGGGCCGACACCGCCGGCGAGGCGCGACAATGCGTGGGGTTGGCGCATCTCGCCAGAGCCTAAAATTTTGGTGGTTTCCAGCGGCTGAGGAGTTGTTTGAGCTTGGCCTCGGTCAGGGGGTTGGTGAGCATCTGATCGAACACGCCAAAGGGGACGGCCGCGGCGTGGGCGCCCAGGAGCGCCACCTCGACCAGTTCGTTGCTGGTGCGGACGGGGGAGGCGAGGATGCGGGTGGGGTATTCGTAATTGGCGAAAATCCGGCGGATTTTGGCGATGAGTTTCAGGCGGGTTTTGTTGGGTTTTTCATCGCGTTCGCCGATGTAGGGGCTGACGTAGGCGGCCTGGGCCTTGGCGGCGGCCATCGCCTGGGCGGCGTTGAAACAGAGCGTCACGTTGACACGGATGTCGTGACGGGCGAGATGGCGGAGCGCTTTTTGGCCGGGCTTGTTGGCCGGCAGCTTGAGGATCAGTTTGTCGGAAATGGCCGCCAGCGCGCGGGCCTCGGCGATCATGTCGCGCTGCAGGTGGCTGGTGACATCCGCGAAGACCGGTCCGCCCGACAGTTCGGCCATGGAAGCCAGAACCCTGGGGTACGGTTGTTTTTGGCGCTGGGCCGCCAGCGGCGTCGTGACGACGCCGTCGATCACGCCCAGTTCCATCGCCTGGCGGATTTCGTCGAGGCTGTCGGTCTCCAGGAACAATTGCATGGGAAGGGAATCAATTCGATGAAATTCATGCCAGCGCAGCGCGTTTGCCCGCGATCAGCTTGAGGAGCGCCTTCATCGGATCGGCGAATTTGGCGATGCCTTCCTCCATCAACGTCTTCTCAAGCTTTTGCATGTCCACCTTCTGATGGATTTCGTCGACAACCGCCTGGGCGGGGAATTGATCGACTTTGCGGACGTAGGTTTTGTTCAGTCGCTGGACGGCCTCGTTGGTGGCCGGTGGATTGGTCTGGATGTCGCTGCCGGCCAGGGCCTCAACGTACTTGTCCGGCGAATCCTTGGGGTTTTTCACGCCGGTGGAGGCGAAGATGATCTCCTGTCGCAGGCGCAATTTTTTGTCGAGCCAGTATTGATGGTTGTCGCGCCAGACTTCCTTGGCATTGAGGATGCCGACCTGTCCCTGGGCGGCGGGGCTGAGGGTGGGAACGTGCTTCTCGGTGTACACATCCTCGCGCGAGATGAAAATGCTGTAGACGCTCTTGAACTGGTTCAGCCCTTCGCGGCGGCGCTGCGCCCCGCGCCAGATGGCGTCGCGGGCGACCTGGTATTGCCGATGGGAAAAAATCAACGTGACGTTGATGGTGACACCGGCCGCGGCGATCTCCTCCAGCGCCTCCAGCCCCGCGGCGGTGGCGGGAACCTTGATCATGCGGTTCTGATGGCCGGCGGACCATTTTTTGGCCAGCTCGACGTATTGACTGACGCGCCGGGCATGGGGAGGGGCGTCGTGGGGGTCTTCCAACAGCGGGTCCAGTTCAAAGCTGACGTACCCATCGTTGCCCTGGGTCTGTTGCCAGGAGGGCAAAAAGACCTTCTGGGCATCGCGGACGAGCTGGTCGGTCAATTGCCAGGCGATGGCGGTGTCATCCAGCCCCTGGGCGATCAGTTTGGAAATGGCCGGGTCGTAGCCGCCGGCCTTGATGATGTCGGCGATGATGATCGGGTTGGACGTGGCGCCGGTGGCGCCCAGGGCACGGTTCTCCTGAACCATTTTGGGGTCGATGGAATCCAGCCAGAGCTTGGTTCCGGTGGCGATGAGCGATTGAATGGACATGGGTCTTTCCTTTCCCTAATGGATGTATTCCCAATCGTAGGGTGGCTGCCGGTTCGGGTAAACCCGTGGAACTGGTTTTGCATTCCCCGGCCGGTTGCGGTAGGAATATCGGATGCTTCACGATGAAGTCATCCCCATTTTGGACTTTGGATCGCAATACGCCCAGCTCATCGCCCGTCGGGTGAGGGAAAAAGGGGTGTACAGCGAACTGGTGCGCCCGGATATCACGCTGGAGGAGCTGCGAAAGCTCAATCCGAAGGGATTGATCCTTTCGGGCGGGCCATCCAGCGTCTATGAGGCCAACGCGCCCAAGTGCGATCCGCGCATTTTTGACCTGGGCGTGCCGATCCTGGGCATCTGTTACGGCATGCAACTGGGGGCGCATATCCTGGGCGGGCAGGTGAAACCGGCCAAGGCGCGCGAATATGGCCGGTCCAAACTGACCGTCAGCAGCGACGATGCGCTGGTGAAGGGATTGCCCAAAGACACCACCGTCTGGATGAGCCACGGGGATCAGATCCACGAGCTGCCGGCCGAATTTGTGGCGTTGGCGACGACCCCGACCTGTCCCTATGCCGCCGCCCGGCATCGCACGCGGCCGTTTTATGGCGTGCAATTTCACCCCGAAGTCACCCACACCCCCCGCGGCGAGCAGATTTTCCAGAATTTCCTGTACGACATCTGCCATTGCGCCGGCGACTGGACGATGGGGAATTTCATCGAGCACACCATCCGCCGCGTGCGCGAACAGGTGGGGATGGGCAAGGTCATCTGCGGCCTCAGCGGCGGGGTCGATTCCTCGGTGGTGGCCGCCCTGCTGCACAAGGCCATCGGCGATCAACTGGTCTGCATCTTCGTGGACAACGGCCTGTTGCGCAAAAACGAGCGGCAACTGGTGGAATCGACCTTCCGCGACCATTTCAAGATCGATCTGCGCATCCACGATGCCACGGAACAGTTTCTGGATGCGCTCAAGGAGGTCAGCGATCCGCAGCAGAAGCGCAAGATCATCGGCCGGGAATTCATCGAGGCGTTCAAACGCGAAGCCGCCGGCATCGACAACGCGCAATTTCTGGCCCAGGGGACGCTCTATCCGGACGTGATCGAATCGGGCCACGGCTATGCCGGCACGGCCGCCAACATCAAGCTGCACCACAACGTCGGCGGATTGCCCGAAGAACTGGGATTTGAACTGGTCGAGCCGCTGCGCGAGCTGTTCAAGGATGAGGTTAGACGGGTGGGCGAGATGTTGGGATTGCCGGAAAACCTGGTCTGGCGGCATCCGTTCCCCGGCCCGGGGCTGGCGGTACGGATCATCGGCCGGATCACGACCGAACGTCTGCGCATCTTGCGCGACGCCGACGAGATCGTGCTGGAGGAACTGGTGGCCAACAACCTGTATCGCAAGACCGCGCAGGTCTTCGCGGTGCTGCTGCCGATCGGCACGGTGGGGGTGATGGGGGATGCCCGCAGCTACGATTCGGTGGTCGCCATCCGCGCGGTCGAAAGCCAGGATTTCATGACCGCCGACTGGGCGCGAATCCCCTTCGACGTGCTGGCGACGATGAGCAACCGGATCATCAACGAAGTCCGCGGCGTCAACCGCGTGGTCTACGACATCTCCAGCAAACCACCGGCGACGATCGAATGGGAGTAAGACCAGCGAGTGGGATCCCTCATGAACGTGATCGATCTGGGGACGATGGCCTATCGCGATGCCTGGGCTTGTCAGGAACGGGCGCATCAGGAAGTTCTCGACGGGGGACCGGAGCGGATTTTGATCGTGGAGCATCCGCCGGTGATCACGCTGGGCCGGCGCGCCGGCGGCGAGCGGAATTTAATCGCCTCGGCCGAGCAATTGGAAAAACTGGGGGTGGAGCTGGTGCAGTCGGACCGGGGCGGGGATGTGACGTTTCATGGGCCGGGGCAGGTGGTGGCGTATCCGATCGTTCGGCTGGTGGATCATGGGTTGTCGGTGGGCGGGTACGTGCGGATATTGCAGGAAGCCGTGGTGGAGGTGCTGGGACAGATCGGGATCCAGGCGCATCTGGAAGCGGGCGCGGTGGGGGTTTGGATCCGGGATGAGCAAGGGGTGGCGGCCAAAATCTGCGCGCTGGGCGTGCGAATCCGTCGGGGTGTGTCGTTGCATGGCATCGCGCTGAACGTGCGGACGGATATGGGGTATTTTGACCTGATTGTGCCGTGCGGCCTGGCCGGAAAGCCGGTGAGTTCCGTGGAGAAAATACTCCGCTCCGCGACACCTTCGATGGACCAGATGAAACAGCGGGTGTCGATGGGATTGAGTCTGAAATTGCAGCGCTGAAATCAATCAATCACCCCCTCTTGCCGCCCGGTTCCGGCTTCCGCCGGCACAGGACAACAAGAGGGGGCAACGTGAATCAGTGTGCATCGGGCACCAGCGGGCCGCCCAGTTGTCCGACGAAAAAGAGCCGTCCGGGCATCGTGGGCATCCAGGAACTGGGGATCCACGGCGTCGGGCCATACTGGAGCGTGACGCACAGGCTCATTCCCTGCCACATCGCCCCGCGGTCGGGATAGACGCCGTCGGCGCCGCCGATGCAGAAATCGCTTTGCAGGAACAATCCCGGACCGATGGTGTTGGCGAAACAGGGAATCAGCGTGAATCGGCTGTTGAAGCTGTGCAGGGAATTCTGTTCGATGGTCAGCGGGTGCAACGCGACGCCCAGGCGGTGGGTCTGGCGTTTCCATCGCGACAGCGGATATTGGCCGGCAAGCTGGGGTTCCCAGAAGGCGATATGACAGGCCCGGCCGATGCCGTAGACCGTGACCAGCCGGCCGCCGCGCTTTTTGATCGCGGCGATCTTGCCGGCGTAGGTGGGCAGGTTTTTTCGCGTGGCGAAGTTGCGCTGTTCGGGCGGGATGGTCTGCCTGCCCAGGGGGTTGAACAACGCCTCCTTCATCGCGTTTTCAAACCCGCCGGGCTGGTCGCCGGGCATGGTGTTGCCGGCCGCGTCCGACCATTCATCCATGTTGAACGTGGTGACGTGGTCGCAGCGGGTTTGGCTGGATTTGAGGCGCTTCACCACGGTCTTGTACATCCCCATCGGGCCGACCGGCAGAATGATCGCCAGCTCCTGGCCGGCCTTGCGGGTCCGTTCGATCTGGTCGGCGATGGCATCCCCCATGAGCTGGTCCATCTCGTTGACGTCATCCACCACCACGGGCTTGAAATTGCGGTTCCAGTGGCGGGTGCGGGTGGTAATTTTCCTCAATCCCATCGCGCAACAGCGGTCGATGCGTCGAAGGTCCCAGCCGGCGGGATAGAATTTTTCCAGCAGCGAACCCTTGATCGTGTTCAACATCGTCAATGACTTGGCCATTATTTTTTGCTCCCTAAAAGTTCAACAAGAACATCATCGTGAGGATAGGCATGCCCCAGGTGCTGCACGAACGCCTCGGCATAGGCCAGGCCGGCCTGTTTGCCCCGCAGGATGCCGTGTCGTTTCATGGCTTCAACGTATTCATCCATCCCATGATGGGCGCGAAGCCATTCGCGCTGCGAGGCGTGACAGGCCAGCATGGCCGATTTTTTGTCCATGACGGCGGTGATGTCGATCACCGTGGTGGGGGTGACCAGGTTGCCCTGGGGATCCAGCCCTTCGATCGGATCGCAATAATACAGATGGGGCACGTGCGATCCCGGCCGCAGCGGAACGGTCGTGGCGTTGGGCGCTCCATACCCAAAGCTGGCGGCACGGGCCAGCAGATGAACCATTTCATGGTCCATCATGTAATCCTTGGCCGGATGGGTGAAAACCAGCGATGGAGCGACCCGGCGGAACAGATCGACGGTCTTTTGCAGCGTCGGCTGGTCGTAGCAGACGTAAATGTCCTTCTCGCCCAGGCAATGATAGGTCGCCCCGATTGAATCGGCCGCCTTTTTCGCCTCCTGCGTGCGGGTGGCGCCGATGTCCCAGGGGGACTGGGTCATGGTTCCGCAATCGCCCGCGGTGGCCGTGGCGATGTGAACGGTCCAGCCGGCCTCGGCCAGCCGAACCAGCGTCCCTCCGCAGAGAATCTCCGCATCGTCGGGATGGGCCAGGAAACTCAAAACGGTCTTGTTCATGGTGTTCGGTCACTCCACGTTGACGATTTCCAACCAGCCAAGGCCCATTAGAACGAATTTCCCGCGCGTTGTCACGGCGGGACAACGGCCACCCAATCCAGCGCTCGGGACTGAGATGGATCAGGGTCGATGTCGCTGGCGGATGCCCAAGGCGCCCACCACCAGCGCGCACAGCGCGCCGGCCAGGTACAGGCCCACCCGCCAGGTGGGGACGCCGACGATCCGGCCGCTGAGGATTTGATAACACTCCCACAGCAGCACCGCGCCGATGATGATGAACGAAAACGACAATCGTCCCAGCCAGTGCCGCATGGATCATCCCTCTCAAACGGGCGGGTCGACGTGGGGAAAAACGATCTCCCGCTGCGGCAGGTTGTGCTCCTGCAGGTGGCTCATCAGCAGGCCGATGTAACTGGCCCGAACCAGCGGATGATCGACCAACTGCAGCCGCGAACGAACCTCCAGAACCGCCTGCTCGGAGGGGCCTTCGATCTCGACATAGCAGCCCAGAAATGGCAGCTCATCCAGCTCGACGTGGCAGTTGTCCACATTCCAGCGCTCGCGTTTTTTCTCAAACCGCAGGACGGGCGCATACCCCAGTTGCGACAGAAACTCCGCGGCCGAATCGGCCTGGGTCACGATCAATTCCTGTTCCTGGCGGGTTTTCAACGAGCCGTGCAGACGAGGCCCTTTGAACGTCAGGATGAATTGCTCGGTCTGATTCTCCAGGTCGCGGTTGATCCGCAGCCGCAGGCCTTTGTCGGCCGCCAAAAGCGAGCGGTCGTCGGTGTCAAAAAAAGTGTTGTCTTCCAGAAATCGACCCACGCGAACCGCGCCGACGGCGTTCAGCCGGCCGCGCACCGCGTCCAGATCGTTCACTTTCATCTTCGCTTCAATCTCAAGGGGCATCGGGCCAGTTATATGGGGATGCGGCCGATGATGTAAAGCGTCGGCCGGCCATCAGAGCCGATCCGGATCGGCTTTCAACACAAATTCGTGAACCGGGCGCGATAGGCCGCCGGCGTGGAACCCACCTGCGTGAGAAACAACCGGTGCAGATGAGGCAGCTCGGGATACCCAACCAGTTGGGCGATGCGTTTGATCGGCAGCATCGTATCCCGCAGCAGGCGCTGGGCTTCGCGGGCGCGCAACTGCCGCAGATACCTCGCCGGCGACATCCCCGTCTCCTGATGAAATCGCATCCGAAAATGGCCGGCGGACAAACCCACCCGCGCGGCCATCTCCTCTACCAGGATCGGCCGCGACAAGTTTTCCATCAGCCAGGGCGCTAAATCCGAAAAATCGCCCATCGTGCAGGGTTCAACCTGCGGCATGCTCCCCTCCAACTGCGCCAACACCAGCGCCAGCAGCGCCGTGCGCAGCTCGTGCAACAGCGACGACGACCCCGCCGCCGCCAACCCGATGGCGCGGGCGATGTCCGGTTCGGCCGACCGGCACCGCCGCGATTCAAAAACCTCAAAATGCGCCGACCGGCCCCGCCGGCTCAACAACGGCATCGGCAGGCGATCGCGCCCGCGAAGCATGAAATGCTGCACGGACACCCGGCTGGCGCGGGCGATCGACCGGCCGGCAAAATGGGTTTGCGGATGAATCAGCACCGCCTGCGGCGCCTTCAACATCACTTCATGCCGGTTCAAGAGCTGAATCGCGATCTGACCGCTGTGGATGAACAACAGGTCAAAATGCGGCCACACCCGCGGGCCGACGGTCCTGGTCTGGTCAAACCAGCCGTAGTCGTGTCGAAGAAATTCAATCATTCATCCTCAACATCCGTCTGCTGGGGCGCACCCGCCGGAGAATAGGCCGGCGCATGGGATGGATTGGATCCACCCGATCCGCCCGATCCGCCCGATCCGCCCGATCCACCGTGGGATGATGCGCCCAGCGCCGTCATCAGGCCCAGCAGCAACACGCCCGCCAGGAAATAACCCACCCAGGTGCGGATCAGCCAGATGATCACCGTCAGGATCATCATCTCGCTGCCATCCAGATCGAAAAAAACCTTGAACAGAATGAAATAAATCCCCAGCAACAAAAACCCCACCAGCATCCCCGCCGCCGGGCCGACCCACAGTTCGATCAATCCACCCAGCGACCCCGGTGCGATGGCGATGGCGCAGATTTTCAAGATCGCCTCTCCCGGCGATCCCAGCGAAATGTCCATCAGTTTGATGGCGATCAGGCAGCCGGCGAAAATCAGCACCATGTCGATCAGCAGTTTGATGCCGACAACCAGCAGGGCGCCGGCCAGTGAAATGTCATAAAACCGCATGTTGACGTACAACGCCAACACCGTTCCCAGAACGATCAGGCCGATCGGCAGGTAAAAATGTTTGCCGCGCTCCTCCCCGACCGAATCCTCATCCGCCGGCCTCGGCCGGGCGACCGAGGCATAGGGAAGAACCGGACTGGCAATCCGCCCCGAAGCCGGCGTGATCGACATCGCGGAAGCCGGTGCGGCCGGCGCGGGTGGCGGCGCCATCACCGACCCTTGAACCTGCGGCCGGGGTTTGGGTTCATCCACCAGGTCGTACAACCCCTCCTCATCCGGCGGCCCCGGCGGTTCAGCGGGAACCTCCATCACCTGGCCGCATTTGCATTTGGCTTTCTTGCCGGCCAGTTCCGGCTTCCAACGATACAACTTGTTGCAACCGATGCATTGAAACTGAGGGGCCTGCGATTCGGACATGCGATGCTCCTCCGAAAAACAAGATGTGATTTTATCGGATTCCCGCGCTTCGTCACGAAAAATTTCAACGCTTCACCGATCGACGGTGTCCGCCGGCGACTCGACCAGTATTTTCTGCGCCGCCACCCTTCCCAGCGCGATCGTCGTCCGGCCGATGCGCACCGAAACCGTGTCGGCCTGCGCCTCCCGGCTCTCCACAACCAGCGAAATCCCCGGCGTCAGCCCGCAACGTTCGATGAATTGCAAAAACTCCGGCTCCTGGTCGATCACCCGCGACACCCGCAACGATTCCCCCACCGGCGCATCGGCCAGGCTGTTCGCCGAAACGTCGCTGACCACTCCGCCGGATGACGGGATCGGATCGCCATGCGGATCGACGCTGGGATGGCCCAAAACGTGATCCATACGTTCCAGCACGCGATCGGAAATGGAGTGCTCCAACTCCTCGGCCTCCTCGTGGACCACCGACCAATCCAGATTCAACACCTTGACCAGAAACAGCTCCACCAGCCGATGCCGGCGCAGCACGTGCAACGCCAGTTGTTCGCCGCCGGCCGTCAATCGCACACCGCCGCGCGGCTCGTAACTGACCAGTCCCGAATCGGCCAGCGCCTTGACCATGCTGGTCGCCGTCCCCGGCACCACCCCCATCAGCGCCGCCAGCTTCCCCATCGCCACCAGGTGCTCGGGCGACTGCTCCTGAAGCAAATAAAGCTGCTTGAGATAATCTTCGACGGTGCTGCTGGCCATAAAATCGCTCTATCGGGGATGGTAGACCCACCGGATGTAAATGCAACGCATCACCGGAGAATGGAATCGGGCGAACCTTGTTGGGCCGCGGCGATCGGCCGGCCCATCTCGTCGGCAGCACGGCCGGCCGGATGCGATGATCCGCGGCTTTCACCCGCGCCAAACGCCAGCAGCCGCAGGGCATTGAGCACCACCACCACCGTCGATCCCTCGTGCAACAGCACCGCCACCCCCAGCGTCGCCCATCCCAAGGCCGCCGCCGGCGCGATCATCGCGATCACCCCCAGGGCGATGATGAGATTCTGCTGAATGATCCGCCGGCTCCACCGCGACAAAGAGATCGCCTGCGGCAGTTTCTCCAGATCGTTGCTCATCAACACCACGTCCGCCGTCTCCATCGCCACATCCGTCCCGGCGCCCCCCATCGCGATCCCGATGGAAGCATACGCCAGCGCCGGGGCATCGTTCACGCCATCGCCGACCATCGCCACCCGCCCATACCGCTTGATCTGCTGGCGGATGATCTCCAGCTTGTCCTGCGGCAGCAGCTCGGCATGAACCTCATCCACGCGAACCTGCCGGCCGATCTCCTCGGCGGCGGCGCGGTTGTCACCCGTGAGCAAAATCGTGCGCTGCAGACCCAGTTCACGCAGTTGATCCAAAGCGGCGGCGGCGTTGTCGCGAGGACGATCGGCCAATGCGATCAACCCCACGCACCGCCCATCTTCGGCCACCGCGATGATCGTTTTGCCATGCCGGGCCAACTCCCGCACCCGTTCCCAAACCCCATCCTGCTGGCCGATGCCCGTCCACACGCCCGGCTTGCCGACCGCGATTGGTCTGCCTTCCACCTGGCCATACATCCCCTGCGCCGCCACCTGCTCGATCTGGTCGGCCATCTGTATCTCAATGTTCCTGGCCCTGGCCTCGGCCACCACGGCCACCGCCAGCGGATGGTGGCTTTCACGCTCCAGCGCCGCGGCCAACGCCAGCAATTGCGACTCGGATTGGCCGGCCAGCGGAACCACGTCGCTCACCACCGGCTTCCCGGCGGTCAACGTGCCGGTCTTGTCGAACGCGATCGCGCCGATTCGACCCAGGTTTTCCAGATGCACCCCGCCTTTGAGCAACACGCCCATCCGCGCCGACCGCGCGATCCCGCACAACACCGCCGCCGGCGTCCCGATCGCCAGCGCGCAGGGGCTGGCGGCCGTCAAAAACCCCATCGCCCGGTAAAACCACACCTTCCATTCGCCCCCGGCCAGAAACATCGGCGGAACGAAAATCAATCCGGCCGTCGCGATCAACACCACCGGCACGTACCACTTTTCCACCTTGTCGGTGAACAACTGCGTGGGGGATTTGGTGGTCTGCGCCTCCTGCACCAATTGAATGATCTTGCTGAGCGTGCTTTGACCGGCCAGCCGCGTGACGCGCACCACCAGTCGTCCCTCCCCGTTGATCGTGCCGGCGAAGACCGCATCTTCCGCGACTTTTTCAACCGGAATCGACTCGCCGGTGATCGGCGCCTGATCCACCGCCGATGCCCCCTCCACCACCAGCCCATCCACCGCGATGCGCTCAAACGGCCGGACGATCACCTCCTGATCCAGGTCGATCTCCTCCACCGCCACCCGCCGTTCCCCATCGGGGGTGCGGACGACCGCCGTATCAGGGACCAGTTTCGACAAACCCAAAATCGCCTGCCGGGCGCGCTCCAGCGCCAGGTGTTCGCCCGTATTCCCCAGCGCGAACAAAAACAGCAGCAGCGCCCCCTCCTCATAATGTCCGATCGACGCCGCACCAAACGCGGCCGCGAACATCAGCACGTCGATGTTGAACCGGAATTGCCGGATCGTCTGCCACGCCTCGATCCCCGTATACCGCCCCGCCGCGACATAGCTGCCGGCCAGCAATCCAAACCGCAACCACAGCGGCCCGCCCAGCCAATGCACCGATGCGCCGGCCAGCAACAAAATTCCCGCCACGATCGCCAGCAGCAATTCCGGGTTGTCCCGAACATACCCCCACAACCGCCCAAGCCGACCCGTTGCGGCGCGGGAATGATCGGCTTCCAATTCGATTTGCCCCGGTGGTCGCCGAACTTTCTCAAATTCCGGCACAAACCCCATCCCCCTCAGCCGCATCAAAATATCTGGCAGGGGGCATTGCCGACGGTCAAATTCCAGCCGCAACGTCTGTGCCGCGTACGATGCCCGCGCCATCACGCCGGGCAGTTTGTTCAGCGACGATTCCACCAACTGTTCGCTGCGGTCCGACACCATCCCCCGCAACGGCACCACCATGTAGGCCAGGTCCGGACACAAACACGCCTCGGCCGCTTTCAACTCGCGCTGCACCTCGGCCAGGGTCAAATGGTTCGGGTCGTATTCCAGGTCAATGGTGAACTGATTCCCCCGCCGATGCAGCCGGACATCCGCGATCCCCTGATGATCCTGCAATCGCTGGCGAATGCACGATTCACACCCGCCATGGCGTTGCCCCCCGTCGGCCATGTCCACCCGAATCTGTCGACGCAGATGCTTCACAACAACTCCCGCGATTCGACCATATCGTACCACCTTCACCCGGTCGTTTCATGGATTGAACACCCCGTCTGAACTGCCGGTGGATAAGCTGCCAGGTGGTGGGGATGATTTGTCTTGAGGAACCGCGGCCGGATCATTGGCCGGTTTCTGTTGAGCGTCGATGTTGCGAAACATGCCTTCAAACCCTCCGCCCGTATCAATTTCACCAACAATTTATCCACATCAAAGGTCCGATAATCACGTTCGTAACTTCATTATAAATATTAACTTAAGTGAAAAATACGAAAGTTATTCACAATACGACAGGCACTACCACTATGACTATTATCTATAAAGTTTAATACTAAGATCATACCGGTTAGACTCTCCAAGATGAGGAATCATCGGGGGAGAGGTAGGCATTTGGATCGAAAGGCGCCATCGACATGAAAGTGATATGCAATCGTGGAGCATTGCTGGAGGCATTGAACGTGGTCGGCAACGTCATCACGCCGCGCACCCCAAAGCCGGCGTTGTTGTGCGTCAAACTTTCCGCCGCCGATGACAAGCTGACGCTGGCGGCCACCGATCTCGAAGTGGCCATCCGGTACGTCAACAACCAGGTGGAGATCAAACAAGAGGGGGAGATCCTTCTGCCGGCCGACAAATTGCGTGACATCGTGCGCGAAAGCGTCGATGACACCCTGGCCATCAACGCCGAAGGTGAATCGGCCACCATCAAAGGCCAGGATTCGTGTTTCAAGATTTTCACCCAGTCGGCTTCTGATTTTCCACTCGTTCCGGATTTTGAAGGCACGCCCGATTTTTCCGTGCCCGCCGGCCAGCTTAAACGCCTGATCAACCATACCCTGTTCGCGGCGGCGCGGGAATCGACCCGCTACGCCTTCAATGGCGTCTTATTGAACATTAAAGGCAAGAAACTGAATTTTGTCAGCACCGATGGCCGCCGATTGGCCCAGGCCCGCGGCGATGTCAGCGAAGTTGCCAAGTCCGACAAACAACCCGCATCCGCGATCATTCCCGCCAAGGCCCTGCAACTGGTGGATAAACTGATCGGCGACCCCGAGGAATCGGTCGCCTTCCAGGTTACCGAAAACCAGGTGATCGTCCACACCGCCGAGGCCACCCTGACAACCAACCTGGTGGAAGGACAATTTCCCCCCTACGAGGATGTCATTCCCAAGGACACCGACAAGAAGATGACCGCCAACACCGCTGATTTTCTTTCGGCCGTCCGGCGGGCATCATTGCTGACCACCGAAGAAAGCAAGGGCGTGCGGATGCAATTCAGCAACACCGGCCTGGTGCTCAGCAGCCGTTCCCCTGAAGCCGGCGAAGCAACCGTCAATTTCCCCTGTAAATTTGAAGGCGCCGACGTGGAGATCGGTTTCAATCCCGCGTTCCTGGTCGAGGCGCTCAAAGTCGTCGATACCGATGAGGTCGCCTTCGAGCTGACCGCATCCAACCGCCCCGGGTTGTTGCGCGGCGGGCCGGATTTCCTTTACGTCATCATGCCGGTGAATTTGCAATAATGACTCTTCATCGACCAGCGCGCCAGCTCGCCGAATTGCGGCGACTGCAGCGTTTCAAGCAATCCACCCCGGCGCCGGCCGAAAAGCTGGGGGTGGAAATGGTCGGTTTTTTCAAACAATCGGTCCAGAAACGCCAGACCCGGCTCGGCGCCATCGCCCAATGCTGGGCCGGACTGGTGCCGCAACTGCTCAACGATCACTGCTCGCTGGAATCGCTCAATCGCGGCACGCTGACGGTGTTGGTGGACAGCGCATCGCACCTGTATGAACTCAAACAACTGCTCCTGGCCGGCTTGCAGCAGCAACTCCTGATCGCCTGTCGATCGGCCGGTTTGCGTAAAATCTCCCTCAAACCCGGCCGCTGGTACGAGGGGGATTCATCCGAACGCAAGGTGCGGTTTGAGCGATGAAATCACGCCCGCCAGAACCGCAACATTCCTGTCAATAAAAAATTCCCCGCCGCGGTGAAATGATCCCGATAATCCCGCGCCTTTTCGATCCGTCCCCGCATCCGGTTGATCATCGCCGCACCCGCCAGCAGCACCACCCGAAGGGGCAGGTCGGCCGTCACCAGCAATTTATACCTCAGCGCCGCCGATGTGCCTTCATGCTTGCGAAGATACCGCGCCCAGCCGCATTCGTACGCCCGATACACAAATCCCCGGTTGGCGCGGGAACTGATCCGCCCCAGGTGGTCGATATCGGCCGTCGCCAGGTATTGAATTTTTCCACATTTCCCCAATCGCCTGCACAAATCCACGTCCTCCACCCCAAATTCATACTTCTCATCCCACGGCCCGCACTGTTCATACGCATCGCGACGAATCATCAACGCCGCCGCCGCCACCTGCTCAACGACCGCGCTGCGATCGGGATCAAATTGCCGAAGTCGATACGCCTTGTATTGTCGCCGAAACATCCGGGTCCATTTGACGATCAAAACCTGATCCAGCAACGCCCCCAGCGCCGGCAGGTTCCGCACGGTCTGTTGCGGCCTGCCATCAACGCCGATCAATCGCGGCGCAACCGCTGCAAAATCCCCGTGACCATCCATGAATTCCATCATCGCCGCAAATGCCCCCGGCCGAATGATCGTGTCGTTGTTCAAAAACAGGAGATATCGACCCGCCGCACGGGCCGCCGCCTGGTTGTTCGCGGCCGAAAAACCCGCGTTGTGGTCATTTTTCACCAATTCCACCCACGGATATTCACGCGAAATCAACTTTGCCGAACCATCGGCCGAGGCGTTGTCCACCACGATGGTCTGAATCGCCACCCCCTGTGAATGCGCTTGAATCGAGCGCAACAGCGGCCCCAGCAACGTTTGCCCGTTCCAGTTGACGATGCAGATCGAAATGTCCGGCCGAGTCGCCACGCTGCGCATGTTGTACGGAAACACTCCGGGTCGCAAGCACTTGCATGGGATGGCCCGTCGGCGGAAGATTCGCCCGCGATGAGACAAATCCTCGTGCTGGCGACCAATCTTCAGCAGGCCTCATATCGCCTGCGCATCGCCGCATTGACCGGGCCGCTGCAACAGCGCGGCATCGAGTTGATTGTCCAGGTCCGGCCGCGAAATCTCATTGCCCGTCGCCGGTTGCTGCGATCCGCCGGCCGGTTCGATGCGGTCATCATCCAGCGCAAATTTCTCAACCCCTCCGAAGCCAGCCTCCTTCGTCGATCAAGCCGAAAAATCATTCTCGACCTCGACGATGCGCTGATGTTCCACAACCGCCCCGTGGGATTGATTTCGCGACTGCGTACCCGCCGGGGTTTTGCCGCGACCGCGAAAATTCTTGATCATCTGGTCGCCGGCAACCAATATCTGGCCGATCAGTTCCGACCAATCCGGCCGGATTTGCCATGCACCATTTTGCCCACCGTGGTGGATGTTTCGACTTATCCACAAAAAATCCACAAACCATCCACGTCGCTCCGGCTGGTCTGGATCGGCTCTGCCTCCACGTTGCCCTATCTGGCGGAGGCTCTGCCCGCATTGGAAAAGGCGGCCGGAATGGTTCGCGGATTGGGATTGACGATCATCGCCGACCGCACCCTCTCCAGTTCCATGCTCCCCATCGAACAGATTCCCTGGTCTCAAGCCACCGAACGCACGGACCTGCTCCGCGGCGACATCGGCATCGCCCCCACCCCGCACGACCCCTGGACCCTTGGAAAATGCGGATTCAAAATCATCCAGTACATGGCCGCCGGCCTGCCGGTCATCGCCTCCCCCATCGGCGCCAACGCCGAGATCATCCAGGAAGGCCAAACCGGTTATCTCCCCCCAACCCATGCCGACTGGCCGGAATGGATCGCCAAGCTGGCGCACGATGTGCCACTGCGAGAAAAACTGGGCCACGCCGGCCGACACCGCGCCCTGGAACGTTTTTCCCTCTCCACGGCAGTGGATGCCTGGACGGTGCTGTTGGAATAGCACCTTCCCACGTTGGATGTGCTAATTGGCTACTTTCGTTCTAATAGGCTATTATTAAGCTACCAATGGCCAGGCATATCCCAGTGCTGACGCTTCGCACGGACGTCTTCTCCAACGTCATCCCCTTGTCCACCGTGTGGTTGTTGACCGAATGCATGGAGTATCGTGGTAAACAGGGCCTTTGGATCCACCACAAACCGGAAACACTCACCGCATTACGTGAACGGGCCATGATCCAGAGTGCGGAATCCTCCAACCGGATCGAAGGCATCACGGTCGCCCCGGAGCGACTGCGGCCGCTTGTCCTGGGCAAAGCCATTCCCAAAGACCGACCTGAAGAGGAGGTTGCGGGATATCGTCGGGCGTTGAATTGGATCTTCACGCGCAAGTTGCCCGTCCACATCGACCCGCGAACCATTCTTCATCTGCATTCGATGGCCCAGGAGGGCATGTCGGGCGATGCGGGCCGATTCAAATCCAAGGACAACGAAATCATCGAACTGCGACCCGGAGTCGGCCGCATCGTTCGTTTTCGTCCTGTCTCGGCCGCGCAATCCCCGGATGCCGTGCGGCGTTTGTGCGAAACATACAATCAGATGGTCGAGAGTCGAACCATCCCGCCGTTATTGCTTGCGGCGACCTTCGTGTTTGACTTTTTATGTATCCATCCATTCCGGGATGGCAATGGTCGGGTCTCGCGGCTGCTGACGACCCTGCTGCTCCAACAACAGGACATGATCGTCAGCCGCTTCGTCAGCCTTGAACGTCTGGTGGAAGAAAACAGGGAGGAGTATTACCGGGTTCTGGGCGAGTGTTCGCGTCATTGGGCCGAGGGACGCAACCAGATCGCTCCCTGGTGGAATTATTTCCTGACGATTCTACGCCGCGCATATGTAGAATTTGCCGAAACGGTCGAGCGCGCATCATCGCACGGCGCCAAGACCGACCTTGCCCGCCAGGCCATCCATCGACAAGTCGGGCCGTTCACGTTGGCAGACATCAAGGCTCAAGTCCCATCGGCCAGTCTTCAACTTCTGAAGAAGGTGCTGGCCGAACTGAAAAGCAGGGGGCGGGTGAAAGTGATGGGACATGGCCGAGGCGCTCACTGGCGGCTTGTGCGGTTATCCGATGGCGATTAAGAGCCTATCCGGATAGGCTCTAACAATCCCGAATCACAAATCCGAACGGCCGCCGGTTTTCGATCAGATCAACCTTTCGGCGATCTGCACCGCGTTGGTCGCGGCGCCTTTGCGGATTTGATCGCCGGCGACGAACAGGTCGATTCCCCGGCCATCTTCGCGGCTGATGTCCTGGCGGATTCGTCCCACCAGCACGTTGTCCTGCCCACTGGCCTCCAGCGGCATCGGAAAATGGTTGGCGGCCGGATCGTCCACGATCCGCACCCCCGGCGCTTTGGCCAGAATGTCCCGAACCTGCTGCGGCGTGATCGGCCGTTCAAATTCCAGGTTGATCGACTCGCAATGCGCCCGCGGCACCGGCACGCGCACGCAGGTCGCCGTCACCATGATCCGCGCATCGGAAAAGATCTTGCGCGTCTCCTGCACCATCTTGATCTCTTCCTCGTTGTAGCCGTTCTCGGCCACCTTGGAGTTGTGGCTGAAGATGTTGCCGACGATCTGGTGCGGGAACTTCTCCTTCTGGATCGGCTCGCCCGCCGCGTACGATTTGATCTGCGCATCCAGCTCGTACAACCCCCACGCCCCCGCCCCGCTGACGGCCTGGTAGGTGCTGACGACAATCCGCTTGATCCGGTTGGCCTTGTGCAATGGCCACACCGGCACGTTCATGATGATCGTCGAACAGTTCGGGTTGGCAATCAGGCCGTTGTGCTTGTGAATCTGTTCCGGATTCACCTCCGGCACCACCAGCGGCACGCCCTCTTTCATGCGAAACGCGCTGGTGTTGTCCACCACCACCGCGCCGGCCGCCACCGCCGCGGGGGCGAATTCCTTGGAAATCGAACCACCTGCGGAAAAAAACGCGATCTGAACGCCCTTGAAACTGTCCTTGGTCAGTTCCTCGACCCCGTACGATTTTCCGGCAAACTGCACCGTCTTGCCCGCGCTGCGGGCGCTGGCCAGCATCTTGATGCTCGAAATGGGAAAATTCCGCTCCGCCAGAACGGTCAGAAATTCCTGCCCCACCGCCCCGGTGGCGCCGACAATCGCAACATTCACTGCCATGACAACTCCGTAGGGTCCGCAACCCGTGCGAACCAATTCCAATCAAGCCCGCACCAGGTGCGGACAACGCATTATATCTTCCGAAGACTCAATATTCCCGTCTTTGACGGGCGGTTGGAATATTAAGGATTTTTCGATATTTAGCCACGGTCCGGCGGGCCAGCTCGATCCCCTGATCCTTCATCCTGGCGACGATCTCATCGTCATTCAACGGATTTTTCCGGTCCTCCTGGTCGATCACCACCCTTAATTTCTCCTTGACCGCATCCCAGGACATATCTTCCCCATCGTCGTTGGTCGTCCCACCGGAGAAGAATTTTCGCAGCGGAAAGACCCCGCGCGGCGTCTGAATCCACTTTTCGCTCACCGCACGCGACACGGTGGCCACGTGAATCCCCAACTGGTCGGCCACCTGGATCATCGGCAGCGGCTTGAGAAATTCCGGTCCTTTGTCAAAAAACTCGCGCTGGGCGTCCACCACCACGCGAATCACCCGCATAATCGTGCTTTTTCGCTGTTCGATCGACTCGATCAGCCAGCGCGCGTTGCGGACGTTGTTGGTGAGAAATTCCCGCGTTTTTTTGTCAACCGACCGATCCTTGATCATCTTGCGATACATGCCGCTGATGAACAGGCTCGGCACCGAATCATTGGCCATCTCGATTTCGTACCGGTCGGTCTGTTCATCCAGATAAATCACCGCATCCGGATGAATCGCCGGGGCATCCTCTCCGCCGATCTGCTTGCCCGGATGAGGATGCAGCCGGCTCAGCCGTTTGACGGCCGCTTTGATATCTTCGATGTCTCGCCCTAACTTCTTGCAGATCAATGGGTAACGATTCATCTCAAGGTCTTTGAGATGATCGTTGATCAGCTTGCGTTCCAGGTCAAAATCATGCCCTTTCGCCGCTTCATCATCCGCCTCGATGGCGTCCAGTTGCAACAACAGACATTCCCTGGGCGTTCGCGCCCCCACCCCGGCCGGCTCCAGCGTTTGCACCAGCGCCAAAGCCTTGTGCAAATCCTCCATCGCCAGCGGGTTTTTTGATTCCCGCTGAAGGGTTTCCAGGTTCGTCCGCAGATATCCATCATCCTCGATGGAGGCGATGATCGCCTGTCCCGCCTGGCGAATCTTGGGCGAACATTCCACAAACGACCATTGGCCCAGCAGATGTTCCTGCAAGGTGATTCCACGGGCGGCGGTGTTGTTCATCGCATCCAGCTTCTTGTCGCGCTCCCCATCGTAGGATGAGCTGCTCCGGAAGCCCGGCCCGGTGTTGGTGTGAAATTCCTCGTTCTCCAAATAGTCCGCGATCCGCGAAAGCCGTTCAAAATCCTCCGCCCCGCCGGAATCCTCCCGCACCACCAGCGCCTGCTCCCCCTCGGAGCGATCTTCGGCCGTCGGCGGGGCATCCTCCGTGATGGCCGGCCCAGGGTCCGTGTCCCCCTCTTTCAATTCCAGAACCGGATTGTTCTGCAATTCCTGCTCGATCCGCTCCTCCAATGCCAACAGCGGCAACTGGAGTATCTCCATGCTCTGAATCATCCGAGGCGTCAGGAGCTGCCGCATCTCCTGGCGCATCATCGTTGATTGCGTTAACTGCATAATAATTCCCTACTTACAATTCATCGCCCATTTCGGGCACAAACTTTGCTACACACCTCAATATAGCACTCCGATTCCGGCCGGCAAAGGTTATTTTTCCGTGCCTGGGAACCTGTGTCATACTGTTCTTCACGCTTGATTCACCGGTTTGTTTCGGGCACACTTGCGCAACATTTTGTTGCGAAGATGCAATCGTTTGCATTGATGGACATTTTTCAAGCGAAGAGGTGGCACGATGGCCGATTATCAACCCGATCCGAAAATGAAATTCACCTTTGGCCTGTGGACGGTGGGGAACATCGGCCGCGACCCGTTTGGCGGGCCGGTGCGGGAGGCGATTTCGCCGGTGGAGGCGTGCAATCTGCTGGGAGAGGTCGGGGCGTACGGCGTGAATTTTCACGACAACGATCTGGTTCCCATCGACGCCACCCCCGCCGAGCGCGACCGGATCGTGCGCGACTTCAAAAGGGCGATGCGGGCCAACGGCCTGGTCAACCCGATGGCGACAACCAATCTCTTTTCCGAACCGGTCTTCAAGGATGGCGCGTTCACCAGCAACAATGCCCGCATCCGCGCCTATGCCATTCAAAAGACCATGCGCGCGATGGACCTGGGGGCAGAATGCGGGGCGAAAATCTACGTCTTCTGGGGCGGCCGCGAAGGAGCCGAGTCGGATGCCACCAAGGATCCGATCGAGGCGATCAAACGATTCCGCGAGGCGATCAACTTTCTGTGCGAATACAGCCTTAAACAGCGATACGGCTATCGCTTCGCTTTTGAAGCCAAACCCAACGAGCCGCGCGGGCACATGTATTTCGCGGTGACCGGTTCGTACCTGGCGCTGATCCCGACGCTGGACCATCCGGACATGTGCGGCGTCAACCCGGAATTCGCCCACGAGACGATGGCGGGACTGAATTTCGTCCATCACGTTGCCCAGGCGCTGGAACAAAAGAAGCTGTTCCACGTTGATCTGAACGATCAGGAGATGGGCCGGTATGATCAGGATTTCCGGTTCGCCTCGGTCAATTTCAAATCCGCCTTTTTCCTGGTCAAGCTGCTGGAAGATTACGGCTACAACGGCCCACGGCATTTTGATTCGCACGCCTATCGCCAGTCCAACACCGCGGACGTCAAAAACTTCGCCGCCGGCAGCATGCGCAATTACATGATCCTGCGTGAAAAAGCCCGCCGCTGGAATGCCGACAAACAGATCCAGTCGTTGTTGAAGCAGATCAACGTGGAAGATGCCGGCCTGTCGAAACTGACCCGGAAATTCTCCGCCGCCAACGCCAAAAAACTGCTGGCCGAACCCTTGAACCGCCACAAACTGGCCAATGCCCCCCTGCTCTACGAAAAGCTGGACCAGTTGACCAACGAGGTTCTGCTGGGCGTGCGGTAGGCCCTGTCGCGGCAGGTCAATTTCATTGCCTGCATGTCCATTTGTTGAATAGGATCATTGCACGGAGGCACCGTGCCGTCGCGATTGAGGCTGGCCATCGTGTTGCTGTTCCTGGGCGGCACGGCCGTGGGGGCGGGTCTGCCAAAGGCGACCAGCCGGTCGGCGACGACGACTCAATCATCCAGTCGGCCTGTGGCGGTCAATTCATCCATTCGACTGCCGGTTCCAAATTCATCGGATCAGGACAAATCGCTTCGGTTGATTCAGCAGGTTTTCGCGGCCGAGTATGCGGATCGGTCGGCCGGGGGGCGAAAGGCGCTGGGTCGCAAATTGTTGAATTTGGGATTGCAGACGCGCGATGATCCGGCGGGTCGGTTTGTGTTGCTGCGGGAATCGGCCGGTTTGTCGGCCGGCGTGGCCGATCTTCCAACGGCGTGGCGGGCGATCGAGACCCTGGCGGATCAATTTGACGTCTCGCGGCTGGCGTTGCGGCGGGCGATGTTGCGCGTGGCCCAGGTCGTCGCGCAGGGGGCGGGGTTGGATGCGCTGGCCAGGGGAGCGTTGCGCAGCGTCGATCTGGCGATCATGGAGGATCAATACGATGATGCGGTGGAATTGGCGTCGATGGCCGAATCGGCGGCCCAGCGAAGCAAAAATCCATCGTTGGTGAAGGAGATTCAGGATCGGCAAAAGGAGCTGATTTTTTTACGAAACCAGCATCAGCGGGTCCAGCCGCTGCTGGTGCGGCTGGCCCATGGGAGCGACGATCCAGCCGGGCGTTCGGAGGCGGGGCTTTTTTTATGCGCGGTCAAAGGGGACTGGCAGCGTGGATTGCCGTTGCTGGCCGGTGGTTCGGATGTCGCCGGCCGGTCGGCGGCCGAGGCGGAGCTTGCCAATCCAACCGATGCGGCGGAACAGATGCGGGTGGGACATGGCTGGTGGGATCTGGCCCCGGCCGATCCGTGGCTGATTCGACGGAACTTTCGTCTTCACGCGGCCGGGTGGTATCGCAAATCCCATGCGGGGCTGTCGGGGTTCAGCCTTTCACTGGTCGAAAAACGGCTGGCCGAGATGGATGCCGAGGATGTTCGCCAGCGCGGCCTGCGGCCGGGGCTGATCGCCGAGATTTTTGCCGATGAAGGATTCGGCCAATGCCTAAAAACCCGCATCGATGCGCAGATCGACTTTGATTTTGGCAACCAATCCCCCGATCCGCAGGTCTCCAAAGACCATTTTTCAATCCGCTGGACCGGCCTGCTGCATCCTGCGGCCGCAGGCAAACATACGCTGGTGCTGATCGCCAACACCGGTGCTCGACTCTGGCTGAACGATCAACTGCTGATCGACGCACCCGATCTGACCCATGCCCGCAAAGGACAGGCGGCCACGGTCAACCTGCCCGAAGGATTTCACCCGATCACCGTCGAATTCTGGGATGGGACCGGCACGGCCAAAATCAAACTGGCCTGGATCACGCTGGCCACCAAACAGGAACACCCCATCCCCGCCAGTGCGTTTTTCCATGAACCGACGCAATAGTTCGATGGTAGTGAAAAAATTTTCTTGACAGTTTTCCAAATTATAGTATTATAGTTATAAAGCTACAACTCAAAGGAAACCTGTTTCCGATGTCCCGTCTACGGCAAATCTCGACGATTCAGGGCCATGCCAAATATAAGCAGGCGAAACAGGAGATTTATCAGCACATATTGCGAACCGGCGCCAAGCCCGGCGATAAGGTCTGTACCGAAGCGGTTTTGATGAAAGACCTGGGGATTTCCGTGACCACGGCCCGCCGGGCGTTGGAAGAGTTGGTGCGGGAAGGGATTTTGGATCGCCGTGTCGGCAAAGGAACGTTTTTCAAAAGTCTGCCGGTGGAGACTGGGAAAGCCAGCTCGACGGTTTTGTTATTGGGGCATCAATCCTGGCAATTTCTGAGAGAAGACGTTTATTTTGGTCGGATCATCGGCGCGTTGGGGGAGCGGTTGCGTCAGGCGGGGTTGCGGCAGGTTGTGCTGATCAATGACTGGGGACACGACCCGGAAACCGAACTGGAAGACATCCGCAATCACAATCCGGCCGCGATCATCTACTCCTACGGCAGCGACAACAGCCGGCCGTTTATTTTAAGCATGTTGGCGCTGGGGGTGCCGTTGATGGTGTACGGCAATCGACTGGAAGGGTTGCAGGCGGGGCAGATTTATTTTGACGAGCAACAGGGTGGGGCGCTGGCGGCACAACATTTCAGTGAGCGCGGCTATCAAACCGTGGCGACAATCGCGCCGCAGCACAGCCCGGCCGGACGATTGCGTCAGGAAGCGTTCGCGCAGGCGGTGGCCGACCACCCCTCGATGCATCTGGTGGGCAACATCACGGCGGCTGGTTATGGCGAAGATGAAGGGTATCGATGCGTGGATGGTTTGATGGCGAAAAACCCGCGTCCGCGGGCGATTTTCTGCGGTGGCGATCTGCTGGCCTATGGCGCGATCAAGCGGCTGGAGGAGCTGGGCCTTTGCGTTCCGCAAGATGTGGCCGTCATGGGTTATGGCGATTTTCAGGTGTCTTCGTTTTATCACCCGCAACTGACCACAATTCGGATGGATCTGGAGCAGATGGGCCGTCAGATCGGACGGTGGGTGGAAAACAAGGCTTGTCAGCCTGGTAAGGAGGAGGAACGGAGCCGTTATGAACGCAAGCTTCCGGTGGAATTATTGATTCGCAATACCACCTAATAATTATTGTAATGTCAGGGGGTTGTGTCTCATTTCTTTTTAGGAGAGCGTTATGAAGAAGGTCAATCAATTGGTCGCGGCTGTCGCGACGGCGTTTTTGGGTACTCTGGCGGCCAATTCATCACAGGCGTACGTCTTGTACGATGCGACTCCAGGCGCGGTGGTCACCATGACCCAGAATCCGCCGGCGTCGGGCACCTACGTATTCAATGAAGGGTTCACCTGGCGGGATGAAAACGGAGGTGGTCATACGGAAAATGAATTGGGAAGCTGGGCGGCGAAAACCTATGATTATCATGGATATCAGTACGACGGCGTCGGCAACACCGTTCTGCTGGAAGATGCGACCATGTACATCGAGTATCGGTTCATCCTGCCGGTGGATGATTCCAACGTCAGCTCGATCACGCTCAATACGGTCATGAATGGCTCCAGTGTGAGGGCGCGGTTCCTAGATTACGTCAACAGCAACTGGTACACGCTTTCGCCGGTGACGACCGGTGGTTCGGGGTTCACCTCCATGACGGGTTCCGTTCCCGCCGCCGCGTGGGACAACAGCGTTCCCGGACAGGTTGGATTGGACCTGTGGATCGTACAGGAAGGTTCGGGAGGGGTGAACGGCATTGATGAGTTCACCCTCACGGCGAACACCGTGGTGCCTGAACCGGCCAGCCTGGGTCTGATTGGCGCGGGAATGATGCTGCTGGACCGGCGGCGCCGGCTGGTGTGATCGATGGATGGATTTGACTTCCCGACGCCAAACGGCGTCGGGAAGTCCTTGGATATGATCATGACGGAGGTTCACATGCCCCTTCGCCGTCGCAATGCGTTTACCCTTGTGGAACTACTGGTCGTCATCGGCATCATAGCGCTTCTGATCTCGATATTGCTGCCCGCACTACAGAAGGCGAGAAAATCGGCGGTCGCCGTGCAATGCGCTTCCAACATGCGACAGCTCAATTTGGCGCTGTCATTGTATCTCAATGACCACAAGCAGAAGTTTCCGCGAACCACGCTCGTCAGTTCGCCGGTGGATATGAGGTGGCAGGGATTTTTTGATCGCGGTGGATACAAATATCCAGGTGATCGTTGCCCGACCAGCGAAGGCGATCCGTCCGTCGGGCCGCAGGAATCGTTGCGCACCTATGCCTACAACGCCGCCCTGGGACACAGCGACTGGACGGGCTATGGAACCGATACGCCGGTCCATACGGGGGGATTGCGTTCGCCGCAGATCATCACGTTCAGCGAGTCGTACGGGTGGTATTTTTGGAATTGCATCTGGATTCAGGGGATTTATTGCGGCATTCCGATGACCCAGCCCGGCGGGATGCTGGCCGAGACGCATGCGCGCGGCCAGAACATCGCCTATCTCGATGGTCACGTTGAACATCGGTTGTTCAGCGACCTGGAATATCACAAGTGGATGGTGATTGATTATTAAAGGATGATTGATGAGATATCCGTATCGCGGTTATGTCACAAGAGCGTTGTTTGCCATGGCGGTGGTCTTCGGCATGGCAACCGGAGTTCGGGCGGCCGATCACTTTGGCGAGCGCGTGGGGCCGGGCGCGCGGTTGTTCGTGACCAAGACCTATCCCGGCCATGGAAAGCTGACGGAGAAGGATTTTCGACAGTTGGCCGATGCGGGGTTCACCGTGGTGGTGAACATGTGGCTGGAGGATGTGCCGGGGTATTGCATGGGGGCGTCAAAAGCCGGGTTGGCGGCGATGTCCTGGAACCTGGGGATGGCGGACGCCGACAAGGATGAACGGACGGACCGCACGGTGACCCGCCAGGGCAAGACGACGCGATACACGCTGCCTTTCAGTCCGGCCGGGTGGGCGAAAGTGACGGCGCAGATCGCCGAGCAGGCGAAGTTGTCGCGGACGTATCCCAATTTCAAAGGGGCATTGCTGGATTTTGAGATTTACGATGAGAACAGCACCGATGGGTTTTGCGAAACCTATGACGACGCGACGTTCACGGCGTTTTTCAAGGAAATGGGCAAGCCGGTTCCCAATCCACTGCCGCAGGCCGACCAGCGCCGGGCGTATCTGGACAAGCTGCAGGTGTTGACGTTGTACGTTGAAAGCCAGGCCAAGCGCGTCGGCGAACAGGCCCGCACCCTTCGCAGGGCGATCGATGCGATCAATCCATCGTTTCAGATCGGTGTGTATGGATGGGGCGCGTTCAAGGAATCGATCATGCGCAACGTCGCCACTGACCGCGCTCCGGTGATCGATCTGGATGCGACGTTGTACGGCCGCACGATCTGGAGCAATGCTTTTGAAGGAGGCTATGACGCCGATGAGCCCGATGCGCGGGGGTTGAAATGGTCGCTGGTGACGGCGGCCGAAATGTCGCGGGATGCGCGCCATCGCACCTATCCGGCCGTGTTGCTCAGCGGGCATTATCCGCAGTCACCCGGGCCTGGGGATGGGACGCAATTCCGCTTCACCGTCCGCCAGTCGTTCAACAGCGCCGCCTATGCCGATGGGTATTGGATCTGGACGGATTGGGCCCCGCCGAAGCCGTGGACCGACAAACAGCAGTGGATCGACGCGATGATGGCGTATTGGACAGAGGCCAACGCCGCGCTGGACGCCGGCGACTGGACATGGTCGATCCGACAGAAAGATTCGGTGGCCAATCCCAAAGCGACCGCCCCCAAGGTTATTGTTACCACCGATGGCAAGACGGTATTGGCGTGGGACCCGTTGACCGGCAGGAAGATCAGCACCGACAAGCCGATCGTCTGGACGGCGGTGAATCCCTCGGCCGGCAAGGCCAAAAGCCAATTGCGGATCGCCGGGTGGTCGTTGCGTTCGACCCAATCCAGCACGGCCGATCCATATGAAGTCGGACATGGTGTGAAGGCGATGGCGATGGGGGATGTGGACGCCCAGGAAGGGGATGAACTGGTCACGCTCAACGGCGGGTGGATCAAAATCTGGGACCCGGCCAGCAAGTGTCAGTTGCTTCGATTTTATGTCGGGGCGGAACAAACCGATGTTCGCGTCGAGGATACGTTACAATGAGCGAATGAAGATCGTTGTTCTCGATGGCTACACGCTGAATCCCGGCGACAATCCGTGGGAATCGTTGCAGGCGCTGGGGGAGGTGGTCATTCATGACCGGACATTGCCCGGCCAGATTGTTGAACGGTCGGCGGATGCGCAGGTGGTGCTGACCAACAAAGTCCCGTTGTCGGCCGCGACGTTGGCACAATTGCCAAAGTTGAAACTGATCGCGGTCATGGCGACGGGATACAACATCGTGGATATTCATGCGGCACGACAACAAGGGGTGGTGGTGTGCAACGTGCCGACCTACAGCACTGAATCGGTGGCGCAGTTCACTTTCGCGCTATTGCTGGAGTTGTGTCATCGGGTTGGGGCGCATGATGCACTGGTGCATGAGGGAGCGTGGACCCGCAGCGCGGATTTTTGTTTCTGGCGGCATCCGCTGATTGAATTGTCGGGCAGGACGATGGGAATTGTGGGGTTTGGGCGGATCGGCAGGCGGGTGGGTCAGATCGCCGAGGCATTTGGGATGAAGGTGTTGGCGGGCAGCGCATCGGGGTCGCCGGTGCGGGCGGATCGGGTGTCGTTGGAACGATTGTTTGCCGAGTCTGATGTGGTTTCATTGCACTGTCCGCAGACGCCGGCCAATGCGGGGTTTGTGAATCGGGAATTATTGAAGGTGATGAAGCCGTCGGCGCTGTTGATCAACACCGCGCGGGGAGGGTTGATCCATGAACAGGACCTGGCCGAGGCACTCAATGCGAACCGGCTGGGCGGGGCGGCGGTGGATGTGGTGTCGGCCGAGCCGATGCGTGCGGACAACCCGTTGCTGGGGGCGAAGAACTGCATCATCACGCCGCATATCGCCTGGGCGACGCTGTCGGCACGGCAGCGGCTGATGGAGACCACGGTGCGGAATGTTGAGGGTTTTATGTCCGGCCGGCCGGAAAACGTAGTGAATTCGGCATAGTAATCTTGACAGTTGGCGATTTGTTCGGTTTGCTAATGGACATTGATGTCATTGCGCAAACGTCAAGTCGATGGCGGTCAATGAATTTACACGATGGAGGTCATATGAAGGCTCTGGGTATGAGGTTTTCCCTGGTGATGGTTTTGCTGGGCGGCGTGGCGATGTGGAGCGGATGCGCCAGTTCCAGTGAGACGGCTCAACGTGATGCGTTGACGGACAACGTCGGCAAATATCCGCCGGGTCCGCAGGGTGTGAACAAGCCGCGCGTGGGCGTGCCGCCATTCAGCGTGCAGGCGCAGGGCAACATGGCGGGCGGGGATGTGAACGAGCTGGCGGCCGACCAGATGACGTCGCTGCTGCACCTGAGCGATCGTTTTCGGGTGATCGAGCGGGCGCAATTGCAGAAGCTGCTGGATGAGCAGAACCTGGAAGGGATCGTTCGGCCGGGCGAGCTGGCCAAGCCGGGACAGGTTCGCGGCGTCGATTTTCTGCTAATCGGCAAGGTGACCAATCTTGCGGTGAAAACCGAGCGCAAAAGCCGCGGGTTTGGATTGGCGCAGGTGGGTGGATTGTTCGGCGGGGCGGATTACAAGAAAACCGAAATCGACATCACCACCTCCTGCGGCGTGGACATCCGGCTGGTGAATCCAACCACCGGCGAGGTGGTCGTCAGCAACTTCAGCGAGTTTAAGAAGACGGATTCGGCCAGTGCGATCGGGTTGGACATTCTGGGGGCCAGCGCCGAGGCGGATGCGGACATTCAGCTCAACGAGGACAACAAGGGCAAGATTTTGCGGCTGGCATTGGACGATGCGGTGAAGAAGTCGTTGCCGCAGATCGACAAGTTCCTGCGCAGTCCGGAGAACCAGTCGGCCGAAGCGCAACCCGCCGCACCGGTTGTGCCGGCCGCGCCGGTCGCCCCGGCCGCTCCGGTGGTTCCGGCCGAACCCTCGGCGGCGGAGAAGCATTTTTGCCCGCAGTGTGGCAAGGAAGTGCCGGCCGGCGTGAAGTTTTGCCCGCATTGCGGGGCGAAGGTCGGGTAACATCCCAACTGGATGTGTTGGTATGAATCAGCCGCCGGTTCCAGAAATGGGGCCGGCGGCTTTTGATGGTGGGTGGGGCATCGAATTGAGGTGACATGATGCGGCTTTCATACGATCCGGTCTGCCGGTTTTCCCGGCTGGTTTTCACGGCGGTGTTGTGTTTTTCCTGGTCGGGCGCGGCAGGTCAACCACAGCCGCCGGCCGATGCGTCGGCCGAGCCGGTGCCGGTGGCCAAGGCGGCCGAGGTGATGGGCCGGATCCTGGAATTGGCGCGGCAGGAATTGCAAAAGCCGGGGGCCGATCCATCGGATGTGCCGGCGCAATCGGCGCTGTTGGGCCATGATGTGGCGAAGCTGTTCGCGTTTGTGCGCGACCAGGTGGCGTATGAGCCGTATGCGGGCGTGTTGCGCGGGGCGCGCGGGGCGTTGTCGTCGAGGTCTGCCAATGCGATCGACAAGTCGTTGCTGCTCAAGGGGTTGTTGGAATCATCCGGATATCCCTGCCGGATCGTCACGGCGACGCTCGATGAAGCATCGGCACAAAAGCTGGTGCGGCAGTTTTTGTCGAGCAACCCGCTGGCCGGCCCGCTGGGGGAATACCTGATCCAGTCGGACAGCCCGGAAGCGCTGCGCGAATTTTCGCAAAAGACGGGATTGGACGAGGGGAAAATCGCCCAATTCGCGGCCGATGCGCAAAAGCAGGCGGCGCTGTTTCAACAGCAGGCCGATGCACGGTCGGATGATGCGGCGGCCTATCTGCAACAACAGGCGCAGCGCAACAACCTGAAGCTGGGACAGGATGTGCAAACCTGGGAAAAACAGCTTGTGGCACGTGCCCGCCACCATGCGTGGGTGCAGGTGCAACTAAAAGATGGTCAGTGGACGGACCTCGATGCGAGCTTTGCCGATGCGCAGGAGGGGAAGGTATATGCCAAGGTGGATGAGCAACCGCAGGATTTGTCCAAAGAGCGGCACACCGTCACGTTCAAGCTGAAATACCAGACCGCCGAGGCCTCCGATCCACAGGAAATTCTGGCGGTGGTTGTGGATGACTGCGATGCGATGTTTGAGCCGGTGGCGTTCAGCATCCGCCCGGCCGATGCGATGCCGGCGCCGTCGAAATTGCTGGAAATGAAGCAGGCCGACCGCATCAAGCTGCTGGCGAACATCAAAAAGTTTCAGGCGGTGATACAGACGGGACCAAAACAATTTGCCTCGCGGGTTTTTGACCTGGAGGGGAACCTGTACGATGTCTCGGCCGATGGACGGGTGCAGGGGGCAACTGAGATGGGATCGGCGGTGGGCGGCTTGTTCGGCGGGGGCCTGGGCGGCGGTGGAGACGATGCGGCCAAGGGGCCGGGGTTCGTCTCGCTGACGATGGAAGTCAGCACGCAAGGACCGCAATCGCCCGCCACATTGCAGCGACGAACGCTGTTGAACGCCGATCAGATCAAGGGGGACCACCAGATCAGCCCGCTGTTGAATTGGGAGGTTCTGATTCAACCCCAGGTGATTTCGGCGTCGCTGGCGGCTTATGGCACGACCCTCCACACGGTTGATGCCATGGGCCCGGTGTTGGAAGCGATGAAAAATCAGAGTGCCGGCACAGGCTTTCTGGACCGATTGGTCAGCCATTCGCCCCAGCCGTATCCGACATTGCTGGTGCAGATGGCGGTAATGCGACAGGCGGCCTTGGCGCGGGCAATGAAGGACAAACCGGCCGGGGCGCTGCTGTGGGACAGGCCGCAGATCACGGTGGCCGAACGGCGGTTTTGCATGAGCATCCCGACCGGCCACACCTGCGACCAGTCGCGCATCGACATTCTCGACAATTCACTGACTCTGGTGCCGCGAAACGACGGCGAACAATCCGCGGTGGTTGAGAGGACGATGCGCCAGGGGGTGTTTGACACGGTGGTGGAGATGATGCTGCTGCGAACCGTCAGCCCGGAAGGGAAGACCATCTCATCGATCGATGGATTGGATGCGGCTCGAATCAACGGCGGACAATTGGAGGCGTACGCGGGGAACAATGCGGGATCATCGCCCTTGTCGGAGGCGGATCGGAAACTCGTCGCCGACTGCGAACCAACACGTCAACTGATGATGTTGCCGGGAAAAGAGGCGGGTGTCTGGTGGTCCATCGATCCGTTGACCGGTTCGGTGGTCGGCCGCAGCAGCGGTGGTCATGGCGGAGCGCTGGTGGAAAACCAGATGCTTCAGCAACTTGCCGGCGGGGTCATGTGTTTCATAGCGGCGGCCAAGGATGCCGCCAGCGCGGGAAACAACCCCGGCGCGCAGACCCTGAATCTGATGAAGTTTCTGGCCTGTACGATCAGCATGGGGACAGGTGTGCTGGGGGTGGTGGGTGGATGGGGTCCCAAGGCGCTGGGGATCGTCTTTTACATCAACCTGGGAATCACGGGCGGCATTTTGTTGATGTGAGGATGTTGAATCGTGTTCTGCTCCCAAAGGAGTCGGCCATGTCGAAATTGAAATACATTGTTGCGTTGTGGGCGATGGGCATGGGGGTGTGGGGTTGGGCGCAACAAAATCCGGATACATCGCCGTTACGCGATGCGATCCGGGAGGTAAAGCCGCCGGAACAGTCGGTCAACCCTGCAAAACCACCGCTTGTACTGGAGCCAAACCAGACCCAGACACTTGAATATTCCGCGGATAACCGCGGAATTCGACTGACGGTGCATTCGATCACGTCGCGGGATTCGTATGGATTGATGACACCACCGCCAGGGGATCAATTTCTGGTCCTGGACACGCAATGGCAAAACCAGATTCCCTTGTCGCTGGTCTATGAAAACAAAATCCCGACCGAATACGTTGTGCCGAATCTGGCGGATCATCTGTACGTCGTCGCGGATGGAAGCCGGGTGTTGCGGCTGGTGAAAGAGGATGTGCCGGGGTTGCTGCCGATCAAAAATTTTCGATTGGGCCGGTTGGGGGATGTGCTGCGGGGTAATGCGCTGTTTGTGCTGCCCAAGAGGGTCAAAAGTCTGGAATTGCGATTCTACGATTTTGCCCACGGTCATATCGTCATCCCGCTGATGGCTCCCGAAAGCGGCCTGGGATCGCCGGCGCAACCGATCGCTCCGGCGATGAAAAACGAAGTGATTGAGGCGGGGATTTTCGGCGTACAACGATTGACGGAGCTGGAAGGCCACAAAGCGCCCGATGGGAGGGTCTATCTCCAGGTTGATCTGCGCGCCCGCAGTTTGTTCACGTTCGATGCGGATGCCACGGCGTTTGATCCCAAGGCCAGGCCGGGTCAGAAGATGAAGATCGGCACGGTGGCGGACTGGAAGGAATCGCGCCAGTATCTGCAATTGGTCGCCGATGGGGTGTATGCGTATGGATCGTTGCCGCGGGGGACATTGGAGGCGGAGCCGCGGTTTTTGCCGGATTTGTTCACCGGCGGGATGGCGGTGTTTTGCGTACCGGACAAGGTTCAATCGCTGGAATTGCGACTGGATTTTCCCAACGCCGCCATCAACGGCAAAACGTTTCGGCCAAAGGGCATTGTGCTGGCCATCGAAGGAACCCGGCCGCCAGTGCCCAAGCCCGCGGCGATTGCAACGGCCGATGATGGATTGTTCAACGTGGCCGTGACGGGGCAGACGGTGGTGGTGGATTATGCCGGCAGTCAGGCGCCCGATGGGGGGCGGTTTCTGAAGCTCGACTTGTTGGTGAAAAACGTGTCCAAACAGGGGGAGCTGTTCCAGACCGGCCAGCAACTTCAATTCGTGTCGCAATCCGGCCAGCAGTCGCAATACGATCCGGCATCGCTTCAGGGGTTGCATCCGCCGATGGAATTGCTGTGGATACCGGCCGGCGAGCAGCGGGCGTTTGAAGTGGTTTATGCGATCGGGGCGGATCAGACCAAGCCCCGGCTGGCGTATCTTTCGCCGATGGGACCGGGAAAAATCCTTTCGTTGCAACCGATCCAAACGGATGGCGGCTCGGCCGAGGCGAAGGCGGAAGATCATTCGGCCATTCCCGATGCCACCCCGCCCGAACACCAACCGCCGGCCATTCCCGAACAAAGCAATCCCGCCCCACCCGTTCAACCTCCACAGGCGACTCAGGAACAACCCGCCCCGCCGCCGGCGCCGACAGTTCAACCGCCACCCCAACCCAAGGGTTTGGCCGGCGTGGGACTGAAAGCGGAACAGGTGAACGATGCGATCGACCGTGGCACGGCGTTTTTATGGGAAAAGCTGAAAAAGGAGGATGGGGCGACCAAGCCGGGATATTTCGGCGCAAGACAGGAGCACGTGCTGTGCGCGTTGGCGCTGGTGCATGCCGGGGCGCAGAAAAGATTCCCTGAATTTGATGTGGTGTTGCGGAATTATTTATCCAAGGTCGATGCCACCCAGCCGGGCGGATATGAGGGGGGCCTGCTGTGCATGTTGATCGAGAGTTATGGCGATCCAACCTATTATCCCAAGCTCAAACAGGCGACCAGATACCTGCTGGAGGCGCAGGGCAAGGAAGGGACCTGGACGTACAACACGAACCTGCCCAAGGAGTTGTTTAAGAACCCCGATGAGGATCGCGTTCTGAGGATATCCGGCGGCACGCCGTTGGAAGGCCCCGGATCGGCCGGCGAACAATGGACGCGCCTGACCGATTGGGCCAAGGGACAGGATGGAGACAATTCGGTTTCGCAGTTCGCGCTGCTGGGGTTGCATTCCGCTTCGCGCAGCGGCATCCGCCTGCCGGCGGCGACGTGGGCGAAGAACCTTGAGGCGTACCGCGACCGCCAGAACCAGGAAGGGGGCTGGTCGTATCATGGCCGGTCGGATGGAACCTCGTATGGCTCGATGAGCTGCGCGGGGATTTGCGCCATCGCGATCAACCGTTTTGAGCTGGGCGAGGCCAAACCGGCGGACGATCCGGCCATCACGCGCGGGTTGACGTGGTTGACGCAGAATTTCGACGTCAAAAAAAATCCCAGGAACGGTATCTGGAACTACTATTACATCTATTCGCTGGAACGGGTGGGACAGATCCTGGGAACCGAATTCATCGGCGACCACGAATGGTATCCGCTGGGGGCGCGTTATCTGGTGGATGCCCAGAAGCCCGATGGAAGCTGGGTGGGCGAAGGAAATGAAAACGATCCCCGGCTGGCGACCAGTTTCGCGCTGCTGTTTCTGACCCGCGCCACGGCGACGCTCAATGCCGAACGTCCTCACGGCGGCGACGGAATGCTCAAGACATCGGTCGTCGCCAAGCCGTCGCGGCTGTACATCATCCTGGATGCTTCGGGTTCGATGCTGGAGGAAATCGACGGCAAGCGCAAGTTCGACATCGCCCGCGACGCGGTGGCGGCGATGATCAACGAAATGCCGGATGATTCGCAGGTGGCGCTGCGCGTCTATGGCCACCGCAAAAGCGCGATCGAAAAGGATGCCGACCAGGATACGGAATTGCTCCTGCCGATGGGGACGTTGAACAAAAAGGCGTTTTTGCAGACGTTGCAAAGGTTGCGTTGTCGCGGCAAGACGCCGCTGGCGTTCAGCCTGCAACAGGCGGCCGGCGACATCGGTTCAGGTGATGTCGATCGGCCGATGACGCTGGTGCTGCTGACCGATGGCGGCGAGGACAGCCAGCCGCGACAGGACCCGGTGAAGATCGCGGCGAAAATCGCGGGGATCAAAGGGCTTAATTTCCACATCGTCGGCTTCAACATCAACCGCCCCGACTGGACCGTGCAATTGCGGAACATGGCGTTGGCCGGCAAGGGGCATTACTGGGTGGCGGAAAAATCCGATTCGCTGTTGCAGGAATTGCGCGCGGCGGTGCTGGGGACGCCGGACGTTTTTATCGTTACCGATAGCAAAGGCAGGGAGGTCTATCGCGGAAAATTCGGCGATTCCGAAAAATTGCCCGAAGGGAAATATCATTTTTCGACGGAATACGCCGGATCGACGTTTGAGGGTGATTTCTGGATCAACACGCAGGCGACCACATCGGTGGTGTTTGACGCTTCCAGGATGCCCGCTTCATCGCAAACACCGGCGGTTCCCGCCCCGCCGACGGCTCCGCCGCCATCGGCTCCACCGGCCGACAAGACCGATCAACAGACGCCCCGGTTCTGCACCCATTGCGGCGCTCCGCTGGCCCCGGGCGCCAAATTCTGCACCCGTTGCGGGACCAAGGTTCAATAATTTTTAGTTGACCTGTGTGGGTGATCCACCTAACGTACCCCGCCATGACAAATTCAAAGACCATTACCATGGGAACCGGCGGCCATACGTATCGCTGGGTTGACAACTGGGCGAAGCTGCCGGCGGGCAAGAAGTTCGGATACACCCACAGCGTCGCGGAGGATGCGCAGGGGCGGATTCACATTCACAACACCTCGGCCGATTCGGTGGCGGTGTTTGATGCGGATGGGAAATTCATCCGGTCCTGGGGCGGGGATTTGTTTGAAGGCAGCGCCCACGGGATGCAATACAACAAGGAGGCCGACGGGGAATTTTTCTATTTCTCCGATCCCGGCCGCCATCGGGTGATCAAAACCACTTTGGATGGCAAAGTCCTTTTTCAACTGGAGCATCCCAAAGAGTCCGGCGTCTATGAAAAACCGGAGCAATACAAGCCGACCAACATCGCCATCGCATCCAATGGCGATTTTTACGTCGCCGACGGGTATGGGTTGTTTTACATCCATCAGTACGACAAAAACGCGCGGTACATCCGCACGATCGGCAAGCCGGGAGCCGGGCCGGGCGAATTCGCCTGTCCGCACGGATTGACGATTGATTCGAGGTCCGGCCGGCCGTTGCTGCTGGTGGCGGATCGCAAAAACGTCCGGTTGCAATATCTGACTTTGGATGGCAAACCCCTTTCGGTCGTGGATCACGACCTGCTGTACCCCTGCCATTTTGACATCCGGGGAACGGACCTGTTGATTCCGGATTTATATGGCCGGCTGACGATTTTTGACAAGGACAACCGGCTGGTGACCCACCTTGGGGAAAATCCGGGGATCGAGAAGGTGGCCGGATGGCCCAATGTTCCTCACGAACAGCGGCTGGCCGGCAAATTCAATTCGCCGCACATGGCGATCTGGGACCGGTCGGGGAACATTTTCTGCGTGGAATGGATCCCCGATGGCCGGGTGACCAAGCTGCAGCGGGTTGGTTGAAGCCAAATCCCAAAAAGACGTTCGACGGGGCGATCACCGTTCAATGATGATGCAGGCTCTCGACCAGCATGGGGTCGCGGGCCGGCATCAGCGGTGATCCGCGCAACGCCCGCAACATGCCGAGGATGAAGATCGGCAGCAGGATCAGGCTGGGCAGCACCGACCACAAATCGATCATGGTGGAGGGTCCGGCCATCGAGGGGACGATGATGCTGTACAGGTCGATCCAGTGGCCGATCAGCACCAGCACGGCGAGTTTGAAAAGCAGCCGGTCGTTGCGCTTGGTGGTGGATGAAAGAAGGCCAAAGAAGGGGATGGCCCAGTTCAATGCGACCGAGACGTACGCGACGGCCAGCCAGGGTCCGTTGTGGCGGAGGATGAAATACGAGGTTTCCTCGGGGATGTTGGAATACCAGATCAGCATGTACTGGCTGTACCAGATGTAGCCCCAGAAGGTGGTGAAGCAGAAGAGATATTTGCCCAGGTCGTGCAGGTGGGCGGGTTTGACGATCTGTTGCAGGAAGCCGGCGCGTTGCAGGAGGATGGTGATGACGATCATCGCGGCGATGGACGCCTGAAACAGGCCGGCGAAATGGTAGACGCCCAGCATGGTGCTGATCCAGTGGGGCTGGAGGCTCATGAACCAGTCAAAGGTGGCCAGGGAGAGGGTCAGGGCCAGGACCATCAGGAAGACGCCCGAAAGGCCGACGTTGCGATGGGTCAGCCGCACGTCGCCGCTCTGGTCCTGTTTGCGGGAATTGCGAAGGATGGCATGGGTGAACAGCAGCCAGATGATCATGCACCCGGCGGCGCGGGCCAGAAAGAAGGCCGGTTTGCGCCACAGCGCCAATGAGGGGTCCACGTGGCCATGTTCGTGGCTGTTGAACCAAGGATAGAGCTGATGGAACCCCGCCGCCAGCACGATCAGGATGATCAGGCAGGTGAGCGGAAGCGTGGCGGCCATGGATTCGGGGATTCGGCGCAGGGCGGTGCTCCAGCCCGCCTTGGTGATGTAACTGAGGGCGATGATGACCATCGCGCCCAGGCCCATGCCGAGGTTGTAACACGCGCCCAGCAACAGGCCGCCGAGGGTGGTCTTGGGGGCGAAGATCAGGCCGACCAGCGTGCCGATGACGCCCAGCGCGATCAGCAGGCGCAGTCGGGTCAACAGTCCGGGGCGGGGTGCGAACGTGGGAAGCTGTAGCGTGGTCATGGGATTTCCTATTTTGCGGACGGTTCGGTGGCGGCGTTTGCCGGAGCGGTCGAGGTGGCCGGTGCGGCGGGCGCGGCGGCCTGGAGCGAGCGGATATGGAGGATGACTTTCCAGCGGTCATCGCGCATCACCTGGGAGGCGTAAGAGGGCATGTTGTTCTGGCCGAGGGTGATCAGGTGGTACATCTGCCCATCGCGCATCTGGCGGGCGTTGTCGGACAGCAATGAGGGAGGCGGGGGAAATCCGCGCTGGACGACCGTGCCATCGCCGGTGCCGGTGGTTCCGTGACAGGGAAGGCAGTAGATGGAATAGATCGTTGCGCCGCGTTCCATCGCCCTGGCGTCGGTGGAGGACAAGGGGTTGGTCAGTTCAAGCCCGGCCCGGCGGGCGTCTTCGGGGGTGGCTTTGTAGTGAAAGGGTGGATACCCCTGGGCGATGGTTCCGGGGACGGGACGTTGTTCGGTTTTGCCGTCGGGGAAATTGGGATTGGCCGACAGGGAGGCATAGGCCGGCGAATAGGCCATGTCGGGAAGGAAGTCGTAATTTCGGCGGGAATAATCGGGGCGCAGCATCCATCCGCCGATCAGCAGGATCAGCACCAGCACCGCCAGGGGAACGATCCATTTTCCGGTTTTCATCAGGCGGCTCCTCGTTGTTGGGCGGGTATGGACTGGGCCTGGCCATCCGGCTCGATGCGCTGTTCGGTGCGGATGGCGTGGTGGCGGTTGCAGATGAGTTTCAATTCCTGCGGGTTGAACGTGGCGTTGTGTTCGGGGATGGCCAGGACGAACTGATCGTCGTTGGCGCCGGTTTCGAGGACGGGGGGTTGCCGGCCGGGAATGAGTTTGTATCGCCACAAAAACGCCGCCAGCGAACCGAGGCCGGCGGACAGGACGGTGAGTTCAAAGGTGATGGGGATGAAGGCGGGGCTGGAATTCCACGGTTTGCCGCCGACGTTGATCGGCCATTCGACGGCCGAAAGGTAATACTGGCCGATCAAAGCCAGCAATCCGCCGGTCAACCCGCACAGGAAGCAGACCCAGGGGAGGCGGGATGGGCGAATGCCCATGGCTTCCGGCAGGCCGTGGACGGGGTAGGGGGTGTAGGCGTCCTTGAAGACGTACCCGGCCTGTCGCAGGTCGGCGACGGCGTGGAGGAGGTCATCCTCGTGCTTGAAGGCCGCGATGAAAAGTTGGCGGCTCATTAATGTTCTCCATTGCGGCGGCCGTAATTCAGGACGCCTTTGACTTCGGAAATGCAGATCATCGGCAGCACCCGGCAAAAGAGCAGGAATGCGGTGAAAAAGAGGCCGAAGCTGCCGATCAGGGTCGCGATTTCAACGAGGCTGGGGGTGTAGTGCGCCCAACTGGAGGGGAGGAAATCGCGGTGGAGGGACGTGACGATGATCACGAAGCGTTCAAACCACATGCCGATGTTGACGAAGATGGAGAGGATGAAGACCGCCAGCAGGTTGTTGCGGATTTTGCGGATCCACAAGAGTTGTGGCGCGAAGACGTTGCAGAAGACCATGATGCGATAGGCCCAGCCGAAAGGCCCGAAGGCGCGGTTGGCGAAGGCGAATCGCTCGTAGAGGTTGCCGGACTGCCAGGCGATGAATATCTCGGTGATGTAGGCGAAGGCGACCATGCCGCCGGTGGCGATGACGATCTTGCACATCGCGTCGATGTGGCCGCGGGTGATGTAATTTTCCATGTGGACGACCTTGCGGGCGATGAGCATGAGCGTCAGCACCATGCCGAACCCTGAAAACAAGGCGCCTGCGACGAAATAAGGAGGGAAGATGGTGGTGTGCCAGCCGGGCAGGATCGAGGTGGCGAAGTCGAAACTGACGATCGAGTGGACGGAGACCACCAGGGGGGTGGCCAGTCCCGCCATGAGCAGGTAGAGCGATTCGTAGCCGTTCCAGGTTTTGGCCGAGCCGTTCCAGCCGAGGCTGAGGATCGAATAGATGCGATAGCGGATGCGGACGCCCAGGGAGCCGGTTTTGGCCCACAGCGCGAAGCGGTCGCGCAGGGCGGCCAGGTCGGGGACCAGGCCCAGATACCAGAAGCACGCGGAGATGGTGAAGTAGGTGCTGATGGCGAAGACGTCCCACAGCAGCGGCGAGCGGAAATTGACCCACAGCGGGCCGCGGGTGTTGGGGTAGGGAAGGACCCAGTAGGCGAACCAGGGCCGGCCCATGTGGATCAGCGGGAAGATGCCGGCGCACATGACCGCGAAGATGGTCATGGCCTCGGCGGCCCGGCTGATGGAGGTGCGCCAGCGCTGGCGGAGCAGGAACAGGAACGCGGAGATGGCGGTCCCGGCGTGGCCGATGCCGATCCAGAAGACGAAGTTGGTGATGTCAAACGCCCAGCCGACGGTGCGGTTGAGGCCCCAGGTGCCGATGCCGGTGGCGACCTGGTAGGTGATGGCGATCATTCCCAGCATCAGCATGGAGAAGGCGGCGGTGAACGTGGCCCACCACATCAGTCCCGCGCGGCGTTCGAGGGGCGCGGCGATGTCCGAGGTCACCTGTGCGACGGTGCGATCACCTTCAACCAGAGGTTGTCGCAGGACCGAAAACGCGCTAGACATGTGATTCCTCCAACTGTTGCGGGCGGTTGCGGACGATTCGCAGGTAACCGATCGAGGGTTCGACTTTCAATTCTTCCAGCACGCGGTAGGAGCGGCCGTTGGCTCTCATTTGCGACACCTGGCTGTTGGGATCGTTGAGGTCTCCGAAGACGATGGCCTGGGCGGGGCAGGACTGCTGGCAGGCGGTTTTGACGTCGCCATCGGCCAGCGGCCGGCCATCCTCCTTGGCGCGGGCCTTGGCGTTGGAGATGCGCTGAATGCAGAACGAGCATTTTTCCATGACGCCGCGGCTGCGGACGGTGACTTCGGGGTTGAGGACCATGTTTTGCATCTGGTCCTCGTGGGCGTAATTAAACCAGTTGAACCGGCGTACCTTGTAGGCGCAGTTGTTGGCGCAATATCGGGTGCCGACGCATCGGTTGTAAACCTGCTGGTTGATGCCCTCGGAGCTGTGAACGGTGGCCAGCACGGGGCAGACGGTTTCGCAGGTCGCGTTTTCGCAATGCTGGCAGAGCATCGGCTGATGGGCGACGTCGGTGTCGTACCCTTCGGAGGTGTAATACCGGTCGATGCGGATCCAGTGCATCTCGCGCTGACGGGCGATTTCATCCTTGCCGACGACCGGCACGTTGTTTTCGATCTGGCAGGCGACGACGCAGGCCGAGCAGCCCGTGCAGGCGTTCATGTCGATGGACATGCCCCATTTGTGGCCGGGGTATTTTTGATCCGGCGCCCAGAGGGATGGGAACAGCTCGTGGTGGTTGGCGCCGGCGTGCGGGTCTTTGGCCAGGGCGGCGAGGGTGGTCTCCTCGACGATGGGCCGGCGGCGTTCATCCGGAGAGGCCAGATTGGCCGGGACGTCGATGGAATGATGCAACTGGGTGCTTGCCAGGGCGTGGCGGGCGCCGGTGCGTTCGACTTGAACCGACCGGTTTGAGTAGAGGGTCTGGTTGTCCTGCCGGGTGAGGAACGACGCGGCGTTGCGGCCGACGAGATGGCCCGGTTCCACGGTGGGTTTGGATTCAAGCCATTGCGGGCCGACGAAGGCGAAACGGTCGGTTCCCTTGCGGCCGTAACCCAGGGCGACGGCGACGACCTGGTCGTTCTGGCCAGGCTGCAGATGGGCGGGCAGTTCGATTTTGACCTGATCGTCGGCGAGGCGGACGACGTCTCCTTCGGTGATTCCCAGCGACGCGGCGGTCGCGGGGGAGAAGGAGGCGTAATTGTCCCAGGTCACCTTGGTGACCGGATCGGGCAGTTCGTGGAGCCACGCGTTGTGGGCGTTGCGTCCATCGAGCATGCCGATGGTGGGGTAAAGCACCAGTGCCAGCTTCCCCGAAGGCACGGATGGTTGGGTGGAGGCGGCCGCGGCGACGGCCGGCCCGTTGAAGGATTTGGCCGCGGGCGATTCAGGCTGGACTTGCGCGAAGCCCATCTGCAGGGCCTGGTCCCAGAACGTCTGGAACTGGCTGTGGGTGTTTTGACGTTTGAGCAGGTCCTCTTTCCAGGTTTGCTGCATGAGGGTGTAGGCGTCGGCCGGCTTGCCGCGCCAGAGGGCGAGGCTTTCGACGACCGCGCGGGTCTGATGCAGGGGGTTGATCGAGGGCTGGGTGATGGAGATCAGCCCGGCGACCGGCTCCTGGTCGTGCCAGGATTCGAGGTAATGGTGATCGGGGCAGACAAAGTGGGCGAGGCTCGCCGTTTCGTCGAGTCGATCGGCGAAGCTGACGACCAGCGGAATTTGTTGGACCTGCTGGGCGAACTCGGCGAAGTCCGGCAGGTCGTAGGCGGGGTTGGCGTTGAGAATGAACAGGGCCGAGACCTTGCCAGCGGCGATTTCCTTACGAAGCGTCTCCAGCTCGGCGTCATCCCCTTGTCGTTGCCGGGAGGGGGCGGCCAGATCGACGGTTTGACCTTCATTTCCCAGCAGGTGGTTGATGCGGTTGATGTGGACCTGCGTGGCGGTCCGGTTGCTGCCGCAGACGATGAGGCTTTGGCCGCGATGATGCCATAGTTGGTTGGCCAGCTCGTCGATGAGGGCATCCGATTGCGGATCAAGGGCCGGCGCGGCGAGGGTCTGGCCGGCCAGTCTGGCGATTTTGGAGGCCAGCAGGGCGACCCAGTCATCGCATTCCCGCGGCGTGACGACATGCCGGCGGTCGGCGGATGAACCGGTCAGGGACATGCGCGACTCAACCTGCACGTGCAGCGACATGACCGGCGGTGTGCTTTTGAGCGACCGGCTGTCGGTGTAGTCGCGGGTGAATTCAACGGGTGAAATCCAGGTTCCCAGAAAATCCGCGTCAAAGCTGACGATCATCCGGGCGCGGTCGAAGCGGTAATGGGGCAGGATGCGCGCGCCGTGGGTGGCCTGGTGGGCGCTTTGGATGGCGGAGGAGGAGAGCGCATCGTATTGGATGTGCCGCGAGCCGGGGAAGCCGGCCAGAAATTCACGGATGGACCGCCGCAGGGTGGGGCTGTTGACGGTGGAGGATAAAAATCGAACCGCCCCGCCGTTTTGACGGACCTCTGCCAGCCGGGAGACGATGGCCTGATCGACCTGTTCCCATTTGGCCTCGTTGCCCCCCATCATGGGGATGCGCAGGCGGTGGGAGTCGTACAGCGGCAGGATGGATGCCTGGCCGACGGCGCACAGGCCACCTTTGGAAAGTGGATGGTGGGGGTTGCCTTCGAGTTTGACCGGCCGGCCGTCGAGGTTGCGGGTGAGGATGCCGCATCCGGCGCTGCATCCGTGACAGGTGGAGGCGTACCAGTATTCGCGGCCGGGGATGATTTCTTCGGGCTGTTCGAGGAACGGGATGATTTTCTGTTCCGGCGGGCGGCTGCAACCGGTCATCTGGGCCACCACGGCGCCGGCGAAAGCGAAGCCGGTCGCCTTCAGAAAACTGCGGCGGTTGATCCCATCGGATTCACCCTTGAGGTCCAGTTCCTCGGGAAATTCGTTGATGACCTTGAGGCGATACGACTCGCCGCCATCACGGTCGGCGGGAACTTTCCAGTAATGCTTGTTGTCGACGTCGGACATCGTTGCTCCCAAGGCTTATTGATGGCACGAAATACAATCGGTGGAGGCCTGGACCGGTTTGCCGTTGACGCCGTTGGCGTTGACGTCGCGATGGCAGTTGACGCACCAACCCATCGTCAGGTCGGGAATCTGGCGGACGCGCTCCATGGTTTCGATGGGACCATGGCAGGTCTGGCAGGTGACGCCCGCGTTGACGTGCCGGCTGTGGTCAAAACTGACGAACGAGGGTAGATGATGGATGCGGGTCCACTCGATGGGGTGCTGTTTGCGCTTGGGGTCCACGTTCATGTGTTCATCCAGCCCCATGGCGTCGTAGAGCTTGGCCAGTTCGCTCGAGACGATGCGCCGGGGCGAACGATTTTCCTTTTGCGACAGGTCATCTTCGGCGCGTTTGGCATCCAGCGTCGAGGTGACGTACTTGTGGCAGTTCATGCAGGTGCTGGCGGCGGGGACGCCGGCCCGGCGCGAATGTTCGGCCGCGCCGTGACAATAAAGGCAGTTGATGCCCAGTTCGCCGGCGTGCAGCCGGTGGGAATAGGCGATGGGCTGCTGGGGTTCGTAGAGCTGGTTGTCGCCCGGCAGGCGAACCGCCGACAGCGGGGCCACGGCCGCCCACAAACCAAATCCCATCGCCACCAGGAGCACGACCAGAATGATCGGGCGATTCATCGGATGCCCTCCGGGCGGGAATACCAGCGCACCACCTGCGGCTTGCGCCAGACGTACGGCAGCGGGTACACCAGCAAGTGAACCAGCCTAGTGAAGGGGAAGATCGCGACCAGGGCGTACGCGCCTACGATGTGCGCCTTGAACATCCAGGGCAACGGCGCGACGAACGACACATCCGGCGAGAACTTACACAGCGACCACAGGTATGGCGCCGCCAGCGCCGCGAACCAGGTCGATCCCCACGGGTACGCCAGGGCGGTGTACAGGCCCAGCACGACCTGGATCAGCAGCAGGATGTATAGCACCCAGTCCATTGTGGAGGTGACCACGAGGACGCGCCCGGAGGAGAGCCGGCGGTAGATGATCTGGATCAGGCCGATCACCGTCAGCAGCCCGAAGATCAAGGCGCTGATTTCAAGGATGTAGAGCCGGGCCGGCACGCGGTTCCACCAGATGACCGATCGGGGAACCAGAAATCCGATCAGGTGGCCGGTCAGGATCACGATCAGGCCGTAATGGAACGGAACCAGTCCCCAGAAATGCTTTTTGTTTTCCAGGAACTGCGACGACAGCGAGGAGTAGGAAAACGGCTGCGTGCGATAGCGCCGGATCGTTCCGATGAAGAAGATCGCCGTCGCCGCGTACGGCAGGACGACAAACAAAAAGAGGTCCAATATCGTGCCGTTCATGATGCACTCCCTGTAGACGCCGTTTGCAGTTGTGGCAGCAGCCGTAATACCGACAGCAGGACTTGTTCGTATGGATTGTCTTTGCCGGACAGCCCTTCGAGCATTTTATGGATCGCCGGCGCGACCGAATTGACCGCCAGGTCATCCCCTTCGGTCTCCGGCAGCCGGCCGACGACCGGCAGGACGTGGGTGAGGTGATCGGGCAGTTCCAATCCCTCCTCCAGGCCCAGCTCGCGGAGGTTTTGCCGCATCCGCACCAGAAAATCGCCGCGGTCGTAGTTGTCGCCGTGCAGGTGCCAGCCGACTTCGAGACAGCAGACGGGGTTGATGTCGAAGGTGCGCGTGTACGATTCTTCCAGTTGTTGCGGCGACAGGCCGGCGATCTGTTCGGCGAACCGGTCCAGATGCGCGGCCGCTTCGGGCTTTGTGGTGCGCATCAGCGCGGCCGTCTCACCGACCTTCCTGTGAAAATCTTCACCAGGGTAGGCCAGCAATTCCGCCATCGCGGCGTGGATTTCGATTCTCAGGGCTCTCATGATCCCCTCTGGGGTTTGCCCACCAGTCCAAAGCCGGTTTCCCGCTTGTGGTCCATGGGGTCTTCCATCATTTCCAGCGCCTCTTCGCGGTGCATGGGGGGGATGACGAAGCGTTCCTCGAAGGTGCACAGGGAGGTCAGCTTGTAGATGGCCTCGGCCTCGGCCGGCGTGCAGTCGGCTTCGCGCAACATCTGGTTGGCGATGTGCGGCTCGATGTCGCCGACCGTCACGGCCCGGCGATAGGAGCGGATGGCCATCTGCTTTTTCAGGGCGTACCGCACCTTGGCGTCGTGGCCGGCGCCGAACAGCTTGGCGAGGTATTGCATCGGCACGCGGGCGTTGTCGATCTCGTGGAACAGCCCCTGGTCCGATTGCGTCAGCACATCCCCCTTGCGCATCGACATCACCGGCGACATCGGCGGAACGTAAAAGAGCATCGGCAGCGTGCGGAACTCGATGTGCGGCGGCAGGGCCATTTTCCAGACTTTGACGAACTGATACACCGGGGATTTCTGCGCCGCCTCGATGACCGAATCGTGAACGCCGTTGCTCTGGGCCTGTCGGATGACCTGGGGGTCGTGCGGATCGAGGATCATCGAACGATGGGCTTCGATCAGGTTTTCGTCGCTGCTGAGGGCGACCTCCTCGATGCGATCGGCATCGTACAGCAGCACGCCGAGGTAGCGGATTCGACCCACGCACGAATGGAAGCAGGCCGGGGCCTGTCCGGTTTCAAGACGGGGGAAGCAGAGCAGGCACTTTTCGCTTTTGCCGGTCTTCCAGTTGAAGAAAACCTTTTTGTAGGGGCAGGCCGATACGCACGCGCGCCAGCCGCGACAGCGGGTCTGGTCGATCAGGACGATCCCATCCTCGCCGCGCTTGTAGATCGCGCCCGATGGACAGGCCGCCACGCACGAGGGGTTGAGGCAGTGGTTGCAGATGCGCGGGAAATAGAACATCACCAGCCGTTCGACCGCGAAGAGCTGTTCGCGCTGCTCCTCGGTGAGCGAGTCGAGGTTGGGGTCGTTTTCGGCGTAGACCGGCGAGCCGCCCAGGTCATCATCCCAGTTGGGGCCGGCTTCGATGGCGATCTCCTTGCCGGTGATCTTCGAGACCGGCCGGGCGATCGGCTGGTCCGACCCTTCGGGGGCGTTGAACAGGTCCTGATACCGGTAGGTCCAAGGCTCGTAATACTCGTCAATGCTCGGCTGGGCGGGGTTGTGAAAGATCTTGCCCAGGACGTACCCTTTGTTGGCCGAGCGGAGACGCAGCTTGCCATCCTTGATTTCCCAGCCGCCGCGGTAGGTGTCCTGGTCCTCCCAGCGGGTGGGGAAACCGGTTCCGGGCTTGGTTTCGACGTTGTTCCACCACATGTACTCCGCGCCTTCGCGGTCGGTCCAGATGTTTTTGCAGGCAATGGAACAGGTGTGGCACCCGATGCACTTGTCCAGGTGGAACACCATCGCGATTTGCGAACGCACATTCATAACAACACCTTCGGATCAGAGGTTCAATTTGGTTCTACCAGTTCAACTCCGGAAGTTTCCGCACCAGCACGTGCGTGTCGCGGTTGCACCCGATGGGACCCCAGTAGTTAAAGTGAAACGTAAACTGACCATAACCACCGGCCATCAGGTTGGGTTTCAACCGCGTGCGGGTCAGCGAGTTGTGCCCGCCGGCTCGCTTGTTGCCCCGCAACGGGGATCGCGGCACCGACAGCGTGCGCTCGGGCGAGTGATACTGGATGCAGACGCCGCGTGGGATGCGGGCACTGACGGCCGCCCTCGTCACCACCACGCCGTTGTCGTTGTGGACTTCCACCCAGTCGTTGTCGTTGACGCCAATGTCGACGGCATCCTTGTCGTTGATCCAGAATGGCTCGATGCCGCGTGAGAGCGTCATCATCCGCTCGGTGTCGCCGTAGGTGGAGTGGATGTGCCACTTGCCGTGCGGCGTCAGATAATTGAGCATCTTGGTCTTGCCGACCTCGACGCTGAATTTCAGGTCCGCGTACTGCGTCGGCAACGGCTTGGGTTTGTAGGCCGGCACATGCTCGCCGAACTGGATGTACATCGGATGATCCAGATAAAAATGCTGCCGTCCGGTCAGCGTGCGCCAGGGAACCAGGTTTTCCACGTTGTAGGTGAACGGCGAATAAGGCCGGCCATCGTCCAGCAGCCCCGACCACATCGGGCTGTTCAGCACCCGGTGCGGGCGGGTCTGCAGCCCTTCATAGGTCATCCGCACGCCACGCATCTTTTCGGCCAGGTGCGCCAGCGGCAGGCCCACCTTCTCCTCGATGTTCTTGTAGGACCGATACGCCAGTTCACCGTTGGTGACGCTGGCCAGATTCAGGATGGTGTTGCAGACCTCCTTGTCCTCGGCGATCGAGGGATAGGTCTTGCCGCCCCAGTTTTTGATCGGGCCGGTCGCCACCATCTGGTCGTAGAAGTCGGCGCACTGGTAATGCGTCCCGTGCGCCCCAAGTCCCTTTTCACGCACCCGCGGCCCCAGCGAGTTGTACTGGTTGTACAAATTGCGGTAGTCGCGCATCACCACGCCGAACGAGGGCATCGTCTTGCCGGGGATCGGTTCGCATTCCCCCTTGCTCCAGTCCAGCATCTGCGGCTGGGCGATCTCCGCGGGCGAGTCGTGCGACAGCGGCGACGCCACCACGTCCGCCACGGGTTCGGGGAAATGCCGTTCGGACAATTCCGAAACCTTGCGGGCGATGGAACGGAAAATCTGCCAGTCGGTCTTGGATTGCCAGCACGGCGGCACCGCCGGCGACAGCGGGTGGACGAAGCTGTGCATGTCCGTGCTGTTCAAGTCCGCCTTTTCGTACCACGTCGCCGCCGGCAGGATGATGTCCGAATAAAGCGCCGAGGTGTCCATCCGGAAGTTCAGGTCCACCACCAGGTCCATCTTGCCCTGCGGCGCCTTCTCGTGCCACGCCACTTCCTTGACCGAATCCTTCGCCAGTTCCTCGCTGGAGATCGAATTGTTGTGCGTCCCCAGGTAATGCTTGAGGAAATATTCGTGCCCCTTGGCGCTGGCCATCAGGGCGTTGCCGCGCCAGATGAACCAGACACGCGGCCAGTTGCATGCGGCATCGGGGTCTTCGACCGAGAATTTCAGCTTTCTGCTCTTGAGCTGCCCGGCGACGTATGCCCCGACTTCCTGGTCGGTCTTCGCGCCCGCCTGTTGTGCCTCTTTGGCCAGATCAAGGCTGCTTTTGTCAAACTGAGGATAAAACGGCAGCCACCCGCTGCGCACGGCGCGCACCTGAGTGTCCATCGTGTGCCCTTGCGCCAGGGAATCCTTCGTCTGCCGCGTGGGCACGGTGTGATAGTCGGTAAATGATTTCTCGTAACGCCATTGGTCGGTGTTGACGTAATGCCAGCTCGGCGCGTTTTGCAGCCTCGATGGCCCGTGCCAGTCCTTACCGAAGGCGATTGCCGACCAGGGTTCGCCCGGAGCGAGCTTTTCCTGGCCGACGTAGTGCGCCAGGCCGCCGCCGTTGACCCCGACGCATCCACACAGCATCAGCGCCGTGATCGGGCCGCGGTACATCAGGTTCGCGTGATACCAGTGGTTGACCCCCGCCCCGATGATCACCGTGCATTTGCCGTTGGTCTTCTCGGCCGTTCGGCCCCATTCGCGGGCAAAACGGATCACCGCCTCGCGTCCAAGGCCGGTGAATTTCTCCGACCAGGCGGGGGTATAGGACTGGTCGTCGTCGTAACTGGTCGAATAGTCTCCGCCCAATCCCCGGCCGACGCCAAAGTGCGCCATCATAATGTCGTACACCGTCGTGACGGTGGCAACCGTTCCGTCGGCCAGCTTGATGCGCTTGACCGGCACCTGACGGACGATGCTCTTGCCCTCGGCGAAATCGTCCAATCGCACCGATGCCACATCATCCCGGCTGTTCAACAGCGTCAATTCCATGTCGATGTCGCTGCCATCCAGGCCATCCTTGGGTTGCAGGTTCCATTTCCCCTTTTCCTGGCCCCAGCGGAAGCCGACGCTCCCTAATGGCATTTTCACTTGGCCGCTTGCGCGGTCCCACGTGAGAAATTTCCATTTGCCGTTTTCGACCTGTGCATAGCGGTCAATGCGATCCGCCCGCAGCAGTTGACCGGCCTCGAAAACGCCCTTTTCCTCCGTCAATTCCACCAACAGCGGGCCGTCGGTGAATTTCTTGGCGTAATCCAGAAAATAAGGTGTCTGCTGTTCGTGATGGAATTCCTTGAGCAGCACGTGGTTGACCGCCATCCACCACGCCCCATCCTGCCCGGCGTTGACCGCCAGCCACTCGTCGGCGTACTTGGCGACCTGGTTGAAATCCGGCGCGAAAACCACCATTTTCGTGCCGTTGTGTCTCGCCTCGGCCGCGAAATGGCAGTCGGGCGTGCGGGTCATGTTGAGATTCGACCCCATCACCGCCAGGAACTTGGCGTTATACCAGTCGGCCGATTCCTGCACGTCCGTCTGTTCGCCCCAGACCTCCGGCGATGCCGGCGGCAGGTCGGAATACCAATCGTAAAACGACAGAGACGTCCCGCCCAACAGTTGCAGGAACCGTGCTCCGGACGCATAACTGATCATCGACATCGCGGGGATCGGCGAGAACCCAGCCACTCGGTCCGGGCCGTGCTTCTTGATTGTGTGGATCGTCGAGGCGGCGATGATCTCCAGCACCGTTTCCCAGTCCGCCCGGCGAAGTCCACCCTTGCCGCGCGCGGTTTGCCAGCGCTTGCGGGCGGTTTCATTCTCCACCAGGCTGCGCCAGGCTTCCACCGGATCATCGTGCTTGGCCCGCGCATCCTTCCACAGGTCGATCAACGCACCGCGAACGTACGGATATTTCACCCGGATCGGGCTGTACAGATACCAGGAAAACGAAATCCCGCGCTGACAGCCGCGCGGCTCATAGGGCGGCACGCCGTTGTTCAAGATCGGATAATCCAGCGCCTGCATTTCCCAGGTGACGATCCCATCCTTGACGTAAATCTGCCACGAACAGCCCCCCGTGCAGTTGACGCCGTGGGTGCTGCGAATCACCTTGTCGTGCTGCCAGCGATTGCGATAAAACTCCTCCCATTTCCGCTCGGAGGGATTGGAAGTGTCCCGAATCCATTTCAGGTCGGTGCTCATATGATTATCCTTTGATTGCCGCTTTTTGGACCATTGCCCGACGAACCCCGCCCAGACGTCGTTTCCACAACGAATTCAAGCCCCACAACGCGAAGCACGCGCCGGCCAGTCCCAACCCCAAAAAGAGCTGCCGGGGCTGGGGTGTTTCGGCCAGTTGGGTTTGCGATTGGAAATACGCCACCAGGGATTCGATCTCCCCCTGTTCCAGCGGATGGGTGCCAAACGCCGCCTGCATCGTCGCCGTCGCCGGCGAACCCAGCCAGGCGGTCAGACCCTTTCGTCCGCCCAATCGTTCAAATACCTTGGTCAGGTCCGGCCCCAGTGCCCCGCCCCCAAGGCCGCCCACCCCTTGCACCGTATGACAGGAATAACAGGCCGCCCCACCAGCGCTCAGGGCCTGCCGACCCGTGAAAATCCGCTCGCCGGCCGCGATATCCTCCGGCCCCAGCGGACGGTTGCTGACCACCTGCCCGGCGAATTTCGATCGTTCCAGTTTCGATTCCGATTCCAACAGGTCGATCAACGCCTCGATCCGCGCCTTGCCCAACGGCAGCGTCGGCATGATGACCCCGCCCGATTCCTTCAGCAGCTTTTGAGCTTCCGGATCGCCCGAATCAATCATCGCCTTGGGATCGGTGATGAATTTCAAGAGCCAGGCGCGATCCTGCCGACTCGTGACCCCCTTCAAGTCCGGCCCGACCAGCCGGCCGCCGCCGATCGTGTGGCAGCTCATGCAGTTGTTACGAAAATCGGTCGCGGCATCCTGCCCCCAGGCCGCTCCAGGTCCGATAATGCCCAACCCCAACAGGGCAATCCATACCCCCAAACCCGTCCATCCCGTTCCCAGTCGCCTTGTGGCAGCCATAGGAGTTTACCTTATTTACGCATGTCCTTATCTGAATTAAAGTGCGACAATCGCATGATTTAATCCAAAATCGGCCACTCCAAACCCGCATTCGGATGTTCCACGATCACCTGCGCAACCGTGGTTTTCCATAACAAATCCAAGTACTGCTGTCGGATCGCCTTCCACTGTTCATGCACGGCACAGGACTGGGTTTCCGAACATCGTTTGGGTCCCAGTAAACAACCCCACCAATGATCCAGGGGTTGAAGGCAATCCACCACTTCTCCCAGCGTGATCTGATCCGCGGGCCGGGCCAGTCGAAAACCGCCGCTGTACCCTTTTTGCGAAATCAGCAATCCATGCCGGGACAAAAGCTGCAATAATTTGCCGAGATAGTTTGGAGGCGCTCCGACGATTTTCGCCACCTTTCCCGCCGCGATAAATCCCGTTGCCGGGCAAGTACCCAGAACGGCCATGGCTCGTATGGCGTACAAGCCTGTCAGCGGGATCATTCAACCTCCAAACGCTTCTCATACTATTATTCACATGCTTTTATCTCATTATATCGCTATGACGTCAAGTTTTTCTTAACGAATTTCATCCTATCCCCAAATAAATGAATTACAAGGGGCGTAACCTGCACGAAAAAGTTGACTTTTTGGGGTCCGATGGCCAAAGATCGGGTTGCCATGGCAAAGAAATTCAATCCAGTCTGGGGTCTGTTTTTGATTCTGGTGGGGTTTATCGCGGTGGTGGGGGTGACCAACTGGCTGCGCGGGGATGAAATCGTCCCCTGGCGGATGGATTTGACGGCCGCCCAGGCGGAATCAAAGCAGAGCAACAAGCCGCTGCTGATGTATTTCACGGCCAGTTGGTGTGGTCCGTGCCAGTCGTTGCGGCACACGACCTGGGCGGATCCGGCCGTTGAGACGGCATTGCGGCAATACGTGCCGGTGAAGATCGACATCGACCAGCATCGGGATGTGGCGATGGATTATCACGTGGAGGCGGTGCCGCATTTCGTGCTGCTGTCGCCGGAGGGCAAGCCACAAAAACTGGCCAGCGGCGCGATGGATTCGGCCGATTTCCTGGCTTGGTTGAAGGGGAAATGAGCGGGATTTATTGAGGCTGCCACTGTGCGGCCTGGCGTTGATTGAGCCGGCGGGTGGCTTCGGATTTGCCCAGTCGAAGGCTGTCCCATTGCCAACGCCGGACGAAAGCGCGAAAAGGGGGGTCTTCGTATCGTTTGCCGCCGCCAAAGAGGCTTTTGAAATAGCCCCAGAGCATGGCGACGCCGCCGATGACCAGGGGCGGGCGGGCCATGCGAAAGAGGGCGCTGCAGATCATGTAGAGGGGCGTGGTTCCCATGTAGTATTGGCCGACGCCGTGGCGGACCCGGCCGGTCCACCAGTTTTTGTGGCTGGTTCCCATGGGGCGAAGATGGATGAAGCGCAAGTCGGGTTCATCGTAGCTTTCGGCCAGCCAGCCGAGCATCCGGCAGCGGTGGCCGTCGATCCCATCCCACATCAAAAATCGCACGAAGCCGCCGATCTGTTTGAAACAACGGGTGCGATAGAACTTGATCATGCCGACCGAGTTTTCATCGCCGCATTTTTCGCTGATGAGTTTTCCATTGCCGCCGACGAAATAGGGCTTGCCGCTGCAGGTGCCCAGGCGCGGGTTGGCCTCCATTTTTTGCATGAGGATTTCGAAATAGCGCGGCGGCAGCTCCAGGTCGAGGTCGAATTTGCAGACAAAATCAAAATCATCGGGGTTGATCTGGTCGTAGCCGAAATAAAATGCGTCGATCACGCCGCCGCCGAGTTTGCGGAATCCCCGGTCTTCGCGTCGGACGACGCGGATGCAGCCCGCTTTTTTGGCGTATTCCTCCAGGATTTGCGGGGTCTGGTCTTTGGAACCATCGTCCACGATGATCCAGAGGGCCGGCGGGATGGATTGGGCCAGCACGCTGTCGAGCGTGCGCCGGGCGTATTGCGCCTCATCACGACAGGGCGTGATCAGGCAATATCGGCGGTGAGTTTGGGTCGAATCGGTCGGCATACGTTTACATCGTCACCTGGTGCCGTTGACACCAGCGCATCAGGATATAAATCGACCAGACCCTCGACCAGTACATCCCCGCCCCGCCGGATTGGAAGGTGTCCCATAACCGCGAGACGGCAACGGGGTTCAATGACACGCCGGCCGCGGCCGCCGGGTCGCGCATCAACTGGTCCATCACTTTTCCAAGTTTGGTGCGGATCCAGCGGTCAAAGGGGAGGACGAACCCGCTTTTGGGGCGGTCGAACAAGGCCGGGTCCAGGCCCGATAAACCCACCCGCCGAAGCAGCATTTTGCGTCCCAGCGGCGAATAGCGCAGCCCATCGGGCACGTTGGCCAGTTGTTCGACGACGACTTGATCGACCAGCGGCAGGCGGACTTCCAGTGAGACGGCCATGCTGGCGGCATCGGTGTCGCGCAGCAGGCGCTGGCCCAGAAAACATCGCAATTCCATCGCGCTGATGGCCTGCAAATCCGACATGCCGCGAGTTTCCTGTTGCAGATGCCGCCGCATGGATTCCGGCAGTCCGAACGACACGTTTGTCCCGCCGGCCGGGCCGCTTAAAAGCTGGCGTTGAAAATCGGGAAGGAACAATCCATACGCCAATTGATACAGCGACAGCAGGTCGTCGTGATGGCGGAGCATGTCCGGCAGTTTGGCCCAGCGGGTTTGGGCGCCCACGGGACCGGCGCCGCGGTTGACCATGCGATTGATGGTTCGCGCCGCCAGGAGTCGGGCCGGCAGCGGAATCCAGCCGGTTCGGCGGGCCAGTTGTCGCAATCTGGGCAGCTCGCGAAACGATTTGTATCCGCCGAACAATTCATCGCCGCCGGTGCCGATCAGCGCCACCGTCAGGCCGGCCTCGCGCACGGCGCGGGAGATGAAATACGAATTCAGCCCGTCGAACGTCGGCTGGTCGAGGCTTTCGATGGCCCGGTCGAGGTTGGAGACAAAATCGTTTTCGCGCAGCACGATTTCGTGGTGATGGGTTCCGATGGCATCGGCGATGGCGCGGGCGTATTGGCCTTCGTTGTAGGCTTGTTCCTCAAAAGCCAGGGTGAAGGTGTTGACCGGTTGATCGGTTGCGTGCCGGGCGAGGTTGGCCACGGCGCTGGAATCGATCCCGCCGGATAAAAACACGCCCAGCGGCACGTCGCTGACCATGTGCAGTTTGACCGATTCGGCCAGCGCCCGCCGCACATCCGACTCATCGGCTGTGTTGTTCGCGTTTTGGGGAACGTTCCAGAACAACCGGGAGTTTCGCGTTTGTCCGCGCGCATCGCGGGCCTGAACTTCTCCGGGCCACAACGATTCAATTCCCCGCACGATCGTTCCCGGGCCCATGACAAATCCGTTCCAGATCACCGAGGCCACCGCCGCCGGATCGAGCCGGGGTTTGTCCAGCAGGCCGGAGGCCAGGATGGCGCGCACTTCGGAAGCCAGCAACAGCGACCAGGACCGGCCGGGGCTGGGATCGGGATTTTCGCAGACGTACAGCGGCTTGATCCCCAGCGGGTCGCGCCCCAGCATCAACTGTCGCGATGAGGAATCCCACAGCGCGAAGGCGAACATGCCGCGCAGTCGTTCGACCGCCCGCTGGCCCTGCAACGACAACAACCGCAGCATGACGGCCGTGTCGCCGGTCGATTGAAACGACTCCCCCGCTGACGTCAATTCATCGCGAAGCTGTTGAAAATTGTAAATCTCGCCATTGAAGACGATGACCTGGCCGGTGCGCGGATCGGTCATCGGCTGGCTGGCGCTGGTGCTCAGGTCGAGGATCGACAGTCGGCGGTGCGCCAGCAGGCAACCGTTGCCCGCTTCATCGGCATCCGAAACCCAGAACCCCTCCCCATCCGGCCCGCGATGTTTCATGGCCGCGCTCATGCGCGACAGCGCTGCGCGATTGGCGTCGTCCACCCGTCCGATGATGCCGGCGATTCCACACATGCCTGAACAATCTCAAGTATCCGTTTTGTCCATGCGTTCAAACAATTCGGCCAGTCTGGCCGCCTCGGTCGCGGCGTTGTGCTTTTCACGCACTTTCGCCGCGCCGGCTTTGCCCATTTCCTCCAGCCGTGATGGAGACGTCCGCAAGATTTCCTCCATCGTCGCACCGAGGCGTTGCACCGACCCGGCCGGAACCAGCCAGCCGTTGATGTCCCCTTCGACCAGTTCCGGGATGCCGGCGACGTAGGTGCTCAGGACCGGCCGGCCCAGCGCCAGGGCTTCCATGATGACCACCGGCAGCCCTTCGGCGAAACTGGGCAGAACCAAAGCCCGGCCGCTTAAAATCTCATCGCGAACCTGTTGTCCGCTCATCCAGCCGGCCAGCCGTACATGATCGGCCAGATGGTGGCGTTGAATCAGCGATTCGATTTGCGGCCGCATCTCCCCATCGCCGACCAGCACCAGCTCAAACCGCATCCCCCGCCCGGCCAGTTGGGCGGCGGCCTCGATCAGGAGCAACTGCCCTTTTTGTTCCGACAATCGTCCCACGCAGACCAGTTTCGGATCGGCCGGCATGGGCGTCGGGGGCGCATCGAGAAACTGCGGATCGACGCCGCAGCGGACGATCTGAATCTTCCCCCAATCCTCGTACTGGCACCACCGATACATCTGGCTGCGGCCAAATTCACTGATCGCCACGGCGAATCGGCAGCGGGCGATCTTTTCCCCCAGCGCGACAAACTGCGGCTTGTCGAATTCCTCCGGCCCGTGACAGGTAAAACTGTATCCCGGCCCGCCCAGCGCGTGCGCCAGCATCGCCACCGTGGTGGAATTGGTTCCAAAATGCGCATGCACATGCGAGGTGCCGCATTCGGCCAGCCATCGCGCCAGCACGCACGCCTCGGCCAGATACACACCATGAAGCAGCAGGCCGCGCTCGGACCGCCGCCCACATCGCCAGGCCAGCGCCGCCGCGCGGACAAACCGCGCCGGCCGACACGCCAACATCCGCAGACACGCGAGGATCAACCCCATCACCCCGACATCCAGAATGCAGCGGGTTTTTTTCGCTTCCTCCTGATCCCGCGGATCGATCAGTTGTCGATCCCATCGCCGCACGGTGTAGCGGTCAACCGTCAACCCAAGTTGTTCCAGCGCGGCGATCTCCCGCCGGATGAAACTCTGGCTGGGCTGGGGATATTGGTTGATCAGATAGGCAACCTTCATGCCGCCCCCTTGTATTCGATCACCCCGCTGCGCCGGCCCAACAGCCGCATGAAGTGGTATCGAAGCTGTCCCAGCGCGTTGGGAAATTTCCCGATCACGCAGAACAGGGCGAACAAGCGTGAATCGCCGACATCAAACCCCCGCCGCCGCATGGATCGCGCGATGCGCCAACCCAGCAGCGGATACAATCCCAGCAATATCAGCGACGCTCCCCACGTCGGCCACGCCGCCGCAATGGAGATCACCGGCAACATCAGTCCCCATGCCCAGTTGCTGCGCACCTCGCGCACCCAGTGCCGGGCCGGCCCGCGACCGTGCATCGCCGCCCCCTCGGCATACGCATGGCCGGCGCGGATGGCCCGTTTCCACCATTGGCCAAATCGCATCATGTCCGCATCGTGCAACGTCATCTCGGCGTCGAGTCGATCGATCTGCCACCCCTGCTGCCGCAATCGCACGCACATCTCCGGTTCTTCGCCGGCGATTACGGTCGGATTGTATCCGCCGACCTGTTCAAACGCCTTCACGCGAATCATCGCATCCCCGCCGCAGGCATCGGCCTTTCCCACCGGCGTGTTCCATTCGATGTCGCACAGGCGATTGTAGATCGAACGATCCGGATAACGTTCGCGCCGTCGGCCACAGACCACGGCCAAATTCGTGTTTGCCTCCAGTGTCGCATGGGCTTTGTCCAACCATCCGGGTTGAATTTCACAATCCCCATCCACAAACTGCACGTATTGCAGGCCGGGTTTCGCTTGCATCAGCGCTGCGAACCCCTCGTTGCGCGCCCGGGCCGCCGTGAACGGCCGCGACATATCCAGGCTCACCACCACCGCCCCGCGCTGCCGGGCCGCGTTGACGCTGTCATCGGTGGACCCGGAATCGACGTAGACCACCGCATCCGCCCGGTCAGGAATCGAATCCAGGCAGCGGATCAGCCGATCGCCTTCGTTTCGCCCGATCGCCACCACGCCGATCATCCTTTGCTCCCGCCGGAAACGATCCGCGCCGGGATTCCCACGGCGACCGCATTGGCCGGCACATCCACCAACACCACCGCGTTGGCGCCGATGGCCGCATCATCACCGATGTTCACCGCCCCCAACACCTTGGCCCCCGCCCCCACGTTCACCCGGCGGCCGAGCCGGGGCGCATCGAACGGTTTGTCCAGCGAACGATTTCCCAGTGTCACCCCCTGCCGGATGATCGAATCATCACCAATCTCACAATGGCCGTGAATGACGATGCCGCTTTGATGTTCGATGATGACCCGCCGGCCCAGTTTCACGGTGTAGGGCAGCTCAATCCCATACCGGTTGCGGCAGCGGCGAAACATCCATCGGTAGACCATGCTGAATGGCGCGCGCAGAAATTTCGGCCTCACGTTCATCCGCCACACCCCGAACCGGTGCGCCGCCACCGCACGAAATCCCGGACGGGTCCAATCCCGGCCATGGGCGACGTAATCTTCGCGAATCTGGCGAAGCAGCCCCAGGGACGCTTTGTCATCGGCGGTGTCGGTCATGGTGCAAACCCTCGCACGAAGACGCTGTGACGCAGAAAATCGCCCAGTAATTTCGGCGGGTCGGTGTCCTGCCGGCGTTGTAAAAATCGCCGCACCCGCCACAGGGCGAACCCGCCCGTCCACGCCGCATCCGCCAGCAGGGCGTACATCGCACCGTGGTTTTTCACAAAATACCGCCGGCGCGATTCAAACCAATAGGCCGGCCGGCGTTTGCGCAACCTCGGATCGGTCACCCCCGATGCCTGACCCACCAGGTGCACCACCCGGCTGGCCGGCACGTACCAGCATTGCCAACCAGCGCGGGCGGATCGCAGGCAAAAATCCACCTCCTCAAAATACATGAAATAGGCTTCATCCATCAGGCCGATCTGTTCAAACACCTTTCGTCGAACGATCATGCTCGCCCCGGCCAGCCATTGGGTCGGGCACGCCGATTCCGAGACCGGCGGGGCCACCAGTTTCTTGTTCAACAATCGGCTGACCACCGACAACCGAATCCCACCCTCAAATTCGCTTGCGATGGTGTGAAACCGGAATGCCGACCGCTGGGCCGTCCCATCGGGGTCTTCCAGCCGGCTGCCGGCGATCCCCGCATGCGGGTGCGTTTCCATGAATTGAATCAATTCCGCCAGCGCGCCCTCCCGCGCGATCGTGTCCGGGTTCAGCAACAGGATGTAATCGGGCGGATGGTCCTGCCGCAGCAGCGATTTCACCGCGGCGTTGTTCCCATAGGCGAACCCCCCGTTGCGTTCCAGCGGCATCATCATCGCCCAGTCCGACCACCCGTTGGCCGTGATCGCATCGCCGATGCGTTTTGGCGAATCATCGCCGGACTGATTGTCGGTGATGAACACCTTCGCCCCCAGCGCGCGCGCCTGATGGTCCAGCGAACGCAGACAATCGATCGTCAGATCGGCGGTGCGGTAATTGACGATCACGATCGCCAGTTGCGGGTGGCTCATCATCCCATCCCCCGGGCGCAGTGCGCCAAATGTTCCACCCGCTTGCGCATCGTCGATTCAAACGTCTGTCCGGCGGCGAATTTCAACGAGGCCCGCGCCGACCCGGCCAGTTGAGGCCGATCCCGATCCAGTTGTGCGATTTTTTGTGCCAGCGCGGCCGGATCATCCATCGGCGTCGGCCATCCCACCTTGCAATGCGCAACCAGTCCGGCGAACGCCTCGTTGTCATAACCGGCAATCGGAACCCCGCACGACATCGTCTCCAGATAGGTGCACGATGGATCGCCCTGGCGGTGACAACAGACAAACAAGTCCGCATTCCGCCCCACCCAGGGGAGCAATTCGGTTTCAAAATCAAGCACGCCCCGCAGTTTCACAAAGTCATTCAACCCGCGCCGTTGGATCTCCGCCGCCAGCGGGCCATGCAGGTTTCCGCCGCCGCAGATGTCGAGGGTGAACTTCACCCCCAGCTTTCGCAGGTGTTCGGCCACCGCCGGCAGATGATCCACCCCCTTGATTGCCACGAGCCTTCCTGAAAAGACCAGCCGCAACGGCCCGCCCGCCAGCAGCTCATCGGTCCGAAGTTTCAACGTCGATTCATCGACCAGCATCGAACCGGTCACCCTTGAATCAAAAAAAAGCAGCGGATGGCGATTGATCGACTGATAATCATCGAACGTCGGCGTCCCGTTGCATTGCACCCCCGCGATCCGCGGCAGCAGGGCGCGAAACCGCTTTTCCAATCCGCGATTCCACCAACCCCGACGAAGCCTCAACAGCGCGTTGCTCGTCTCCGCGCAGGTGATCTGCCAGCGCGTCCGCACGCTCTGTTCGGCGATCAGGACCACCGGAACATCCCGCTCGATGCAACGATCGGCCAGGGGCAATTGATCGTGATGCAGCGCCCCCAGCACCACGTCAACATCCCGGAACTGTTCGACCATCGCCGGATGATCAAAATCCATCACGCGTAAATCAAACGGCAATTCCTCCGGCCTGACCGACACGACATCCAGGCCGTCATCCCCTCCCTCCCGCGCGATCACCCGCACCGGCCCATTCCAGCGTTGCGCGTATTGTGCCATCCCTTCCAGAAATTTTCGCGTCAACGACACCTGTCCATCGGCCGCGCGCCCCACCTTCATCGTCGGAACGATGCACAGCACCCCCGCATTCTGTTGCCGCGAATCGCTCATGCACCCTGTCCGGACGAAACCACCCCCGCCGCGCAGGCCGCCGGTCGGCGGATCGCAACGAACAGCGTCTTCACCGTCAGCGCGGCCAGGCACAACTGAAATGGTTCAAACGGGATGCTGAACCGCGCCGCCGTCAACGTCAGGGTGTAGGTCAACACGCACGACCCGATCAGCAGCAGCGGATACAAAATCGACCACCGCGCACGGAACGCCAGCACCAGCCCGATCGCCGACAACGCCACGATCAGCGCCCGCGAGGCAACGTACGCCGCGTTGTACGACTTGGGGTTGTCCCAGTCGATCCACAATGTCTTGCCCAGCCGGATCAGGCACAGCTTCGCGTAACCCGCCGGATGGGAGGAGATCCAACCGGTGGCGAATTCCTGAAAAATCTTCTCCCGCGCGATCTCGTTTTGCCCCTGCAATCGGGATCGCTGCTCACGGGTCAGCATGTCATATTGTCGGGCCTCATCCGCCCCGGCCTGTCTCATGTGCCGGTCATCGGCCGTCAAAAGCTGCTCCTCAAGGGCCTTCTTCTGGTCGGGCGTGATCTTCAATCGGTCGGTGCCGGTGGCGTAATCGTTGGCCCCCTTCCAGACATTCACCCAGAACGTGCTCTTGATCGGAACCCACGCCCCATGCACCATCCGGTTGCGCACCGTCCACGGCCCGATCACGACCAGCGCCGTCGCCAGCAAAATGGCCGCGTTGCGAATCCGCAGCCGCATCGCCAATCCGCCCCAGAACAAAATCAAAATTCCCGTGAACGCCGAGATCGGCAGCAGCACCGGCTCGGTCAGCGCCGCCCCCGTCGCCACCAGGCCGAATCCGGCCCACGTCCACGCCGAGCCGCTCCGGATGGCCCGATAGAACAGCACCACCATCGCCGTCTGCGCCGCGATGATCAGGTCGATCGCCTGCACGAAATTCGAGGCGTACACCTGCGTCGGCCAGATGGCACACGCCGCCGCCGCCAGCAATCCCACCCCAACCGTCGCTCCGATCGTCCGCGCCATCAGATAGGTCAGCCAGACCGCCAGGCCGCCCACCAGCGCGTTGAAGACCATCGCGGCCGCGTAGGCCGCCGGCGTCGCCTCGCCGAAGATCGTGAAAAAACCGGCCAGCAGCACCGGGTACGGCGGCGACTGCACGCTGGATGGACCGTAATACCCAAAATCCCCGAAACTGAACCCCTGACCGTGCAACAACCCCCGCGCGATCGAGTCGTGCTCCATCGCGCCGGGGTTGAACCGGTAACTCTGGGTCTTGAAGATCACCCCCAGCCGCAGCGCCAGCCCCAGCGCGCACAGCGCGATCAACGTCCACATCACCTTTTTTCGCGCTGGATCAACCATGCCGCAACGCCTCCATCGCCCGGTTTCGCGGCCGGAACATCCCTCTGGCCGGCATCGACTGTCGCGCCGGCGAGCGTTCAAGACAGACATCCACCAGCGTCACCGCCAATCCCAGAGCCACCATCCAGAGCAGCGCATAGGTGAAGCCGAACCAGACCGTGTACATCGCCACCATCATCGCGAAGATCGTCGCCAGCGCCCCGATCACCGGGCGCTGCTCGTTGCCGTTCATGCATCGCTTCAAGGCCCGGCCGCCGCGCCAGGCCAGCACCAGCGGGATCGCCAGCCACATCGCGATGTACACCCATCCCTGCCGCATGATCAGCAGCAGGTAGGTGTTGTCCACGCTTTCGATCCCCAGCTCCTCCTGGCTCAGATTGGATCCGAATCCGAACGGCCCGGCGCTTTTTGCCTTGTCCAGCGAGCTTTGAATGATCAGCGCCCGGTTCCGCACGCTTCCTTCCAGCGCCCCCGCATCATCGTTGGAATTCGGGTTCACGGTCAAAAACCACCCCGTCACCATCACCCCGCCCACGATCCCCAAAATCACCCCCGACACCAGCATCGTGCGCGCCAGCCGAAACCAACGCATCATAAAAAAGATCGATCCCAGCGCCGCCAGCGCGATGTAGCTGGTGAAACTCAACGACGTCAACGCGCAAACCAGCAAACCCAGCAGCGCGGCCCGCACGGTCGTGTTCCTCAACCCCACCTTCGTGCTGCCCGCCAGGGCATAGACCATCCCCAGTAAAATCACCGAGGCGTTGCCAAAGTCGATCGGGTGGGCGAACGACACCTGGGCGCGGAAAAACCCGTACCGCCGCATCGCCACGTCCGTCGCCTCCTGATAAATCTTGAACCGGCTCAGCAGGTCCATGTAAAAATGCGGCCAGAACCGCACTTCGATCAGCGCGAACAACACCAGCACCGGCAGGCAGAACAAAATCCCCCACAACGCCCGCTCGCGGTTCCGGGGCGACACGAACGCCACCCGCGCCAGAAAATACGGCCCGACAAACGTCAGAAAATACGAACCGGCCGTGCTCACGGCCGTGTACAGATGCTCGGTGATCATCGACGTGATCATCGCCGACCCCGTCAACGCGAGAATCAACATATCCACCAGGTTCAGACGAATCCCCATCGACTCGCCGATCCGCGGCACCGACGCCAGCATGATCCCGTAAATCACCGCGCTGCCCGCACCGATGTCCGGCACCCCCGGCAACGCCATTTCGCGCAGCATGTTGAGCAGAATCACCACCGGCAGATAGACCACCGCCAGCGCGGTCCCCGCCCCCCACGACAGCGTCGCCGCCACCGCGAACAGGAAAATCACTCCAATGGACAAAAAACTCATGGAGCGACGCCTCGCGAAATGGCCGCCGCCGGCCTGGCCGAATCACCCGAAGCGGCCTGCTGCACGATGCTGGCGATCAAAAACGTCGGCCGACCCTTCACCTCCAGGAAGATCCGCGACAAATACTCCCCGATCACCCCCAACGAAATCATCTGCACCGACGAGGTGAACAACACCAGGCACGCCACGCTCGCCCACCCGCGCGGCGTGCGCCCCTGAATGTGGCTGCTCCACTCGTAAATCGTCACCCCCACCACCCACAAACCCAGCAGCATCCCCGCGATCACCCCCAGGATTCCCAGCCTCGTCACCAGCTTCAGCGGCACCGATGAAAAACTCACCAGCCCATCCATCGCCAGCTTGATCAGTTTCGCCAGCGTGTACTGCGGCTGGCCGGCCGCCCGGGCATCGCGCTCATATTCCACCCCCGTCTGCCGCAATCCCACCCACGTCCGCAACCCCCGCACAAACCGCTGTCGCTCCGGCAGACCATTCAGCAAATCCACCGCCGAACGGTCCATCACGCAAAAATCCCCGCTGTCCAGCGGAATCTTCAAGTCGCTGATCGCCGCCAGCAGCCGGTAAAACGACCAGTACGCCAGCCGCTTGCCAAACCACTCCTTGCGCTTCTTGCGCACGGCGTAAACGACCTGAAACCCCTCCCGCCATTTGGCCAGAAATTGCGGCAACACCTCCGGCGGGTCCTGCAGGTCGCAATCCATGATCGCCACCGCATCGCCCCGCGCCACCGTCAAACCGGCCGTGATCGCCGCCTGATGGCCAAAATTCCGCGTCAGATGAACCGCCTTCACGTGCGCATCCCGCTGCGCCAATTCATTGAGCAAATCCGCCGTCCCATCCCGGCTGCCATCGTTCACGAACAACAATTCATAATCCAACCCCCATTTCTCCAAAACCGGCCCCATCGCCGAAAACCGCGCGTATGTCGTCCCCAGCACCTCCTGCTCGTTGTACGCCGGCAGAACAATGCTCAACAACGCCCCGCGGGCACCCGGATTATCGGACTGTCCGTTCATCATCACCACGCAACTCCCCTTTTCTTATCGGCTGATTGCTTTTTCTTCTTCCCCCCCCATCGGATGGGGTGGAAGATGCCCACCCCAACTCAGTTTGTACTACCAACCTGAACCAAATGTAAACCCGAATTGTCCATTTACACCTCCATCACCCCCGCTTCCCCTGCTGTTCAATCGCCTTGGCGAACGCCCCTTCCAGCCGGTCGGTCGCGTCGGACCAGGTGTATTCCCGCGCGGTCGCATAGGCCGCATCCGACATCGTTCGCCATCGCGCCGGGTCCATGGTCAGCACCCGCACCAACCGATCCGCCAGCCCCTGGGCATCCTCCACGTCCACCAGGTATCCGTTCAAATCGTCCAGGATCACATCCACCGGCCCCCCCACCCGCGTGGAGACCACCGGACACCGGCACGCCATCGCCTCCAGCGGCGGCAGATGAAAACCCTCCCCCCGGCTGCCGCACATCCACACATCGCACTGGCAATAAATATCCGCAATCGTCTCCTGCGCCGGCAGATAAACCATCGTCGATCCTTCCGGCAACGGCAGCTCGGCCGTCGGCTGTTCCTTGCCAAAAGCGACCAGTTTCAAGTTCCCAACCTCTTTTTTGGCCAGTTCCAGCGCCTTCAAACTGACGTCCACCCCCTTGAATGGGATCGTCGCATACATCAACCCCACCGTCGGCACCGGCCGCTTGTCCCGTTCGGGGGCATGAAACTGATCGGTGTCCACGCTGTTGGGAACCCATGAAAAATGCTCATCACCGAATTTTTCCCGTGCCAAATCCGCCAGCCACCGTGAGATCACGATCTTGTGCAAAGGCAGCCGCCATGTCCGATCCACCTCTCCGGGCGGTCCACCCCACGTTTCATAATGCTGGATCAGATAAGCCTTTGCGCCCTTTTGGGGAGACAATGCCGCCACCCAGTCGGCCGTCTTCCACCACGTCGCCACCACCACATCCGCATCGGGCACATCCTTGTCCCGCACCGGACGATGGCGTTTGAGCACCCGATGCTCCACCTCCAGCCCATCCAGGTGGGTTGGTCCCAACGGCGGATAACCCGGCCAACCCTGCCCTTTAATCAATGATTTGATCTTGTGCCGGGTCGAATGCGGCGGCCGCTGCGTCGAGACAATGCACACCTGATGACCCCGCTTCATTAGCTCCCTGGCATAAATCGCCACCACCCGCACCCCCCCCGCCAGGCTCGCCGCTTCCAGCACAAAGGTGATTCTCATGAACTCATTCCTCGTCCGGGATGTAATTTGTTTTTAATCCATCGCCACGCCGGGCCGGCCGCCGAGGCGCCAAACAAATATCGCATCTCCTCCCACCGCGTCGGCTTCAATCCATAATACGTCGGACCGGGAATCCGGCTCACCGGCGCGGCGTTCATGTACCGCGCCACATCCTCCCGCTTCAGATATTTCTCCCTTGTCTCGGCCAGCTTTTGACCATGCACGTTGGTGTGAAAAATCGTCCAGCTCTCATCCTCTTCGCGCACCAGCGTATATTTCTGATGCCGCTCGATGTACTGCTCCCAGGCCAGTTCCACCAGGTATCGATCCTGTCCCGTCCGCGATCCCGGATTTTCCCCTCTGAACCCCGAACTGATGTACTGCCCGGCGTATTCCCGCATGGATTCGATGAACATCTCCCGTTTCATCAGCGCGAAGTTTTCCGAGCATTTGTGGCTGAAATACCACCCCGGCCACGCCTCGTGATGTTTCGACGGCAAATTGAACGACCCGCCGAACGCGAACGTGTCCGGCCGGTCCAGATGCCCCATCGCCTCCACCAGCCAATGGTCATGCCCCTTGCGATACGGCAGACAGTCGAATTTGAAAAACAGCAGATACGGCCGACCCGCGATCGCCGGCGCGGTGTGCTCGGCGATGTGCGCCCGATCCTTGCCGGTGTCCCCATGATCCGGATGCACCAGCACCAGCTTGTCGATCAATCCCGCCTCGTAACATTCAAAACTCGCCCGGCGGGTCCGCTCATCGCTCCCGTTGTCCAGCACCACCACCTGGCCCGGCCGGCCTCCAACAAAGGCAAACCAATCCTCCAGCACCCGGCGCAGCACCACCCCATCCCCGAAATTCGCCGTCACCAGCGACAAATCCCGCAACGCGCTTTGTAAATCACCCATGGTTGGCACCATCCCGCAGCGTCCGCCGCAATTTTCGCACCGGGTCGTTTGCCGCCATCGCCCAATACCCGCCGGCCCGGCTGCGATACATGTTGCGCCAGAACGGGTACAGCTCCGAATGTTCATGTCCCCGCTTGCGGATCATCCCCAGCAACGCCATCTTTCCCGCCCGCACCCGCCACAACGCCCACCGCGCCAGGTATCCCCATCTCGACCGCTCAGGCTCCCTGCCGCGCAGATAATCCAGCCACGGCCCGCTCTGGGCGCCATCGGCGATCAATTTCCGCAAATACCCCTCGGTCAACCGCGCCGGCGGCATCACGTGTTTCATCCGCAACGCCGGCACGTACCAGGTCTCCCACCCCAGCCGCTGCGCGATCAGCCCCATCTCCGTATCCTCCCCGTTGGTCAATTTTCCGCCGGTGTGCCCCTGCAACATGCACCCGACCTGAAGCAGGATCAGCCGAACCAGCTCGATTCGCCCCGTCAGCCCCGCCCCCGGCGGCGGATCGCTGTCCGGCTGCTTCAATTTCTTCGCCACCGGCCCCAGCTCACGAATCGCCAGACCATCGGCAAACCGCTCGTAAAAATCCGCGGGCTTGGTCGCCGGGTCTTCAAACAACGGCTCGATCAACCCGCCGATAAACCCCACCTGTGGATGGGCATCCAGAAATTCAACGCATTGCCGCGCCCAGTCCGGGGCCACCAGATTGTCATCGTCGATAAAGGAAAGGTATCTCCCCCTCGCCTCGCGCGCCCCCCGCCGCCGGGCCTCGATCAGCCCCGGCCGATCCTCGCGAATCACCCGCATCGGCGCGGCGATCTTCCCCTCAAACCCCTTCGCAATCTCGCTGGTGCGGTCCTTGCTGGCGTTGTCGATCACCACCACTTCCCAACGCACCGACCCCGCCTCCTGCCGCGACAACGCCTCCAAAACGCCCGGCAGCCGCCGCTCGGCGTTGTAGGCGCAAATCACAAAGCTCAAATCCACCGTTTCCACGATCAATTCCAATCCCGAATTACAAAAATTCAGATCATTCCATTCCCGCGAACCTCAACAATTCCTCCACCGCCTTCCCCGGTTTCATCCATTTCAATATACCCGGCCGCACAAACCCATCGCCCACCCAATTCACCTCCCCACGCCACGCCTTCACCATGGCATTGGCCAATCCCATCACATCCCCTCGATCCACCAGCGCCCCGCTTTTGCCATCCTCCACCAGCTCATCAATGCTCGCTCCCCGCATCGTGATCACTCCAAGCCCGTGTTCCAGGCACTCAATCGAGGCGTTGGGCAGGTTGTCCACGCGCGATGGCAGCACCGCCGCCCTCGCATGTTTCATCATCGCAAACAAACGCGGCTTTGGCACCGGCCCCATCACCACCACCTGCGAGCGCTTTTCCCCCAGTTGTTTGAGCAATCCCTCGATCTCGGCCGGATCTTGTGGCTTGCCTGCCCATACCATCGTGATCGACGGTTCGATTTCCAACGCCCGAAGTAGCGCCGCCATCACAAGGTCCGTTCCCTTGCGTCGGCCCAATCGCCCAAAATGCAGCAAAAATCGGTCAGGCATGTTGTCCGGCGGCGACGCTTCTCCATTCGCCTCCAATACAAACGGCGGCCTGACCACTCCCACCTTCATGCCAAATCGTCTCTGGAAATGTTCCGCGATGCATCGGCTTGGCGCATACGCACCCTGCGCCCTCCGTATGCTCCATCTTTCCAACGCCGACAATGTTCGAAGATCCCGGTCCATGCCCCGCAGGTCCGTCTCCATGAACAAATCCGCCGCCCAACTGCACCGGACAATGTGTTTGCGCCACGGTCGCCGCGCCACCATCAGCCCCGCCGCCCCGTAATCCGAGCTTTGTACCAGGTCAAACGGCCGCTCCGATTCCCGCGACTCCAACGCTCGCGCCAATCCATTGGCCGCCCTCAACGCCCCCACCGACTTGGCCAGTGCCAGACCGGGCACCCATTCCATCATCTTTCTTCCCACCCTCATCGGAAAGGTTTCCACCGGCCCTACCCGGTGAACCATCATCCCCTCCCATTGCATCCGCTCCGGCGTCCGATCCGACAGCGTAAACACCTCCACCTCATGCCCCTGCCCCATCAACGCCTTGGCCATCTTATTCAAATAGCTCGCCAGCCCACCCTCGCCAACCATCTCCGTCACAAATTCCGGCGCCAAAAACGCCACCCGCAACGATCTCATCCTGCATTTCTCATTGTCCACATCGCACCCGCCTCGATGTAAAACGCCCCGCATGCGCACTCTCAAAGTGACACAATGACCTCACCTCCCCCGCAATTGTTCAACCGGGTGATTGGCTTGCCGAGACCTGCTCCGTCGTCCACTGCAATTGCGGCCGGACCACCCCCAGCCATTTTCCATACCAGCTTCCCTCGCGGTGCGCGATGTCGTGTACCGTGAAAAACAACGCATCGTCGAGGTTGTAAAGATGCTTCACCGCCTCATCCAGGAACAACACCCGGATCCGGTACGTCCCATCGTTCAACAGGTTCGCCGGAATCCGGCAGGTGCTGCGATACACGCCCTGTTCAAACGGCCGTCCATGCCAGCTCTTGTCGCTGGTCGTCTGCGACACGAACACCAGCGTCCCATCCAGCGTGTGAACCGCCAGGTTCAACACCAGCGGCGTGCCTCCCTTGAGGTTTTCATATTCCACCTCCAGGTCCACCGGCGTGTCGACCCGGATCATCGTCCCATCTCCCGCCCGCGGCGTCAGTTGCACCTTTCTCATCCGCACGTTGTCGTTGCCGGCCGACCCCGGCTCAAACGTCCGCATCATCGACACCCCGTTTTGATGCGTGGCATCCTTGAGATATTTGTCCACCACCCCTTCGGTCTGCCCCAGCGCCGCCATCTGTCCCTGTTTCAAATACAGCACCTGCTGGCACAAACTGCGCACCGCCCAGATGTTGTGGCTGACGAACAGCACCGTCCGGCCCTGCCCGGTCGAGACCTCCTGCATCTTCCCCAGGCACTTTTTCTGAAACTCCGCATCCCCCACCGCCAGCACCTCGTCCACGATCAGAATCTCCGGCTCAAGGTGCGCCGCCACCGCGAACGCCAGCCGGACGTACATCCCGCTCGAATAACGCTTCACCGGCGTGTCCAGAAATTTTTCCACCTCCGAAAAGGCCACGATCTGATCGAATTTGCGATCGATCTCCACCCGCCTCATCCCCAGGATCGACCCATTGAGATAAATGTTCTCCCGGCCGGTGAGTTCCGGATGAAACCCCGTCCCCACCTCAAGCAACGACGCCACCCGACCGCGCAACACCGCCTTGCCGCAGCTTGGCTCGGTGATCCGCGACAAAATCTTCAGCAGCGTGCTTTTGCCCGCCCCGTTGCGGCCGATGATCCCGATCACCTGCCCGCGCGGAACCTCGAAATTCACGTCCCGCAACGCCCAGAAATGGGATGTGGCATCCCCCTCTTGTTCCACGCCGTGCCGCAACGCCTTCAACCGCCGGATCGGCGCGGTGGCCACCCCCACAATCGCCTCGCGCAACGTCGGATAACTCGACCCCTGCACCCCAAGCCGGTACTCCTTGCCCAGCCCTTCAACATGTATCACGGTATCAGACATAGGTAACACTTGCTCTTAAATCCTGATCCACTTCCCTGCCGGAAATCTCCAATCGCATCCGCCTACGCGATATCCGCGAACTTCCTCTCGACTTTCCTGAAATAAAACATCCCGAAGAAGAACATCCCCAGCGTCACCGTCGTCGAGATGCCCACCTGCGCCCAGTGCCACTCCATCCCCAGCAGGCACGACCGGTACGCCCCGATCAACCCGAACATCGGGTTGATCGACGCCGGCAACTGCCAGCGGCCCACGTCCGCCACGTCGTAAAACGTCGCGCTCAGATACATCCACGCCTGCACCATGAACGGCACGATAAACCGGAAATCGCGATAACTGACCGTCAACGCCGACACCACGAACGCCACCCCCGCCGTCGCCATCAGCGTCAACACCAGCAGCGCCGGCAGCGCCAACAACCCCCACCCCGGCGGAACCTGGTAAATCAGCATCAACACCAAAAACAATCCGAACGAAATCGCCAGGTCCACCAGCGCCCCGCCGATCGTCGCCAGCGGCACGAACAACCTCGGAAAATAAATCTTGGTCAGCAGATGCTGGCTGTTCACCAGCGACTGCCCGCCGGACGTCACCCCCGTGCTGAAAAACGTCCAGACCAGCATGCCGACGTACACGAAGATCGGATATTTCCCCTTCAAATGGGCCGGCAGATGATCCTCCAGCCCGGCCACCTTTCCGAAGATCACCGTGAAGACGATCATGTTGAACAGCGGCTGCAAAATCGCCCACGCCACCCCCAGCACCGTCTGCTTGTAACGGACCTTCACATCCCGCCAGATCAGGAAAAACAACAGCTCCCGATACCGCCACATCTCCCCGACATTCACCGCGATCCACCCGCGCTGCGGCTGAATCACCATCTCCTGGTCAAACACCGGCAGCACCGGCTCGGCCGGCGTCTGCGCATCACGGGTGGGAATGGGGGATGCACCTGTCAACGTATTGCTCATAAGACCACTGCTCACAACTTCTCAATCGGCTAAATCGGCGGGTCGCTCGCCTGCAATTCAATCCGGTTCCTACCAGATGATCCCGCCGGCGGCCAGATTTTGCCGGCATGTCAATCGAACCCACCCGATGTTGATCGGCATAATTACAGTATGAATCAAGACTTACATCACGATGAAAATTCCGGTTTCACATCCCGCCTTCCCAAAACCCACTCGTACACCTCGACGGTCTTGCGCGCCTTGGCATCCCAGCTATATTCGCGCACCGCATAATCCATCGCGGCGGCCGATAAGATGCGCCGACGGGCCGGGTCCGCCGCCAGCTTCTCCATTTCTCGACCAAATCGTTCCACCAGTTGCATCTTGTCCCCCAACGCCACCTTCACCCCACGTTTTTCATCAATCAGCCCCCCCGGCCCGCCATAGTCCACCACCAGGCAGCACATCCCGCACGCCATCGCCTCCACCACCACCCCCGCGCCCAGTTCGCGAATCGAAGGAAAACAAAACACCTCCGCCTCGCGCATGATCTGCCCCACCCGCGCCTGCGGCACCGCACCCAGCAATTTTACGCAATCGCCCAACCGATGTTCCGCGATGATCTTTTCCAGCCGGCCACGCTCCGGCCCCTCCCCCACCACCAGCAGTTGGTGTTTGCGCAACAAAGCACTTTGCGCAAAGGCCATCACCGCCACGTCCGGACATTTATAAGGAACCAGCCGGCCGACAAATAAAAACGTACACCGCTCCGTTACCGGCCTTGGTCCGGCCGAGCTGAACAGTGCCGGATCAATCCCCACCTCCGGGAAATCGATTGCCTTCGCCCGGGACGATCGCGGCAGATCGTTCATCGTATGCCCGAACGCCGCCAGGATCGCGGCCGCGTGGCCGTAGGTCGGTCGATAATACGGCAGCGCCCGGTAGACCCGCCGGACGTACGCCAGCCACTCTTTTTCACGCCGCAGTTCCGCCGCGAACGCCGACGGCCATTTCAATCCACCATTCAATGGTCCCAGCACGAACGGAACCGGGCTCCATTGGCTCATCGGACTCGGAATCGTCGGCGACATCGGCGTCACCCGATGCACCACGTCAAATTTCCCCGACTTCAATTCCCGCCCAAATCGCTTCCACACCTCCCACTCAAACGCCAAATAGGGTGGATAATACATCGCCATGTTCGTCGACCACCCCACCGACCCCCCGCCGCGCAGCGCCGTCGCCGCCTTGTGCATCGGCGCGGCGATGTATTCGTTGTTCAAATAAACCACCCGCCCCCTGCCCATCCCATCCCGCTCGATCTGCGGCCGGTTGCGCACGTGCGTTGCCACCACCACGTCCGCATGGTCCGCGATCGACCGGCACGCCTTGTATCCCACCACCGGCAACGACGGCCAATCCGGATTGCAATCATCCGCCAACAACAACGCCCGAATCTTCATGCGGGATCCTTTGTACTCTCACTCATGGGTCTCTGTGGCTCACTCGTATTCGATTCATCAACTTCTCGGCCCCGCGCCTCGAATCAAACGCCTCCACCGCCCGCAATCTCGCTTCTTTGCCCAATTCCATCCGCCGGCCCACGTCTTCCGCCAGCTCCTTCATCGCCCGATACAGCCCCTGCTCATCACCCTGCGGAACCAGAATTCCGTTCTTTTGGTTTTCGATCATGTCGGCCGTCCCCCCGATGATCGAACTGATCACCGGCAATCCGCACGCCATCGCCTCCATCACCGAGACCGGCGCCGCCTCCCCCAGCCCCACGCTGGGCAGCACGAACGCATCCACCTCGTTAAGCAGCTCCAGCACCTTCTGCTCCCCCACCGTCCCGGCGAAATGCACCTGCGGTTCCAATCCCAATTCCCGCACGCACTGTCGAATCTCCCGCTCGTGCGGCCCGGTTCCCGCGATCGTGTATCGCACCTCGCACCCCTCGTCGGCCAGCCGTTTGACCGCCGCCAGCGCATGTCGATGCCCCTTGCACAGGTGCAACCGGGCCACCGTCGCCAGATGCAGCGCATTGGCCCGCGGTTGCCGTTTGCCTCGATCCACGAACCGATCCGTATCCACCCCCATCCAGATCACCGCCGTCCGATTTTGCTCAACGTGTGCCTTCTCCATCACCTGCTTTTGCAACGGCGTCGTCACGCACGCCACGAACGCCGCCCCACGCATCTTCTGCGCATGGTCGGTCCCATACACCTCCAGGTCCCCATGCAATGTCAGGCTGTACGAAGGCCCGCCCATCCGCCGGCACATCGCCACCACGTGCGCCACATCCGCGCACGAATGCGCATGGATGTGTTCCAATCCCTTTTCCTTCGCCCACGCCAGCAGATCGGCCGAGCAGGCGATCAGCCCCAGCAACCGCAATCGCTGTTTGATCGGAGATTCTTTCAATCGCAGGATGTATCCAACCGCCTTGATCGCCCCCAGGGGATGACGCAACGCCTGTCCGGCCGCCACGCCCCACCGGGGTGGATACAGATAATGCGTCTCCCGCGCGGCCTTTTCGGCGAATTCGTGCCGGCAGGTCTCCGCCGGCCGCCGGCTGGACAACAAAGCCGTCTCCATCCCCATTTGGCGCAGCGCAACCACCTCACGCCAGAAAAACGTGTGCGTCTGCATCGGGAATTCAGGGACGAGATATCCGAGTTTCAGGGGAGATTACTCCTCTTCCGCCTTGGGTTTGTACTGCGAGGCGATCTGCTGTTGCACCTGCGGGGGCGTCGGCTCGTAATGGCTGAATTCCATCACGAACGAACCCTGCCCGCCGGTGACGCTCTTGAGCTGCGACTGGTACTGCATCACCTCGCTCAGCGGGGCCTGCGCCTTCACCATCGCCATGCCGCCGGGGAGGATGTCCGTTCCCTGGATGCGGCCGCGCTTGCCGGACAAATCGCCCGTGATCGTGCCCATCTTGTCTTCGGGAACGACCACTTCCATGTTCACGATCGGCTCCAGCAGAACCGGTTTGGCTTTCAACACCGCATCCTTGAACGCCAGCTTGCCGGCCGTGCGGAAGGCGACTTCCTTGCTGTCCACCGGATGATGCTTGCCATCGGTGATGGCGACCCGCACATCCTGCAACGGATACCCCGCGATCACCCCCTGATCCAGCAGATCGTGCACCCCCTTTTCCACGGCCGGGATGTACTGTCCCGGAATCGCCCCGCCGAAGACCTCGTTGAGCACCTCGATGCCCGATCCGCCGCCGGATCGGCTGGCCGGGCTGCCCGGTTCCAACGGCTCGACCCGCAAGAAGACCTCGCCGAACTGACCCGCCCCGCCGGTCTGTTTTTTATGGCGGTGATGTCCTTCGGCCGCGAGCTGGATGGTCTCGCGATAGGCGATCTTCGGGGGCTTGGTGTCCACCTGCACGCCCCGGTTTTTCATGCGCTCCAGCGCCAATCGAAGATGCAGCTCGCCCAGGCCGTTGATGACCACCTCGTGGGTCTGGCGGTCGGTGTGCCATTTGAAGGTGGGATCCTCCTCGGCCAGTTTCGTGAGCTGGGTCGAGATTTTCTGTTCATCCCCGCGCGCCTTGGGCGTGATCGCCAGCCCGTACATCGGCGTCGGATAGGGCTGGGGTTTCAGATGAACGCTGTCCAGCGCGTGGTCGTCGTGCAACACGTCGTTGGTGTGAATTTCCTCCAGCTTGGCCACCGCGCCGATGTCGCCGGCGATGATGGCATCCGCCTCGCGGTGTTCCTTGCCCTGAAGATGAAAAACGTGTCCCAGCTTGATCGATTTTTTGGAGTGGCCGATGTAGACCTGCGTGTTGCCGGCCGCCTTGCCCTGGTGGACACGGAAGATCGCCAGCTTGCCGACGAACGGATCGGTCGTCACCTTGAACACGTGCGCCAACAGCGGCCGCGCGGGATCGTTATGGTATTCGTATGGCCGCTCATCGGCCCCTTCGCCGCTGACGAATGGCCTGAGATTTCCCTCATCCGGACCTGGGAAATGGCGGACCATCGCCTCCAGCAGTTCCTTCAACCCCACCTCGTTTTTGGCGTCCGCGAACAAAATCGGCACGACGTGCCCCTCATCCATCGCCTTTTCAAACGGCGCGTGCAGCGCGTTGTAATCCGGCTCCTCGCCCCCAAGGTATTTTTCCATCAGGTTCTCATCCATCTCGACGATCTGGTCGAGAATGGCCGCGTGACAGCGCTTGACCGTGTCGAAATCGCTCTCGCCGGAGTTGCCCAGCAGGCAATCCACCACGGTCTTGCCCCCGCCGGCCGGCAGGTTGATCGGCAGGCATTCAGGCCCGAACGTCTGGCGGATCTGCTCGACCAGCGCCTCCAGGTCCACGTCCGGCTGGTCGATCTTGTTGATGATGATCGCCCGCGGAAGATCGCGCTCCCTGGCCGCTTCCATCATCCGCCGGGTGACGACTTCGATGCCGCTCTGGGCGTTGATCACGACCGCGACCGTCTCCACCGCCGGCAGCACCGCCAGCGCCTGTCCCATCAAATCCGGCGATCCGGGCGTGTCGATCAGGTTGATGCGCTTTGCCTGGTAATCAACGTGCATCACGGCCGCGTAGATCGAATGAGCGTGCTCTTTTTCTTCCTTCTCAAAATCGCTGAAACTCGATCCATCCGACACCGACCCTTTGCGGGTGACGGTTCCGGCGGCGAACAACAACGCATCCGCCAGCGTCGTCTTTCCCGATCCCCCGTGTCCGACCAGTGCGATGTTGCGAATATCCGCCGTGCTGTAACCGGGCATGAATGACACTCCATGAAGGGATATCGACCGGCCTGCGCCTGCCAATCACCGCAAGCCCCAAGCCAGTATAAACCGCCCGTGTCGGGCCGCAAACGTCCGCTTTGGCTCGGAAGCAAAAATCGGCCAAATCGCCGATCGTGAATGCCGTTTTGGCGCCGATCAGACCGCCATGGCGCTTTCGTTTGGATGATGTGGCGTGGCCAATTCACCCTTTCCATCGGCATCGTCAATCGCGCCGGCCATTGGAACTTGTGCCTGACGTGCCCCCCTGGCGGCCGCCGCGATGAAAACCGCGAACAGCAAAACCACGATTCCCGCCGCGCTTGCGGCGTAGGTTGGCCGAAAGTCCGCCCCCATGCCCGCGATCGTCACTTTGGCCGGTTCCGGATAGGCCGTCTCTTTGGATTGGGCCACCAGCGCATCCAGCCGGTCACGCCGGGCTTTGAGTTCCTGTGCCGCCTGGTCGCGCTGCGACAAACCCGCCAGCCGCCGGTCGATGTCTTCGCGGGCCGATTGCAGTTGCTTGGATTTCTGGAAATACGCCTCGCGCGCCGTCGATTCCGCCTGTTGCGCCTCGGTCAACTGATTGCGCAGTTGTTCCACCGCCTGGAGCCGGGCCAGTTCCTCCTGTTCGCTGGATTGCCGGGTCTGGGCGGCCGTCAACTGGCGGGTTCGTTCGTCGATGCGATTCTGAATCGTCGCGATGTCCTCGGCGATCATGCGGGCCGGCTCGCTCTCCTGGCCGTTTTGCACGGCCTGCGCGTATTGCCGGCGGGCTTCGTTCAATTCTTCAAGACGTTTTTCCAGTTCCGCCGCCAACGCCTGCTGCTCGGCCGGCAATCGCTGCGCCGGCGGCTGGGCCGCCAGGACGCTTCGCTGTACTTTCTGCAACATCTCCTCGGTGCGCCGGCGGCTGTCGGCCAGTTGCTTCTGGCTGTCGTCGATGATCTGCTGGAGCTGGTTGATCGCCTCGGCGTACACGCTGTCATCCCCCAGCAGTTCACGCCGGCGGCGAATCTGATCCTCCAGCCGGCTCACGTCCTCCTTGAGCTTTTCCGCCTGCTGGGCCGTCTCATCGCCCCCGCTCAGCGCGGCGTTGTATTGCCGGCTGGTCAGCGCCAACTGTTCGTTGAGGTCCTTCAATTCCTTGTCGTTCTCCCAGATTTTGCTCCGCCGCGCCTCCATCTTTTCATCCAGCAGCCGTTTCAACCCCGCGATGCGATCGGCCTGTTCCTTCTGACCCTGCATGAACTCGGCCGTCAGTTCCTGCACGGCATTTTGCAACTCCGCCACCGCCGCGACGTAATTTTGCAATTCCGGGTTGTCGCGCATCTGCCGTTGCACGTCCGCGATCTGCTGCTGCAGCCGTTGCGCGGCATCGTCCAGTCTTTTGCGCGCCTCATCCGCCTGCGAATGGCTGCTGACGCGCACGCGCTCCAGACGCATCTTCAAATCGTCCAGCGAGGCGCGCATGTTGCGCAGCTCCTGATCGTCCGCCAGCGCCGCCGCGACCGATGAGGGCGTTCCCGGCCGCGTCGTCGGCGACTGGCGAGCGCGTTCCAGCTCCCCTTTCAGTTGCACCGAACGTTCGGCCGCTTCGTGCCATGATTTTTCGGCGGCGGCGGCTTCCCGTTCCAATGCCGCCAGATCCCCGGCCGTGCGCAATCCGTGCAGTCGGCCTTCGATTTCCGCGATCTCCGCCGAACGTTGTTCGACCATCCGCTGCGATTGTTCAATCGCGCCGTTCAAATCCCGCAGTTGCTGTTTCACCTTCTCATACGCCAGCCGTTGATCGGCGATCCGCTGATCGGCGTAGAGCGCCGACATCAACGCCGTCAATCTCGCCTCATCGGCGCCGGCCGCCGCGCTTTGACGACCGATGACCCAGGTGGATGAATCCGGCCCCGTCCACTTCGCCTCGCTCAGCATCCGCGTATAGTCCACCGCATCGTCCAGAAACCCCGCCTCGGCTTCCGATCCGCGCTTCACGCGGTAGATCGCCTTGGCGCTGCTGCGCATCTCCGCCTCCCCCAGCATCGTCTGCAACTGCTGGTCGATCTGCCGGCGCGACTGCTCGGTGGACAGGTTTACAAACGTGATCGCCGCCTCCACCCGCGACTGCCGGGGCATCAGATACCACGCTCCGCCCCCCGCCAACGCCGCGCACAGCAGCATCAAAAACACCAGCAACGGCACGCTCCATCGCTTGCGCTTGGTCGGCGGAATGTTCGGCGCATCCCCGCCCCCGCGACGTTCGGCGGTCTTTCCCGGCGGGATGGCCGCCGCCAACGGAACCGTTCCAAATGGGTCGCGTGGCGGCTGCATTTGTGCCGCATGGGCATGATCTTCGGCCGTGTCGTGCGAGGGTTCGGCCGCCGGCGCATCGGCAACCCCATGCCCCTCGCCCCCGAACACCGGATCATCCGATGCCGGCGATTGCATCTGCGAAAAGACGTCCACCTCGCGCACCGGCGGCATCGCCAGGCCATCAAACCCCGTTGTCACCTGTCCGCGCGCCGCCGTCGCCCCGCCGGCGAATGGCGGAACCTCAACATCCTCAAAGACCGGCGTTTCTTCCGCCGGCACTTGCACCCGCTGTCGTGCGAACGCCGATGGTTTGACCTTGGGTCGCGGCGGCATCACCATCCCCGGCCTTCGCAGCGGCGGGTGTTCCAGCGGCGGCTCTGTCGATGGGGCGGAAGCGGCCTCAACCGGCTCCTGCAATTTCGGCAACTGCAACGGCATCCCGCCCAGATACCCGATGGATTCGGTCGATTGTTCCGCGGGCGGCGAAATCCCCACCATCTTCACCGGCTCAACCGCACGGGGCTTTTCGGGCACAGGTGGCGCAATTTCCGGCTTAAGCGGCTCATCTTCCTTTTGCTCCACCGGTTCAACGTCCGCGACGGTTGGTTCCGGCCCTTCCAGCTTCAGTGGTTCGCTCTCCTCCTCCACCACCGGCGGTATGGGCTTGATCGGCGGCTCTTCCACGCTCAATTCCAGCGGCGGCACTTCATCTTCCGACACCGGCTTGAGCAGATCCTCAACCGAGATCTCATCATCCGCCGATTCCACCACCGGGTCGTTCCGGCTGCCGCTGAACTGCTCGATCGCCCTGTCCAACTGGCTGTCGGAAATTTCCGCCGATGCCGGCGCGATGCCCGGCAATTCACCAATGATCTCTTTCAATCCCTGGGCCGATTCCGGCGTCGGCTCGGTCTTCTCCATCACCGATTCGCGGGCTCGGTCCTTTGGCGAACGTCTTCGAACTTTTCGCCTCGGCGTCACGGAAACCGGCGTCGGCGCTGAATCGATGGGTTCTTCATCCGCGGGCGGATTTTGCTGTTTCGTCTCCGGCACATCCATCGCGATCAGCGGCTTTTCCGGCTCATCAATCGGACCGGCCGACGGATCATCCACCGTAAAATCCAACGGCGCCACCGGCTGATCAATCGCCGGCGGTTCGTTCAATTCATCGGCCAGGTCCACCCCCGCCAACGGATCGGGCGATGGCTCGGGCATATCCAGCTTTGGAGGCCCGAAATCCACCCCATCCAACTCCGTCACCGGAACGGGTTTTTCATCTTCAACAGCTTCTTCTTCCGCCTGCACATCGGCCGGCGATTCGTTCGCCTGTTCCAAAGCCTCCGCCGCCGCCTTCTGCAAATCCGGATGCGTCGCCGATGAACTCAGCTTCTCCTCGTGCAGATCACGGGAGACCAGCACCTGCGGCGGATCGGATTCCGGTTCTTGTTCCCCTTCCGGCTCCTCCACCACCTGATCCGACAATTTCGGTTCATGTCGGCCCGCATCGACATCCGCAAGCGGAATGGGAATGGTCGCCGTGTCGTTCCCATTTCCCACATCCGGATCATGATCCAGGTCGATGGCCGTATCGCCCGACACATCCAACGGCTCGGTCGGCGGCAAAGCCGCTTCCTGATCAACCAGCGATGGATCCTCCGCCGGGGATTCCGCTCTGGAAACGGCCCGGTCGGTCCCTTCCACCCCCAGCGGCGCGGTCCCCACCAGATGTTCCAGCTCGTCAACTTCCGCCGGCTGTTCCTCGGCCGGCATGTACCGCATGTCCGTCTCGCCGATGCGAACCTGATCGCCGAACTCCAGCGCCTGCTGGCGAACCCTCCGGCCGTTGACAAAAGTCCCCGTCCGCGACCCCAGATCGCGGATCATCCGTCCGCCGGCATATTCATAGATCACGGCATGGGCGGTCGAGGCGCTCTCTTCAATCAGTGAAATATCGCACGTCGGCCTTCGCCCGATCAGGATCACCCTTTGTTCCAGCGGGATCGGCATCTCTCCGCCATTGACGTGCATCGCCGCCGGCGGTGCGCCCGATGCCTCTTTTGACCGCACCCTGGCCTTGGCCGAAACCCGAAACCGGAAACTCCCCACGTCGATCACGTCTCCGGGCTTGAGATCCGCCTCCGTGACCGCTTCTCCATTGACAAATGTATGCGTGCGGCTTTGCAGGTCCCGCAGATAGAGATGCCCCTCTTCGTTGACAATCAGCGCGTGCGCCTTGCTGACGTGGCGGGACAGCAGATGCAGGTGCGCATTGTGCCTTGCCCCGATCAGCGTGGCCGGCCGATTCAACGGGACCGGCGGCTTGCCCAGGTGATGACCCTGCGGGATCAGCGACGGAGCGTTGCCGGCAGGCCTGCCATTCAAAGGTGATTCTTCAGCCATGGTAGGTATCCGCCGTCGAGCACGACCCCAAAAACCTCTTGTTAGACGTCTCGCCGCCCTGGCATGTTCGTCAAACCCTTATTCTATCAGCATCCTCATCCACCCCGAAACAAAATTAACCCATAAATCAGAAAATCACGTTATCGGACGCTGGTTCAGTGCTTAAAGTGCCGTTCGCCCGTCAGCACCAATGCCGCGCCCATTTGATTGACCAGGTCAATCGTTTCCTGATCCTTCAACGACCCGCCGGGGTGAATAATGGCTTTCACGCCAGCTTCCAACAACAACCCGGGCGCATCGGGAAACGGGAAAAACGCATCCGAGGCCGCCACGCATCCTCTGACCCGATCGCCGGCCTTGGCAATCGCCAACCGGGCGGCGGAGGGACGATCCATCTGCCCCGCCCCCGCCCCCATCAACATCCGATCCTTGCAAACCACGATCGCATTGCTTTTGACGTGTTTGCACACCCGCCAGGCGAAGGCCAGATCTTCCATCTCCCGCTCGGTCGGCTGGCGTTGACTGGCCACCTTCCAGCCCGAACGATCCCGGCCGGTCAAATCCCGCTGCTGCACCAGGTATCCACCCACAATTTTATGCAAATGCAGCTCGCTGGTGTCATATTGACCCACCGGCCCGACTTCCAAAAGCCGAACATTCTTCCAGCGACTGCGCAACAACTTCAGTGCGTCTTCGCTAAATACAGGTGTGACAATGACTTCCAGTAATTTATCGATGGCTGTGATCGCTTGTGCCGCCTCCAGATCGACCGGCCGGTTGAGCGCCACGATTCCACCGAACGCCGCCAACGGATCGCCCGCGAAAGCCCGCTGAAACGCCTCGGCAATCGTCTTTCCAGTGGCACAACCACAAGGGGTGGTATGCTTGACGATGCAGGCGGCCGGCTCATCAAACTCCTTCACCGCCGACAACGCCCCATCGGCATCCAACAGGTTGATGTACGATAACTCCTTGCCGTGCATCTGTTTAGCGAACGCCACGGACGCCTCATTCGGTTTTTTGCCAACCAGCAGCGTCGCTTTTTGATGAGGGTTTTCGCCGTAACGTAAGTCCAGTGCTTTGTGTAGGTTAAGAACCATTCCGGCACTGTCGATCTCACCGGCGCTGGCCAGATAGTTGGCGATGACCGAATCATACTCGGCCGTCCGGGCGAAGGCCCGTTGAGCCTGCTTGAGCCGATGTTTGGCGCAACTGCTGCCATCGTGCTTTTCCAAGTCTCCCAACACTTTTTCATAATGGTCCGGCGACGTGACAACGAGCACGAACTTATGATTTTTGGCGGCCGACCGGATCATGCTCGGCCCGCCGATGTCGATGTTTTCAATCGCCTCGGCGAACGTCACCCCCGGCTTTTGGACGGTCTGTTCAAATGGATACAGGTTGATGCAGACCAGATCGATCGGCTCGATCCCATGCTGTCGCATCGATTCGAGATGCTGGGGATTGTCCCGCAAGGCCAGCAGCCCGCCATGAATCTTGGGATGAAGCGTCTTGATTCGCCCATCCATCATCTCCGGAAATCCGGTCAGGTCCTCCACCTCTTTGACCGGCAGCCCCGCCTGACGCAAATACCTGGCCGTCCCGCCGGTGCTGATCAATTCCACCTTGTATTGTTCGTGCAACGCCCGCGCAAACTCGATCAGCCCCGTCTTGTCCGAAACCGAAATCAACGCCCGCTTCACCGCAACCAGGTCCGACACAACATTGCCTTTCGCTAAACCAGAAGTGCAGGTTAGCCCAAGCCACCGCCAACGCCAAGGGCGGAAGAAGTCATAAACCACCAATATAAGGAAGATGGGTTGTACCTTGGCCGGCACGAGGCATTGCAGGAAATGATTCCAACACTCCGGGCGGCGGGAATCGAACCCGCACGACCTTGCGGTCAACGGATTTTAAGTCCGTAGCGTCTGCCGTTCCGCCACGCCCGGCGAAGTCATGGGCATGATAATGCAGGTTTACAACAGGACGCAAACTCAACGTTGCGAACGATTACCTTCGTGAGATGCCAGCCGCCACAACGTCCACGCGATCGACAGGTGGATCGGGATCGACAACGCCAGAATGTCCCAGTTGTACTGATAAAAGAAGGGCAATGCCTTCAGCAGCAGCGCCACAACCGCCATCGCCGCGACGATCAGGGCCAGGAGCCGGGCCAGTCGCAGCCCACGATGCCGGCGGGCCAGCGCCGGCGGGGTGAGGACAATCAGGGCGATCAACAACACGTTCAACGTCAGCAGGTTTTCGTTGGATGCCGCGGCCGCGTGATCCGTGAAAAACCATCCCCACGCGCCAATCGCCCCGCCCAACCCGGCCACCGCCATCCACAAGACCGCCATGGCCCCCCAGATGATCCTGGCCCATCTGCCCGATAACAACCGCGTGCCCAGGGCCAGCAAAATTCCTCCAAACACCAACCCCGCCAGAAGATATTTCCAGGCCACGTTGCGGGCGGCGCTGCGCTCGACGTATCGGCCGCTCTGATGCAGCAGTCGTTCACTTTTCAACAGCGCGACGGCCTGCCCCGCATCGTTCACAATCGTGGCGTCGCGGACATAATCGCGCAGTTTGCCGGGCAGAAACATCTCCTCCCATCGGCTGATCGGCCGATCCACCGGCCGGCCCAGAACCGCCTCCAGCGCGACGTACAGCGGCGGCGTGCCCACCGTCAATCGCCGGGTGTGCCAGCGATAAGTTGTCCCCGATGCCGCCGCTGCGGTCTGCTGATGGATCTGTCCATCCAGCACCCCGGCCGCATCCAGCGCATCGCGCACCTTGGTCGAGCAGTTGTTGCGGTAATAATCGTACAAATAATCCCGGTTTTGCGGCCGGGCGTTGTTCTCCAGATAGTCCAGCAGCGCCAGCTTCTGATCTCCCGACAGATTCAACACCTGCTCATAGACCGTCCGGTCGTGGGCGATGTAATCGTCGATCATCGGCCCGACCGGGAAGATCGCCATCGTATAAAGCATCCGCCCCTGGATGAACCGCCAGTAAAAATTTTCCTGATCAAAGTTGAAGACGCCGTAGTTGTAGGCGGCCGAAGCGCCGTTGATCGTGTTGCGGATGATCAGCGCGTTGTGCCCGAACGCCTCGTACGCCTCGGTGCCCGGGCCGATGGTGAGCAACGTCACCTCCAGCGCATCCCCAATCGACGCCGGCCGGGTGGTTTGCGACCGGACCGGCGTGGTGCAGAATAAAACAACGATCAACAGACCGGCGGATAATTTCACGCGATCGCCCAACCGCCTCATTCGCGCTCCGCCGGTTCGGTGGTGGGTTTCTGCTTAACGATCACCCAATCCATCACCTCGACCCCGATTTTTCCGGCCGGCACGACCAACGTGGTCTGATCATCGCCCCGCTGAACCACCAGTTTGCGTTTACCGGTTCCGCCGGCGCCGGTCAGTTCGCCGAAATGAATCGAATCCTTCAGTTCCACGCCGTTGTAATTGATCAGGATGTCCCATTGCTCGACGCCGGATTTCTCGGCCGCCGATCCCGCATCCACCTGCCTGACGACCACCGAGGGGTGCGCCGGCTTTCCATCGGGATCAAAATAATGCCGTGCCGTGACGTTGCCGAGGCGGTCGTATTCGATCTGCAGCTTCGCATAACCCCGCCGTTGGCGCGTCGGCTTGCCATCGGGGCCGAAATAGGCGTTTTCCACCTCCTGCCCCCGCTGGTCGTATTTGTGCGTGACTTTCGCGTATTTCTCGTCGCAGTTGGCCAGGCGGTTGTCCTGGTCAAAATAGGACTGTTCGATCATGTTGCCGCGACCATCGTATTGACTGGTTCGGCGGGCGTATCCATATCCCGACATCACCAGATTCCCCTGCTCATCGTAAAACGCCGCCTCGATTTCGTGGTCGCGGTCGTCGTATCGCCAGATCATCTTCGCGTTGCCGTCGGCGTGATTGGTCGGATTGCCTTCGGCGTCAAAATAGACCTGCTCGATGACGTTTCCACGGTTGTCAAATTTTCGCGTCACGCGGGCATAATGGTTGTCGTTGGGGGCGACCTGGTTGGACTGGTCGTAATAGACGATCTCGATCGAATTGCCCCGCTCATCGTACCTGGCCGTCAAACGGGCATACCCGCCATCGGTCAGCATGAGCTGGTCGTCCGCGCCGTAATAAGCCTCCTCGATCCGGTTGCCCCGATCGTCGTACCGCATCGTCATCCGGGCGTATCCGACGCTGCCAACCGTCAACTTGCCCTTGGCATCGTAATACCGGTCCTCGATCCGGTTGCCGCGCTCATCGTACGCATTGGCGTACGCCGCGCACCCGCGATGATCGAGCGTCGGCTCGCCGGCGGCGTTGAAGTACGCCTCCTCGATCTGGTTGCCGCGCTCATCGTACGCATGGGTCTGCATCGCGATGGCCGGCGCCGCCAGCGGCTTGCCATCGGTCCCCAGCAGCCGCCGTCGAACCAGCCTCCCGCGCGAATCATATTCGTTGGAGATCGAGGCGTATCCCGACGGCGACATCACCGACTTTTCATTCTCGTCCAGATAGGACTGGGAGACCTGGTTGTTTCGATCATCGTACGTGGAGACGACGATCGCATATCCCTTGGCCCTGGCATAGGGCTGGTTTTTGGCGTCCAGGTACGTCAGCCGCACCTGGTTGCCCCGGCCGTCGTATTGCGTGAGCGTGCCATAACTGCCATCGCCCGACCACGTCTGGTTTCCGGCGGCGTCGAGATATCGCCGTTCGATTTCGTTGCCCCGGTCGTCGTAGGTGAATCGCATCTCGACGAACATCCCCTTGTAACCCAGCGGCCGGCCGTCGGCCCCGAAATACTTCTCGCTGGTCTTGTTGCCGGCCGGATCGTACGTCCAGGTCATTTTGGCGATCCCATCCTTGTCGCCGATCAACTGCCGGTGCTCATCGTAGGAACACTGCTCCAGCCGGTTGCCCCGCGCATCGACCTTCCAGGTCATCAGCGCGTATCCCTCGCGGATGCGCACCAGGTTCCCCGATGGGTCGTAATACGCCTCCTCGATCAGGTGGCCCCAGTCATCGTATTTGCTGGTGTAGCGCGTGTTGCCGCTCTTGTGCCACGCCGGCCGGCCCTGTTCGTCGAGATAGATCGTCTCGGTCTTCATCCCCCGCTGGTCGTATTTCATCAGACAGCGCGCCACCCCGTTGCGCATGCGCGTCGGCTTGTCCTGTTCGTCAAAATAGGATTCATCCACCTTGTTGCCGTGATCGTCGTACACCCAGGTGATGCGGGCGTAATCGTGCTGATAGAGCGTCAGTTTGCCGTTCGGCCCGTAATAGGCCTCCTCCAGGCAATTGCCCCGGTCATCGTACCGGGCGACCTGGCGGGCATAACCGACCGTCCCCCGGCACGGTTTGTTCTCCTCATCAAAATACGACCACTCAATCGCGTTGTTGCGATCGTCGTATTTGATCGTCTGGCGGGCATATCCCTGCGAGTTCATTATCGGCTGGCCCTGCGCATCAAACGCGGCCAACTCGGTCTGGTTCCCCTTCTCATCGTATTTGAACTGATATTTGCTGGCTCCATCCCGGCCGGCCGTCGGCTGGCCGTTCTCATCGAGATAGATTTCTTCGATGATGTTGTCCTGTGCATCGAACCGTCGGCTGATGCCGGCGATCTGCAGCTTGCTGCGGGTCGGCTTCCCCTTTTCATCCAGATACCGCGCCCGGGTCGAATTGCCGCGGGAATCGTATTCCAGTTCCACGCTGTGAAACCAGTCGGTGTTCAGGCCGGCCGATCCATCGGCCTCAAAATAACTCTCGCGGATCAGGTTGCCCGAATCATCAAAGGCGGATCGGATGATCGAATAACCGTTGTATTCCGATGGATGCCCCTGTTCATCGAACACCTCGGCCTCGATGCCGTTGCCATATTCATCGTATTTGCGCGTGTACTGGGCATACCCATCCTTGTTGCGGGCGGGTTTGTCCTGGGCGTCAAAATACGCCACCCTCGTCACCTGGCAGTTTTCATCGTATTGGCGGTTCTCGCCGGCCACCCCATCCTTGCCGGCCATCGGGTTGCCGGCGGCGTCGATGTACTGGTATTTAACGATCACCCCCCGGTCATCGTACGTGCAGCGCACGCCGAACACCTCATCCTGGTTGGGCTGCGCCCTGCCTCCGGCATCCGTGAATCGAATCTCCCGGTTCAATCCCGCCTGCGGACCCTCGGTGATCCGCACGAACCGGACGTACGCCGCCCCCGACCCGGCCCGCGCCCGCGGATAACCGTTGGCATCCTGGTAATACCCCGTCTCCGGCGAGGAATACTGAAACGTGTAGACCAGCCGGCCCGAACGGTCATACGCCTTCTCGCTGGTCGCCCGACCCTGGGCATCGAACGTGTATTCCCACCGGCATTCGCGCGTGCCGGTGAAATTCTTCGACACCGTGTCGCCGATGTACGTCCCCACATCGTGCGAGGCCGTGTAAACCCCCTGCCCGTTGATCGCCTCCACCTTCACCACCATCCCGCGCCGGCCTTTGCGGGTCAGGCGAAAGCTCGTCCCGCGGTGGCTCACCTGCTCCTTGTTTAGCGGACGAATGCCGTCCGGAACCCCCCAGCGCGGAGCGATGTTCGCGTAATATTCCACGTGCGGCCAGACGTATGCGACGCGATACCACAACCACCCCCCCACCAGCGCCAGCACCAGCACCGCCGCGGTCAACCCCGCCACCCGCCGCCGCGTGCGATGCGAACGGGATTGCCTGCCGGAGGCCTCGACGTACGCGACCTCATCGTCGGCAAAGGAGGCCCGGTCCCGCGCCACCAGCTTTTGCGCCTCCGCCAGCGACTTGCCGGCCGGCAGCAAAAACGTCTGCTCCCGACCCTGTTCCACCCACAACGCCGCCGCCGCCGCGAGCCTCGCCCGCATCCGCAGCATCTCCGAATTTTCCGCCACCCAGTTGGCCACCCGCGGCCATCGCCGCAACAGCGCCTCGTGCGCCACCCCCACCACGGCCGTCCCGTTTTCCAGCTTGTCGGTCACGAACAAACGGTGCGTGACAAACGACTCCACCAGCGCCCTCGCCTGCGGCGTGCGCGTCAACGATTCCAGCACCGCGCGCCGTCGGGCGATGTGCAACTGCTGTCCCAGCCCCGGCGTCACCAGCGCCCCCAACACCGTCCCCAGCGACCCCTGCACGCCCTTGGGCAACGACTGAAACACCTCCTCCGCGTGGGTGGCCAGCGCCTGCTCCACGCCACCCATCGCCTCATAGGCCGCGTACGTCAGCACCCCCCCTTCGCCGCAGCGCTTGTACAACTGGTCCAGCGCGAACTCCAGCAACGGCAGCGCTTCAGGGTCCCTGGAAGCCTCCTCGCGCAGCACATCGTCCAGCGACACGTTGGTTTGCGGATTTTCTTCAAACCGCAACCCCGCCATCCGCGCCGGCTGCAAAATCATCTGCCCGATCTCCGACGGCGTCGGCGGCAACAGATCGTACTGCCCCGTCCCTTCCTTCAACGCGATCAGTTCCGGCAACTCGACGCACCGCGCGTAAAAATCGCTCCGCAACGTCGCCGACACCCACACCATTCCGCTGCGCGCCAATTCCGAAATCGCCCGGACAAACGCCTCGCGCTCCGTCGCGCTGATGTGCTCCAGCGTGAACATCTCCTCCAACTGGTCCACGAACAGCGCCAGCCGGGCCTGCGGCACTTCGGCCAGCTTTTCGTTTCGACCCACCTCCGCCGCCGCCTGCATCAGCGACGACTTCACCAACGCCACCGCACCCTTGGGCGATTCGCGCAGCAGCTGCGCCAGCTCCTTCACGTCCGTCCCCGACGACTCCAGTTCCGGCAGCGCCTCCGGCCGAAGCAGCGTCGCCGCCAGGGCGTCGATCAAATCCCCGCTGGTGTCGGCCGGACGCATGATCCCGTGCCGCCACAGGCCGATTCCTTCGATCACCCCCGGCTGAATCAGATTCGGCAACAAACCCGCCCGCACCAGCGACGATTTGCCGCACCCGCTCATCCCCAGCACCAGCACAAACGCCTTGCCGGCCGCCGCCTGTTTGCGAAAGGCGTTCAGCAAATCCCCGATCGCCTTGGTCCGCCCGAAAAAGATCGGGGCGTGCTGCATGTCAAACGCTTGCAATCCCCGAAACGGCGAACCCTCCTGCCATTTGGGTTTGACCGCGACCGGCGCCGACTCCAGCTTCAATTTCCCCGACAGCAACTTTCTTAAATGCTCCTCCAGCAACTGCTCATAGGCCGCCGGCGACTCAAACGCATGAAACGCCGCCGTGAACGACCCATCCCCGCCGCGAAACCACTTGGCGACAAACCCTTCCAGCGCCTTCTTCTGCGACAATCGCTCCAGAACCGCCTCTTCCGAATCCAGCTCCGTCACCGGCCGGGCGGTCTTGCGATAGACCATCAGGTCCGGCGTCCCCTTGGAACGATGCCCGTTGAGCGCATCCTCAAATTCAAATTCCGTCCCCGATGCGTACATCGACCCATCCGGCCGGGTGATGTGCGCAGGCAACCGCGTCCCCAATCTCGACCAGAGAATCAGGATCACCAGGTCCGTCTCGGAAGGTTTTGGCAACTGCTCCTGAAAACTCGCCGTCGCACGCAACGGCTCGTGTTCCCAGAAAATCGGGTCCAGCTCCACCCTCCCCTCAAATTCCTCACGCAACTGGGCGATGACCTTGGCGGTGATGCTCCGCTCCTCCCCCACATCTCCCGGCGATGAAACAAATATCCGCAATGTGGTCATGGCCCTGGCGTTCCTCGAGATCAAACCATCGTAAATGACAACCCTGCCGCCCGAAAGTCAAGGGTAACGGGTTTGGGCGGCGGGGCGGGCGATGTCTCAATTTCACATTTGGACCTCTCCTGCGATTTGACACCCCCGCCCGCCGGTCGATACGCTGCTTTCAATAGAAGAATCGAAGTGCCGCCGGCCTTGCCGATGGCCCGAGGAATTCCAGTTTCGCCGATCGCTTCGTGTCGTCACGACACGGGTTGATCACCAGATCGTCGAAATTCGCATCCCTCCGACCCACCGGCCGATCCCCAGCGCATTTCGCGTGCAATTCCCGCGTGTCTCTTACAAAAGGATGTCCCGTGACTTCCGAAACTCATCTTCGAGCCGAAAACATTCTTCAATACAAGTTTGCCGACGTGGCCTTGTTGCAGGAAGCACTGACCCACGCCTCCATCGCCGCCACCCGGCTGCAAAGCAACGAACGCATGGAATTTCTGGGCGATGCCGTCCTCGACCTGGTTATCTGCGAGGCGCTGTACCGCCGCTTTCCCGAATACCTCGAAGGGGAGCTGACCAAGGTCAAGTCCGCGGTTGTCTCCCGCAAAACCTGCGCCGAGATCGCCACCGAAACCGGCCTGATCGACCTGCTGCACATCGGCAAGGGAATCAGCGGCCGAGCCTCCATGCCCAGCTCGCTGGCGGCCGCGGTCTATGAATCCATCGTCGCCGCGCTCTACATCGACGGCGGGTTTGAAATCGCCAAGGCCTACATCCTGCGCACCATGAACCCCAAGATCGACGTGATCGCCGCCGACTCCCACCAGCACAATTACAAAGCCGTCCTCCAGCAGCACGCCCAGAAGGATATGGGCGCCACCCCGTTGTACGAGCTGCTGGATGAAAAAGGCCCCGACCACAGCAAATGCTTTGAAGTCTGCGTCTGCGTCGACGGCCGGCGGTTCCCCTCCGCGTGGGGGCCGAACAAAAAAATGGCCGAACAAAAAGCGGCGCTTCTTGCCCTCGAAGAACTCGGCGTCTTTCCCTCGCCCGCCACTTGAACCACGCCCCCACATCCCATCCATGCCGGCCGACGATTCCTATTCCACCAGCCCGCCAATCGCTTCGTGGATGGACCGGGGGGCGTTGATGATCAGGCAGCCATGGAGATATGCGATGGTGGCCGTGCCGCCGTTGATGCGCCAGATGTCCGGCTGGATGGTTTGCGTGATCAGGTCGATCAGCGCCTGCACACGCTCGGATTTGGTTCGGGGTTGATCGCGATCGTCGTTGTCGGAACTCTCGTGCAACAAACTGCCGCTCGACCCGCTTCCACCCCCGCCGCTTCGGCTGCCGCCGGCCGTGGCGTTGGACAATTCCAGGTTCGGCCCGACAAAATCGGGTATCTCCATCACCAGGTCGTCAACCGGATAAACCCGCACGATCATCCTACGATCGGCCACTTGGCGGGTCGTCACCTCCACCACGCCATCGTCCACGTACCACGTCAACCGATCGGCCACCCCCGATTCAACCAGCAGCAAATCCAGTAATTTCCGCACCGACACGCCGCTCAGATGGATGTTGACCGGCAGATCACGGCTCACGCCCGCTTCTTCCAGCGCCCGCCAGTTGACGTGCAGATTGATCCCCGCCACATCCCGCAGAAAATCATACACCTCCCCCATCGGCGTCTGATCAAACCGCAATTCCGGTAATGTGATGTTCAACCCCCCGCGTCCGCCTGACGATGCCCCCTGGCAATAGCTCGCCATCGCCAGCCCCGCCGCGATCACGATCATCCCCGTCCATCGCCCGATCATGGCACAACTCGATCCAAAATCTCCTAAACGATTCTTATCGCACCGCCTTCAACTCGACTGGCCGGACTCATTTTGACCCGATCCCGCCTTGCTCTCCACCGTCTCCGATGTTCGCGGCAACGGCTTGCCGGTGTACGGATCGAAACGCGCCGTCTGGCCGATGGTCTTGCGCGGTGCGTTGGCCGACGCCTGCTCCTCGTCGTTCTCGTAAACCTCGTTCTCAACCTCTTTCATCCCCTTTTTGAATTCCACGATCGTCTTGCCGATGCTGCGCCCCACCTCCGGCAGGCGCTTGCCGAATATCAACAACCCCAGCCCCGCCAGAATCAACAGTTCAAACGGCCCCGGCCAACCCAACGCCAACAGTGTCATGATAAACCTCTCATCTGACGGAACATCGCCGCCTCACCACTCATTATAGGCTATTTTTCATTTAATTGTTACCGGATTGCGTAAAATCTCCAACAGCCTCGTCAAATCCGCCGGCAACGGCGCCTGCAACGTCATCGTCTCCAGCGTCCCCGGATGCACAAACGTGATCTCATACGCATGCAACGCCTGACGTTCCAGCCGGTAATCGCCAAACTCAAAAAACCGCCCGCCGTACATCGTATCGGCCACGATGGGGTATCCCAGATGAGACAAATGAACTCGTAACTGATGCGTACGACCGGTTTTAGGTGATAATTTGACCAGCGCATACCGGGCCGGCGGGGCCGGCAACCGGCGATCCGTGGCAAACGGGGATTCTCCCAGTTTCGCCGCCTGGGGCGAATCATACTGCTCCATGATCTCATACCGCGTCACCGCCGGCCGGCCGCCGTTTTCAACCTTTCGCACCGCCTGTTTTTCGCGGATATACCTGTCCTTCCCGATCGGCATGTCGATCACATCCGATTTCAGCTCCATAACCCCATGCACCACCGCGAGATAGGTTTTTTGAATCGTGCGGTTCTCAAACTGCCTGGCCAGCCTCCAGTGGGCTTCATCGGATTTGGCGACCAGCATCACGCCGGTGGTATTTCGATCCAGCCGGTGCAAAATCCCAGGCCTCCAGTCGCCGTTGATGGTGGACCATTTTTTGCCGTAATGGACCAGCCCGTTGACCAGCGTGCCGGTCCATTTGCCGCGGGCCGGGTGGACAATCAGATCCGCCTGCTTGTTGATGGCCAGAAAATGCTCATCTTCATAAATAATCTCCAGCGGAATCGGTTCGGGGACGATCTGCGCCACCGGCTCGGGCGGGGCGACCATCTCCACCTCATCCCCATCCTTGGGGTGATAACTGGCCTTGACTACCCGCCCGTTGACCTTGACCATCCCCTCATCAATCAGCCGCTGCACCCCCGCCCGCGACAAATACCCCACCCGATCCACCAGGTACTGGTCGATCCGACGGGTCAGGTTCTTTGAGACCCGCCAGTGAAAATGCTCCACATCCGATTCGCCCTCCTCAACCGGCAAATCGGCCTGATCATTCAATGTCGATTCATCCTCATTCACGCGATTATCTTATACGCCCTGAGATTGCTTTGCATGAAACCCCCCATTACGATCCCGATCTTATGAAATCCGAGCGGCGGCACGAGCTGAAATCCAACGATATGGCCCGCGGGCTGGAGCATCTGCCCGACCTGGCCCGCCGATATGGCACGCGCATCCTCCTGGGCGTCGTGCTGGTGGTACTGGTGGTGGTCATCATCTTCAACCGCATCCACGCCAAAAAGGCGGCCGTGCAGGCGGCCCACGAAGGCCTTGCCAGCGCCCAATACGCCCTGTCCGAATTACGCTCATTCAATACGTTTCAATATCTGACCCCCGAAGGGGATGTCCTGGCCCGCATCCGCCAGCAATTGACCGAAGAAGCTCGCAACGGCCTGAGCATCGCCCTCGGCCAGACCGGCGATTCGCAAGTCATGGCCGCCGCGCTGGTGGCACAGGGTGATCTGAACTGGCTGGTGGCGACCCTTCCCCCCGTACCCGCCGCCACCACCCGCCCCTCGCTAAACCTCGAACCCGAGCCGGCCAAGGCGCTGGACCTGGCCGAAAAATCATACCAGCAGGTCCTCAGCCACTATGGCGAAGAACGAATTTCCGCCATCGCCGCCCGATTCGGACTGGCCGCCATCGCCGAAAACAAAAAAGACTGGACCACCGCCCGCACCCTCTACGACACCATCGCCAACAACCCCGACACCCCCACCGCCCTGAAAACACAGGCCAGCGTCCGCCTGACCATCCTCGCCCGTTTGCAAAATCCCATCCTGCTGGCCAAACCCTCCACCCAACCGGACACCACCCAACCCACCACCGAACAGGCCGCCCCACCCACCACCCAGCCATAGGACAGACACGCCGACACATCTTGTAAGTCGTTGTCAATAATGACCTTACATTATTTCCATTTGGGCGCCTCCCCGCTCTGATTTATCGCATACAATACTATGGATGACTCAAGCCGTTCCCATCCGGGCCGCCGCTTCAACCGCCACTCCTCGAACGATGCGGTATCAGGGTGAGGTTGTCTACATTTATGCCTTTGATGTCGCCTACGAAATGACCCAGCGGCCTCTGCGGGAACTGCTCGGCCAGCCGGTGGCTCAATTCGTGGTCGATGCCTCCAAACGCAGCCCCCGCCAGCTTTTCTTCTATCGTCCGGACATGGTGCGATTGCCCCCTCTGGAACGGATCGGCCCGCGCGGCCCCCTGCGGTTGCAGCGGACGATCAAACTCCTGCCGGTCGGTGCGATCAGCATCACCGTGCGCGTGCCGTTTGAGGTGGACCGGCTGGAAGACCTGGTTCCATATCACGACCTGCGATTCAACGATGGTTCGTTTTTATACGATGAGGTTCGTCAACTGGCCGAGGATGTCCGCCGCGAGATGCAACCGCAGTTCATCCGGCCGGTGCAGCAGTTGGCCGATGATGAGGCGTACACGGTCTTCTGCGTTCGTTCGCCCATGCTGGGGACCGGTGGCGAACCGATCAGCGCCGAGCAATGGCTCGTGGACCATCGCCAGTCGGTGGCGGCCCTGTTGACCGAGGAAACCCGACCCCGCCAGTTGTCCGATCAGGAGGCCGATGAATCGACCTCAAAATATTACAGCTATTACGAACAGGACCTGGTCGTGGTGGACTGGGATGCGGCATTGATCGTCGATGAGCCGCGATATTTCGACGAAGTGCTGCACATCATGGAGCTGGCCAATCTCCAACTGGCCGAACTGGAAGCCTACGACCGCATCCTGGACACCGCGGTGGACCGTTCCTATCGCGACTTGGGAGGCGGCCGGCTGCGCGGCCTGCAGAACAACCGGGTTCAACGCGAGCTGCGTGAAATCCGCGTCGACTTCGCCCGCCTGAGCGATGAGCTGTCCAACATCACAAAGTTCTTTGGCGACTGGCATCTGGCTCGCATCTACCAGGGACTCTCGCAACGGTTTCATCTTTCCGACTGGCATCACACCATCGACGAAAAACTCAAAACGCTCGATGACCTGTACCAGATTCTCCGCCACGACCAGACCAACCGCTGGATGCTCCTGCTGGAAGTGATGATCGTGCTGCTGTTTATCATCGACGTGGTGCTTCTGGTCTTCGGTGGCAAATAACCTGAAAAATTTTTTTCACGTCCCATAAACTTTTCCCCCGCGCATGACGTACGTCCCATAACCACCCCCGTCAAACCGGCAGGGTGGCATATTCCATACAAATTGGCGTCAACGGGAAAAATATTTCCGAATCGCCGTGATGTATTGGAAAATCCGCATAGAGATATGACTCGCTTCGTCGATGCTGGGAAGGACAGGCCGATCGCCGTTGTTGCGGCGACCGGTGAGGATCACGGTTATACCGGAGGATGCAAAATGCTTTCCCGCTCCGTTCGGATTTTCTCGCAGGTGGCCGAAGTGGGGGTCTTCATCGCGGCGGCGCTGCTGCTGGCGGTTGGAGCGATGGGTCTGCGATAATCCCCGACGACCCCGCCGATTCGGCCGGCACATACCGGTCGATCCGAATATCGCGCAAAATCTCCCCCCCGATCCATCGCCAGCGAAGGTGCAACGCCCCGATGGCCCGATTTTCCGGATCGGCAAACCAGTCGTGCGAACGCACCAGGTCGATCTGGCGATATTGCCCCTGATCCATCGCCTTCATCAATCGCGACAAATCCCCCTCATCCAACACCCGCCGAACCGTCTGCGGCGGATCGATGTCAAAAAACCCATCCGGCAATCCCGTTTCATCCGCGGATAAAACCGTTCCGCTTTGCTTTTGATAATAATCAAACGGCAGTTGGCCCTCATTGGCCACAAACACAATCAGTCGCGGAGCGGCCTGACCGTGCGACAAAATGTCGTATGCCTCGCGCCAGTTTTCTTTTTCATGTCGAGACAAAAATAGAATCGACGACAATCCCGCCAACACAACCAGCAAAGCACTTGGCGTCGCAAAGTGCCTTGGCAGTCGTCCTTGTGCCATCGGCAAAGCCATCAGCAGCGCCAACGGGGCGCAGGATGCGATGAAAATACGATCCATGAAGATCGGCTGCCTTAAATGACTTTGCACGAACCCGGCCGCCACCGGCAACAGCCCCGCCAAAACCAGCGACAACCAAACCCCGCGAAGATGCCTGCACCACAGGCCGATGATCAACCCGCCCAGCAGCAACAAGATGGCCAATCGGCTCAGATTGTCGGCGTCGCCAAACGGAACATTCCCTACTATTCCTGCCAAAAAATAGGGTTTGATCCCCAGCAACACCGCCAGGGCATGCCATCCATCCAACAATGTGGGCGACGATTGCCAGAACCGGTTGTGCGCCCAATGCAACTGGTCCATCAGGCTCGAAATCCATGGCGCATACAGCAGCGCCACGGCCAGATTAACCAGCAGAATCTCGACGATTCGTTCTTTTGCCGGCCGGCCGGGCCAGAAAACCCACGCCCCGTTCAATCCCGCCCAATACAACAGCATGACGTTGTGTGTGTACAACGCCGCTGTCAGGCTCAAAACCAGGCCGATCAATGCCAGCGGCCGGCGATTGGTCGTGCTGATCGCGATGCACTCCAATGCCACCACCGACAACAGCGAAATCAGCCCGTAATATCGAGCTTCCTGGGCATGTTGAACTTGCATCGCCGACAAGGCGAACAACCCGACGGCCATCGCCACCGCCCACGGGCGTTGCAAAACCCGGCGGGCAAGATCGACAAAAACCAGCAACGCCACGGATGAACAGGCCGCCGAAAACGACCGCATCCCCCATTCGGAGTCGCCTGCGATCCATCCCCAGACGTGCATCAACAGGTAATACAACGGCGCGCCCACGTCGTTGCGCAACACCTGTGGGATTTGTGCCGCCGGCAGCGATGAGATCCACGCGGTGTATCCCTCGTCGAACCAGAGGCTTTGAAAACCCAATTTCCACCAGCGCAACGCCAACCCCGTGGCCAGCGCCGCGAACACCACAACACGCGAATATTTTACGAAATCATGCTCCGCAACCGTCCGACGCATGGGGCGTAGTTTAGCGGTACGCCGAAATTGGAACGAATGTTGGTCCAATAATTGCTTTTCCATCTCCTGAAGGGTTTGAAGCGCCTATGATTCAATGGCGATATAAATGATATGAACAAACAACACGTCAAATATCTTCTGGTGGGCGGCGGGCTGGCCAGCAGTTCGGCCGCCGAGGCGATTCGTGAATTGGATTCGGCCGGCTCCATGCTGCTGGTGGCGCAGGAGTCGATCCGGCCCTATCACCGTCCTCCATTGAGCAAGGAATTTCTACGCGGTGAAAAACGCCGGGAGGAATTGTTCACGCTCCCGCTCCCCTGGTTTGACGAACACAAGGTGGAACTGCGCACCGGCCGGCGCGTGTCACAACTGGACACCGAACGACGTGCCGCGACGCTGGACGATGGGCAGGAGGTCTCGTTTGACCGCCTGTTGATCGCCACCGGCGGATCGGCGCAACATCTGACCATCCCCGGCGCGGAACTGCCCAACGTCTTTTATCTGCGCACGGTGGATGACACCCAGCGATTGAGCTTTGCGGTGGACAAGGCCCTGCGCGAAGGCCAACGCCACGAACGCGGGCGGGGCCGCGCGGTGGTCATCGGCGGCGGGTTCCTGGGCGTCGAGCTGGCCGCCACGCTGACCCAGCGCGGACTGTCGGTGCATCTGGTGCATGGCCATCGGCTCTGGAATCGTTTCGCGGGAGAATCGACTTCGCAGTTTTTATCCCGATATCTGGAACAACACGGCGTTCAGTTGGTGTCGGGCAACCGCCCCAGCGCGCTGGAAGGCGATGGCCGCGTGCAACGGGTGGCGCTGCCCCATGGGCCGGCGCTGGAATGCGACCTGGTCGTCGCGGCGGTGGGGTTGCGAATCAACCGCGACCTGCTTCGCGGCACGGCGGTGCGGGCCGAAAACGCGATCCTGGTCGATGAACATGCACAGACCAACGTTCCGGGCATTTTCGCGGCCGGAGACTGCTCGGCGATCTTCGATCCGCGCTTCGGCAAACATCGCACGATGGACCACTGGGACAACGCCATCACCACCGGCCGGCTCGCCGGACGAAACATGGCCGGAAAAAACGACACCTACGACGGCACGGGATACTTTTTCAGCGACGTGTTCACGTTGTCGATTTCGGTCTGGGGCGAATCGCGCGCCGTGGATCGCAGGTTGTTGCGCGGCGCCCCCAACGTCGAATCACCGGATTTTGTCGAGATCGGCGTCGCGGCCGACGGTCGCATCGCGCAGGTCGCCGCCATCGCTCATGGTGGCGAGGATGAGCTGTTGCAGGAACTGGTCCGCCGTCGTCTGCCCATCAACGGCAACGAGGAATCGATCAAGGATCCGCACTTTGATCTGAAACAACTGCTGGGTTGATCCGGACAATGGCGGGATGAACACCCGCATCCTATCGCATTTTTGCCGTCAGGTCGGCCGACACCCGCACCATCCGGCCGATGTTGGGATCGTTGCCGTCAAATTGCAGGAAATGCCCCTGCAACATCACGCCGATCTGTTTGCCGCGCGGTTCAAATTCAACCCGCACTTCCAGCGGTTGAAGCTGGATGCGAGTTCCATCGAGAAAAATCCCGTTGGTTGAATTCGTCCGCGCGCTGGTGGGCGACTTGTACATCCAGATCGCCTGCCCCACCTCGGTTGGATTGGCGACATCCAGCGTCATCTCAAGGTAATAACTGTTTCCGGTGTAATTGTCGTCGATGGCGTTTTTGGGGTCGTCGCTGAACAGCACCGCCACGACCGGATCGCCGTCGCGCTTTTGTTGCACGCGCAGCTTCGCCGGCGGAAACGAGACGATCCGCTGGTCGATCATCATCAACGACGCCGTCGGCTCGGTCGAAGGCTGGGTCGATGCATCGGAAACAACCTCGGTCGTCGGACCGGTTGTCGGCGTCGATGGCGGCCCATTCGCCGGCACGGGCTTGCGCTCGCACCCGATCGCCAGCAGCAGGCCGGCCATGCAGACCAGACCTCGGATGAATATCCCCATATCGTTGTTCATCTTCGACAAGTATACCATATTGCGATGACCCGCGCGGCCGCCAATATCCCCGACAACACCGCCTTATTGTGCGAATTTTGCGGTTATAACCTCACCGGATTGCCCCAGGAGGGCCGATGCCCCGAATGCGGCCGGCCGGTGGCCGACAGTTTGCCCCATTGGCGCGGCCCGTGTGCTTGGGAACAAGCCCGATCGCCCGCCGACCTGGGGCGATTTATCCGCACTTCGGCGGCGGTATTGTTTCGTCCATCGCGATTTTATCGGACGTTGGCCACGAGGCTGGATTCTCCGCGCGGCCGGTTGTTCGGACGGATTTATCTCCTGGTCGCCTCGATCCTTTTCGCGACGGCCGCCGCGTTTCATCTGGACTGGTTTTTGAAACTGACCGGCACGCGGTTTCCACTGGCGATCTCCTGGGTGCTGCTGGTGGTTTTATGCGATGGATTTCTGATCGGCGTCACGTCATTGGCGTCCCGATTGACGACATGGGAGGCGACCTATCGCGGCCTGAGACTTCCATTGGGCGTCGTTCAGCGCGGCATGGATTTTCACGCCATCCATTATCTGGTCCCCGGCCTGGTGGCGGCGACGACCGTGCTGGGGTATCAATGGCTGCTGTATCACGGCCATTTGGGTGCGGACAGCGGTTCGGTCTATCTTTACGTGCTTTGCGGCCAGATCATCCTGTTCGCCGGTTATTTGTTTCAGACCTATTGGATCGCGATGCGCAACATGATGTACGCCAACGCCTGATGAGGATTTCACCCTGCACAAGCTCCGCCGGTTTTCGTTGTGCCTGTTGATCTGCGCCATGATCCTGGCGCTGGTTGCGCTGCTGGGAACCGAGCGCGGGCGGACCATCGCCCATCACCCTCAAATTCTCGGCCAGGATGTCGCGCGATGGACGGCGGCTCATCCGATCCTTTCCCCCCTGATCGTCATCGCCATCTACGCCGCCGCCACGGTGTTGTTGCTGCCGGTCTGGTGGATACAGGTGCTGGCCGGCTGCGGGTTTGGCATGGTGTGGGGCGTCATCTGGTGCGACATCGCGGCGGCGCTGTCATCGGGTTTGACCTTGCTTCTGTCACGCTGGCTGGCGGCCGAATGGTATCACTCCACCATCGAATCCCGCCTGCAAAAGCTCCGCCGGTTGAACGAGAAGCTCGGCCACAATGGGTTCATGGCGGTCATGGCCGTCCGGTTGATCCACGTCTTCCCCTTCTCATTGAGCAATTATCTCTTTGGCCTGACGAACATTTCATTGATCGGCGTCGCCATGGGCACGTTGCTGGGCAATCTGCCCGCCATCACGCTCTACGTCACGCTCGGTGCCGACCCGCACCGCGTCGCCACGCTCGAATTCATCCTCCTGCAGGTGGCCATGAACCTGGTGCTGTTGACGCCGCTGGCGCTGCGGTATCTTTTCCCCGAGTACTTCAAGCGAATTGGGATAGAATAAGGCCATCCGGATGATCGCTCTTTGCACCAGCCCTCGTTTTGCCGATCACCTCACCGGACCTCATCACCCCGAGAGGCCCGACCGCATCCGTGCCATTTTCAAAGCCGTGCGCGATGCCGGGCTGGTCGATTCGCCCAATCCGTTTCCCGATTTTTCCATGAAATTTGGACTTCATCCGCTGGGGTTGCCCAAACTTCTGGAATTGTCCCCCGACCCCGCCGATCTCCGATGGGTGCAAACGGTTCACCCGCCCGACATGATCCAGCGCATCGAGCGCATCTGCCTGCATGGAGGTGGCGTGCTGGACCAGGGGGACACGCCGGTTGGTCCCGACAGTTACCAGATCGCCCTGCTGGCGGCGGGCGCGGCCATGGGGTGTGCCGATGCCGTCCTGCGCGGCCGGGCGAGGCGGGCGTTCGCGGCCATCCGTCCACCCGGCCACCACGCCGAGCCGCAACGGCCGATGGGATTTTGTCTTTTCAACAACGTCGCCATCACCGCGCGCTATCTTCAACAGGCTTATGGCATCGGACGGATCGCCATCGTCGATTTTGACGTTCATCACGGCAACGGCACGCAGGCCGCCTTTGACGATGATCCCGATGTCCTGTTCATCAGCCTGCACCAGAACCCGCGCACCTGTTATCCCGGCAGCGGCCACGACTGGGAGATCGGCCACGCCAGGGCGCGCGGCTACACCATCAACATCCCCTTTGACCCAGGCGCCGAAGACATCGACTATCTGCGGGTGATCGACAGCCGGGTGGTTCCCGAATTGGAGGAATTTCGCCCGCAGGTGCTGCTGATTTCCGCCGGCTTCGATGCGCACCAGGATGATCCGCTGGCCGACATCAACCTGAGCGATGATGGTTTTGAGCAGATGACCCGCGCTCTGGTCGCCGTCGCCGACCGGTATTGCGATGGAAGGGTCATCAGTCTGCTCGAAGGGGGCTACAACCTGCGCGTCCTGGGCCGCTGCGTCGTCCGGCATCTGGTCAGCCTGGGGGCGTGATTCACGACGCGATGCGGATATGATTCCCGCCATGAGTGGCCCGGCCCCCCCGCCGCCGCGAAACGCGATCGAGCGGTTGTTGACCGAACAATACCCGGTGGTACATCGGATGGCCCATGCGCTGACCGGCCGGTCGGACCTGGGCAGCTCGGTCACCCGGCTGATGATGAAACGGGGGTTGGCCCTGGCCTCCCGGTCGATTCATCTGGCGACGCCGCGCTGGTTTGAACATCACACGGTTCTGGCAACCCGCCAAACCGCCCGTTATCAACCCGACCTGCACAACGAAACGCTGATGTCGGCCGCACAGGCGGGCGATGCGCCCTACGCCGCGTTCATCCGCGCCGTTCGAGGGCTGCCGTTTCAACAGCGCGAGGCGTTCATCCTGCACCATGGCGGCCGGTTCGACCACCGGCGGCTGGCCACCGCGATGGATTGCTCAACCGAGGCGGCGGCCAACCACCTACAGGCGGCCGAACTGTCCCTGCGGCCACTGGCGGGCGGGCGTTACGATGCTTTGTTGTCGCAAATGAGGGCCGCTTATGAAATGCTGCTTCCCGATGAGCATCTGTACCTGCCGGCGGTGACTGGCCGCGTGCGGCGATACCTTCGATTGCGCCGATTGCTTCGCCTGATGGAATGGTTGATTATCCTGGCCGTTTTGACGGCGGCGGGATTCATCGCCTGGTGGGTCTATCAGAGGCTGGACCTGTAGCGGAGGTCACACCGCGATCTCCGCGGGCGGCGACGGCGCGGCCATGGCCGCTGGATTGCCTTTGAGCCGCCGGTCGCGCGGGCGGACGTACAGATGTTCAACGGCGCTGGCGATGGTCAGGTTGATCGGGATCGCCAGCATCATTCCCGGCACGCCGAAGATTTTTCCCCACAACACCACCGAAAAGAGTGTCACGGCCGGATGAATGCGGACCGCGCCGCGCATGATCATCGGCAAAATGACGTACGCCTCGATGCTCTGGATGATCGTGTAAACGCAAATCACCCCGATGACCACCTGCCCGCTTTGGGTGGCGCCAAAGAGAATCGCGATGATCGCCGCGCAGGCCGGGCCGACGGTCGGGACGATTTCGCACATTCCCGCCAGCATCGCCAGCGGCAACGCGAAATTCAGGCCGATCGAACTGTATCCGATGAGCGATGCGGTGAAGACGATGCACATGCTGATCATCGTCCCGATCACCCATCGGCGCAGGCGCGGACCGAGATTGAACAGCAATTCCTCCAGTCGCGGGCGCAGCGTCGGCGACGCGGTGCGCAATGCCGGCAGCAGAAGGCTGTCCCACGGGTCGGCCAGCATGAATATCGAACCGATGAAGATGAACGCCAGCCAGATCAGGATCGCCAGCAGCACGTCCGCGCCGCGCGTGAAAAATCTCGGCCCGCTTTCGCCCGCGAAAAACCGCCCGACGTTCACGAACAGCGCATCGACCGTCACCACCTCGTCCAGTTGCAGGCGGGCGCTCCACTCCTGCAACAGGGTGTCAATCTTGACCTTGCGTTCGGGCCATTCATGCAGCTCCCGTTGAATCGGATCGGCCAGCGGCCAGGACAGCCCCAGGATCAACCCCGCCACCCCCACGATCAACCCCAACCCCAGCAAGGCCGCCGACACCCCGCGCGGGCCGGGGATGAACCGGCACAGCGGATTGAGCGTCGAGGCCACGATCGCCGCCGCCAGCGCCCCCAGCAGCACCGTGCTGAAGGCATCGAAAAAATAGAGCAGCAGCGCCACCGCCACCGTGCAGCAGAAAATCACCGCCAGCGGCTGCACCCAGACGGGCCGGGGGCGCGGTTGATGCGAAGGGGGCGTTTGCGCTTCATTCATGTCGATCAAGGATAAATCCGCGAAAAAGAGTGGCAAGAGGCGAACCGGACGCCAAGCGATTATTTGCCCATCCAGGCCCGGATGCGTTTGGCCATTCGCAAAAAGACCAATCGAAGGTGCAAGGCGCGCAATGAACGGTCGCGCGGCGACAACCTCATGCCGCGCCGGGTCCACAGCATCGCCCTTGGGTATTGTTTCAGATGGCAATATGCCAGCGCGATGTTGTGCATGGCGGCGGTGTTTCGCGGGTCGCGCCGCAGGGCCTGCCGGCTGCTGGCGATGCCATCCGCATAACGCCCGATCAGAAATTGCGCCACGCCCAGATTCTGCCAGGCTTTGCAATCCCCCTCGTCAACCTGCACCTGCCGGCGCAAACAGGCGACGGCGGCGCGGGCGTCGCCGGTGTCCAGCAACAAATCCGCAAGATCGCGCAAAAGGTCCGCATCTTCCGGCCGCAACAGCAGTTCGGCACGCAGGTGCGACTGCATTCCCGCCACGTCGCGCTGACGGTGGCAGATCTGCGCCAATCGAAGGTGCGCCCCGCCAAAGGTGGGATCCAGCTCCAGCGTGCGCTCCAACGCCCGTACGGCCTCGGTTGTCCGGCCAGACCGCATCAACCAGCGCCCCAGACAATAGTGCGGCGCCGGCGCATCGGGCTTTAATTCGATCGCCCGGCGATATTTTTCACCCGCCTCCTCCAGCCGGCCCATCTCGGCCAGCAACCCGCCCAAATACAGCAGAATGTCGGTGTCCCCCGGCTCCTGACGAAGCGCGGTCAGATAATTGCGACGGGCCTGTTCCAACTCACCCTTGTTCCATTGCGCTTTGGCGATACTGACGTGAACGTGCGGAAGTTCCTCATCCAGGTCCAGCGCTCGCTGAAAACAATAGATCGCCCGGTCATACTGCCCCCGCGCGTTCAGGCTGCATCCGATCGCGTAATAACAGTGCGGGCATTGCTCCTTATAAAGCCGGGCGAGATAAAACATCTCCTCGGCCTTTTCGTGATCGCCCAGCTCGCTGTAGACCAGAATGCGGTTGCAATAGGAGGCTTCAAAGGTGGAGTCGCGCGCCTCGACGGCTTCAAACGTCTTCAACGCCTCCTGCAACCGGCCGGTGCGGCACAAATCCACCCCAAGGTGGGTCATCGCCTGAAGGTCATCCTCGTCGATGCCCAGCGCCTGCCGATACGCCTCGGCCGCCTCGTCATACCGGCCCAGCTCATCCAGCGTCAGCCCCAGATTGAAAAACCACCCGCTGTTGTAAGGATTGATCGCGATGGCGGCGCGTAATTCCTCCAGCGCTTCGGGCCATTTGCACTGTTCAAACAGCTCCCTGGCCTTCTCCACCCGCTGCTCGGCCTCGTACCAGTCATTCATGGCCCACCATCTTCCACTCCGCCACCGGGACCACTCTCGCCGCCGTTGTCTACTTTACTCATCGGACAATCGCCTCGGCAAGAGCAATGACCGACCCCCATCAGAAAAACGTCAGCGAAAGGGCATCACCGCGTCATCCGTGCTTTGCCGATGGAATAAAATCCGGTAATTTAACGCCCGCGAGGGATTTTACCGGTACCGGGCTTTTATCGTCGCCGTCGGATGCGGCTGGATCAGGATCGCAAGTGCATTTGAATCGCCGGTTTATGGCTGGATTTCTCCTGATGGTCGTTGTCGCGGCCACCGGACCGATTCGCGCCCAAACCCTCCCCACCACCGCACCGCTGCCCGACCCGCACACCATGCTCCAGCGGGAGATGGACCAGCTTGCCGCCCAGTTGGCCGATGACTCCATCACCCAGACCGAACGCGATGAGGCCGCCCGACGGCTGGTTTTACGTCATACCGAGGCGGCCAACACCATCCTCAACCGCATCCTGCAGGCCGCGGCCAACCGCCCCGGTCAACTGGCCGTCGCCAAGGCCCTGGCCATCGACCCCGCCCCCGATCCACAGTTCATCAACCCCCTGTTCGCCCTGATCGGCGTCGATCGCCCCATGACCGAAGCGGCGATACAGGCCCTGAGCGCCTTCAAGGACAACACCGAGGTCTTTTCACGGCTGGCCTCGCTGGCCACCTCCTCGCCCCAGCGCGAAACCCGCCTGGCGGCGATCAAGGCACTGGGAACATCCATCGAAAAACGGGCCGCCGAAGTCCTCGTCAACCTGCTGGCCGATGCCAACGAACCTTCCCCCATCCACAACGCCGCCGCCGACGCTCTGGCGACCATGACCGGCATCGAAACCATCGGCCGCGACCCCGCCCGCTGGCAGCAATGGTGGACCGACAACCACGACCTGACCGAAACCCAGTGGCGGGTCAACCTGCTCGACAACCGCGCCGTTCGGTTCGACCAGTTGCAATATCGGCTCGGCCAGATGCGCGACGAGATGCAGTCACTGCTGTTTTCCCAATACCAGGCGATGCCCGATGCCCAGCGCCCCGAAGTGCTGCTTCGTTATCTGCGCTCCGCCGAACCGGCGATCCGGGCGGTGGGGGCGCGCATCGTCTACAACGACAAGCTCAACAACCGCGCCATCCCCGCCCCCATCAAACAGCAGCTTCGCCAGATGGTCGGCGACAGCGCCGCCGAGGTGCGCATGGAGGTGGCAAGGGCGCTGCGGGTCATCAACGACCCCGAATCCCTCGAACCCCTGCTGGCCCAGCTCGCCCAGGAACCCGATGAGCAGGTTCGTGCCGAAATCGCACAGGCCCTGACCCCCATCGGCGACATCCGCGCCATCGACCCGCTGCTGCAACTGCTGCGCGACCCCTCCCCCAAAGTCGCCGAAGCGGCCGCGCGGGCCTTGCGCGAACTGGGGCCGCTGGCCCGCGATAAAAACCCCGAACTCGCCTCGCACATCGCCGCCTCCCTGCGGCAGGTCGTCGAAACCCGCACCAATCCAACCGACCAGAGCCTTCGCGAATCCTGCGTCGAGGCGATGGTCGTTTTGCGCGACCCTTCGCTGCGCGATCTGTTTTACAAATTGTTGCGCCCGCAGGAATCGCCGACCATCCGCCGGGCCGCGTTGGATGGCCTGGGCGAATATCGCGATCCCAAGGTGGTGGACCGGATCGTGCAGGTGCTTCTCAACGACCGCGATGAGGCCGTCCGGCTCGCGGCCGTGCGCGCCCTGGAAAAATGCGCCACCTTTGAAATCGCCCCCACGCTCTATCAGCAACTGGACCCCGGCAACGAAACCAGCGCCAAGGTCCGCGATGCGGTCTGGAATCTGCTGCAACTGCTCTTCCCCGAAGCGCCCAAGGAGGCCCTTCCGGAATGGGCGCAGCGTTTCAATGACCAGCCCGAACGCCGGCTGATCATTCTCAAGGCGCTGGCCGAAAAGCAGCTCAAGGACAAGGATGAGGAGCCGCTGGCCTACACCCGCGAAAACATAGGCCAGGTCTACATGCGGCTCAACCAGCCGGCCGAGGCGGCCGCCTATTTCAAACTCGCCCTCGATTTCTGGCGCTCACGGCAGGACAAGGGAATGGTCACCCAGGGGCTGATCCGCCAGACCCTCGAAGCCCTCCTGCGCAGCCGGCAATACGAGCCGGCCATCGAGTTCGCCGCCCCCTTGATCAAGGAAGACCCCACCTACCAGGAGATCATCGGCGCCCAGATCCGCGCCGAGACCAACAATCTCCTTCAGGAGAACGAATACGCCGAGGTGATCAAACTCGTCGCCGAGGCCGACAAGATGACCCCCCCGCTCGATGCGCGCTACACCAGCGTGCTCCATTCGCTGGCCGACCAGGCCCGGCAAAAACTGGCCGAACGACAAAAATCCCCCGCCACCACCAGCCCGCGCTCCGATTCGCACGCGCCGATGGACCTCGTGGAAGGGTAGACGCCGACGGTTTCACGGGAACCGTCTCCTCATTTCACGTCCTTCACCATCGTCAATCGCGGTCGCGGTGGCCGACCGCACGGCGACGGCTTACAATTGTCCGTATGAAGTTCACCAAAATGCACGGCATCGGCAACGATTATGTATACGTCAGCGGATTCGAGCAGCCGGTGGTCGATCCGGCCGGCCTGGCCAAACGGGTGGCGGACCGGCACTTCGGCATCGGCGGCGATGGATTGATCCTGATTCTCCCCAGCGAAACCGCGGACGTGCGGATGCGCATGTTCAACGCCGATGGCTCCGAAAGCGAGATGTGCGGCAACGGCATCCGCTGCGTGGCCAAATACGCCTTTGATCATGGCCTGACGAAAAACAACCCGATGAAAGTCCAGACCGGGCGGGGCGTGCTGACGCTTCACCTCGACGTCGACCGCGGCAAAGTTCATCAGGTGACGGTCAACATGGGCCAGCCGATTCTGGACCTGTCGAAAATCCCGGCCGATGCGGCCAAATTGCGCCCATCAACGCATGAATCGATGCGCCAACTCTCCTTCGATGGGCCGGCCAAATCAGGCCAGCCCAACCCCCCGCCGATGGATGCGGTTCTGGTGTCGATGGGCAACCCGCACGCGGTGATCTTCGTGCCGGAGGTTCAATCGATCGATCTGAACCATCTCGGCCCGCTGGTCGAGAATCACGCCGCCTTTCCCCGTCGAATCAACGCGCACTGGGTGCGGGTGGTCAACCGCGGCGACGTCATCATGCGCACCTGGGAGCGCGGCAGCGGCATCACGCTGGCGTGCGGGACCGGCGCGTGCGCGGTGGCCGTGGCGGGCGTGCTGACCGGCAAAACCGACCGCAAGATCACGGCGCATCTCCCCGGCGGCGACTTGAAACTCGAATGGAGGGAATCCGACAACAACGTCTACATGACCGGCCCGGCAACCGAGGTGTTCAGCGGCGTCTGGCTGGAGGATTGATCGCACATCCACACAAGGAACGTCCATGACCGAAAGCACCAATCTGCTGCATCCCAAGACCGAGGCGCATTCGCAATTCTGGCAAAACGCCCACCTCTATTTCGAGCGCATCTACAACACGATGAACCTCGACCCGACCTGGCGACCGGTGCTTTCATCCCCCAAGCGGGTGCTGACGGTCTCATGCCCGGTGCGGATGGACGATGGGCGGATCCAGGTCTTCACCGGCTATCGCGTGCAGCACAACAGCGCCCGCGGCCCGTTCAAAGGAGGCATCCGATACGACCCCAGCGTGACGCGCGATGAAGTCATGGCGCTGGCCATGCTCCAGACGTGGAAAAACGCGCTGGTGAATCTCCCCTACGGCGGCGCCAAGGGTGGCGTCGTGTGCGACCCGCGAAAACTGTCCCCCGGCGAAAAAGAACGGCTGACCCGACGATTCACCTACGAAATCATGCCGATCATCGGCCCGGACCAGGACATCCCCGCGCCGGATGTCGGCACCGACGCACAGGTCATGTCGTGGATGTTCGACACCTATTCGATGATGCGCGGACACCAGGAGCTGGGCGTGGTAACCGGCAAACCGGTCACGCTGGGCGGTTCGGTCGGCCGCGAGGAGGCGACCGGCCGGGGCGTGATGAACACACTGCGAAAATACCTGGCGACGCGGAACAAATCCCTCTCGGATGTCCGCATCGCCGTGCAGGGGTTTGGCAACGTCGGCTACCATTCAGCGCGACTGCTGTCGCAGCGCGGCGCGACGATCATCGCCCTCACCGAACGCGCCAGCGGAATATTCGACGAGGATGGCATCGACATCGAATCGGCCGGCCAGTATTACCGCCAGAACGGCACGCTGGAGGATTTCCCCGGCGCCGACGCCATCACCAACGAAGATCTGCTCACCTGCGAATGCGATGTCCTGGTGCCGGCGGCCATGGAAAACACGCTGACCGAGGAGGTCGCCTATCACGTCAAGGCCCCCACCGTGGTCGAGGCCGCCAACGGGCCGACGACGCCCAAGGCCGATGAAATCCTCCGCGACAACGGCGTGACGATCATCCCCGACATCCTGGCCAACGCCGGCGGCGTCACCGTTTCCTATTTTGAATGGGTTCAGGGATTGCAGAACTTTTTCTGGGATGCCAAGCGCGTCCAGGATGAGCTGCAGCAGGTGATGGAAAAAGCCTTCGACGAGGTGAATGCCAAGGCGGACGCCGCCGACTGCGACTACCGCACCGCCGCCTACAGCATCGCCATCTCGCGCGTGGCCGAGGCGTCGAAATTAAAAGGGTTGTTCCCCTGATTCCCAACCGCAAGGTCGCCATATCACTAATCCGCGACGCGGCCGGTCATCGACACCCTTCACACCCCTCACATCCCTGCTCCGTGCATGGCTCCACGTGCGCGGTGGCATCGCCGATCCGCAATGCCTGTTCGATCTCGTATTCGATGGCGCTGGCGATATGGTGCCCTTGTTCGATGTTCAAACCCGCCGGGACCAGGATGTGAAAATCAACCCAGTGATACCGCCCCGAATGCCGATGCCGCAGCTTGTGATACGAGCAGATGTGCGGAAGCCGGCCCTGCGGCCCGATGTGCGAATCCAGAATCCCCTCCAGCATCTTCGTATCCGCCTCATCCTGCCGATCCATCAACCCCGCCGCCGCCTGCCGAAGCAGTTTGCCCCCCATCCACGCGATGTAGATCGCCACCAGCATCGCCACGATCGGGTCGGCCGCCTGCCAGTCGGTCAACACGACGATCAACAACCCCACGATGACCGCCAGACTGCTGATGGCATCCGTCAGCAGATGTTTTCCATCCGCCACCAGCGTCAGGCTCGATTGTCGCCGCCCGACCTGAATCAGGAACACCCCCACCACCCCATTGACCCCCATCGCCAGCGCGATCAGGCCAACGCCCAGCCACCCCTGCCGAAGATGCCCCGTGCCATTGATCAGCAAATCAAGACTTTGAACGACGATCACCACCGCCGCCAGCAGTATCATCCCTCCTTCAAAACCGGCCGATAAAAATTCGATCTTTCCATGGCCGTATGGATGGTCCCGGTCGGCCGGGCGATGGGCGACGTGCAGCGAATAGAGCGCGAAAGCCGCCGCCACGACGTTGACGATGCTTTCCAGCGCATCGGAAAAAATCGCGGCCGAACGGGTCAGAAAATACGCCGAAAACTTGATCCCCAGCAACACCACCGCCGTCACCAGCGACAGCATCGCGGCGCGTTGCTCCCAAACCGAACTTGTCTTGGCCGCCGAGGGCATCCGGCCATCCTAACCGCTCCGACAACGTCGGCCAACGCAAATGCCGCGCGAAAAATCCGAGATCGAATCCTCGCCGGCAAAATGCCCGATTGAATCAAAAAATCAGTCCTGCGACGGCTCGATCTGGTCGGCCAGCAACACCGCCACGGTGGTTCCGTTGGGACCATTGCGGGTGCTCATCTGGCCGCGGATCACCACGCGCTTGCCTTCCAGGGCCTTGGCCTGTTCGGGCGCTTTGGAAACATCGACCATGACGATCGTCTGGCCGGTGCTGGTCCCCAGCGACCAACCGGTGTTCTCGCTGCTGGCCGCGGCCGCATCGTTGCGCAGCGTGCCGGCAAACGAACCATTGGCCGCATCGGCGTTGCCGCCTTGGCCTTTGTGCGCGCAAGCTGACAGGCCCGCCATCGCCACCGCCAGCACCAACAACCCTAAAGCTCGCTTGATCATCGCGTGGTTCTCCTTATGCCTCAAAAGAGTTGGATGGGAGTATACGAAAAGCCGTCCGGTCATGCACGTTATCCCCTCTGTCGCGCCGCCACCGGGATGATCACGATGCTTTTGGGCGACGTGGGGCAATCGTGCTGGCACACCCCGCACCCGATGCAACCCAGCGGTTTGACCTCGATCCGGCCGTCTTTCAGCTCAATCGCGGCCGACCCCAGCGGGCAGTGATCGACGCAGATCGTGCATGGCTCCCCATCGCCCCGCAGACAGGTTTCCTCATGCCAGACCGCCGTCCCCATGCGGATTTCATTCAACGGCGTCGGCACCAGCGCGCCGGTCGGGCAACTGCTCATGCAATACAGCCCGTCGCACACCACGCACGGCATCGAATCGATCACGATGTGCGGCGCGCCGCCGGCGGTGTCGTCGATGAGAATGCACTGGGCTGGACAGGCCGTGGCGCAATCCCCGCAACGTTCACAGGTGTCAAGAAACTGCTTCTCCGGCAACGCCCCCGGCGGACGCAACGGCAGATGCAACGGCTCGCGACGACGAATCGGCGCGGGTTTCTTTTGTTTCGGTTGCCCCTCGGCCGGCATCTCGGCCAATCGCTCGGCCAGCCGGCCCACCGGATTGGACGCGGTGATCGCACGATCCAGCAGATGCCGCAACCCCGTGCGGAAAAACGCCCTGCGATTGATCGGTTCATCGCCCATGAATAACCGCTTGCCATCGGAGAGATGGAATTAACGACCCGCCGGCGGCACGTTGACCGTAATGTCGCGCTTCTCCACGAACACCCGACCGGTCAACTCATCGGTGAAACGAACCTGCACCAGCAGTTTCTGATGCTCCGGCACGCGCTGCCACGGACAGGTCAGAATGTATTGATACAACAGCGACTGACCATACCAGTTTTTCGCCGCTTCCACCGTGGAAAATTCCCACTTACCCAGCAACGGCTCGCCCGCCTGTTCCAGGTCGAACAGCTCAATCACAAACGAACCGGCCGCCTTCAGAACATCCCCCTGCTGATCCACCGGAACGACGTAGACTTTCAACGCCTCATCGCCGGGCCGGCCTGAATCCAGGTCCGCCCCCCCCGTCAGCCGTCCAAAACTCAACCCGTGAACCGTGAACAGCGCATCGAGCCGTTCCAGCGGCAACGTCGGCTGGGTGGTGGCGTTGGACTGCAATCCCCGGATGGTGGCCTGATCGGCCTCGTGACGACGGTTCAAATCCTCAATCTGCGAGGCCAGCGATTGATTCTGCTTGCGCAATTCGATGTTGGCGCGGTTGGGTTGGCCACAGCCGATCCCCAAAGCGGCCAACAGGCTCGCCAAGGCAAACCAAGCTGAAATTCGCACCGCTTTCATGTTCGCGGCGGGTTATTCCCGCTCCTCGACATCATCCTGCGCCCTCGGCAAGACCACCCCTTCGGGGGCGCGTTCCAGCACGCGGTCAACGCAGCCATATTCCACCGCTTCTTCGGCAAACAGCCACTTGTTGCGGTCAAAATCATGGTGAATCACTTCGGCGGATTTGCCCGTATACCCCGCCATCAGCTTATACAACCGATCCCGCAACCGCAGCATGTGGGCCGCCTCGATCCCCAGGTCCGTCGCCGGGCCTTGCAACACCCCGCCGATCAACGGCTGATGCAACATCACCTGCGAATTGGGCAGCACGCCCCGTTTGCCTTTGGTTCCGGCGGCCAGCAGACACGCCCCCATGCTGGCGGCCATGCCGATGCACGTCGTCGCCACGTCGCACCGCAAAAACTGCATCGTGTCGATGATTCCAAAACCCGCCGACACACTGCCGCCCGGCGAGTTGATGTACATCTGGATGTCGGTCTTTGGATCGTCGTTGGACAAAAACAGCAGCTGCGCCACGATCACGTTGGCCGATTCATCCGATATCGGCCCGGAAACGATGATGATGCGGTCCTTGAGCAACCGCGAATAAATGTCATAGGCGCGTTCGCCACGGCCCGATTTTTCGATGACGATGGGAATCAGTTGATTGCTGGTCATGGGTCTTTCCCGCGGGTTCGGCCGATTGGTTTCCGGTCGGCCGGCTTGCCGCTATCGTTGGATAATCTGCAGTTCGTTTCCTTCCACGTCGCGAAAGCTGACGAGCTTTCCGCCGCCGATCGCCGCCGTCGGCTCCATCAAAAACGTCACGCCCTGCGCCTTGAGCGCCGTATACGCCTGTTCAAAATCACTGACACGCAACGCCAGATGCCGCGCGCCCGGCTGAAATCGCCGGCTTTCGGCCGGTTCCGGCCCGGAATCCCGCGCCGGCATCAGCTCGATCATCGCGCCGTCTCGCACCGTCGAATCGTAACCCACCATGAACGTCGGCGGATCGTTCTGGTTCTGCGCGATCACCCGCATCCCCAGATGCCGGCAATACCACTGCGACACCTTGCGGGTGTCGTGGCAGGCGATGGCGAAATGGTCGATTGTGCCGTACAGCATGTCATCACCAGGACGATTCATCACCTGGACAGTCCATCACTTGGGCTTGTTGGCATCGACCGCCGCGGCCGCCGACGCCGAATCCTCGCCCAGCACCTCGTCGCAAATCCCGTATTCAACCGCCTGATGGGCGCCGAAAAACCGGTCGCGTTCGCTGTCTTCACGAATCCGATCGGGCGTCTGGCCGGTGCATTTGGCCATGACGTTGACCAGCGTGTCCTTGGTCTTGAGAATCTCCTCGGCCTGGATCTCAATGTCGGCCGCCTGGCCATACACCCCGCCGAACGGCTGGTGAATCATCACCTTGGCATTGGGCAGAATAAATCGCTTGCCCTTCTTGCCCGCCATGAAAACCACCGCCCCGCCGCTCTCGGCCCGACCAATACAATAGGTGGCGATGTCGCAGGTCAGAAATTTCATGATGTCATAAATCGCCAGCGTGTCATCCACCACGCCGCCGGGGCTGTTGATGTACAAATTGATGTCCGCTTCGCGCTTAACGCTTTGCAGATAAAGCATTTGCATGATGCAACGCGAGGCGCTGACGTGGTTGATCTCCCCCACCAGAAAAACCACACGGTTTTCCAGCAGCATCTCCTCCAACGTCATTTCACGGTAACGGTTGTACCCGCCGCCCTGCCCGCCAGGCCCGGGCATCGAAACCGGCATCGACACCGGCCCGCGTCCGGGAATAATGCTGGGCGAGGCCGAATGGAGGCCGATCTGATTCAAGTCCATATCACGCATGAGTTTCCTCGCAGACAAATCAATGAGCGCCGGATGTTATGCGGGTGTGCCGACAGCGTCAAATGCCCCTGGTAAACCGGCAGACCACATCAAATATCTTTCCCTCCAATCGGCGGGCCACCAGCGCATCTTTAATCATCGCCAACTTTAACGCATCACAACTGAATCGCGCCTCAAGATTGCTTTCCACCCCACGCCCCATCCCTTCAATGATCACCAGGTCCGCGTCGGCCGACGCTGCATTCAGTTCATCCGACACCGCCGAAAGATCGATCAACGGCTCTCCTGTGCCGGTGGATACCCGCTGAATGTCCAGCTCTTTCAACGAGGGCTCGATTTCGATGATCTTCCCCCACCACGCCCGCACATCGTGAATCGTCATGTCATTGAGCGTCGGCCGTTCGTTGGCCGCCAGCACGATCCGGGTCCCCCGGCGACCCAGCCAGCGCATCATCGGGATCGCTCCCAATAAAAAGTCGCTTCCCGCGTTGTCGATGAAAAAGACCGCCTTGCGATGAACCGGCCCATCCAGCAGGCGCCGGCACAGCGAATCAAAATCGTCGATCAGCCACGGCCGGGCGGCCAGCGATTTGCGCACCGCGAAAAAATCAGGGCCATCACCCAGAAATTTCTTCGTCGTCGCCTCGGCCCCCATGTCAAAAATGTTTCCCGCGAACACCCCTTCCACCACCGCCAGCAACTGCTCTGGCCCATCCAGCGCGTCGATCTGCCGGCAAACCTCCGGCAACAACGGCAGCATCTTTTCGTTCTCCCGGTTTTTCAGATCGACAAACGCATCCACGAATCCATGCCGCCGCAAAATCGCATCCCGCCATTGATCCAACGTCAGGATCGTCACCCGCTGCCCATCGCTCATCCGTTGCGGAATGGAATCAAAAAAGGCGTGAAAATCCTCCCGGCAGCGATCCGCCCGATCCCGCACTCCGGCCGATTCCCCCCGCCGGTCGGCCGCCTCCAGCGCCAGCTTCAAAATGATCTCCAGATGTCGTTTGAAAAACCCGATCCAGTAAACCCGCGCCTCCTCGTCCACCGCCAGGTCCCACCGACAGGCGACGTACGAATCCGCATCCGCCAGCTTGCAAAACGACCGCATCGACAATTGTCTCTCCTTCGTCATCGACATGACCATAACATAACCGGCCGCCGGCGAAATACGCATTCCGCCGGCGGCCGGTCTTCAAACCTCCTTTATCGTCGCGCCTCACACCTGCTTGGCGCCAAAATCCTTGATCAGCGTTCCTACGTCCACGCTGGACCCTTTGGTCAAATCCACCGACGAATCGGTCCCCACCTGCGACTTGGCGTTCCACTGATCCATCGTCAGCAGTCCGTTGCCGCTCCAGCCCTTCCAGACGTACAGATACGAACCGCTCACAAGGGTCGATGCCTTCATCATCCACTTGTTCCCGTCGATCTGCCGGAAGCTGCCCAGATCATAGTCGTACACGTTCACCGCCGCGTGATCGCCGTCGCCGGCCGTCAAATTCGGAGCGTAAAACGTGTTGTCGTTCAACGTGATCCCGTTGGCCTTGCCTTCCAGTTTCAGGAAGTTGCCATAATCGCCGTAATCGACCGCCAGGTTGTCCTGCACGAATACGTCCGTCACGCCGCGCTGATACGTGTCATCGTATCCCTGGATGCGGATCGACGCGGTGTTGTTCCGCTGCACGTAGTTGCCGCGGATCATCACGTGCTCGGCGCCATGCAGCACCGCGATCTCGGCCCCTTCGGCGGAGTTGTTCTCCACCACCGCCCAGTGCGTGCGGTCCTGCTTGGGCGCGTTGTCCGCGCCCAGCGGCCCGATGCCGATCCCGCCGTCACTCACCTTGTTGTTGGTGACGTAGACGTAATCGCCCGCCTGCGCCACGATCGATCCCTTGGCGTAGTCGGAGGCGTCGCCCTGCTTGCGCCGATCCAGGTTCGTGAAATCATTGTCACTGAACAACACGCGGTCGTAATACGTCATCCGCACCACGTGCTCGCGCGTCACGTTGGCCACGGTGTTGCCCACGAACACCCCGTCGGATCCTTCAAACCAGGTGAAATACCCGCGCACGCCCGTCTCCAGCGGCGCATCGTTGTCCATCACGATCAGACCCTTGGGCGAACCGTTGGCGTTGATCGCGTAACCCACGTTCAGGAACGTGCAGCCGCGCACCGTCACGTTCTGCCCGTTGGCCGCGATCGCCTGCATCATGCCCCATTCGCTGGTTCCGTTCAGATTCTTCGAATCGAACGTCACGTTCTGGATCGTGATGTCCCGGCTGTTGCTCTTGGTGGACAACATCACCTTGTTGTCCCCATCCACCACCCATCGCATCACCGGGCCTTTGCCCGTTCCATAGGCGTCGATCATCACGTTCTGATAACCGAGGTTCACGCTCGCCGAAACGTCAAACGTCTGCCCGCGCTTCAACAGCATCCGGGTGTTGTCACCCAGCATCCTGCCGGCCTGGCCGACCGTGCGCACCGCCTGGTTGGCGCTCAAACCGCTGTTGTTGTCGTTGCCGTTCACCGCGTCGACGTAGATCGTCTTGCGCGTGTCGGCCGTGACCGTCACGTTTTTGCTGATCGTCACCGTCTTGTTCTGCGAATTGGTGATCGTCAGCTTGATGGCGTACGTCCCGGCCTTGTCATAAACGTGACCGGCGTTCCAACCCGTCAGTTGCGAGTGCGCGCCATCGTCGCCGAAATCCCAGTTGAATTTCGCATCCAGCAGCGACCCGCTGCCCAGTTTCGATTCCAATCCGTTCACGTGCACGCCACTGCCGGCCATCACCGTGTCCGACATCAGCGTGATCACCGGCTTGGGCGCCAGCGGATCGTTCGTCGGCACGTTGTCGGTCGACGGCTTCTGCGGCGTCGGCGTCGGGTTGGGAACCGGCGTCGGCTTGGGGCTTGGCGTCGGCGTCACGTTTGGCGTCGAACCCTGTCCATCGCCCGCGGGATTGCCCACCGGATCGGGGCTGTTGCCCGAAATCACCGTGTCCTGTCCGCCGCCGCCGTTCATGCTGTCGCGGCCGATTCCACCATTGATCACGTCATTGCCGGCTCGTCCGTTGATCGCGTCATTTCCCGCGCCCGACAAGATCGTGTCATTGGCCCCGCCGCCCCAGATCGTGTCATCCCCGGCGCCGGTCTGCACCTTCACCCCCTGCTTCAACCGGTCATCCAGGATCACCGCGTTGGGGCTGTCAGACCCGACAACGTGTATCTCCTTCAGCCGGGACACCAGCACCGAACGCACCGAGTTGTTGACCAACCCGTACGCGACCTTGCCGTTGCGCCCGACGACCACCCTGAAGTAATTCGTGGCATTGCTGTCCCCCACCAGCGTCAACACGCCATCGCTGAAATACGCGGATGACAGATAGCTCCGCCCCTCCAACGTCTCCACGACCGCTCGCTCGATGTTTTTCTGCCGTATGTTCTTCATACGGCTTACAGCGGCTCATTAACTTCGCGGATTAACCTCCAAATCCCCCTTTTTCTTACTGATATGCCCGAAATAAACATTCCCGGACGCACCGAAACCCACCGTCCGGCACAAACCGTCCCTCTTGACACCCAATGCGAATTCTTGCTTCAAGCCGCGCAATAACCCCATTCCCGCCCCAATCGCGCACACCCCTTTTTTATCGGACCTGCCTCCGGGCCATTCCCCCGCCAGATCGCTCTCAGCTTCGCGTATTGCTCCCCATCGGATTGGTCACGTTCCGCTTGCCGCGACTGATCGTCAACCCCACCAGCGGCTCCTCCGGACACTTGGCCGCGAACTCCTCATAATACTTTGTAATAAAGGTCCGCGTCGCCCACGCCGTCCCATCCGCAAGGCCGCAGATCGTCGTCCCCGGCATGATCCCCATCGTCTTCTCCAGCTCCATCAGCATCTCCACATCCTTCGCCCGCCCCATCCCCGCCACGATCCGATCCAATATCTTCCGCATCCACGCGCTCCCCTCCCGGCATGGCGTGCATTGGCCGCAACTCTCGTGCGCGTAAAATCGCACGCAGTTCCGCAGCGCCAACACCATGTCCGTGTGCTCGTTCATCACGATCATGCCGGCCGTCCCCAACCCCAGGCATCCGCCGCGAAATCGCACATCGTCAAAATCGAGCTTGATGTCGAGCTGGTTCGGCCCCAGCACACCCATCGAGATCCCGCCGCAGATCGCCCCTTTGTATTTTCCACCCTTCATCCCGCCCGATAATTTGTTGATCGCGTAATCCAGCGTGATCCCCAGCTCATCCTCGTACACGCCCGGCTTGTTGACGTGCCCGCTCATGCCGTACAACTTTGGACCCGGAGAACTCACAGTCCCCATCGTCTTAAACCACGCCGGCCCGCGCTCGATGATGTGCGGCACGCAGCACAGCGTCTCCACGTTGTTGATCACCGTCGGCCGCGCGAACGCCCCCGCGATCGCCGGGAAGGGCGGCTTGTTTCGCGGCCAGCCGCGCTTCCCTTCCAATGCCTCCAGCAAACCCGTCTCCTCGCCGCAGATGTACGCGCCCGCCCCGCGATGCAGATAACATTCCAGCTTGAAATTACTCCCCAAAATCCCCTGCTGTCCGAAAATGCCCTTCTCATACGCCTCGGCGATCGCCTTCTCCAGCACCTTCGCCTGGCGGTGATATTCGCCCCGAATGAAGATGTACGCCACATCGCACTGCGTCGCCAGCGATGCGATCGCGATCCCCTCCAGCATCTGATGCGGATCGTAGTCAATCAGGTATCGGTCCTTGAACGTCCCCGGTTCCGACTCGTCCGCGTTGACCGCCATGTAATGCGGCCCTTTTTTCTCCTTGGGGATAAACGACCATTTCTGACCCGCGCTGAACCCCGCCCCGCCGCGCCCGCGCAATCCCGACTCGATCACCGTCTTGATGATCGCCTCGGCCCCCATTTCCAACGACTTGCGCAGAGCTCCATACCCCCCGCTGGCCACGTAATCATCGTACCAGATCGTTTTGCGCAGACTGGGGTCCAACGGAATACGCTTGGTCAGCACCGGCTCTGTAAACGCCATGTCAATTCTCTTTCAATCTTGTCGGGCGGGGGTACATCCCCGCCACGCCGCTAATCCTTCTTCACGATCACTTCGTCAATCACCGTCCGCCGCACCATCACGTCCGGCCGGCCGGGCATCGGCTGCTGCTGCACCTTCCGACGCCGATAAATCTTCCTCTCCTCCACCGTCGTCGCCATCGCCTGTCGGACATGACCGACCTGCCTCCCCAGCCATCCCATCAAACTCTTGCTCCGCCGCGTTGCCATCCTACAACCTCATCTCCCTCTCCCTGTACCCAGGCAGAGGGCCGGGGAGAGAGCGCTTTGTCGTATCACATCCCCTCCCAACTCTCCCTCTCCCTGTACCCAGGGAGAGGGCCGGGGAGAGGGTTCCACTCACATCCCCTCCCCAAACTCCTTGTGCGCCTGCTTCATCGCATCCTCCCGGCTCCCATGCCAGGTGTCCGCCACAAACCCGCCCGAATCGTCCAAACGATAAAACACCCAGTTGTCGAACTGTTTTTCAATCACCAGTCGACTCACCATCCCCCCCACCGGCCGCAACCCCGACCCGCCGGCCGATCCCAGGTTCATCGCCGCGTGTGGCAGACAATCCAACGCCGCCGGCATCGGTCTTTTCAACGTAATTGTGATCTTGTCCGCCATGTCCGCCACCACTGTCCGACAACCAATTTACTCGTCCATCTCATCCGTCGGCGCATCTGCCGTCGTCACTGGAACCCTGCCATCATCGTAATAGCGCTCGATGAACCATTTCACCCGCGCCCCGCGCTGCCAACCCTTGCCGAAGATGTTCACCGCGTCCAGTGCCTGTTGTTTGTCGTACCCCAGCACATCCTTCTGATAGGCCGCCACCATCATCCCCGTCCGCACGATCCCCTGGGCACAATGGATCAGCACCGGCTGGCGGGACGGGTCTTTCACGATCGACAGAAACTTTTCAATATCCGCCTCGGTCGGCGGCCCGCCGGTCTTGATCGGTATCCGCACCAGTGAAATCCCCTCCCGTTCCAGCAATTTCGCCTCTCCCTGAAAATCTCCCTTGTCCGGGTTGATGAATTCCGCCTCCGTCACCAGGTTGATCACCGTCCTGGGCTTGACCTCGCGCAGCGCCGTCCCAAACTCCCGCGTGTTGCGCATCCCATCCCGATACAACACCCCCTCTTTCACGGCCGCCAGTCGGTACACGTCGAAAAATTCAAAGTACACCCCCACCCCAAGCAGCACCGCCAACCCGATGGCGATGACCGCCATCAGACTGACACGCCGATTCGATTTTGTCGTAACAACCTGATCCATCACACCTTGCCTTTGTCTGACACCCGTTTTCCCCCTATCCCTCCGGGAGAGGGAATAATTCAATGCCCCTTCTTCTCCTCCCAATCAATCGTCGGGTCTTTATAGTCATGTGGGTCGGCTGGCAGACGATCCAGCGCCTCTTCCAGCTTCTTTGGATCGATCTCCTCGGCCAACACCTCGTTCACCAGCGCCACCGGCGCCGTCCCGCACGATCCAAGGCACTCCATCTCAATCAGGGTAAATCGTCCATCGGCGGTCGTCTCCCCCACCTCGATGCCCAGTTTCCGCTTCAGCCGATCGGTGATCTCCCGCGATCCGCAAATCTCGCACGCCAGCGACCGGCAAACCCCCACCAGGTATTTGCCCTTGGGCTTGAGCCAGTATTCCTCATAAAAACTGGCCGTGTCCAGCGCCTCGGCCGGCGAAATCTCCAGAAACGCCGCCACCTCCTCCAGCGCCTGCATCGGAATCCAGTTGTAGGTGTGCTGCACCAGGTGCAACGCCGGCAACAACACCGCCCGCTTGGTCGGATAGCGCGGAATGTACTTGTCCGTCAAATGCTTCTTGAGCGCCTCGGTCAAATACGGCTCATCCCGCCGTTCAAACTTCGCCACCCGTCGATCTTCCGCTATCCAGGCCATGAGTTATTCTTCCTTGTTCACATTCACGCCAACATCAACCGACGCAACTTCGGTTCCGGAACCGCATCACCAAATTCCCTGGCGGTCTTGATCCACAGCTTCATCGCCTTTCGAACATTCGCAAGTGCCTTCTCCTGTGTCTGACCATGCGCCAAACAGCCGGGCAGCTCAGGTACTTCCGCAATATACGCGTTGTCGTCCTGACTCCAGTAGATGATGATTTCGTATTTATCCATATCAAACCTCTCCTGCCAGTTTGTACTCAAGAATGATATGGCGCACCTGCCGAATTTGGTACGGCTTAGCGCGGCTCCCATCTTTCTGCAGGTTGATCATTTGGCGAATACCTTCCTTACGAAAAATGTGATGACCGCCGCTGATTCGCTCTTCAAATCCCAGGTGCAGCAACAGATTGCGAACGTCTCGAAACGCGATATTGGCATCGGATTGCCCGCGCAAAATCCGTTCGAGAATTTTTCCGGTCGAACCCATTGATTATCGGTCCAGCTCCGCGGCGATGACGTTGATGGAGCCGAGGACCGCGACCACGTCGCTGATCATGTGCCCTTCGATCTGTTTTGGGAAGCTCTGATAATTGATGTACGAACAGGGACGAGTGCGCGCCCGCCAGGGGACGTTGTCGCCGCTGCTGACGATGTAATATCCGAGTTCGCCGTTGCCGCTCTCGATGCAGCCGTAGACCTCTCCCTTGGGAGCGGTGAATCCACGGTTGGTCATGATCAACTCAAAGTGCTGGATCAATCCTTCGATGCTGCTGTAGACCTGGTCCTTGGGAGGCAGCACATCCTTTCCTTCGGGGCTGACGTTCACCGGGCCTTGCGGGATGTTGTCGATGAGCTGGTTGATGATCTTGATGGATTGGCGGAGTTCTTCGAGCCGGACCAGATAACGGGCGTAGACGTCGCCGGTGTTCATGATCGGCACTTTGAAATCGACCGCGGGCGCGCCCTGCCCATCCCAGTTGTCGGCAAAGCACAGATACGGTTCATCCTTGCGGATGTCCCGTCGAACGCCGCTGGCGCGGGCGAGCGGGCCGGTCAGGCTCCAGGCGGTGGCTTCTTCCCTGGTCAACGTGCCGACGCCCTGCGTGCGGTCGATGAAGATGCGGTTTTTGGTCAGCAGCGCTTCAACGTCATCGGCCGCTTTGGGCAGCGCGCCGTTGATGAATTTCTTGACCATCTCCTTGAAGACGTTCTCGTCCGGCAGGTCCATGTTCAGCCCCCCCACCCGCGTCCAACTGGTGTGAAAGCGCTGGCCGCTCATGTACTCAACGATGTCGTAGATGACCTCCCGTTCGTTGAAGCCATATAAGAAGGCCGTGAACGCCCCAAGGTCCAAGCCGGCGGCGCCGATGCACAACAGGTGCGATTGAATCCGTCCCAGCTCCCCCGCGATGGTGCGCAACACCTTGCAGCGAGGCGTCAATTCGATGCCCATCAGCTTTTCGGTCGCCCCGTGCCAGGCCAGCTCGTTGTAGATCGGGGCCGAATAGTCCATGCGGTCCACGATGGTGACGTACTGGTTGTAATTGAGGTGTTCACCCAGCTTTTCAAAGCCGCTGTGGAGGTATCCGATGTGCGGGGTGCAGCGAAGGATGCGTTCGCCGTCCAGTTCCAGCACCAGCCGCAAGGTGGTGTGGGTGGCCGGGTGCTGCGGACCGAAGTTCAAGGTCCAGCGGTTGCCCGACTCATTGGATTGCTGATCGGGTGGCAGCAATTCGGGGTCGGCGGGAGCAATAGTATAAGGCATGTGCGATCCTCAAGATAACCACATTCGTGGGCAGGGGATTATAGCGGTTTGGGGGATTCGTTCCATCATTCACGATGTGTGATTTTGGGAAGAAAATGACGCAAAATAATTTATTGTTATTAAACATATTTATTTGAACGAATGAATTTTGGACACTAATATCTATTTGCATATGATGGAAAATGGAAATGTTCCACGTGGAACATTGCAAGTTTGATGAGGGGCGTCGCAAGGATGACGCCGATGGATTGGAGCAGGATCATGTCCAAAGTGCAGCGGCCACGGCTGGGTCGGGGATTGAGCAGTTTGATTTCAATGTCGGATTTGCCTGTCCAAGCGGAGGTTCATGAAGCACCATCGAGTGGGCCAACCCCCCCGCCGGATGGGAAATCGACAGCGCAGGCCGCTCGTTCCAATGCCCAGGAAAATGAAATCTCCATCAACCAAATTCGCCCCAATCCGCACCAGCCCCGCCGCAAGATGGATGAAACCCGCCTGTCCGAGTTGGCGGCCAGCCTGAAAACCAATGGTCTGATTCAGCCCATTATCGTCCGTGCGGTTGCGGATGGGTATGAGCTGATCGCCGGCGAAAGACGTTTGCGGGCGGCCCAGTTGGCTGGATTTTCAACCATTCCGGCCATTGTTCGTGAGGTCGATGCCTGGACACAAGCCCAGATGGCGTTGGTGGAAAACATCCAACGTGAAGACCTCAACCCGCTGGATCGGGCCGAAAGTTACCGAAGTTTGATGGAACAGCTTGGCCTGACGCAGGTGGAACTGGCCGGGCGGCTGGGGGAAGATCGCTCATCCATCGCCAATCATTTGCGGATATTGGACCTGGCCGGGCGGGTGCAGGAAATGGTTCGAGATGGCCAGCTTTCCTTGGGTCATGCGAAATTGCTGGCGGGGGTGTCGGACACAATCGAACAGGAACGCCTGGCGAATCTTGTGATCAGCCAGTCGTTGTCAGTGAGAAATCTGGAACGGCTGATTCAGCAAGGATCGAAGCCGGCCGTTGTGGCCGAAGCGTCGAAGGCGGCCGGTTCGATGGCTCACATCGTGGACCTGGAACGTTCCCTCTCCCGACAATTGGGAATGCGGACTCAAATCAAATCCGGAAAGAAAGGAAAAGGGAAACTGATTCTCCATTATGCATCGCTGGATCAATTTGATGAGTTGTTGAATCGTATGGGAGTCAAGACGGATGAATGAAATATCATATTCTTGCTATTATCTTGAATTATAATTGATATTTCTTTGTCTGACGACTTGTCAGACGGATGGCAGACGGTATTGTAGACATGAAAGCTGGTCAGGATGGCCAGATCGAAGAACATACCTGTTTTTATTAGCCATAGGCATGGAGGCTGACATGGCAAGCGCTTGGCAGACAATGGAAGAAGCGGCCCTGACACTTGGTGTGTCATCGAGGACGTTGCATCGTCGGATCACCAAGGGGGAGGTGAAGACCCGATTGAACAATGGCCGGCGAGAGGTGCTGGTTGAAATCAGCGAGCCGGAACCAGCGGCGGAAATGTCCGCCGGGGGGCAGACACCGTCCGACGGCGTGTCGGTCGGTGTCGAAGAACCGTCAGCGGGGGATCACGAATTACCGGAACATGTCAGCCATGCGGTCCTGGCGATTCATGAAGATCGTCTGAGGCGGACGGACTTGGCGATCATGGCCTATCAACAGTCGGTCAACGTGGCGGCCGCGGATGCCCGAAGGTTGCGGGTTGGATCGAGGGTGGCGTGGAGTCTGACGGGGGCTATGGCGGTGGCATTGACACTGTCTGTCATCTGGGCGACCCATCGGTTGACGAAGGCATCGGCCGATGTACAGAATCTATCCACACAGTTGCAGACCCTGTCCGCCACGACGGACGTCAAGATTCGCGAGGCGGACTCGTTGCGACGGGATGCGGAATTTGCCCGCATCTCGGCGGCCAGGGCGGAAGGTGAACTGGCGGCCAAGCGAGCCGCGGAGGCGAAGAAGAAGGAGGAGCCGGCAACCCGCCCGACAGGCCTGCGTGCCTGGCTGGGCTTTTGATTTAACCTTGTCAGACGAGTGGCTGACAGGATATAAGTTATTGGATATAAGCATGTTATGAACAATGACCTGGCGGACATGGTGATTGTGGGTGGGGGGCCAACGGGTTTATTTGGCGCGTGTTATGCGGGAATGAGGGGGATGTCGGTCACGATCCTGGATTCGCTGGAAGTGCTTGGCGGCCAGTTGGCGACGCTTTATCCGGAGAAATACATCTATGATGTGGCGGGGTTTCCGAAGGTGCTGGCCAAGGACCTGGTGGCGGACCTGATCGAGCAGGGGTTGCAGTATCGGCCGACGGTGCGATTGGGTGAGCAGGTGGAACGGCTGGAGGTGTCGGACAGCAGTGACAGGCCGACCTATCGGGTGATCACCAGCAAGGGGGACTACCCAGCGCGGACGGTTTTGATCTCGGCCGGGGTGGGGGCGTTCTCGCCGAAAAAACTACCGCTGAAAAATGCAACGGAATATGAAGGCAACGGGCTGTACTATTTTGTGCAGTCGATGGAACCATTTCGGGGCAAGCGGGTATTGATTGTTGGAGGGGGCGATAGCGCTGTGGACTGGGCAAACATGCTGTCAGACGTGACGGACAAGCAGTTTTTGATCCATCGAAGGGATGGTTTTCGGGCGCATGAAGAGAGCGTGTCGAAAATGCGAATCGGTCCTACGCAAATCAAGGTATTTCATGAACTTATGGCGATTGAAGGGGATGGGACAATAGAGCGTGCGGTGATCTATGACAACCGGAGCAAGGTGTCGGACACGCTGTCGGTGGATGCGGTGTTGGTGAACATCGGATTTGAAAGCTCATTGGGGCCGATCAAGGATTGGGGTTTGGAATTGGAGGGGTCGCAGATCAAGGTGGATTCGATGATGCAGACGAACCGGCCGGGGATTTTCGCGGCCGGGGATGTGACGACGTATCCGGGGAAGCTGAAATTGATCGTTACGGGGTTTTCGGAGGCGGCGATCGCGGCGAATCATGCGAAACATTATCTGGAGCCGGAGGCGAATATCTTTCCTGGTCACAGCACGGCCAGGAAATAGGAGATGAGAGAAGAAGGGGCGGGACAAAGGGAGATGAATGGTCTTAACCGCACGAGCGATGGTTCGATGGTTGATGGGGTTGGCGCTGGTGTGCGCCCTGGGGGCGGGGAATGCGGCGGCGGGAGAGTTGCTGGTGATCCATCTGCCGGGGATCGGTGGGCACATGTACATGGATGATGAGCTGGTGAAAGGATTGAGGGAGGGAGGGGTTTCGGGGCGGATTGAGATTTACAACTGGACGTGCGGGGATCCGGGATTGCCGGCGTTGCATGCGATGGAGAGAAATCAGAAGCAGGCGGAGAAAATCGCCGCGATGATTGTGGATGAGAAGCGGAAGCGGCCGGAGATTTCGGTACGGATCACGTCGCACAGCGCGGGGTCGGGTTTGGCGGTGTGGGCGTTGGAACGGTTGCCGGAAGGGGTGCAGGTGGAGGATGTGGTGATGATCGCGCCGGCGTTGTCGCCGGGGTATGATTTGTCGGCGGCGTTGCGGCACGTGCGGGGGAAGGTGTTCGTGTTGTACAGCGAATTTGATGCGCTGGTGCTGGGGGTGGGGACAAAATTATTCGGGACGATCGACGGGGTGCGAACGGAGGCGGCGGGGATGGTGGGGTTTGTTGTGCCGGAGGGGGCCGACGCGGAGGAATATCGAAAGGTGGTGGAGATTCCATATCAGCCGGAGTGGACGAGGTATGGGAATAATGGGGATCACATCGGGGGGATGATGAGACGATTTGTCGAGGCGGTGGTGGCGCCGATGGTGTTGGATGAACGGGTTGGCGCGACGACGCGGCCGGTGGATGGAGAAATGGCGGGGAGACGATGATGCGGCGTGATGGATCATGGCCGGCGTGGAAGAAGGTGCTGGCGTACGGGGTGTTGGCGGTGGTGGCGGCGGTGTCGATCTGGTTCATTGATTCGCGAGCGGTGGAGCGGAAGGTTGATGTCGGGAGCAACGCAACGACGCGGCCGTGAGGGTGATGACGGCGAAGAGGGCATGGCAGACCAGTGAGGGGATGATGGTGGCGGGGAGGGAATAGGGGATGTCCTGATTCAGAGTGGTCAGACGATAGGGGAAGGGGGATTCGGTCCAGACGCCGAAGGGGGGATGAAGCAGCGAATTGGTGGCGAAGATTGGATGCGGGGGGATCAGCATGTCGGTTATCGGCGCGGTCACAAACGCGCTGGTCCAGAGTGGCCAGGTGAGCCATGCGATGGAGAGGAGGAGGGTCATGGCGGCCGCGAGGGGTGGGGCGAAGCGAAGGGAGGCCAGTAGGCGGACACATCCCCACAGAGCGGCGGCGTAAGCGATCAGCAACGCATAAAACAACAGCCACTGGGTCGGCAGGATCGTGCCTGAAAACAATGGTGGCAGAAGAAGCAGTGCGATGGCGTCAACGGGGGCGGCGGCGCAGAGGGATTGGCGGAACAAAGTGGTTTGCGAAATAGCTTCGGCGGGAAGGATGAAGCTGAGGATTGCGAAGGCGCAGAAGTAGAGGGGAAGGGTTGTGGTGATGGTTCGGCACAGGAGGAACAGAATGGATGCCAGCAGGAACGGGAAGAGCGCGGATTGAAGAATCACGCGCCATGGAGGCTCGAAGGGGATGGAGGATGAATCGACAGGTCGGGTGATCATTCGGCGGGTTGGGTGGTGGCGGGTTGAGGTGCGTCGGCGGGTTCGATGATCATCGTGACGGGGGAACCGGTGGGGGGGACCATGTCGGGGTTGTATTCCCATTGAAGGGTCTGGTTGTCGCTGCTGGCCAGTTGGGGGATGTCGATGACGGTCAGGTCGAAGTTGACGACCGAGACGACGTAGCCGGTGAGATTGGCGGCGTAGGTTCCGTTGTCGGTCAGTCGCGAGCCGGTGAAGACCCAGGTGAAGGGGGGGGCGGGTTGTTTTGTTTTGACGTTACGCATCCATTGGCCGGCGGGGGCGATGGAAGGGTTGTTGTCTTTTACCGTTTCGCAATAGATGTGCAATGGCGGGCCGTGGGGGGCGATCCATTTGTCCTGGGCGGGGTCGTAATGGACGGGGGCGCCGGGCTGGAGGCCGAGCATGAGCAGGGCGGTGTGGATGTGTTCGGGGAGTGCTTCGGTGCGCAGGACCGACTCGTGTTCGCTGGTTCCGGTTTTGACGCAGAAAAATTCGAGGGGCATGGTGGGATTGAGGGATTGGCACTCGATGCGGACCTGGCGTTTTTTCAGGTCTACCTGAACGTGGGGAAACTGGCCGACGGCCGGTTGCGTGGCGGGCGGCGCGGCCGGCAGGAGGGAGCCGATGAGCAGCAGGGTGGGAAGGAAGCAACACATGAAGCAACGCATCAGGAAAAGTCTATGGAGGGTTGATCGGCGGGTAAAGGGCCGGGTGGCCGGGTGCGGATCCAGTGGAGGTAGAGGCCGTGCGGGGGCGCGGTGGGGCCGGCGGCGGTGCGGGCGCGGGCGGCGAGGATGGAGGGGATGTCATCGGGCGCGATGCGGCGCTGGCCGACTTCGACCAGCGTTCCGACGATGATGCGGACCATGTTCCAGAGAAAGCCGGTGCCGTGGACGGCGATGATGATGAGGGGGCCGCGTTGGGAGACAGCGCATTGGAGAAGGGTGCGGGTGGTGGATTCGCGGCCGTGGCCCGGCCGGGCGAAGGAGGCGAAGTCGTGCGTGCCGACGAGATGGGCGGCGGCGGCTCGCATCGCGGGCAGGTCGAGGGTTTGCCAGCGGTGCCACACCAGGTCGGCGGCGAAGGGGTGGCGGTTGGGGGCGTTCCAGAGGGCGTATTGGTAGCGTTTGTCGAGGGTGCTGGTGACGGCGTTGAAGGAATCATCGACCGGTTCGATGGAGCGGACGAGAACGTCGGGTGGCAGGGCGTGGTTGAGGGCGCGGCGGAGGTTTTCGGGAGGGATCTGGGTTTGGTCGGTGTCGAAATGGGCGAGCTGGCCTTTGGCGTGAACGCCGGCGTCGGTGCGGGATGAGCCGACGAGTTTGACCGGATGGCGGACGATTCGGCACAGGGCGCGGGAGAGGATTTCCTGGATGGTGGGGATGCCGTGGCCGGGCGGGGGCGTGGGGCCTTTGTAGGTGGGAACCATGGATTGGGTTTGCCAGCCGTGGTAGGCGGTTCCGCGATAGGAGAGGGTGAGTTTGTAACGTTGGGTGGGCATCGGATGGGATGTGCGATCGTGGTCAGCCGGTGGAGGGGAGGAACTGGCGTTGCAAGGTGGAGACGAGATATTGGAAGGCCAGCGAGATGTTGACGTTGGCGTCGAGGTCGTCGGCGGTGCGGGCGAGGGCGTCGATGGCCTGGCAGAGGCGTTCGAGACGAGCGGGGTTGGATTCGGTGCGGAGTTGTTGGCGCAGGGGTTGGGCGGCGAGTCGAAGGTAGAGATTCAGGGCTTCGCGGGTGGCCTGATCCTTGCTGGCGAGTTTGTCGCGTTTGAGTTGATGTTCGGCGTAATGTTCGGCGGCTTTTTTGAACCAGCCGGGCAGGTCGGCATCGGGTGATCGGCCGGCGAGATACTGGTCGATGAACTGGCGGACCTGTCGGGCGGGGGTCAGCAGGTCGGCTTCGATCCATTGCAGGGCGGTGCCGAGCGAGCCTTCGGCCCATTGGGCGGCCTCGGCGGCCAGGGAGGGGTCGATGTGCCGGCGGAGCAATTCCTGTTGGATCGTTTCCGCGGGCAGGGGTGAGAAGGGGATCAACTGGCAGCGGCTGCGGATGGTGGGCAGCAGCGAGGTGGGTTGGTCGGTCAGGAGGATGATGAGGGATCGGCCGGGCGGTTCTTCGAGGGTTTTGAGGAGGGCGTTTTGGGCGGCGGGGGTCATGGTGTCGGCTTGTTCGATGATGAAGACTTTGCCGTGGCCGAGGGTGGGTTTGTGGGCGGCCGGTTCGATCAGTTCAGCGCGGACGACGTCGATGGCGAGATTGATCCCTTTGGATTTGCCGGTCTTGTCGTGATAGCGGATCAGTTCCTTGTAGATGATGTGGAAATCGGGATGAGCGATTTTTTCGGATGCGCAGAGCCGGCAGGAATCGCAATGGCCGCAGGGAAGGGGAAATTTACGCTCATCTTGTGGAAGGGTGGGATTGGGGCACAGGAATAAAGTGCCCAGGGCGGCGGCGGTGGTCGCTTTGCCGATGCCGATGGGGCCGGAAAAGATCAGGCCGTGGGGGAGTCGATTGGAACGATGGGCACGGCACAGCAGATCAATGGCCTGATCCTGGGCGAAGATGTCGGCGAGGGTCTTCATCGCGAGGGTCTTCATTTTGTGAGGCTGTCCATGAGTTTGACGTAGCGAAGGAAATACCAGATCACCACGATCAGGCCGACGGTGGTGACCAGGAGGTAGGCGAGTCGCAGGGTGCGGGATCGATGGAACATGGTGGGTAGTGTATCGGATCGGGGCGGAGGTGGGGAGAAACGGGGTGAAATTTGGATTAAGGTATTCTCCATCATGAACGGCAAACCATACGTTGTGTTTTTTGATGGGCACTGCCGGTTTTGCAGGGCCAGCGCGATGTCGGTGCGGCGGATGCTGGGCGGGGGGAGGGTGGTGCTGGTGGATTCGACGCGGGTGGAGTTGATGCGGGAATATCCGCGGGTGAATCCGGCCGCCGCGAGGCAGCAGATGTACGTTTTGACGCCGGCGGATGGGCTGGGGGGCGGGTATGATGGGGTGGTGTTGCTGGTGGAGGCGTTCGCGGCGGGGCGAATGCTGGGGCCGATGATGCGGTGGCGGGGGATCAGCCGACTTGGGCACGTGGTGTATCGGTGGGTGGCCCGGCATCGGGGTTGCGCCGGGGGCGCGTGTTCGATTCGTTGAAGGGGGTTTGAGCGATGGGCGTGGAATGGGATTATTCGTTGTTGGCCGATCGGATTGGCGAATTGTTGCGCCGATCCGAGGGGCGGCTGCGATTGGAACAGGCGGTGTATGGGTTGGATTCGCTGGAGGAGCTTCAGTGGCATCCGATGCTGGCGGAGGGGTTGGGGGACTATTACGAGGTGGCGCGCGAGGTGCATTATCCATCGTCGGCCGGCAACAAGTTGACCCATCGGCGGCGATGCGATTTGGTGTTGTCGCCCAAGGGGCATCCGTTGCGGCTGGATCGTTCGGCGCCGATGTTGTTTGATCCGGCCGAGCCAACCGAGCCAGAGGGGGCGTTGTGGCTGGAGGTGAAGGTGGCGCATCAGTTTCGCCGGCCGGAAGATCGGGACACGCGCTACGGGATGCAATGGCAAAAGGGGATCGTCGAGGATTTATTGAAGATGGACCGGGAGGAGCGGATCAAACAGGCGGGGATGTTGTTGATCGTTTTTAACGAATCCGTCGAGATTTTGGAGAAGGATTTGGAATTGTTTGAGATGTTGCTGGCGCAAAAGGAGGTGCTGGCGGGGGATCGACAGGTGAGATCGACGCCGGTCTGGGATCGAATGGGACATCGATTGTGCACGGCGGCGTTGTGGCCGACGGTTTGGAGGTGAACGGGCCACGAACAAGTCATCTGAAAAAACTGTCCAATCCTTGCATCTTTCACGGCCGGAAAGTTGTGGGGGAACCCAGTGAAATCCGGGACCAATCAGCCGAGAAAAAGACTTATCGGTCTTTTTTTAATTTTTTTCTTGACACAACAACATTACCGGTTAATCTATTGGCATTAACGGTTAAGTAATGCAGGCGATATGGCCATTTCCTTGAAGAATATCGCAGAACGTGCCAGGGTGACCAAGACCACGGTTTCCATGGCGTTGCGGGATCATCCATCAATCAGTGTCGCTCGCCGAAAAGAGGTTCAGGATCTGGCCCGCGATATGGGGTATCGGCCCAATCCTCTGGCGCGGGGGTTGGCGGGCAAAAGCACTCGAACCATCGGAATCGCCTGGTCGCTGGGCAGGCCCACTGCCGGGAAAATAGTCCAGGACCTTGCCATCCGTCTATGGAATCAAGGTTATGTGACGATCTTCGCCAATTCGTTGAGCGACCCTGCCATCTCAAGGCAAATTCTGGTTGATTTTGCCCAGCGCGGCGTGGATGGGGTGCTGATCCAGGCCAGTCATAGCTTATTGAAAGACCCGGTGACCGTTCGTCAACTCAAGGGGTTCAAGGCCGTGGTGGCCATGACGGATGAGATTGAAACCTCCCCGGTGGACCTGGTGGTGCAGGACACAACCCATGGCGTCCGGCAGTTGATGGATTACTGGCTGGCGACCGGCCGACGGCGGATTGGATTTGTCGGCCAAGAAGCATCCAATCACGAAAAGATCGAGCCGATGAGGCAGAAGCTCCGCGAGGCGGGCCTGCCGGTGGATCGTTTGATCGCGGCGGACCTCGGTACTGAGCCACGCCTGGTCAACCACTTTGAAAACTATTGGTCCATCATGGATCGCCGGTATCCCCGGGCCGAGGAATCATTCCCGTACGATGCCATTTTATGCGCTGCCGATGGCGGCGCGGGGGGGGTATTGAAATGGCTTCAGCATCGCGGGTTGCGTGTGCCTGAGGATGTGGCGGTGGCGGGGGTGGAGAACGTTGACCTGACGCAGGCGACGACGCCTCCATTGGCCAGTCTGGATCGGCACAGTGATGCCTTGTCCGAGTCCATTGAAGCCTCCTTGTTCCATCGACTGGAACATCCGAAGGAGGCCATTCGTGTTCATACGGTTCCAACCACGTTTATTTGGCGCGAGTCGGCCGGTCCATGTCCGACCTGTCTGGCCTCCGCCGGAAAGGGTATGTCATGTCCATTGCATGCAAACAGAAGCGTTTGAATCGTCCAAGCGGCTTTACGCTCGTTGAACTGCTGGTCGTCATCGGCATCATCGCACTTCTGATCAGCATACTCCTGCCTTCGTTGAACAAGGCGCGGGAGTCGGCCAAGACGGTGTCGTGCGCCAGCAATCTCCGACAGATCGGGATGGCGATCCGCATGTACGCCAATGACAACCGCGGGTTTTATCCGGTGGGGGCGGATCAATGGTCATGGTACGCTCCGCTGACGCTTGTTCGACCACTGGTGGTGGACGGTCGTTATCTGCCACAGACCAATCCGGCCATCTGGGGGTTCAGCGCGGTGTTTCAATGCCCCGCCGATTCGAGCAATTACAATACTTATCCCCAGAGTTACTGGTATCGCCAGACCGACAACTCCAACGCATGGGTCACCAGCGATGGAAAGCCGATGCGAGCCAGCGACAAAACAACCGTTGGCGGGATGATGCGTTATCTCGTCACCGAACGCTCCGCCATCATTGATTTTCCAAGTGGAATGTCCCCCAACACCTCCGGCGGCATCGTGCACGTCAATGGCACGGGCGGCTATTGGTGCGATGGGATCACGTTTCAGAGCTTCTGGCACAAGGGGGGCGCCAACGCGGTGTATGACGATTCGCACGTGTCGTGGGTGGCGTGGGGCCAGCCGATCGGAAAACCGTAATCAAGCAACCTGGATTCAATCAACCTGGGAACGAGATCATGAAGATACTGGTGGTCATCGCGATGTTGCTGGCTGGCGTGCCGTTGGCCCGTGCGAACGAAGCGAAGGCGTCCAAGGCGTGGCAGGCGTGGATCGTGCCGGCGTCGCTCAATGCGGATCGGACCATTCGCCTGATCGGCGGGCATGTCCAGTTGCTGCCGCTGTTGCTTCAGGCGAACGATGCGATCAAGGCCAAGTCCAATACGCAAAAAATCACGCTGGAACTGGATTTGCCGGCCGGCATGTCGAGTCTGAGCACGGCCGGACAATTCAAGGTCCTAAAAAGCGAATCGGCCCCCGGGCAGGATGGAAGGCAGGCGTGGCGGTATGAGGTTGAGGCCGCCAATGCGGATTTGATCGGGCCGCGGACGGAATGGCAGACGCAGAACTTTTATGTTCAGGTTCCCGATTCCATCCCCGAGGCGCAATCTTTTGTGGAACTGCGACTGAATGATGGGACGACCACCCAATCCTGGCGCTGGCCGCTGACGATCACCTCGTTGCAACCGGCGGCCCGATATCCCAAACAGACAACGATCGGCCTGTGGGACTACAACTATCGCTGCGCGGTTGAAGCCGGAACCTGCGATGGGATCGCGGCGTTTTTGGCCGATTCGGGCGTGTCGTTCACCGAGGATGCTCCGGCCGGCGCGTATCTCGCCGCGATCAAGGCGCACGGGATTGTATCCGGCGGCAACACGCACCACGACTTATTTTACAGCAGCACAGCGCGGGATGAAGACGCCGCTGGTCAATTGTCCACCGGAGGGTATGCGGCCGCTGAAGACATCATCGAATTGCCGCCCGGGGCCACCATTCCAGGGGTGAAACAACTCGTGGAGTTTGCCAGGGCCGGTTCGGGGATCGCCACGTTCGATTACGAGCCGGCCGGCTGGGGGGGATTCGGGGCCAAGGCCGTTGCGCGATTTAAGCGGGAACATCACGTCAGCGATGCGGATTTCAAAATCTTTCGCGAATATGTCGCCAAACATGGCGACCAGAGCTTCAAGGCCACCGACCCGCTGGTGTCGAGCCTCTGGAAGAAATGGACGGCCTTCCGCAGCGCGCAGGTGGCCGGGTATGTGAAGCGGATCCATGAAGCGTTCAAGTCGCAGTATCCCGACGGCCAACTGGCGGTCACGCCACACCGCAGTTTCGGCGCTGACACCATCGGCACGCATGCGATCGGCTGCGACAACTCGGTCATCGCCTCACACTGCGACATCATCATGCCGCAGATTTACAGCGGATATGGCGGGATCAACGTCAAGCTGGCGATGCAATACACGGCGGGCTGGCGGCAAACCTTGGCCGAGCGCGGGGACAAGGCCAAGCTCTGGCCGATCCTGCTGGTGCGATATGCCGGGGCGCAACCGGCCAATTCTCCCCAGCGCCTTCACCAGCAGATCCTCGGTGCTTTGGCATCCGGGGCGCAGGGATTCCTGCTCTATTTCCCCGGCATGATGGATGCTCCCTATTGGCAGATGCTGGCCCGGACAACCGAGGAGATTTCCACCTACGAGGAATTTTATCAACAAGGCCAGCGCGTGGAGGGTGAGTACAAGGCCGATGGGATGCCGATGGGCCGCGGGCAGGTGATCCTCTGGCCGGGCTATGCCCAGAATGTGGAAAACCAGCAGTGGGCGATGACGGCCCACCGCCTGGACAAAAAGGTGCTTTTGACCTTGTTCAACCTGGAGGAGGCCAACGATTTGGTCTTTCGCATCGACCGGCCGGACATGCAGGTCAGCCAAAGCCAAAACGTGTCGGCCGAAGGCAAACAAGCCTGGCTGGTCGGCCCCCAACAGGTGGGATTTGTCGTGATCCAGGAACCATAACGTTCCGTTCATCAACGGGAGAAAGGAGCAATGAATGGATGGATGAAGAAAATGCGGTTGAAGATGCAGTTGAGGAAACAAGTTGAAGGATGAATTGTCAGGGGGGAATGGTTTGAAACTTAACATTTCAGGAGAGAAACATGAATTTCGTGAAACATTCAATCATGAGTGCGGCGTTGGTGGTGGCGATGGGTTCGGCCGGCGCTTCGGCAGCGACACTCGCACAGTACAATTTCGATTCGCTCGGCACGGCCATAAATGTTAACAACAAAACCGTGCCGACTGCGGCGGATATCAGCAATAATGGACGGACAGTTACATGGACAAACGATCCATCTCCAAGCGCTTACGCGGTACTGGATTCAGGCAATCCCTTCGGCGAGGCCAATAACCACAGCGTCAAGGTGAGCGCCAACAGTGGCGCCATCCTGTCGGCCAACAGCCCCGCGCTCAGTTTTCTCGACGGTTCCTACACCATTGAGGGGTGGATGAAACCTTTCGATAACTCTCCGGCGGATGTATTGATGTTTTTCGGGCAGGTTGGATACGAGTTTAACGATCATAGCATGTACAACCAGGCGCAATGGTACGTGGGACGGAGGACTGATGGCACGAATAATTTTACCGCTGGCGGCGGGTATATTGCCGACAACGGTGGGTGGGGCAATGCGATCTCTGGCTCATCACCCGTTTTGGCTGGAGAGTGGAACTACCTGGCGCTGACCTATGACCAGCCGACCAGGAAGCTCGACATGTATCTTAAGAACAGTCAAACGGGCGGAGTCCTGTTGCATATTGGCTCGTTGACCACGGGAGGCAATATCCCCGCAATCACCGCCGCAGGTCCTGGCACCAACTCATGGACGAATCTGGTGCTCGCCAACAGCGGCGCCTATTACGACGACATCCGCATCTCCAGCGGGGTCTTGAGCGATAATCAGCTTGGGTATCACCAGTCCTTCACCGAGGTTCCGGAGCCGGCATCGTTGTCGCTGCTGGGCCTGGGTGGACTGCTGATGATCCGGCGTAAGCAACAGGCATAAGCTGGTCGCCTGCCCTCTGATCCCCTCCCCCGGCTGCACGATGAGTGTGCGCCGGGGGAGGGGTTAAAGAGGCGGTTTTCACTTAAAAACAGGGTCCATTTCCCTTTCCGTCGCTCCACATGGAGCGCCGGCAGGGGGATTGTCACACCACAGCAGCGGATCGGAGCGGGTTACATGCGACCTCAACATGATTTACAACCGGAACGGATTGGTCGTGGGATTGGTTTACTGACCGGCGTTATCATCATCCTGGCCGGCTCGGCGGTGGCCCCGGCGGCCGCGCCGCAGGGATTTATTGACGCCTCGGCGGCGACGTACGGGGGCGGTTATAATGCCACTGACGCGACGGCGGCGTTGCAGGCGGCCATCAACACCGGCCAGAACGTCTGGGTTCCCAACATGGGGACACCTTGGAACATCACGCCGATCAGCCTCACCAAATCCGACCAGACGATCCAGTTTGAGAGCGGTACGGTGGTGGCGGCCAAGCAGGGGGCGTTTAGGGGTACCAACGACAGCCTGTTTACTGCGGGAGATGTCTCCAACGTCAACATGATCGGATATGGCGCCACGCTCCAGATGCGCAAGGATGATTACACACAATACCCATATCAGGCAAGTGAATTCCGGATGGGCATCAGTTTGTATCACGTCAGCGATTTTCAGGTCAAAGGCCTGACCATCAAGGACACCGGCGGCGACGCCGTCCACGTTGATGGATGGGGCGGACCCAACGGCGGTTATTCGCAGGATGTGCTGATCAAGGATGTGAGGTTCGACAACAACTATCGCCAGGGGATCAGTGTCACCAGCGTCAACGGTTTGACCATCGACAACGCGACGATTCTCAACACCAGCGGCACCTGGCCCAAGTGCGGCATTGATTTTGAACCGTATGAACCCGACATGGTGCTTCAGAACATAACGGTCAAAAACAGCATCATCAATGCCAACGGCGGCAGCGGCATCCAGTTCTGGGTGAACGGAGGAACCGGCAACCTGGCGGACGTCAATTCGGATGTCAGCGCTACAATCGAAAACGTCACGATGTACGGCAACACCTTCAGCGGCATCACGATGAACAAGGCCCTGCCGAACGTGACGATCAAAGATTCCCTGTTTGTGGACAACAAGACGTACGGGGTGACAGGCGTGGATTCTTCATGGGATTTGTTGACCAGCGGCACGCCCACAAACTCGATTGCCAACAGCGCCTTCTGGAGCAATGACGAGGGGACCACCACCGGCTGGGTGTCCCGTTCGAGCAGCCTGACCAACGTGAATCCTCTTTTTTACTCCACCGATCCCAACAGCCCGTATTACATGTATCTGAGTCCCTCGGTGTCGGCGCAGATCGCCAACGGGGCCAGTGATGGGGGAACCATGGGCGCCCGGCCGGTTTATGGAGTGCCCGAGCCGAGCGCTGTCGCGCTGGCGATCCTCACGTGGTCGATGTCCATCATTCGGCGAAGGAACGAAATAAGGACGAAGGCATGATATAAATCAAGATAAAGTCCAATGCCCTTGGTTTAACCGGTTGCCAGATAAGGTTACTTAAATGAATGAAGTTCAATGCATCCCGATGGAAGAGGGATTGAAGTGGGGATTGACGGTAAAAGAGATCGGTTTTACGGCCACGGCGGTGTGGAACCCCAGTCCTTCCATGAGTCATCGCACCGAACCCTGGCCGGTTCCAAAGGAAATCGTGATCGGCCCGAAGATCACGCAAGACAGCGGATCGCGTTTTTCACCGCCGCCCTACGCGGTTGTCGTTGAGAATGGCGAACAAAAAGCATTGGTGGCGATCGACGCCGATGCGGGATGGCATCGCTGGAACGACGTGACGTTCATGGTGGATCAGTCGGGTGTCACCGTGAAGCTTGATTTGGAAAGGCAAACGCCGCCCGGGCGGGCGCTGCCGCACGTTCGTCTGCGCTTGTTTTCAGGACGACAGGGTGAAACACGGCATGAGTTGCTGGCGCGGGGGCTGTCGCAGGCCTATCCGCGGGCGTATAAGCCCCTTGAGCCGACGCCATCGTGGTGGTCGAGGCCGATTTATTGCGGGTGGGGCGATCAGGTCACGATGTCGATGCACCTGGAAGGGCCAGGTCCGGAGCCACGGGCGGTCGCCTATTGCACGCAGGGTTTGTATGAGCGGTGGATCAAGCGGCTTGAGGAGGCGGGCGTTCCGATTGGAACCGTATTGATTGATTACGGCTGGTCACCGGCGGGCGTCTGGCAGCCGGATTGGATTCGCTGGCCCGATTTGCGCGGCTTTATCCGCCGCCAGCACGAGAAGGGACGCCGCGTGCTTCTGTGGCTGGCGACGTGGCTATGGGATGGACTGGACGATGAACTATGCATTTTCGCGGGGGAACATAAACTGACGGCCGATCCGACCAATCCAAAATACATGGCACGGATTGCCGGATGGGTGGATGAGTTAATCAGCCCGCGGGGGTATGACGCCGACGGATTCAAGATCGATCAACTGGCGTACTGCCCGTCGTACCGTCGTCCTTGCGGCGGCAAAGGCTTTGGCGGGTCGTTCGAGTTTGATCAACCACAAGGCGATCTTCGACAGTATGGCGAAGGCGCGGGCGTGGAATTGCTCTACCGGCTTCAAAAGCAGATTTTTGACGCGGCGAAATCCGCCAAGCCCGACGCCCTGATCTCCAGCAGCACGGTACACCCTTATTTTCATGACACTTTTGACATGGTGCGGTTGCACGATCTGGGCGTCTTCACGGCGGATATTTTCAAGACCATGCGGGCACGGGCGGATTTGTCGCGGGCGGCGCTGCCGGGCAAGGTGATCGACGCGGACAACTGGATTCACACCGATTATGACCTGTGGTTGCGATATACCATGGGCAGCCGGGCCATCGGGGTGCCGTGTATTTTCTTCGCCGAGCGCTTCATGCTCAACTGGGCGTCCAATGCCGCGCGGAGCACCGTGCTGATCCCCATGGAGGACCTTCAGCGCATCGCCGAGGCGTGGAAAGAGGATCGGCCGTCGACGGCGGGTTGAATATCGTGCTTGCGGGCGTGCGCATTTTATGTGTCGTTCTGTGAACCATCTCTTGGCGCATCCTGTGCGGGCTGGGTTACGCTTCGCGATGTTATGAGGGTGTGCAAAAAACGAACGATAAGGGTGACAGACCATGCCGGTGAACAACGCCATTTTATACGGATCGTCCAGGGTGGACATCACGCCCGAACTTGGCACGCATCTGGCGGGGGACGGAGCGGGAGTGCATCGGCCGGCGCGGGAGATTCTCGATCGGCTCTATGCGACGGCGGCGGTGTTCGAGGCCGGCGGGCGGCGGATTTGCATCATTTCGCTGGATTTGGTCGTGGTGATGGAGCCGTGGAGCCGGCAGGTGCGCCAGGCGGTGGCCGAGGCGCTGGGGATCGAGCCATCCGCGGTGCTGATCTGCGCCACGCAGACGCATTCGGCGCCGAGCATGGGATATTTCATGCTGCCGACGACTTTTCCGATCGAAGGCGGCCCGGAAGTGGAGTATCTGCGCGGGACGGAGGACCGCTATACGCGATTTGTGGTCCCCAGGGCGATTGAGGCGGGCATCCAGGCGGGGAGGAATCTGCGGCCGGTGGAGTTGGGTTATGGGCGCGGAATGCTGGGAGACTTCACTTTCAACTGCCGGGCGGTGGACCGGGATCATCCTGATCGGACGATCACGCCGGGCTGGTACGGAGAGCATGGTGATGACTATCAGCCGCTGGGCCACGCCACGCTTGCTTACCTCGAAGGGCCGATCGATCCGGAAGTCGGGGTGATGAGTATCCGTGCGGAAGGTCACATCCAGGGTCTTCTCCTGCATCACACGTGCCACCCGTCGCTGGTATTCAAGCAGCGTCCGCATCACTGGAAAGCGGCCTCATCCGATTGGTGCGGCGTCTGGTGCGAACAGATGATAAGCAGGACGGGAGCGGATTGTCTGCCCATGGTGATCAACGGGGCGTGCGGCAATATCACCGGCTGGCATCCTTATAATCCGGATTTCAAGCCGGACCATCGCCGCATGGGATCGGCATTGGCGGATGTCACCGACAGAATCCTCAAGCAGATGCAATACGCTTCCGGCGGCGTGGTGGAATGCATTTCGCGCACCGTTTCGCTGCCGTACCGCGACATCCCGCCGCAACGTTCGGCCGAGGTGCAACGGATTTTATCCGAGAATCCTCAGCCGCCCTGGCGCGACGATGGCAGTGGCGTCGATCCCGCGTGGTTCCGCGCCGCCTCCACCCGCTGCGTGGAGATCGACAAACAACGGTCGCCGACCTTCAATTATGAGATTCAGGTCTTCCGCATCGGCGACCTGGCCGTCGTCGGTCTGCCGGGCGAACCGTTCGTCCAGGGCCAGCTCGCCATCAAGGTTCAATCGCCGGCCAGGTACGTGCAGGTTGCCCACATGGCGTCTCATTACATCGGGTATCTGCCCACCCTGGATGCAACGACAAGGGACGGCCATCAGACCAACTCCGACGTGACTTATTGGGCCAAACTTGCCCCCGGCGCGCTCGAAACCGTTGTCGAAGCCGCCCGCGGGATGATTGATCAATTATTCTCATCGACCATGGGCGCGGCGTAACCATATTGATCCATGAATCATACGCTTCTGGCGGAAAGTTCCTGCCGTTCGCTGCCCATTCGTCTGCTGACGATCGTCGGCTTGACGATGGTTGGACAGTTCTTCCTGGTCACATGCATCTTTTTTTGGTCCTTCCGGAATCACAGTGGGTACAAATCCAGTCCGCCGCAGTGGAAATAGATGGCGGTTTTGAAGTTTTCCATGCTTCGGAAGCCGCAGCACTTCCGCTTGATGGTCATGATTTTACTGTT
>JADYZN010000038.1 GCA_020853095.1 Phycisphaerales bacterium | reverse complement strand
GGCGGCGATCGCTTTTTTTGCCCTTGCCGGCAATTCGACCGGTACAAATTGCGATCGACTGAACAAATAATCCTCACCTTCATTGTCAATCACGCGCAACATTGACGAAGGATCTCCCGTGCACGGCCTGACGACCTGGTAAATCCTGCCCAGATCGAGCGATGCCTCGTTGCCGTCGTTGCTGATGCATACCGCATATTGCGGATATGTTTCGCTACCGCGCCGGCCCTTTGATTTTATACTCGTGTTTGCCAATGCCGTGTGCCTCATACCAGTGAATTTCCGCTTCGAATGTTTCATTTGCCCGTGTTTTCACCAACGCGATGCCTTTCAATTTTCGCCATCGTCCTTTTCCATAACGTCGGTTCAGTCGGCGTAGGACACGAATGCCTCGGCCCGACGCGATGACTTGAACCTCTCGAACAGGACCAAGAATTTCGAATGCCATTCCCGTGCTCTATTCATCATATTCTACGTCATCCGACGGGTGGACAGGACCAATCCGATGATCAACACCAGCACCGAACCCGCCACGCCGACGATGGTTCCGATGGAGGCATCGTTGGCGCGGTCGGTGATCGTGGCGGCAGAGCCTTGCAGCAGGCCGTAGCGCGGGTCGGTCAGCCAGAAGAACAGGGCGCCGGCCAATCCCAGCCCCACCAGCGTCAACGCGGATCGTTTCATCGGTCTCACCAGCACGCTCCATCCATTGATTCACACGCCAATGCGTCGTCCAGTCCCACGGGCGGGGCTTATCAACGCTATTCATCCTGCTTGGTGTCGCCGCGGGCGAAAATGCTGGCGACATAGTTCAACACGTCCGTGGCGCTGGTTTCGTTGTAACCGAAATACTTGATCAGCCGCTGCTTGACGACGTCGATCTTCTGCTGGGTTTCATCGTCCACCACCGAGCTGACCAGATTTTTCAGCTTGATCGTGTCGCGCTGATCCTCAAAGAGTTTCAGCTCCAGCGCCTTGAGCAGCCGGGCGTTGGTGTTGTACTCGAATTTACGGTTGTCCAGCGCCAAGGCCCCGATGTAATTCATGATCTCCTGACGGAAATCATCCTTGCGGCTGTCGGGGATGTCGATCTTCTCCTCGATCGACCGCATCAGCCGTTCATCGGGGTCCTCATCGCGACCGGTGTAGCGATTGCGCACCCGCTCGTGCTGGGTGTACGCCCGCACGTTTTCAATGTAGTTGGCCGCCAGACGCTTGATGGCATCCTCGTCGGCGCTGATGGCGCGCTGCACCTCGGCCTTGAGAATGTCCTCGTATTCCTCCCGCACCACCGCCAGAAGCTCCTTGTATTCCTTTTTCAATTCCTCATCGGTGATCAGCGAATGATGGTGAAGCCCCTCTTCCAGCTCGTTCATCACCATGAACGGGTTGATCGCCTTGTCGAGCTGCGCCTGGTGGCTGACCAGCGCGTTGGAGATCTTGTCCTGGATGTAACGCGGGCTGATCCCCTGCATTCCTTCGCGCGGGGCCTCCTCCTTGAGTTCCTTGATCGAATCCTCGGTGAATCCGGGGATGCTCTTGCCGTTGTAGAGCTTGAGTTTCTGCAGCTTGCTGATGCCGGCTTTTTTGGGTTCGGCCAGCCGGGTCAACAGCGCCCACATCGCCGCCACCTCGATGGTGTGCGGCGCGATGTGCATTCCCTTGACCTTTTCCGGCCCGAAATCCTTCATGTAAATCTTGATCTCATCGTCCAGCCGGATGTTGTAGGGCACGTCGATCTTGATGGTGCGGTCGCGAAACGCCTCCATCATTTCGTTGCCCTGCAGTTTCTTGTATTCCGGCTCGTTGGTGTGGCCGAGAATCACCTCGTCGATGTAGGTCTGCGCGAATTTCTTGGGCTTGATGAGATGTTCCTGACTGGCGCCCAGCAGGTCGTACAAAAACGCCACGTCCAGTTTCAACACCTCGATGAACTCGACGATGCCCCGGTTGGCGATGTTCAATTCGCCGTCGAAGTTGAACGCGCGCGGGTCCGAATCCGACCCAAATTCGGCGATTTTTCGATAGTTGATGTCCCCGGTCAGCTCGGTGGAATCCTGGTTCTTTTCATCCTTGGGCTGGAACGTGCCGATGCCGCGGCGGTCCTTTTCCGACAGGATCATGCGCTTCACCTTCACGTGGTCCATCACTTTGCGCCAGTCCCCATCATATTCGTCCATCAGGTCGGCGTAGATTTTTCGGCAGAAGGGGCACGCCTCTCCGTACAACCGCACCTTTCGCCCTTCGGGCAGTTTGTCATTGATGGCCTCCAGCACCTCGGCGCGGGCTTCGCGCGGGACCAGAAGCAGCGGCTCCTCGTGCATCGGGCAGGGGAGAAACTCCTCGCCGCCGTCGTTGCCGCCGCGATGCCGGGGCAATCGCCAGGAATAGGTGTACACCTTTCCGGCATCCGACCGGGAATAATGCTCCAGCCCTTTTTTCAGAAGGCGGGCCATGGTCGATTTGCTCGATCCCACCGGCCCGTGCAGCAGCAGGATGCGCCGTTCGGTTCCATATCCCTGCGCGGCCGATTTGAAAAAATCGACCAGTTGCATCAACGGGCGCTCAAGTCCGAAGATCGCATCGGCGCCGTTGTCGATCGGGTCGGAGAAAAATTTATAGCGGATCAATTCCTGCTTGAACTGCGTGAACGGCTCGGAACCGTAGCTGAGGATCATGTCGTAGACGCGCTGAAACGCATTGCGCAGCGCGGCCGGCTGGTCCATCACGACGTCCAGATAATCCCAGAACGACCCCTCCCAATGCTGTTCGCGATACTGCGTCGCATCCAGTCGGCGGTCGATGATGCTCGTCAGCGGGTTGGATTTGGTCATGGTTTTTCTCCGTCAAATGGAGGGTCGGATCCGTCGAGCCTCCGATATTATTATGACACGCAAACCAGCCTGGGGCGGGTGGGCGCATCCGAATCACGATATTTCAAAAGAACTCGACCGATGGGGAATGATTGCCCGACCGGTCTTGGGCGTGGCATGAGCGGCCGGGGCGGTCGATGGGAGCTGGTTGAACGCCGTCCTAGCCACCGTGCGAGGAGCGACGGTACAACAATCTCCGAACGGCTACGACCGGCAAAATGCCAATCGTCCACAATCGCGGTCCGGGCCTCATTGCCACTGGGCCGCGTTCGAGCCTGGCTCGTTCGGGTGGGATTTCCCGCCTTATGCGGAACCCCTTCACGCCGGGCTTGGCCCGGACGCCGGACACCCGCGAGGTCTGTCCCGCGGTGATCCGTAGGTTGGCGGCGGATTGGCCGCGCGAGGCGTGCGTCTGCCCGCATACGCCTCATCCATATATATACTCTATCGGTGAAATCGAGGTTCGTCTATGTAAAAACTGCCAAAGCGCCGCCCCGTGCGGGGCCAAACCACGCGGAATTGCTTATTCAGGCCTTGACCAGGTCCAACAGCTTGTATTGCTGGCCCAGGATCGGCTTGCTGGGGGATTGCAGCCAGTTTTGCAGCAACGTGGCATAGACGGCGCGAAAATCGACGTTGTGTTTCAAATCGCCTCGATCGAGGTCCGTCAGGGAGGGATGCCGTCCCACCACGCCCGGCCGCACGCCCCCGCCGACGATGAACATCGGGGCGGCCGCCCCGTGGTCGGTTCCGCCGCTGGCGTTTTGTTCCACCCGGCGGCCAAACTCACTGAACGTCATCACCAGCACCCGATCCTCGTTGCCCTGTTCACGCAGATCGGCGTTGAATGCCGACAGACCCTGCCCCAGTTGATTCATCAACTGATCGTGGCGGCCCCGTTCGCCGGCATGGGTGTCAAACCCGCCCAGGCTGACGTAGTAGACGCGCGTCGGCAGGTTGCCGGCGATCAGCGCCGACACCGTTCGCAGGGCATTGCCGAATTCACCGCCGGGATAGGTGGCTTTGGTTTTATGCTGGCCGGCGGCTTTGAGAATCTGGTCGCTGGAGAGCTGGGCATCCATCGCCGTGCGGCTGAGAAATTCAATTTCGGATGATTCGGTCGCCGGCTCGGCCGGCCGGCGTGAATTGGCAGCGCGGGTGGCGGGTTGTGTGGCGGGCGCATCATCCTGCCGGTTCAGCTCCAGGTATGTCCTGGTGTCCGCCCCGCGATAGCGATACGTTTCCGGCCGATCAAAGGACAACGGGGTGATGCGCTGGCCCATCATCGCCAGCGGCATGGTTTCGCCAATGCTGATGCCCACGTGAGGATCGACGCCGCTGCAACTGTTGTCAAAATAACGGCCCAGCCATCCGCTGGTGGGGTGTTCGATCTCAGGGGCGGCGCTGTGCCAGATGTCCATGGAACGGAAATGCGAACGGTTGGGGTTCGGATATCCAACTCCCTGCACCACCGCCATCCTGCCATCGTCATACAACGACTTCAGCGGGGCGAGATTTGGATGCAATCCCATGTACGAGTTGATCTTCAGCACCGTGTCGGGGTTGTGCGCCAGGCCGGGCCGAACGCGATGATAGGCATCATCCGCGTATGGAATGACCATGTTCAAACCATCGTTGCCGCCGGAAAGCTGGACGATCACCAGGATGCGGCCATCCCTGCCGGTGGGTTGCTGCACGCGCTTGACATCCAGCGGATCGGCCAATGCCATCATCGTCCGATCCAGAAACGAGGGGATCGTCGGCGCGGCCGCCAACAAGGCCAGACCTTTTTGCAAAAACAACCGGCGGGTGCTTAATGGCGAATTCATACAACCTCTTTCAGCACAACTGGTATTGCGGCATCGACACGATCAATTGCACCATTCGGCGCACCGTGGAGACGTTGACCCCTTCATCCTTGAGCAATTTCAATAATAGTTCGCGCTTGTCATCCTCAACCGGCCGGGGAATCAAACGTTTCAGCCAGTAATCGACCAGTTCTTCGGGCGGGCTTTGGGCCAGCGGTCGAAATTCGCCGCCGCGAGTGGGGCCGGCCCGCCCGCCGCCGCGCAGGCCGCTGCGAACCATCGGCACCGCGCCGCCGGCCAGATAAACCCCTGAATTGTATCGCATCAGCAACGTGCTGGTGTTGATCCACGCGCGCCCGGAAGGCCATCCTTTCACGTTGGGCGGCATCAGCGGAACCTGTCCCATCTCGGACAAGGCCCCGTACACCAGCGGCATGTTCGGCATCGGCACATCCAGCAGGCGAACCGTGCCGGCCAGCAGTTGCACCGGCGACTTGATCTGCGAGCCGATCGCCTGCGGACTGTAAAACGCCTTGCTGGTCAGGATCGTCTTGATCACCGGCCGCAGTTCAAACTTGTTGTCGCGCAAAACATCCGCCAGCGATTCGATCACGTAGGGATCGGGATCGTCGTAGGCGAAAAAGCGGAACAATTTTCCGACGATGAACGGCGCGCAGGCCTTTTGCGAAAAAATAATGTCGATGACGTCGTCGCCGTCAAAATTGCCGGTCCGTCCCAGAAAAACCTTCTGGCCCGTGTCGTGGTCTTTCTTTCGATACACGAAATCGTCGCCATCGTGGCTCCAGCCGGTGAAGGCGCGTGCCCCCTCGATGACATCCCGCTCGGTGTAATGGCCGATGCCCAGCGTGAACAGTTCCATCAATTCGCGGGCGTAATTTTCGTTGGGATGTTTTTTGCGGTTCTGATTGTTGTTCAGATAATCCAGCATGGCCGGGTCGCGCGAGATCCGGCGGACGAACTGGTAGACATTCCCCGCCGCATTGGCCCGCAGCAATTCATTCTGCCGCCACATCAGCCAGGCGCTGCGTTCATCCCGCGCGCTGGTGGTGAAATGGCCGTGCCAGAACAACGTCAGTTTTTCATGCAACGGATGAGGGCCATCCACCATCTGGTTCAGCCACCACATGCCGGTCTGCTGGAGCGCCTGGATGTTGGCCTTGATGAGCTTTTGTCGCAGCTCCTTGCGTTCCAGGGGGGATTTGTCCTTGAACATCCGAACCACTTCACGGAAGTTGCGCGGATATTCCTCAATGGATGAAAGGTTCGGGCCGCCATCGGGGTCCTGTTGTTCAATTCCCTCATCCGGAAAATCCAACAACCGCTCGACCGCCTCCAGTGGGCCGGCTTCGACCACCTTGTCGATTTCCTGTTTTGTTCCTCCAAACCCTGCCCGATTCAGGAGATGCGCCGCTTTGATGGAATCAAACGGGTCGCCGTTGGTCGGTTCAAAAGGCCGCAGTTGCAAGTGAAGTCTGGCCATATGGATCCGCCCACCGGAGCAGGGCAAAACGGTCGTTCGCTCCCGCAAACATCAGATAAAACGCATCGACCAATATTATATTGTCATTGACGGCGGAAAGGTTTAGTTTTTTCCGCCCGCCATCCGGGCATCCCATTTTTCCTCGGCTTCGGGAGGTCGAATATAGAGCGGCTGCAAGGCATCCGCCTCGGCATAACACCCCCGCAAAGCCAGCGATCGGCCCAACCGCCCCACCACCGCCGCGCGGGCCTGCCACAGTCCCGGCGCGGTGCGGATGATGGAATGGTCATCCGATGGAATAACTTGTTCGTGATAGGCGATTCCTTCGCCCAACAGATAAACCGGCCTCGGAGCGCGTCCCAGCATGTCGGCCAGCGTGTCGAGATGGGCCGGCTCCACCTCCACCCATCCGGTTTGATCCCGCCGATACCGTGCGGTGAAAATCTGCCCCCGTTTGGCATCCAGTACGACAATCAGGTCTTTCGCCTGTTCCGGCGCGTTTTCCGCCAGGATGCGCAACGTCGGAACCGTCACAATTCGCACATCTTTGGCAAAGGCCAGCGTCTTGGCCAGGGTGGCGCCGATCCGAAGCCCGGTGAATGAGCCGGGACCGTGTGAAAAATAGACCGTTTCGATCGCATCAACCCCCCTTCCCGCTTCCATCAACATCCGGTCGATCAGCGGGACAAGCTGTGCGGCGTGCATCAGGCCGTGCGAAAACGATTGTTCCGACAGCAAATGCTCCTGATCCATCAGCGCCACCGAACCGATTCGGCCGGAGGTTTCGATGGCCAGTGCCAGTGATGATCGTTTCGGTTCGGATGGGTTCATGCAGGGCGCATTGTCGGCCGGTTCGATGGACGTTGCAACGCTCGCGCGAACCATTGGAACCGGATGAACAACCCCCCTACAATCCGGCGATGTCGGTCGAACTGCACCGTTGGCTGCGACGGTTCAATCTGGACGAGGAGATTCACGCGCACGTGGCCGCGGTTTTTGCGCGCCTTCCGGCTTCGGTGCGCGATGATCTGGTGGGCGACCCGGCCTTTCTGTTGGCCGATTATGATCCCACCCGCGCCTCCAGCATTCCGGTGGCCTCTCCGGGGCGGGGATTGCCGAGTCGGTCGGTGGTATTGAAGCGAACTCTGCTGTTTCGATCCGCCGCCTTTGCCCGATACATCATCGCCCACGAACTGGCACACGCCCACCTGCGCAATCGCGGCCGAACCGATCAGGAAGACCCCGAATTGGCCGCCGACAGCCTCGCCGCCGACTGGGGCTTTCCGCGCCCTGCCCGAATCCTCTGATTTCCCGCCTCCGCTTGCCCCTGGGATGCAACCGGGTTAGCCTGAATCGGCCATGAACAGCACCATCAGCCAACGCATCGACCAGCATCTGGATCATCTGATCGGCCTTCGCCATCGGCTCCATCAGACCCCTGAAATCGGGTACGAAGAATTTGCCACCGCCGAACTGATCCGCCAGGAACTGGCGGACCAGCAAATTCCCTTCATCGCCGGCGTGCCGGATGCCCCCACCGCCACGGTGGCGACGCTGGGCGACCCGGCCAAGCCGTGCATCGCGCTGCGGGCCGACATCGATGCGTTGCCGATCATCGAACAGACCGGCCTGCCTTATGCCAGCACCAACCCCGGCATGATGCACGCCTGCGGTCACGATGGGCACGCCACGATCCTGCTGGGTGTCGCCGCGATGCTCAAGAAGATGGAACAGGAACTGCCGGTCTGCGTCAAATTGATCTGGCAACCGGCCGAAGAAGGGGGCGGCGGGGCCTATCGACTGGTGGATGCGGGCGTATTGGATGGGAGACTGGGACCAAAAGTCGGCGCGATCTTCGGTCTGCACGGCTGGCCGGGCCTGCCGGCGGGGATCATCGCCACAAGACCGGGGGCGCTGCTGGCGGCAACCGATAATTTTTCCATCACCTTCATCGGCAGCGGATGTCACGGGGCCTATCCGCACCTGGGGCGCGACCCCATCGTCACCGCCGCCGAAGCCGTGGTGAATCTGCAACAACTGGTCAGCCGCGAGATCGATCCCACCGAATCGGCCGTCCTGACGATTGGCAAGATCAACGGCGGCACGGCCGTCAACATCATCCCCGACACCGCGACCATCGAAGGAACCGCCCGCACGCTCAACGAGGAAACACGACAGCAGGTTCGACAGGCCATGGAACGCCGCGTCTCCGCCATCGCGCGGGCCAACGATTGCCGGGTGCAACTGGCCTGGACGGAAGGGTATCCCTGCACGATCAACGACCCGGCCGCCGCCGATTTCGTCGCCGATACGGCCCGGCAGGTGCTGGGGAACGACCGCTATCTGCCGGTGGCGAAACCCTCCATGGGGGGCGAGGACTTTTCCTATTATCTGCAACAGATTCCAGGATGCTTTTTTCTTCTGGGCGTGCGGCCAGACCATCTGTCCATCTACCCCCCGCTGCACAGTGACCGGTATGATTTCACGGATTCGGCGATGCCGGTTGGCGTGAGGATGTTCGTCGAACTGGCCATCGCCGCCGGCAACCTGCGACACGTTCAATCCTGATGCCGGCCCAGTTGTCCGCGCAATTCATCAATCGCCTTTGCCCGATCTGATGCGTCGAAAATCGCGCTGGCCACAACGAACCAGTCCACCCCCGCATCGCGGCATAATTTGATGTTGTCCGCCTTGACCCCCCCGTCGATCTCCAGCCGTTGATCGGCTCGCAATTTTGGACGAACCGCGCGGACTTTTTCCAGCGCTTCGGGAATGAAATGCTGGCCCGAAAAACCCGGGTTCACGCTCATGATCAGCACCAGGTCCACCTCGTCGAGAGCGGGATAAATCCGTTCCACGGGCGTGGCCGGGTTCAGCGTGATCCCCACGCGCACGCCCAATTTGCGAATCTCCCTGGCCACCGCCACCGCCCCGCCGTGGTGCTCGGCCGCCTCGACGTGAAACGTGATCCCATTCGCCCCCGCCTTGACCAGTGGCGGGGCGTATTTCAACGGATCGGTGATCATCAGGTGCGCATCGAGATAGCGATCGGTCGATCGACGCGATGCGGCCGTCACGGCCGGCCCGAAGCTGATGTTGGGCACGAAATGCCCATCCATGATGTCCAGGTGCAGAAAATCGGCGCCGCCGCTCAACACCTCGCCGATCTCATCGGCCAACCGCTCAAAACGGGCCGACAAAATCGACGCGGCAATCTGCGGCGCTGTCGAGGTGAACGGGTCAATTCGCATCCCTCACCCCCGCAAAATATCCAGCGTTGAAAAATGCCCGTTCTCCAGAAATTCCAGGCTCGCGCCGCCGCCGGTGGAAACATGGCTGACTTTGTCACCAAGGCCCATTTGTTCAATGGCGGCCGCGCTGTCGCCCCCGCCGATGATGGTGATGGCCCCCTGGCCGGTAATGGCGGCGACCGCCTCGGCGATGGCCTTGGTTCCGGCGGCAAACGGCTTTTTCTCAAAGACGCCCATCGGCCCGTTCCAGATGATCGTCTTGGCATTGGCGATCCGGCCCCGATACCGTTCCACGGTCTTTGGCCCAATGTCGAAACCTTCCATGCCGTCGGGAATGTCCCCTTCGACGACCCGCGTCTGGGCGGTGTCGGTCATCTCGCTGGCGATCACCGTGTCCACCGGCAGTTGAATCTTGCCGGCGGCCTTTTCCAGCAGCTTCTTGGCCAGTTCCACCTTGTCCGGTTCAACCAATGACCCGCCGACTTTCTTTCCCTGGGCCAGAAAAAAGGTGTAGGCCATCGCCCCGCCGATCAGCAGCGTATCGGCTTTTTCCAGCAACCGTTCGATGACGTTGATCTTGTCCGAAACCTTGGCCCCGCCCAGGATCGCGACAAACGGCCGCTTGGGATTGGAAATCGCCTCGCCCAGAAATTTCAATTCCTTCTGGATTAAAAACCCGATGCCGCGCGGCTTGCCCGCCAGCAACTGCGGCACGCCAAACGTGCTGGCGTGTTCGCGATGCGCGGTGCCGAACGCATCATTGATGTAAATGTCTCCCAGTTTGGCGAGCTGGCGGCTGAAATTGGGGTCGTTCTTTTCTTCTTCCTTGTGAAACCGCAGATTCTCCAGCAGCAGAACCTCGCCATCTTTCAACTGCGAAGCCGCCTGTTCCACGGCCGGCCCGATGCAATCGTCGGCAAATCGCACGTTTTGACCCAGCAACTCTCCCAGCCGTACGGCCACCGGCCGCAGCGAATATTTCGCCTCCGGACCTCCCTTGGGCCGGCCCAGGTGCGACATCAGGATCAATCGGCCACCACGATCCAGGACGTTGCGAATCGTCGGCAACGCCTGCGTGATCCGCCGGTCATCGGTGATTTTCCCGTTGTCCAGCGGCACGTTGAAATCCACTCGCATCAAAACGGCCTTGCCCCTGACTTCAATCTGATCGACGGTTTTCACGCTCATCAAGACTCCTGGTTGATTCCGATGGATGCTACGGGCGACAGGTGGCAAGTCAAGCACGAACCCGCGCGATTGACAAACCCCACGCAAAGGCAGAGAAATACGACATGAACGCCCAACTGGATTCGCTCAAATTCGATTCAAACGGCCTGATCCCAGCCATCGTACAGGATGCGGACAATGGTCAAGTCCTCATGATGGCATGGATGAACCGGGCCGCGTTGGAAAAGACCCTCGAAACCGGAACCGTCCACACTTACAGCCGCAGCCGCGGCCGGCTCGCCCAGAAAGGTGAAAGCAGCGGCCATCTTCAGCACGTCCAGCGTCTGCTGACCGATTGCGATCGTGACGTGGTCCTGATCGTGGCCAAACAGGATGTCGCGGCCTGTCACGAAGGATATCGAAGCTGCTTCTATCGCCAATACCAGCCCGACAAGACCGACTGGAAAATCATCGCCGAAAAAGCGTTTGATCCGGGCAAGGTCTACCACAAATAATTCCATGGGATCGCCACCCGCGAAGCTCGCAAAATCCGACAGTTCCATGATCGCGATCCTGGGCGGCGCCTATCTGCTTTTGATCGCGCTGGGCGCCGTGGCCCTCGCCCGGCCGGAAATTTCCGGCCGATCGGCAGCGCTGACACCGGACCGGGCGTTTTTCATCGCGGTCAACGCGGCGACGCTGTGCGGTTTTCCGGCCACCATTCGGATCGCCGACATGGCCATCACCGGCCAAACCATCGTCTTTGGACTGGTGCTGGGGGGTGCGTTTTTATCCCTGTGGATCGGTGGAATTGCGATGCGGAAGATCGCCGGCCTGGAGATCGCCAGTTCGGCCATCGCGGCCATCGCGTCGGCGGCCATCGCGGCGGCACTTTTGGCCGGATGGGGCTTGTTCCCCGATCGCGGGCCGGCCGATGGAATGATGCTGGGGGTGGGCGCGCTGGGCAACAGTGGGCTGGTGCTGTCGGCGGCCCCGACGGTGGGTGATTGGCGATTGCACGCCATCCTGTTGCCCCTGGCGGTCGCAGGCGGGGTGGGGGTGGTGGTCTGGGTGGAACTGTTTCAATGGATAAAAGGCCGTCCCATCAGCCGGCACAGCCGCACGATCCTGTTCATGAGCGCGCTGGTCTATTTGTTCTTTTTACTGTCATTCTGGCTGGTCGAATGGCTGTCCGGCGGGATGGAGATGGTGTTTCGCCAGCAACTCCCCGCCGCCTCGGCCGCATCCATCAACAGCCGCTCGCTGGGATTGCCCCTGGATGCGGTCTATTCGCTGCCTCGGACAATGCAATGGCTGCTGATGTTCGCGATGATGATCGGCAGCGCGCCGGGCGGGACGGGCGGAGGTTTGAAGCTGACGATGGTCTCCGAACCGTTGCGCGCCTGGAGACGATTGCGGGGTGGTCAGCCGGTCAACCTCAGCCTGTCCTGGGCCATCGGTTGGGCGGCGATTTTCATGGCGATCCTGGGCGTTGCGCTGCTGGTCCTGCTGGCCCTGCAACCCCAAACCCCGGCCGATCGGTTGCTCTTTGATGCGATCTCCGCCCTCAGCCTGACCGGCCTGACGTTCAACCCCATCTCGCAGACCGGCCCGGCCCTTTATACGCTTTGCATCCTGATGCTGGCCGGACGATTGATCCCCTTCGCATTGCTGCACGCCCAATCCCGTGCCGCGACAATTCCGCAAGTTGCCGTGGGATAACGCTTTATGGCGTCAAATGGCACATTTCCGCTTCGATCTTCCTGAGCTTTTCCACCCGTCTGGCGTGCCGGCCATCGGCAAAACCGGTGGCCAGAAAAATTTCGATGATCTGGCGAATCTGATCTTCGCTGAGCAAATCCGTCCCGAGGCACAGCACGTTGCAATGATTGTGTTCGCGTGCCCGTCGGGCGGTGATTTCATCGTGCGCCAGCGCCGCCCGGATCCCCGGCACTTTGTTGGCCGCCACCGACATGCCGATGCCGCTGCCGTCCAGCAGGATCCCCACTTCGCACTCTCCCCGCGCCACCGCGCGGGCGGCGGGAATGGCGTAGTCGGGATAGTCGCAGGAGGCCGCGGAATCGCAGCCGAAATCCACGACTTCGTGTCCCATTCGGCCCAGCAGAGGCAACACGCGCTGCTTGCCTTCGTATCCCCGATGATCGCACGCCACCGCGATCTTCATTCGCGCACCTGAACCTTTGTCATAAAATCCATCTTCATCTTTCACACCAACGACTTTTCGCGCAGCCGCCGCTCGATCAAATCGCGCAACACGCCGGCCAATGACTGATACAACGCCACATCGCCCCCGATGGGGTCTTCGATATCCCCATGCGGATCCAGCAGCATCACCTTGTCCCGGGCCGAGGGGACCAGCGACAACACGGCCTGCTGATGGCTCTGGCTCATCGTAAAAATAACGTCCGCCTGATGAATCAATTCGACCGTCAGCGACCGCGAACGATGCCGCGTCAGATCCGCCCCCATCTCCCGCAGCGCCTCCACCGCCGGCGCCGCCGCACGCGATCCGGGCATCGCATAACTGCCCGCGGAAAGCACGGAGATCCCCTTCTCATCCAGCGCCTGATCGCTCACTCCAAGCTTTTGTGCGATCATCTGGCGGGCGATCGCCTCCGACATCGGCGACCGGCAGGTGTTGCCGCTGCAGACGAACAAAATCGTGGTGCGCAACAGCCGTTCGATGATCCGCTGATCATAAATACCGCCGCGAACGATCTCGTAACGATCCTCCAGCACTTTCAGCACGGTCGACGGCTTGGGATATCGCGTCATCCCGGCATCCAAAATCAGGTCAAACCGCTCCATCAATGATGGATCGATGTCAGAAACGCGCAAAGAACCTTCGCCGGCGGCCGTCGCCGCCATCGTTGCCACGACCGGCCCTTCCACGTTCAACAGCACATCCGTCGCCACCACGTGATCCGGACATCGCAGTGTGATCGTGCCCCCATCGTACAATTCCGACTCCGGCACGCCGATTCCGGCGGCCACTTCCCGCCGGCGTTCGGCCGGAACCTCAAAAATCAGTCCCACCGGCCCCGGCCAGAGCTTTCGCATCAACCGGTCGCCCAATTCATTGACCTGACCAAGATATTTCCTGGCATCTTCCGGCTCGGCCAGATGAATCGTCAGCGGTTTTGATTCGCTGCCCGGCCGCAACCGCCGCAATCGGTCCATCGCGCCGGTCTGCGTCAACACCGCCGCCGCGCCATAAACCGTCTCCGTCGGCAAAACGACAATGCCGCCATTGCCCAACAGTTCGGCCGCCCGCCCAATTTCGGCTTCGTAATCGGGCGATTCAAAAATTTGTACAATCGGTGTCGCCATGGAGCTTCAAGTTGATTATCTAACCCCCTCAAGAACGATGTCAAGCGTATGGCTGTCAAATACTTGTGATTTCGGTATAAACAACCATGACAAAGATGAACTCTCCTCATTTACGTTTCCCCCGCGCGATCCTTTTTGACATGGATGGCACGCTGACCGAACCGATGCTGGACTTTCCGCGCATCAAGGCGGAAATGGGGATCGGCAACCATCCGATCCTCGAATCTTTGGCGATGATGTCCCCCGCCGACCGGCAGGCCGCGCAGGACATTCTGCATCGACACGAAGACCTCGCCGCCCGGAATTGCCGGTTGAATGAAGGTTGCCAATCCCTGCTGCGATGGCTGGACGATCAGCGCATCGGGCAGGCCATCATCACCCGCAACCGCCGATCCTGCGCCCGCATCATCCTCGACCGCCACCGCCTGAACATCGAAGTCCTGATCACCCGCGAAGATGGCCCTTTCAAACCCGACCCCCATTCGCTGTTGCAGGCCTGTGAACGGCTGAACGTCCCTCCCGCCGAGGCCTGGATGGTGGGCGATGGCGAATACGATGTCCTGGCCGCCCGACGTGCCGGCATCCCCTCCATCTGGCTCAGCCACGGAAAAACCCGGCCATTTACCGACGAACCCAACCTCACCATCGCTCAACTGCCCGATTTGCTGCATCTGCTTCAAATCCTGCGTGACAAAGCCCCCACTGATACCTAGCCTTTGCCAATGAAAGGTGTCTAAATGAATGCGATGAACGCTGTATTTCGTCCGATTGTCGTGGTTTGCCTGCTCTTTTTAACGCAATCGGCCAATGCGCAGACCCGGCCGGTATTAAATGCCGATTCTTCCATCAACCAGATTCTCGATGCGCTGGATCACAGCGGCAACGAGTTGCGGGATTTTGTTGCCAATGTCACGTTGACCCAGACCGATGCCCGTTCGGGCGATTCATCCTCCAGCGCGGGCAAAGTGTTTTTTCAGCGCACCGCCCCCGGCGAGGCGCGCATCCGGGTCTCGTTCGACACCGAAACCGTCGGCGACCACCGGATGGATAAAAAGGTCGATTACCTGCTGGACAATGGCTGGCTCTGGGAACGCGACTACCGCCGTAAAACCGAGATCAAACGGCAGGTTCTCCAGCCGGGCCAGAAAATGAATCTCCTCAAACTGGGCGAAGGCCCCTTCCCCCTGCCCATCGGCCAGGACAAAGCCGAAGTTCACCGGCAGTTTGACGTGGTGAAGGTGGCTTCCAGGGAAACAGACCCGGCCGCAACCCTCCATTTGACCTTGACGCCAAAGGAAGGCTCCCAACTGGCGCGTAAATTCAGCTCCATCGACGTCTGGGTGGACCCGCAAACGCAAATGCCCGCCCGGATCGAGGCGGTCGATGCGAACGAAACCACCGTCCGCACCACCGACCTGACCGAGTTGCGCATGAACGAAGGGCTGCCGGCCGATGCGTTTACGCTGCCGCCCATCGACGACTCGTGGAACCGCCACGAGGAGCCATTTTCGGAATAATCCCGATCAGGCCCGTGCGGCCTGACGCTTGGGTTTGGGTTGGCGCGGATTGAGCGCCCGGTCGAGGTTTTTCATCGCCTGACGAAGCCGATGCTCGTTTTCGACCAGCGCGATGCGGACGTACCCTTCGCCATGCTCGCCAAACGCCCGGCCCGGGGCCAGCGCCACCTCGGCCTCATCCATCATCCGCAGGCAAAAGTCGATCGTCCCTTCGTCGGCTTTGAAATGGTCCGGATTGATCTTCGCCCAGACGAACATCGACGCCCTGGGTCGGTCATACGTCCATCCCAGCTTGTCCAGCCCGCGGCAGACCTCGTCGCGTCGATGCTGGTAGATGGCCGCCTGTTCACCCGGCGTCTGCTCGCATTCGCGCATGGCGATCACGCTGGCGATCTGGATCGGCGCGAACATGCCGTAGTCGTAATATCCCTTGATCGTCCCCAACGCCTTGACCATCTCGGCATTGCCGGCGCAAAACCCGCATCTCCACCCGGCCATGTTGTAACTCTTGCTCATGGTGGTGAACTCGACGCCCACCTCCTTGGCGCCCGGCGTCGATAAAAAGCTGGGGGCCTGGTAGCCGTCAAAGCAGATTTCCCCATAGGCGAAATCCGAAATAATCATCACCCCATGCCGGCGGCACAGTTCGATCGCCCGTTCCCAGAACCCCGGATCAATCGTCAACGCGGTGGGGTTGTGCGGATAGTTCAAAATCAGCAGCTTGGGGGTGGGATACAGGTTTTCAATCACCTTCTCCACGCGATCCAGAAACGCCAGGTCATTGCCCAGCGGCACGCGAATCACGTTCGCCCCGGCCATCGCCACGGCATAGATGTGGATCGGAAACGCCGGATCCCCCACGACGGCCGTATCGCCCGGCCCAAGCAACGCCAGGCACAGATGGCTGAACCCTTCCTTGCTGCCGATGGTGGCGATGATTTCGGTTTCAGGGTCCAGATCGACGCCATATTGCTTGTGGTATTTCCGGGAGACTTCCTTGCGCAGACCCGCGATGCCATTGCTGACGCTGTAGCGATGGTTGCGCGGATCGAGGGCGGCCTCCTGCAACTTTTCGACGACGCTTTTGGGCGTCGGATCGGTTGGATTGCCCATCCCAAGGTCAATGATGTCCACGCCCGCGACGCGCTTTTCATACTTCATCTTGTTGATCCGCCCAAACAAATAAGGCGGAAGACGCTGAATGCGGGAGGAAACGTTGATTTGAAAAGGTTGCTGACTCATAAGTTTATGGTTCTCACGTTAAGATTATATTGTATCGGCCCAAAGGCGATATTGAAGGCGAACAGCAAGATTTTGAAAGGATGGTCCAGCTCAATCGCCGGACCTGGTAGCCGGCGGATGCTCGGCCGTAGCCGGCGCGGGCACGGTGGCGGGCGTTGAGGTTTGGGTCGGTTCCTGGGTGGTGAGGGCCGTTGTTGGAGCGGTGGTCGGCTCGGTGGCCGCCTTGCGAGATTGTTCCGCCTGCTGCTGGATTTCCTGGCGAACCTGATCGCGTGATTTCTGCTCGGATTGCTGTTTTTCAAGCTGCTCAGCCAGTTGTTTGCGCAAAATCGGGTCTTCGATCCGCAATTCCCGTCCGATTCGATCGCGAATACGCCCGCGCAAGTCGTTGATGGCCGTCTGAAGCAGACGATCATAAAGCTGCTTGCGAAGGCTATCCTTCACATCCTCGAATTTGACCGCCTTGGGGGCAAATCGCTTTTCGAGCTTGATCAGATGGTAGGCGCCGTCGGCATAAACCGGATCGGAAACCTGCCCTTCCTTGAGCGCAAATGCCGTGTCCTTAAAGGCTTGTGGCAAATCCTGCTCACGGCTGAAGGGGGACACCTCGCCGCCAAGGGGCGCGGTGCGTTCGTTGCGACTGAGTTCGCGGGCGACCTGTTCAAACGGCTCGCCGGCCGCCAGACGGCGCTGTGCCTCGGCGATCTCCTGCATGTTGGCGCACTGGATATGACGGATTTGAACGGTTTCGCCATAAACCACGCCAAACGCCTGGTGCAGGTTTTCTTCGGTGATCTTGTCTTTGATCAACGGCTCGGCGATTTTTCGCAGATAGGCGTTGCTCCTGACCAGCAGGTCAAATTCATAGGCGCTGATCCGGCGCTGTGCCAGGAACTGTTCGAGCAGTTGTTTTCGGTCCTGATCCGGCGGGGCATCCTTGAACAGCCCCTCGATCATGTACTGGCGTTCGTTTTGAATGTCCGCATCGGTGACGGTGAGCTGCGCCTTGGCCGCATCGGATTTGGCCAGGTCCAGCTCGGCCAGCCGCAGCAGCAGATTCAAGCCATAGGCTTCCATCAACGGCTGTTGCAACTGCTCAAGTGTGATGCTGACGCCCTCGACGTGTGCGATGATCGTGTTGTTGCCCGATGCGGAGGAGGTTTGTCCGGTCTTGTTGTCAGCAGGATGGTCGATCGACGTGGAGGGTTCCGTGCCGTTGGATGCGCATCCCGCACCCACGGCCGACACCACGCCCAATATGATCCAGCGCCGCAACAAGTCCAGCTCCATCAAAGGTCGGCAAAGTATCAGAATCGTTCCGCGAACTGTCAAGCGAATGCGATTCCCATTCGATTACGCCGCCTTTACGCCATCAGTCCTCGAAGGGTTTCCAGATTGACCGCATCCCAAGGCCGGCCGGATTCGTGCTGGGCTTTGGGGGTTTCCAGGATTTTGGGGACGTTGATGAATCGTTTGTCGCGCACCCAGGGGCGGAAACCCTCCAGCCCGATGGTCCCATGGCCGATGTGGTCGTGACGATCAACCCGGCTGCCGAGGTCTTTTTTGGAATCGTTCAGGTGCAAAACCTTGATCCGATCGATGCCAACGGTCGATTCAACCTGCTTGATCAGGTCATCATAGGCCAAGCCGCGAAAATCATATCCGGCCGCGAACAGATGTGCGGTATCCAGACAGACGCCCAGCCGATCCGGAGCGTCCGTCAGTTCGATGATCCTGGCGAGATGTTCGAGCCGATACCCAAGGCTCGTTCCCTGGCCGGCGGTGATTTCCAGACAAGTGATTGCCGATTTGTCCTCGATGGCCTTGTGGACGATATCCAGCGCCTTGGCCACCCTCGCCAATCCCGTTTCCTCGCCGCTTCCCATGTGCGCCCCCGGATGGGTCACCAGCCAGGGAATGCCCAGTTGCACGCAGCGGCGAAGCTCCTCGGTGAACAGCGCGATGCTCGCCCGCCACAGCTTGTCATCCGGCGAGGCCATGTTGATCAGATAACTGTCATGGCTGACGGTCTGATCGAATTTCAACCGCCGGCATTGTTCCTTCCACTGCGCGATCGCCTCATCAGTCAACGGCGCGAACCGCCACTGCTGCTGATTCTTGGTAAACACCTGCACGGTGTCAAAACCAAATTCCTCCGCCTGAATCAAGGCATTGTGCATGCCGCCGGATATGGACAAGTGGGAACCGAACATACGCGCTCAATTGGATGCGATGCGCGGATGGAACGCAAGCCAATGTATTGGAACGTCGGACTTTACCAGCGTTTGCCGTTTTTTCGCGTACCGCAGACGTTGACCCGGATGCCAAGGGTCTCGGCCATGGCGGCCTTGGCCCACATGGCGGCGTCGGCGGTTTTTTCGTTGACGCCGTAGGCCACCTGGATGTGGTTGGCCTTGTGCTTGGCCATCATCTGGTCGCGCGAGACGCCGTAGGTGACGGCGTGCATGATCGGCCAGTGCGGCGTGGTGGAATCCCAGCGGCGCTGGGTCTCGTTCATCGGCAGGTCGATCGCCTTGGCACGGCCGAGATCCATGTGCAGGCGGTCGCCTTCGACATAGATGCGGCTCCAGACGATCTCGCCGGCCTTGCTCACTCCTTTGATGGTGCTGCCACCGAGGCGGAAATACATCGGCGGCTGGCGTTCGCCGCTGGCATCCTTCCATCCCCGCGCGAAATGGGAAGGCGGCGCGGAGCCGCTGATCTCAAAAACCCAGACGTATTCATCGGTGGTGCCGCTTTTGTCCCAGTCGCCCCAGCGCAGGTCGTGCAGCGTGTTCTCCACCGGCAATCCCATCGCCTGGTGAATCCGATAGGTCATCAGCCCGTCCAACCCGGCGCATTCATCCACCTCGTTGAAATGCGGCAACGGCCGGCCGGCGTACAATTCAGTCCGGCCATCGGCGCTTTTCACTGGCGGACGAACCGAGTCGTTCAACGTCCCTTCCACCAGGTCGGATGCCGGCAGCAGATCCTTCAACCCCTGCTGATACTGAATCCCGATCGCATGGCAGCCGAATTCATCCGCGATGCGCATCGCGGCGATGTACGTCTTGCACTGCATTAAAATCTGGTTTTCCGTCAGATCGACCTGCTCATCGGTTCCCAGCTTAAATTGCATCCCCGCCTGCCGATACCATTGATAAACGCGCCTCGCCTCCTCATCATCCACCTGCGTGGCGGCATAATAGAGCGCTGACTGACTGAGCCGTTCCTTGTAAACGCCCGTGGGATTCAACAGATGATCGGGGATGATCGCGTTGAACATCCCCATGCACCCTTCATCAAACACGCCGAGAATCGCCTTCTGGGTTTGCAACTGCCGCGCCAGGCTCTGGCCGAGCTTGCGTTCCCTGGCCGGCACGGAAAGTTTCGACAAGGGCTTGACGTGATCGAGCTTGTGTTTGACCTTGCCGGTCTGAAGCCACGTTCGCAATTTGTTGACAAACGCAGGGTCGGAAAAATCCTCGCCCCACAACGTCGAATAGGCGACCCCCGCCTTGGACAGCGAGCCGTTGAGATTCAACATCCCCACCAACCCCGGCCATTGCCCCGACCAGTTGGCCACGGTGCAGATCGGCCCCCGGTGGCTGATCAGACCGGCCAGAACGTGATGCGAATATTGCCAGACCGCCTCGGCCACGATCAACGGCGCCTCAGGATCAATCCCCGCGAAAACCTCCATCCCCTCCTTCTGCGAACAGATGAATCCATGCCCGGATCGCTCCTTGTATGGATGCGCCCGAACCAGCTCATATCCACACGCCGAGATCGCCTTGGTCAGGTGCTGTTCCATCGCCTTCTGGGCCGGCCAGCAGACCTGGTTGGCGCTTTGCCGCAAGTCGCCGCTGGCCACCAGCAAAACCTGCTTTTTCTTCATCCGTGTGGGCTTGTTGATGTTGGGAATTTGATAGGCCGCCATGTTGTTGTCTCCAGTCGATTCTCCCCCGGATCGGGATCAAAAATAACAGTGCCCGGCCGATAGTGCAACCGTTTGCACACTTTGCGACAGTTTTGCGGGAGGATGGCGGGGACGATCACGCTTCCAGAGCCGCTTTGAGCAGTTGGACCACGCGGGGCGATCCGATTTCACGCTTGCCAAAACCGGGCAATGCGCCGGCCTGTTCGGCGGCCTGCTGCGCTTCGGGATAATTGCTGACCAGCATCAACCGCAGTTGCGGGTGGGATTCTTTCAGGTCGCCGATCACCTCCACGCCGCCGCGTTCACCAAAGCCATAACCCAATTCGCGGTTCAACAGCGCCAGATCAACCCCCTGTTCCAGGGCGGTTGTCAATTCATCGGGGTCATCGGCCATCAGGATTTGCGCCTTGGGATCGGCCGCGCGGACGACCATTCGCAGATAACTGCTGTCCGGGCCGCAATGTCCTATCAGGAGAACTTTTTTTGACATGGCATTGATCGTGAGAAAGAACGTAAAAGACTATTCCGCCGGTTCGGATGTTTTTTCGCCGGTTCGACGAAAGATCGCCAGCACCCGTTCGATGGCCACCACGAACAGCCGGTTGTCGTGTTCCAGTTCCACCGGGATGGCCTCGCGCGGATCGAAAAGAACCTTGTCGTATTGGCGGACGGTCTGGTCCTCATCGTTCTCAATCGCCTTGCTGATGGCGATGACCCGGCCGGTGATGACGGGGATTTCATGGCTGTCGGGCAATACGATGCCCGATTTGGTCTGCCGTTTGTTGTCATCCTTGCGGATGACGATTCGCTTGCCGATCGGTTCGATCAGGTCGTAATCGGATCGGCGTTTGACGGGTTGGGTGGACATATCGGCGTATTATAGGCCAAAACGGCCGTTAAATCATTTCCCGAACTTTTTCGACGACCTGATCGAGCGAAACCATTTCGGCTTCGGCGGCGGTTCGTTTTTTCAGTTCAACCTTGCCTTCTTTCAGCCCCCGGTCGCCGATGTTGATGCGGATCGGGAATCCGATCAAATCGGCGTCGGCGAATTTGAATCCGGGGCGGGCATCGCGGTCGTCCAGCAGGGCATCGATGCCGGCCGCATTGAGCTGCTCGTACAGCCGGTCGGCGGCGGTTTTGACTTCGCCATCGTATTTGATCGGCGTGATCACCACCGAGAACGGGGCGATGGCGGCCGGCCAGATGATCCCGCGTTCATCGTGGCCGTTCTCAACCGCCGCGATGAGGATTCGGCCGACGCCGATGCCATAACAGCCCATGATCAGCGGGTGCTGGTTGCCCTGATCATCGAGGAACTGCGCCCCCAGCGCATCGGAATATTTGGTTCCGAGTTTGAACACGTGGCCGATCTCGATGCCGCGGGATGTGTGCAGGATACCGCCGTCGTTCTTGGGCGATGGATCGCCTTCGATGGCGTTGCGGATGTCGGCGATGGCGACTTTTTTGGGGTCCGCCAGCGGTTGGCCGCACTCGCGGAACCAGTTGAAATGCTTGACGTGGTAATCGATTTCATTGGCCCCTGCCGCCCAGAAACCGCCCTGGGCGGCGTCCGGATCAACCAGCATCACCGCGTCCAACGTCTTGATGGCGGCATCGGGGCCGACAAAACCGATCGGCCATTTGGCACGGACTTCCTGGTCGTCCACCAGCTCGATGCCGCGAACCTGAAAATGTTCGGCCGCGGCGCGGGCCAACTTGGATTCATTCACCTCATGATCGCCGCGCACCACGGCCACCACCCAGTGCGGATTCACTCCCGATTCAAGCGTGGGACCGGGGTTGGTCGTGCGGAAGACCAGCGTCTTGAGCATGTTCTTCGGCTTGACCTTCATGAACCTGCCCACATCCTCGATGGCCGGCAGATGGGGCGTGTGGATTTTTTCCAGCGGGCCGGTGGGATCGCCGCCAAAGGTCGATTCGCGACGGCCGGTCTCGGCTTTTTCGACGTTGGCGGCGTAATTGCCCTTGTCGGACCTGACCAGCAGATCCTCGCCGGCCGAACAGGCGGCCATGAATTCATGCGAAGCCGAACCGCCGATCGGCCCCGATTCGGCCTCGACAATGACGTACGGAATGCCGCATCGGGTGAAGATGCGCTCGTAGGCACGGTAATAATCGTCATAGGTGCGATTGAGGCTGTCGAGGCTCGCGTGAAAGGAATACGCATCCTTCATCAGAAATTCCCGCACCCGCAACAAACCGAACCGCGGGCGGAACTCATCGCGGAATTTGGTCTGAATCTGGTACAGGCTCAGGGGCAGTTGTTTGTAGGAATTGACGTACGCCGACACCAGCTCGGTGATGACTTCCTCGTGGGTCGGCCCCAGGACGATCATCCGGCCGTGACGATCCTTGAGTTTGAAAAGGTTTTCGCCATAGCTGACATCGCGCCCGGTCTTTTGCCACAATTCCAGCGGTTGCAACGCCGGCAGCAACACCTCGGCGGCGCCGATCGCGTTCATCTCCTGGCGGACGATGGCCGAGGCTTTTTGCAAAGACCGCAGCCCCAGCGGCAGAAAATCGTACGCGCCGGCGGTCAACTGGCGAATCAACCCCGCCCGGATCATCAACTGGTGGCTGATGATCTGTGCGTCGGCGGGGTTTTCCTTCTGGGTGGGGATAAGGGTTTGCGTCCAGCGCATGGGAGGTCCATTTTCCTGCTGCGGATCATTGAAACAAAAGCGGCGACGATCGCCGCTGGATGGGCAGTAGCCTACCGATCCACCGTCAACCGGCAAGCGGCTCGTTTCGCAGGGCTTATCCGCGCCACTGGGGTGAACCGGCAGGTTCGGATGATTCGGCCGTCATGGATGTGGGCGACCGGCCAATCGCCACGGCATACAGGCATTGCCAGCCGGTCTGTTCCAGCCCCAGAAAGTTGCGGATTTCCTGGTCATAAAATCGCGAAATACCGCAACAGGTCAGGTCCAACGCGGCGGCGGCCAGTTGCATTCGCTGACCGCACAGGCCCGCTTCAAGATGCGCCAACCGATAAGCATCCGGCCCCCCCTGATGCAACAGCAGCGTCAAATTGGCCGCCATGTAACAAACCGCCGATGCCTGACCGCAGATCGGCTGCTCCTGACAAAGATAGGCCGATTCCATGCGGAACTGGCCCGGCCGCAGAAAATACCATTGCCGCGACACCGGATCGGCAAACCAGACGCCGCTGTTGACGCCGCTGACCTCGTGAACCACCCAGAACGGTCGCACCAGCCCCGCATGGGCGCCGGCTGGCCGGATCGGATAAGGGGGCGTCGCCTCAAACCCAACGCAATTCAGGATCAAAAATTCATCACGGGTGATGGTGGACCGGGCAAACGATCTGGCGCTGTTCCGGGTCATCATCACCTGCCGGACCGTGTGGCCGCCCTCCGGTTTTGGGCATTCGGGCATGGGATGGTCTTCCATCGCGACGGGAATGGGAGACAGTTCGGTCAATGGTGGATTCAGTTCACGCACGCCGACGCCCGGCGCCACGCAATCACCATGCACGGCCAGCACGCCCCCGTACGATTCAATCTGTTGCGCCAATGGAACCCGCTCGATCGGCGGGAGCGGGCCGCTGGAAGGCGGGACGACGGCGGGCCGGCTGGTGCGGTCGTTCCAGATCACGGCCGCCTGGATCGACTCGGCCTGCCCAAAATCGGCATCGTCCGCCAGTCCGATCAATTGCCGCCCCATCGATTCGTTCAGTTGCAGCCGCGTGAGGATGCTCATCCCCAACGCCGTGCCGGCGGCGATGGCATTTTGGGCCAGGTGGCCAGCGTCCAGCAGCGCATACCGATACCCACGATCGCCGTATCGCCAGGTGGTTCGGCAATAAATCGTCGAAATCAGCAGCATGGCGGGCACGTTTTTCAGAAATTCCAGGTCCGGCCGGCCCCGTTTGATGTGCCCCAACACGCCGCCGCCCTGGCGCAATTGACGCAAGGCGAACTCACGCGGGGCATAGTGATACAACCCGCAGTCCAGCCCTTCGACCGCGAAGGCCGCCACGTAGATTTCGCACGGATAGAGCGCATCCATGCTGGGGCATGCTCTCAGCCATCGGATGTGCTGGCCCGCCTGCACCTTGCGCATCCGGCCATAGCTCATATACAGCCAGGTGGAGAGGGTTTTCAGGTCGTGCGGCGGATCAAGCTGGCTGTCGGGCAATGCCTCCAGGCCGCCGTGCAGAACCGACAGCACCGGCGCCGGCTCGTCCAGCAGCGTTGAACTGAGCGGAATTTTCGGATGGTTTTCAAATACCCGATAGACGTTGGGCACGTGGGTTTCAGGATGCGAAGCGGGCGTCGCCTGGGGTGAATCGCTCAGGCGGGTCTGTTCGTGAAAGCGTTCGATCCGTCGAATGCGTTCGAGAATGTCGGCGGGCAGGGTCGTCGGCTCCTTGGGCTGACCCCGGCCCCGCCATTTGCCATAATCCATGATCCGTTAAAAAAGCTGCTCGAGAATTTTATCCATCGGCGTCCGCACGCAGGTGAACATCGGCGTGTCGCGCTGGGTGTATCGGCTGCTCTCGGTTTCACGCAATTCCATCACCAGGTCCAGAAAATCCTTCGGCTCATCGGTTTCAAACGCCACGACGAAATCCTGGTTGTCCAGACCGAAACTGTATGTGGTGTTCAGCTTGACGCTTGGGTACTTGTTGCCGCCGCGAATGTGCTCGTTCATGATCTGCTGGCGGCGTTCCAGCGGCAACAGATACCATTCGCGCGTCTTGACGAAGGGATAAACAAACAGGTATTGGCGACGGCCGGGAATAAGATGCGTGCGACTTTCGGCGGTGTGAAAAGGGTCCAGCGGGTCGATGTACGTGCTGCGCTTGGTCATCGACAAAAAAGACCACGGCGTGGACAGATACGCCCCCAGCTTCGAGTGATTGATCGCCTGCGCCTGTGCCTGAAACGCCTCCATCCCCAACCCGATCCGCCAAAGCAGAAAATCGCACTCCGCCTTCAATCCCACGGTGCTGTACGACAGGCGGATCTGTCCCTCGAGCGGCTGGGCGAACAAACCGGCGAATTCCTGGCGGGCGGTCTCCTTTTCCGCTGCACTGAGCCGGCGAAAAGCCGGGTCCATCTTGTACAACGTAAAACTGACCATCTGCCGTTGAACGGTGGCGGCGTTGGTTGGTTGCTGCGACTCGGTGGCCATCTGGCTCATAAACATCTCTCGCGGTGATGGGACAATCGCCCGTCCGGGCGGTTGAATGATTCTATGCCGACGAACGCCAAAAACCATGCGAAGACGATTTTTACGCCAGCGCGCACAAGGCGATCATCCTTGGCGAATCGGCCGACAACCTCGATCCATCGTAATCGCCGTACATTCGCTCGATCTTCAAATCATTGCGTTCCAATAAAATCCGCAATTCGCGTGGAAAAACGTACGTCAACTCAAAACGGTTCTTTTCCTTGTGTTCTTCCCCCGCCTGGTCAATCCACCGGTAATGAAACGTCACGATCTGCGATTGCCGGGCGGGGTTTGGCTGAATCTCGGTCGTTCGCATCACCGTGCGATTCAAGCTTGGAACGAAAAAAATCGACGGCTCCAGGTCAATCGACCGCTCCTGCGACAACAAATGCAAGTCAGGTTGAAAAATATCCATCCAGAACCGCCCGCGCGGTCTCAGATGACGGCGAACCACCCGCAACAGGGCATCCTGCCGATCCAGCGTCGTGAAATTCAGGAAGGTATTGAAAAACAGACACACCCAGTCAAACCGACGCCCCAGCTCCAGTTTCAAAATGTCCCGTTGAATCAACTCCACCTTCGAGGCGCCCAACCCCGCCGATTCGCATTTGCGTTTGAAAATCCGCAACATCGAACGATCCACGTCCACCCCCACCACGCGATGCCCCGCCTGTGCGATCGGGATCGCCGCCCGTCCGGTCCCGGCCGCCAATTCCAGCACCTGCTGCCTGCCGACCGGAAGATGGCCCAGAAAAAACGGAACATCCTCCTTCAGCATCGCGCTGTCGGCGTATTCGGCGTCGTAATATTCCGCGATCGCGCGATATCGACCCATCACGTCCCCCCCGCCATCACCCGCTGCCCGTCAAACGCCAGTTGCATCGTCGGCGGCAACTGCGCGTTGGTCCTCTCATGTCCCAGCGCATGGGCGATGTGCGTGAACAACGTCGTCCTGGCCTTGATCCGCCCCGCCGCCTCGATCGCCTCCTCAACGCTGAAATGGGTCGTATGCCGCTTGTACTGCAGCGCATCAAGCACCAGCACGTCCAGCCCCTCCAACATCGCGTAAGATTCCTCCGGAATCTCGCTGACATCCGTGCAATAGGCCAGATTGCCCACGCGAAACCCCAGCACCGGCATCCGGCCATGAAACAGCGGCACCGGCCGCCAGGTCATCCCCGCGATGTCGAACGGACCTTCGATCCGTTTCGCCTGTAAATGCGGCCGGAAAACTTTCTGTTCCGGCGTCGGTTCGCGAAAGGCATACGAAAAACTCCCCTGCACCGTCTTGTGCGTCTCGGCGTCCGCCCAGACATCCAGCGGCCCCTTGCGCAGGGCGTTAAATCGCCGCACATCGTCCAAACCCATGATGTGATCGGCGTGCGCATGGGTGAAGACCACCGCATCCACCATGTCCACGTGATGGGCCACGCATTGCAGCCGCAACTCCGGCGTCGTATCCACCAATACCCGCACACCATTGTACGAAATCACCACCGACGGCCTCATCCGCCGGTCTCGCGGATCGGCGCTGGTGCAAACCTCGCAATAACACCCGATCATCGGCACGCCCGCGCTGGTTCCCGTGCCCAGAAACAATAATTCCACCTGCGACATCGACTTAGTTATAACGGCCTTGCCGGACAACCGAAACGCCCGCCCGCGGCGCTGTGCCGGGCAAAAAAGAGATTGTCATGGCATCCCGCGGGCGAAATCGTCATAATTGACCCGGGATTGACAAGGATTCATTATGCGCGCGATCTTTGGTTTGGTCGGTATTCTCATCGCCATCGGCGTTCTGGTCTATTTCCTCGGCCCCGGCGGCGGATTGACCCACACCCAGCAGGTGCTGGAACAGGGCGAAAAAGCCCGCCACCAGGCCGAACAACTCGCCGGCCGCGATGCCTCCGGCATGCGCGTGCAGGACTCGATCACCCTCGACCCTCAAACCAACGGCGGCCGGCTCAACAGCATCCTCGTCACCGACATCGTCGCCGACGGCCCGATGGCCCGGTATTACGGCCTCAAACGCAACGACTCCATCATCCAGGTCGGCCCCATGCAGGTACGCGATTTCTCCGATCCCTCCATGGCCAAGGACATGATTTACGAATCCTATCAACGCCAGCAGCAACTGGTGATCGTCCGCAATGGCCAGCAACTCACGCTGCCACAACAACCCGCCAACAACGCCCCCGCCCCCCAGCCATCCAACCCCGAACCACCCCCCTCCGACCGCCCACTGGACCGCCAGCTCCGCGGCATCGGCGTGCCAACGCATTAACCGCGAATGGTTTGGACGGCCTCCAAATCGACTATCGCTGATCGGCGGCGACACGAAGTTCCGCCGCAAACTGTGTCGGCGTGATGATGGTCAGCCTCGGAGCCAATTTACGGAGCAAATCCGCTGATTTTGTCGCGCTGGTTGACAGGCCGAGAATCCGCTTTTCCCAGGTTACGAGATATCTGGCCTTGGCGAAAATCGCCAAATTAAACAGGTGATCGTCATCGGGATGCTCGGGCCATGTAAAGACGTTGGGCACGCTGGCGATCCATTCGGCGTGCTGAACGATTTGTTCAAGAAACCGATTCACCAGTTCGGGGGTCAGAAAACGGGATCGTGCTTGAATGGCGGGCCGATTGAGCAGGTCTTTGATCTCGGCCGCCAGGGTTGAACTGAGACACAGCCGCACTGAACCGTTGATCGCCGCGCGAGCCGTGCCGTGGAGTCTTCCTTTGGGCAGGACCGCCCACTGGTAAAACACCATCGTGTCGTAGACCGCACGCGGAATCACGCGGACTTTGCCCTTCGTTCGCGGCGCAGCGCCTCCAATTCACGACGCCCCAGCGCCATGACTTGTTCTTCGCTCATCCCGCTTTTGGCAAAATCGTCCCGAACCGGTGCGAGCAATTCATCAAGCGTGGGACAGGTGACCGCCTGTTCGATCAGTTCCGACGTATAACGATTCAGGTCCTGGCCGCTTTGGGCGGCGCGTTTGGCAAGTTTCTCCCGTGCTCGACGGGACAGCCTTATGGTCAATTGCATTTCCGTGTTGTGATCGGTCCTGGCCATCGGTTGACCTTATTTCCTGGGACAAGTCACCAAATTATAGCTCATCCTTTTGAAAATGCTTGAAATTTTCCGCTTCGGACATCCACTCAGGCATAAGGCGTCTTTCGCGGCTCATCCCCCGGCAGTTCCAGCGCCCCCACCAGGTCCGTCAACCGTCCAATTTTGTATTTGTCCAGGTATTGCGCCAACCCTTCACAAATCCGCACCGGCGCGGCCGGATCGACAAACAACGCCGTTCCCACCGCCACCGCGCTGGCACCGGCCAGGATAAATTCCACCGCATCCTGCCAATACTGGATTCCCCCCATCCCAATGATCGGCACGCCGGCGTTTTTGGCCACGCCGCGATAGACCCGGCTGACCAGATGCACCGCGATCGGCTTGATCGCCGGACCCGACAGGCCGCCGGTCACGTTCGCCAACCGGGGCCGCCTTCGATGAATGTCCACCGCCATGGCCGTAAACGTATTCACCAGCGACAGGATGTCCGCCCCTCCTTCCACCGCCGCGCGGGCTGTCGCGGTGATGTCCTCGACGTTGGGTGACAATTTCACGATCAGCTTCTTGTCCGGCAGCACTTTTTTCACCTGTGCCGTCAATTCCTTCAGCCGGCCAGGATGCGTGCCGAACGTCAGACCATCTTTGACGTTGGGGCATGAGACGTTCAATTCCACCGCCGACAAACACGACAGGCCGTTCATCGCCGCGCAGGTCTGGACGTAGTCCTCAAACGAATGTCCCGCCACGTTCACCGCCACCGGACAGGGCATCTTCTTCAACAATGGCACTTTCTCCGCCAGGAAACGATCCAGCCCGACGTTCGCCAGCCCGATCGCATTGAGCATCCCCGCTCGCGTCTCCACGATCCGGGATGGCTCGTTGCCCGGCCGCTCCTCGCGCGTGATTGACTTGGTGACGAACGCACCCAGCTTCGATAAATCCATGAAGTCCGCGTATTCAAATGCATACCCGCACGTCCCCGAACAGGTCATCGTCGGGTATGACAGCTTCCAGCCAGCCAGTTCAACTGATAAATCCGCCACGTTCGCCTCACCACAAAAGGTCCGACCCTTTGAACACCGGCCCATCCGTGCAGGCCAATCGATAACACCAATCTTTGCCCGCCATCGGCGGCACGGCCGGATCGGGCTTGCGGACGCGAATCACGCAACTTTGACACGTCCCCATGCCGCACGCCATCGCCCGTTCCACCGCCACCTGACATTCAATCCCCCGGCTTGCGGCGACTTCCGCAACCCGTTTCATCATCCCTTCCGGCCCGCAGGTGTAAATCGCCGCCTCCGCCATCGCCTGCGCGTTGGCGTCCAGGTACCGTTCCAGCGCTTGGGTCACAAACCCGCGAAACCCGAACGACCCATCATCCGTGCTGATGACCGCCGGTATGCCATGCCGGCTGAATTCCTCCACGTTAAGCAACGGCTCAACGGCATCCACCCGACCCGCCGTTCCACCCTCCAAAAGGGTCATGGGCAGCAAATCCCGGGTCAATGCCCCGCAAAACGCCACCGCCTTGCGGCCGGCCAGTCGTTGGGCCAGGTACAACATGGGCGGTATCCCCACCCCGCCCCCCACCAGAATCGCCATCCCATCCGGCCGGGGCAATTCAAACCGATTTCCCAACGGCCCCAACACCCCCACCCGCTCGCCGACAGCCAGATCGCTCAACCATTGGGTTCCCACCCCCACCACGCGATGAATCAGATGCAATTCCACCCCATCGGCCGTCTGTTTACGCCCCGCCAATGAAAACGGCCGACGCAGCAGCGCCATCCGGCCGGCCAATTCCTCCCCGCAAACCTCCGGGCGGCCTTGCTGATCCCATTGCAAATCGTCAGAAATCTCATCCTCCCGCTCAACGGGCCGACAGGACACCTGAATAAACTGTCCCGGTTCAGTCTGCGCAAAATCCGCAACACCCAACACCAGCCGATAATGTTCCCGACAAAGTTGTCGATTCTCCAGCACGGTCGCCTGGACCTGCTGACGTTGCTTCTGGTTCATTGGGCGTGATTCTACGATGGTGTGGATAAAAAAACTTCCGGAGGGGTGGCTCCTGTCCACCTCCGGAAGTGCGCCACGGCTGTGAAGCCGCTTGTTCCGTGTATGCGAGCACTACAAATTGAGAGCCACGCAACGGTCAAAACTATACCCTTACCACCCTCCGCTGTCAACCAACACTTGGATGATGCCATGAATTTATTTGATTCTTATAAGTCATTATACGACAAATATTTACAAACTTATCCACATACTGATAACAGCGGGTTTTTGCTCCATTTCCCCTCAAAAATTGTCATCGGTCAGGCGGTAACTTTTTCCCCGTTTAACTGCCCGTTACACTCGGCCCTGCCGCATGGGTGAAAAATGAAGATTGTGGATGTCGCCATCGCCATTGTCTGTCAGGAAAATCAAATCCTGATCTGTCAGCGCGGACCGGATGGACCGCTGGCGGGATACTGGGAATTTCCCGGCGGGAAACGCGAAGAAAATGAGACCCTCCAACAGTGTCTCCATCGCGAACTGCATGAAGAACTCGCCATCACCGCGACGGTGTTGCGATCGCTGCCGTGCATTGAACATGCCTATCCCCATGCGCAGGTCCGGCTGAACCCGTTTATCTGCCGGTTGCAATCCGGTGATCCCCAACCGCTGGCCGGCGTGCAATTCCGCTGGATCCATCCCACCGAACTGGTTGAATACCGGTTTCCACCGGCCAATGATGATCTGATCCCACGCATCATCGCCCTGCTGACTCAAAACGGCAGTGGTGATGGGATTTGAAACTCCAGCCGTTTGCCATCGTGCGGGCGGTCAAAACTCAATTCAACCGCCGCCAGCATCAATCTCGCCGCCGGAATGCCGCCATAAAGACGATCCCCCACGATCGGCCACCCACGTTCGCTCAGATGAGCCCGAATCTGATGCTTCCGTCCGGTCTGCAACGTGATTCGCAACAAATAACGATCCTGTCGCTGGTCAATCAGCTCATAATGGGTGATCGCCGGTTCTCCTTTGCCCGCCTGTCGGGTGGAATGAACCGTGCCATCGACCCATTCCACAAGGTTCGACTCGATCTTCCCACGCTCCGTTGTCGGCCGGTTGGAGGTGATCGCCAGATACACCCGCCGTGCGGTGCGATGATAAAACTGGCTCTTGAGCGACTCATACGCCTCGGCGGACTTTGAAAAAACCAGCAATCCCGAAGCATCCCGATCCAGCCGATGAATCACCCCCACCCGCGCTCCAGCCGCACGATCCCGCAGATAAGCACGGATGATCGCCAGCGCGGTCGGCCGTTTCTCACGCGCCACGGTGCTGGTCAGCAACCCGGCGGGCTTGTCCACCACCAGCAAATCCCCATCTTCATGGATCAATCGCAACGGTTCGATTCCCACGCGATCCACCGGCCTTGGCTCATTTGGCCGGACGATGATCCGATCCTCCTCCTCAACAGGCTGTTTGAGTGTTCTGGCGGGTATGTCATTGATCCTGACCCGACCATCCGACACCATCCGCTTGAGCGTTTGTCGCTTGGCGGTGGGGTATCGTCGCAAGAGCCAATCCAGCAAGGTCACCGGCATAAAATTCAAATCACCGGCATCGGCCGCGCGGTTTGGAAAAATTGCCGAATCTCCATGCCCACACGCGGGTTATGTGAAATTCGATCCTCGTCGTACCGATCAAGAAACAGACCCTGTTTAGGTTGCGGCGCCAGATCAAAAAACCGCCGCCCCTGCTCATACGAAACCACCGGATCGCGGGCCGTCTGAATGATCATCACCGGCCGGGGCCAGATCGCTTCATTCAACTTTCCCGGCGAGAAGTGAACCAGATCTACCCCCGTCTGCGCACTGGCGATCGGAACGCCAAACATCTGCAACAGCCAACTGAGCGGCGGCGGAAAAAACCGACCGGCCGCGCTGTCCGACCAACGATCAAAATCCCTGAAAATTCCATCCACCGCGATGGCGTCCAACGCCTGGCCTTCCGGACTGGGATCGGCCGCCGCCCCGATCAAGGCGGCCGCGCCGGTGTTCAATCCCACGCCAAAAATCTGCGCCGATCCTTCGGGATGGTGCTGGCGAACCCACCGCACCGCCCCAAGGACATCCTGTCGTTCCTTGTCGCCAAAGCTGATCAACTGGCCAGCGCTGTCGCCATGGGCACGAAAATCAAAAATCAGCACATTGTATCCATACGGCACAAATTGGCTTGCCATAAGGACTTGCGTTGATTTGGTGTCGGTCAGTCCCGGACAGATCAACACCGTTCGCTTTCCCCAGTCCGGATCAATTTTTTGAACATTGTGAGATGGTGGATCGGATGGAATCCACCATCCGGCCAGCCGGATGCCATCGGTCGAGACAAAATTCGCAGTCTCGTAGGAGGTATTCAGCATCGTATTCGGGTTATTGAAATGAGCCGTTTTGGGGCGGTAAATCAAAACCGTGGAGAGCAGATAGGGCAATCCCAACCCAAAGAGCAACACCAGCCGTCCGGTGGTCATCAATCCCGCCAGCGCCTTGTGCAATAAACCGGGTTGAAGCCACGCAACCGGCAGTTTTGCCAACCACCTCAGCATCGAGTCATAAAATCGCAGGAGCAGTAGGAGGGAAACCCCAAAGTATCCTGTCAAAAGGATTTGCGCGATACGAGGTTGGCCCCCCACGCCGATGGCGTAAGTGACAGCCAGCGTTCCACCCAACGCCAGCCCTGCCACCGCCGTCAGGATGAACCCGGCAAGCCGTCGTTGCCGAACCGACGGTTCCGCCGGCCTCAACAACACCACCGCCGCCAGCAACGGCAGGACGACATACGTCGAGATGGTTAGTAAGTGCAGAGCCTGCATCATCATACGAAAAACATTCTAGCGATTGCGGTTGAGTTGGGGACTTTGTTTGCCGAAAAAAAAGATGGCATGAGTGTACCGGCGAGCAGAGCATTTTCATGGAGGGCACAGCGCGGACGGATTAAATGGATTATCCGGCATGGCGCGGGGGCCGAAATAAATAATTTTTCAATTTTCCCCCTTTGTCAGAAGTTTTTTCTTGTGGCACAATGACATGGCGTTCGAGTTGTACCGGTTTGTTGGAGTCCTGCCGTGAATAGCATCTTACAGGCGGAGCCTGTCACCAGCAGTCGCCGTCTTCACATTTACACGGGAATGATCGTCCTAGCCGCGATTTACACGGCCGGCGTCTTCGCGTTGCGTTACTTTCTGCTTTGAGCGCGAACGATCATAGCCCCAGCAGGTCGGCCATGCGGTATCGGCCTGGCTTCTGGGCCGCCAACCATGCAGCGGCACGCAGTGCGCCATGCGCGAACGTGTCCCGGTTGGTGGCGACGTGCGTCAACTCCAACCGCTCGCCCAACGCCGCGAAATACGCGGTGTGACGGCCGACCTCATCGCCGATGCGCAACGAGTGCATGCCGATCTCACCCCGTTCACGAACGGCCTCATCCCCCTGGCGTCCATAAACCAGGTCGTCGCGCGTCTTGCCGGTGGCCATCAAAATCGCATCGGCCAACCCCAGCGCCGTGCCGGATGGGGCATCTTTTTTGAAACGGTGATGGCCTTCGAGAATCTCGATGTCGTAATCATCGCCCAAAATCCGTGCAACCTGCCCGGCGATCTTGAACAAAACGTTCACTCCAAGGCTCATGTTGGGCGATTGAAGCACCGCGATCTGGGCCGAGGCCAGGTCGATGGCGGTGTGGTCGGCGGTGGGCAGGCCGGTGGTTCCGATCACCATGGCGATGCCACGCTGACGGCAGACATCCAGCCAGTTCCGCATGGAAGCCGGCGCGGTGAAGTCGATCAGGACATCGGGCTTGGTTGGCAAATCTTCGGTGATGGGCACCCCGATCGGCCCTGCGCCGGCCGCTTCGCCCGCATCACGGCCCATGAACGGGTGGTTGGGGCGCTCGATGGCGGCCACCACCTTCAACTGATCGCTGGATGAAGCCAGCGCGATCAACCGCTGGCCCATTCGCCCGCAGGCGCCTGTAATTGCAATGTTGGTCATGGATTATATTCCTTCAACGCCGATGGCGCGGATGATGGCCTCCAAGTCGTCCTCCACCTGCACGGGCGGGTTGGAGAGTTTGCCGTGAGGCTCGGATCGGGGGGCCAGGTCCTGAACGCTTTTCATGTCCACGCCGGTGTGATATTTGACGGTGACGTTGGGGTCTTTGAGTTCGTGTCCGGTCAGGATGCAGACGACCGACTCATCGGGCGAGATCACCTGCTCGGCCAGCAGCTTACGCAATCCGGCGACGCTGGCGGCGCTGGCCGGCTCGCATCCAAACCCATAACGGGCCACCAGGGCGCGGTGTTCGAGAATTTCCTCATCCGACACCTCGCGAACGACGCCATTCATCACGTCCAGCGCCCGCAGCGCCTTGGGCAGATTCACCGGCCGGCTGATCTCGATGGCGCTGGCGACGGTGTGTGGTGAATAATTCGTCTCATCCATGCCGGCGTACAATTTTTGCACCGCGGTGGCGTCGTATTGGCCGTTGTTCCAGCGCACGCCCTGTCGGGTGTAAATTTCGTTGAGCGTGTTGGCGCCGGTGGCGTTGATGACCGCCAGTCGCGGGATTTTCTGAATCAGGCCAAGTTCGCGCAATTCGGTAAAGGCCTTGCCGAAAGCGGAGCAATTGCCGAGGTTGCCGCCGGGGACGATGATCCAGTCGGGGCTGCGCCAATCCAACGCCTCGAGCACGCGGAACATGATGCTCTTCTGACCTTCGAGGCGGAACGGGTTGACGCTGTTCATCAGATAGATGCCCATTTGCGGGCGATCCACCGCGATCTGCCGGATTCGGCGCAGGCACGCATCAAAATCCCCCTGGATTTGCAGCGTCAACGCGCCGTAATCCAGGGCTTGTGAAAGTTTCCCGAACGAGATTCTTCCGCTGCCGATGAAGACGATGCCGCGCATCCGCGCCAACGAAGCGAACATGGCCAGGCTGGCGCTGGTGTTGCCGGTGGAGGCGCAGGCGACCCGTTTGGCCCCCACGATGCGGGCGTGCGTGAAGGCGGCGGCCATGCCGTTGTCCTTGAAACTGCCGGAGGGGTTCAACCCCTCGTATTGCAGCATCAGCCTGCCCGCCTTGACCCCGATTTCGCCCGCCAGCAGGTCGGCCTGTTGCAAAACGGTGCGTCCCTCGCCGATGGTGACGATGTCGGCTTCTGTGCGATAAAACGGCATCAGCTCGCGGAATCGCCAAACCCCCGAAAAATCGAGCCGGCCATCGGACCCGCTCCCCTTGGTGCTCCATCGGTGTTCAAAAAAATTGAGATTTTTGGGCGTCGGCAGCTTGGACCAGTCATAGCGAATGTCCAGCAACCCGCCGCATTTCCCACAGGAAACGCGAATATCGCTGATGGGATAGGTCGCCGCGCACGCTGGATGAATGCACTGTTGGTAGGCTGCATCGTTCATCATGCCGCCAAGTTACCGGCTGGAAGGGCCGGTGAAAAGAGACGGGGAACACCCGGCCGGCTGACGCAGAACCTGAACACCTTCGCCGAACTGGAAGCGCTGCGAAGCACCCTGCCGAAATCTTAAACTCCCCGCCGGCCGCGGGACATTTCGGCGTGGCGCTGGCGTTCGGTGGCGTGTTGGAGAATGCGTTTTTCCCGGTGGGTCAGGCTGTTCATCCCCTGGTCGTGGACCTTTTGCAGGATGCGATCCACCTGTTCCTCCTCGATCTGTTCGGATTGAACGGCTTTTCGGGCACGGCGGATGTGCATCCGGTGTTGGGTGCGGCCGTAGATCGGGCCGCCGGCGTAAACCAGCAGAAAACCGAAGATCAGCCCGCCCAGGTGCGCGGCGTCGGCCACGTTGCGGTCCCCGACGATCGTCAACAGGTACAGGATGCCAAACAGCACCGCCATGGTCTTCATGGTCATGGGGAAGACCAGCATCAACACCCGCATGTTGGGCGCGATGGCCGTGCAGGCGCCCAGCACCGCCAGGATGCTGCCGCTGGCGCCGACCAGCGGATATCCCATCCGGAAGATCGTGCTCATCAGACCATAGGTGATGCCCGCCATGATCCCGCCAACGGTGTAAAACAGCAGCGTCCGTTTCCACCCCCAGCGCTGCTCCAGCATCGGCACGAAAAAGTAGATGCCGATGAGGTTGCCGAAGATGTGCCACCCGCTGGCGTGCAGGTATTGATAGGTGATCCAGCGCCACGGCTGGATGAAGGCCAGCCCACCTTGAAATTCGAGCGCCCCCCAACTGATCAACGGGCTGCCGACCGCAATGCCTCCGGTCAGCGCTTCCAGCAGGAAAATCGCCAGGCACGCCACCATCAACCCCACCGCCAACGGCGATGGCGGCAACAGGAACGAAAAATTCCCCGTGCCGAACGATCGTTCCTCGCGGTTATAGGCTCTGTCCTGCCAGGCCATCACTTGATCCCTCGCAAAACATCCCGGTTAAACCGTTCATACATCAACAGCGTGGCAATCGTCTTGGCGTCGATGATCTGCCCTTGGCGGATCATCTCGATCGCCTCATCGAACGATGTTTCCATCACTTCGATCTCCTCATCATCTTCCAACGCCGTCGCCGTGCGCTGTAAATCATAGGCGGCGAAGGCATACAGTTTCTCCGACAACACCCCCGGCGAGCTGTAAAAACCGCCCAGCCGTTGCAATCTCCCGGCCAGATATCCGGTCTCCTCCTGCAATTCCCGGCCGGCGCAATTCATCGGGTCTTCCTTCTTGTCGAGCGTGCCGGCGGGCAATTCCACCAAAGTCTGCCCGGCCGCATAACGCCGGTTGCGGATCAACAGAATCCGGTCGGTCGACAAAAACGGCAGCACCACCACCGCCCCTGGATGAACCACCACTTCGCGGCGGACGCGGTGGCCATTCCCATCTTGCAAATGGTGGACCTCCAGCGAAATTTTTTTGCCTTCATAGAGTCGTTGTTTTTCGACCAGCTCCAAATCCATTGAATTCTCCAATATGACATTATATCGACACGCCGACCAAATGGTTGAGGCGCAAATTATTCTCTCGCCATGGCGGATTTCACGTTGCCAAGGCAGGCTCGTCTGATAAGTTGACGCCCCAAAGCATGATGAGCAAGGCCTCTACCGTTTATCTTGGTTTGTTCGCGCTCCTGGTGGTTGGATTGTGGCTGATTCTCAGCTTCGGTTCAAAGCTGGCGGCCCCCACCGATTTGTCGGGCGATTGGGAATTGATCCCGTCACAATCCCACGCGCCGGCAAGGGTAATGAGCATCGAACAGTCCGGCCGGTACGTCCAACTGACCCTCGACAAAAACCCGCCACTGAGCCTTCAGATGGTGGAGTTTCAGCCAAATCGTATCGTAATTAAAGACGAACATTGGACCTTCACCTTTGAGCCAATCGCCGAAGCAAACGAATATCAGGTTATTGCCACAGGCCCTCAACCGGGGCAATGGAAGGCAAAAAGAATTGAGATCGAGGCCATTCCCAAGCCGGCCGCCGTCGCAACCTCTCAACCGGCCAGCCAACCAATCGCCGCCACACCGCCGGCCGCCGGCCAGGGAGGACAAAGCTCCAAAGGCCACGCGATCCTGATTCTGCTGGTGCAGGTGGCGCTGATCCTGGGCCTCAGCCGCTTGATGGGCGTGCTGTTCAACCGCATCGGCCAACCCCAGGTGATGGGCGAGATGCTGGCCGGCATCATGCTGGGGCCGAGTTTGTTCGGGCTGCTGGCCCCCGCGGTATGGGGCCATATCTTCCCGCCCAACAGCGTGGCGCTTTTGAATCTGCTCTCGCAGGTGGGAGTGATCTTTTTCCTGTTTCTGATCGGATTGGAACTGGACCCGAAATTGATCCGAAACCGGGGACAGGCGGCCCTGGTCATCAGCCACGCCAGCATCGTGGCCCCGCTGCTGCTGGGGGCGTTGCTGACGATGTACCTCTATCCGCGCATTTTCAACAACATTCCCACCATGCGGTTCACGCCGGTGGCGTTGTTCATGGGCGCGGCGATGAGCATCACCGCATTCCCGGTGCTGGCAAGGATATTAACCGAACGCAACATTCATAAAACCAAGATGGGCGCCATCGCCATCACCTGCGCCGCCGTGGACGATGTGACGGCCTGGTGCATGTTGGCGCTGGTGGTGGGTTATGCGCGGGCCGAAGGGTGGGCGCCGGCGATGGTGACGGCCGGCCTGTCGGTGGTTTACGTCCTGGTCATGTTTTTTGTCATCAAGCCGTTCCTGAAACGGCTGGAGATTGTCTACGATCGGCGCGGCCGGCTGACGCAGAACATCGTCGCGATCATTTTCCTTCTGATCCTGGCATCGGCCTACGCCACCGAGCGGATCGGGATTCACGCATTGTTCGGCGCGTTCCTGATGGGCGCGATCATGCCCAAGGGGACGCATTTCGTCCGGTCATTAAGCGAAAAGCTGGAAGATTACACGGTGGTTTTCCTGTTGCCCCTCTTTTTCGCCTACACCGGCCTCAAAACGCAGATCGGATTGCTCAACAACTCCGCCCTCTGGATTGACACCCTCCTGATCATCGCCGTGGCGTGCCTTGGAAAATTCGGTGGGTCGGCCCTGGCGGCGCGATCGTGCGGGCTGGCTTGGCGCGAAAGCTCGGCGATCGGCATCCTGATGAACACGCGCGGCCTGATGGAACTGGTCATTCTCAACATCGGCCGCGAGCTGGGCGTGATGTCCGATGCGGCCTTCGCGATGATGGTCATCATGGCGCTGGTCACCACCGCGTTGACCTCTCCCCTCTTGAACTGGATCTTCCCCGAACGGCTGTTTCTCGATCCCAACGCCCTGGCCAAAACCAGGGATCAAAAACCAAAATCAACCTATTCGATCCTCATTCCAGTCTCCCTGCCGCGCAGCGGCAAACCCCTGGCCCAACTGGCGAGCATGATCGGCGGCACACCGGCGGCCGATGGTTCGGCCGGCGCCGGCGGCGGATCGATCACGGGTCTCTATTTGCGCCGGCCGGTGGACCATGATGCCTATCGCAGCGGCCTGGACGTGGCCGCCGAACCGCCGGAACAAGGCCCGCTGGAACCGCTGCTGGATGAGGCACGCGCCCGACAAATACCGGTGGAACCGGTCTCTTTCATCAGCCGGGATGTGGCCGAGGACATCGCGGCTGTGGCCGGCGAAAAAGGCTCAAATCTGGTCCTCATGGGATTTCACAAACCCGTCATCGGCCGAACCATCCTGGGCGGGACGGTGCATCGCGTCCTGACCAACGCGCAAACCGATGTGGCGATCTTCGTGGACCGTGGGATGCGCGAAATTCATACCATCCTGGTCCCCTACATGGGCAGTTTCCACGACAGATTCGCCCTGGATCTGTCGGCGCGCATCGGCCGAAATGCCAAGGCGACGATCACCGTGCTGCACATCGTCCCTCCCAACCATCCCCAGCGTCAGCATGAAGCCCAAAAAGCGATGGATCGCGTGATCAACGATCCCACCCAGCCGGTGGCGCTGACCTTTGAGATGGTCGAATCGAACGTTCCGGTGGAAGTGGTGCTCAAACGGGCAAAAAGTTTCGACCTGGTGGTGATCGGCGTGGCCGAACAATGGGGGTTGGAATCCCACCTGTTCGGCTGGAAATCAGAAAAGATCGCGCGCGATTGTCCGACATCATTATTGATTGTCCGAAAACATCTGGATGAACCTTCAAATCCCGTAAGTGGTGATGACAAAACTACATCTGGTAATTCGTGATCTGTCTTCCACAAGGGATGGTGTGGATAACCAGTTGAAAAGAACGGATCGGGTTGCATTCCATGACAAACTCGGTACGTTTCAGAACGTAAGAGCCTGATGGAAGAAAAACCGTACAAAATGATCGCGATTGATCTGGATGGGACATTGCTGAGTCCCGATGGGTCGATCACGCCTCGCGTGGTGAAGGCGATTGAGATGGCATCGCTGTCGGGACTGCGCATCTGTTTCGCAACCGGCCGCAACTATACCGAATGCCGCACGATCCTTCAGACGGTCAATCATTACGACAAAGCCGTGTTCGTCGGCGGCGCGGTGGTGATGGACACGCGACAGAACCTGACCGTCCATAAGACCTTGATGGGAGAACAGTTAGCAGCCGAGGTGGCGGAATATCTGGAATCGATGGGCCAGGTGGTGCTGGCGTTGCAGGAATTTGAGGCGTGCGAGGTGGATTATCTGATCACCGACAACAGCCCGCTCAATGAGCCAACGCGGCTGTGGTTGGAGATGAACCGCAAAATTCGCATGGTTCCTTCGGTGGCCGGCCATTCGCACCAGCACACCATGCGGCTGAGCATCTGCGCTCATCCGACCGACATCTCCAGGGTCGAAAGCCAGTTGCGCAACCGCTTTGGCGAACGCATCTTATGCCACAGCCTGAAGGTCACGGCATACGATGTCGAGGTGCTGGAGGTGTTTGATCCGGCTGTCAACAAGTGGCAGGGAATCTTAAAGATTGCCCATGAACATGGTATTTTACCGCAACAGATTGTGGCGGTCGGGGACGATGTCAACGACTTGCCGATGATCCGGAATGCGGGCCTGGGCGTGGCGATGGGCAATGCCCGACCAGAGGTGCGATCGGCGGCCAAACAGGTCATCGGTAGCAACCACGAGGATGGGTTGGCGGAATTTCTGGAAGCCCTGGTGAAATCGCACAACGCCCAGCCGTCCAGGGAAAATGTCAACGACGCCGCCGCGTAATGCGGCAGGCGGACCACGGAGCAGGGATGGTGCGAAAGGATTCGCAGGCTCTAACGGCCGGCGCGCATGAAGCGCGCCGGTCGTTTGATTTTTATGCACCGGATGCTGGACCAAAGACGGGGTTTCACGCTAGGCTGGAAATATGAGTCAGGCCGCGAGCACGAATTCGATTGATCCGGAACTTTTGTCCATTTTGCGTTGTCCGCTGACGCGCAGCGCGCTGCGACAGGAAGGGGATTTTCTGGTCGCGGAGGTGGGCGGCCTGCGATATCCGGTGCGGGATGGGATCGCGGTGATGCTGATCGAGGAGGCTCACCTCCCGCCGGGCGTGTCGAATCTGGCGGCATTCAAGGAACGCTACAAAGACCAGATCGCGGAATGAAGCCATGATTCGACGCACGGTCGATGATCGCTTTTTCCTGATCGCGCAGGATGATCATGCAAAACTGGCGGGCGCACTGGCACGGCATTGGGGCAACGGGCGGTTTTGCAGGCCCCAACCGGATGCTTCAACGATCCTTGCCACCGATGAGCATGATTGCGGTTGGCCATCGCACGATCTGACTCCCACGTTGAACAAAAATGGACTTCCCCTGGACGTGTTCGAGACGCCAAGGGAGATGGCGCTGCGCATCTGGAACGCCTCGGTGGATCAAACCGCCGGCCGCGATGCGTATGCGCAACTGCTGGTCAGCCTTCATGTGCTGTTCCTGTCGGTTCATGTGCCCATCACTGACCCGATCGACCGTTTTGAAGTCAACAAATTCCAGCATCGGCAGGTTGAATTGCAGGAACAATTGCGACGGCAATTGGAGTTGCCGACCGGGATGCCGCTGAAACTTGGGTTGGCCGATGATTCAAAGACTGAACAGGAACAATGGCTGAGTTTGAATTTCCGAATGCTCCAGGCATTGGACCTGATCAGCCTCGCGTTGTGCTGCACTCAACCACCATTTTCGACAACACGCCCGGTACTTGATCAACCCGTTGGGATACCCGCACCTTTGACAATAAACCGGGTCGATGAGCAGGCGGTGCGGGTGTCGCCGTGGCCGTTTGATGAGGCGGAATTTGAGTTGGAAATCCCGTATCGGCCAGTTCGAGCCGTGAAATTCGACTGCGAGGAGTCGTTTCAACGGGAATTCGCGGCCGCGCCGATCCGGAAATTGTCGCAGCGGCTTATGAGCCTATCCGGATAACCCACGGCCTCGCGACGACACGATTTAGACAAAGCCTGATGCCGGATCGCGGCCGTCGGCGTGGCCGGTTGCATCAACCGATGGCGGGTGGCCGATAAAGAAACGGTGGAATTCTGGCGACATTTACAGGTTGCTTCGGGGTTGGGGGGCGGTTTGTCATGGACGGCGCTGGGGTTTGTGTTGGCGGCCGTGGCGGCGGGGGCGATCCTGCCCTCGGCGCGGGGGAGGGTGCGCGGGGCGGTGATTCTGTTCTCACTGGCGATCATCGGATTGCTGGCGGCGGCGGCGTTGCGGTCCGGCGGAAGCGAGATCACGCACGTCGGCTATCGCTGGGTGAGGCATCTGTCGCTGTTTTTCATGGGGCTGGCGATCCTGAGCTTGGCCGGCATCTTTATTTTTGACGTTCTGCTGCCCCGGATTGGGTTGAACCCCCCTGCCATCGGACGGGATCTGATCGTGGCGGCCAGTTACATCTTTCTGGCGCTGCTGCTGTTGCGGACGGCCGGGGTGGAACTGGCGGGGATCATCGCCACCAGCGCGGTGGTGACGGCCGTCATCGGGTTTTCATTGCAGGATACGCTTGGCAACATCATGGGGGGCATGGCGTTGCAGATGGAGCGATCCATCACGGTGGGCGACTGGGTGCGCATCGACGCCCACGAAGGGCTGGTCAAGGAGATCCGCTGGCGGCAGACCTCGATTGAAACCCGCAACTGGGACACGGTGGTCATTCCCAACAGCGTTCTGATGAAATCGGCCGTCGTCGTGCTGGGCAAACGGACCGGCCAACCCCGCCAGCGGCGAACGTGGGTCTATTTCAACGTCGATTTTCGCCATGCGCCCTCACGGATCATCGAGACGGTGCGGGAGGCGCTTGGCAACGATCCGATCGACAACGTGGCCATCGAGCCGCCGCCCAACGTCGTCCTGATGGATTACAAGGAGAGCATGGGGGCGTACGCGGTGCGGTACTGGCTGGTGGATTTGAGCCGCGATGACCCGACCAGCTCGGCGGTGCGCGGGCGAATCTATGCCGCGTTGGGACGGATCGGCATCCGGCCGTCGATTCCGGCCCAGTCGGTCTTTTTGACCAGCGAAAACCAGCAGCGCAGGGAACGAAAGGAAAAGCGGGAGCTGCAAAAACGGCTCGATGCCCTGTCGGCCGTGGAGTTGTTTTCCCCGTTGACGGAGGCCGAGCGGCTGGAACTGGCCGGACGATTGCGCGCCGTTCCCTTCACGCGCGGCGAGGCGATCGTCCGGCAGGGCGATGCGGGCGATCAACTGTACATCATCGCTTCGGGCGAGGCCGAGGTGCAGGTGGCCGTGGCGGGGTCGCCGGCGCGCGTGGTGGCGCAATTGCGCGAGGGAAATTTCGTGGGGGAGATGGCCCTGCTGACCGGCGAGCCGCGATCCGCGACGGTGGTGGCGCTGGGGGAGGTTCATTGTTACGCGCTCGATCACGACGGCTTCACGAACATTCTCAAACAACGTCCGGCCATCGCGGCCGACATCTCCGCGTTGCTGGCCCGCCGCCGGGTGGAACTGGCCGGCGTGCGCGAACAACTCACCGAAGAAGCCCGTCACGGCCGGGTTCATGAAACCCAACGGGACCTGCTGGGGCGAATCCGCTCGTTTTTTGATCTGCTGGTGTGAGCGAAAATCATTCAGCCCGACACAAATCGGCGGCAACCGCTCGCAAAATAAACGGATGCCGATATCCTGCCGGTCATGGCATCGCGACATCACGGAAAATGGCCGATCATCCTGATCCTGGTGGTGATTGCGGTCGGGGTGGAATGGTATGTTCAAAACCGGCGGGAACAGCCCGCAAAACCGCCCACGGCCACAACGTCGCCAGCGACGACCACCGCCGCGAGGCCCGACTCGGTTCACCTGCTGCTGGGCAACCCCAGCGACGCCACGGCCGATCCGACCCACCGTGACAATTACCTGATGATCAAGCCGTATTACGCCCTCTCCTACAACAACTCGAAAGGAACGGCCAACTGGGTGAGTTGGCGGGTGGTCGCGGCCGACCTGGGGGATGCGCCGCGACAGCCCTCGTTCGATCCCGACACGCAACTGCCGTACGGATTCGTGCGGATCGTTCACAGGGATTATTCCGGCAGCGGTTTTGATCGCGGGCATCTGTGCCCCCACGCCGACCGCGACGCCACGGCCGCGATGAGCGCCTCGACGTTTGTCATGACCAACATCATCCCGCAGGCCCCCAACGTGAATGAAAAGGCCTGGGCCAGGCTGGAAAGTTATTCCCGCCGACAGGTGCGCCGGCATCATCGGCTCTATATCGTCAGCGGCCCGATCGGTGTGGGCGGACGCGGGCTGGATGGAATCCGCCAAACCATCGCCGGCGGCAAAGTCACCGTGCCGTCTGCCTGCTGGAAGATCATCACAATCGTTCCCGAAGCCGGCGGCGACGATGACCTGGCGAAAATCACCGCCGACACCCGCGTGATCGCGATCATCATGCCCAACGACAACGACCAGGTGGGCGACCAGTGGTCGGGGTATCGCACCAGTGTTGCCGAGATTGAACGACAAACGGGGTATCGTTTTTTTGACCGGTTGCCGGCGGATGTGGCGGCGGCGTTGAAACAAAAAGTGGACAAGGTGCGCATCGCGTCGGAACAACCCTTCCCTCGACCCACTTATGATGAATCCGGGGATCGGGCGGCGGCATTGGAGTCGGCCGATGTGCGATGAACCCCATCAAACCCTGGCTGCGGCGATTGATGGATTGATGTATCCCAGCGAACGGGATGCGTCTTTTGATCTGCTGCGATGGCCCGCCGATCAGGCTAAATCAGCGCGGGAACTGGCCAAAACGCTCGCCCGCGGCAGACGGGTTCAGCCGGTCAAGGAGGATGATTTTTTCGCGGCGTTGACCAGGATGGATGATGCGGAGCGATTTGCCCGATTGAGACGGGTGTTTGCCGAACAACTGACAAACCGGGCGATCTTTCGCATCGGACATGGGCAGTCATCGGTTGATGTGTACCTGATCGGGCAGGATCGGATGGGCGAATGGATCGGCCTGCACACGGTCTCGATTGAAACCTGACAAAGTGGAAATCACTTGCCCCGCGCGCCTATAGTGTAAACATGGCACGCTTCACACTCCCCGCCCTGGCGTTGCTTTTGTTTTCCTTGATCCTCATGGCGTTCGCATCGGATGGGCCAACGACCCAACCTGGAGATGATTCGATGGTCAGCGTTTACGTTTTCAATCGGGAAGGCCGGCTCGTCGGCCCGGTGCAATCGCCCAAGGTCGTCAAGACCGATGCCGAATGGCAAAAACAGCTCACGCCCAAACAATACGAAATCGCCCGCGCCAAAGGGACTGAGCCCGCCTTTTGCGGCCTGTTGCTCAACAACAAGGAAGCGGGGGTTTATTCGTGCATCTGCTGCGGGTTGCCTTTGTTTTCATCCGATTCCAAGTTTCATTCGGGGACCGGCTGGCCAAGCTTCTTTCAACCCATCGCCAGGGAAAACGTTGTCGAACAGGTGGACAAAAGCCATGGGATGGTGCGCACCGAGGTCTTGTGCGCCCGATGTGGCGGCCACCTGGGGCACGTCTTTGAAGATGGCCCCAAGCCGACCGGGTTGCGTTTTTGTCTGAACTCCGAGTCGATCAAATTCACGCCCGCCACCGACCTGGCCCAACTGGCCGATCCGGCGGCGGAGGCCACAGCGCCAAAACAAACCGCCTCGGCCGTCTTCGCGGGAGGCTGTTTCTGGTGTACCGAGGCGGTGTTTGAAGACTTAAAAGGCGTGATGAGCGTCGAAAGCGGCTACAGCGGCGGCACGGCCGAAACGGCGAAATACAAGATCGTCTGTACCGGCGTCACCGGCCACGCCGAGGCCATCCGCATCACCTACGACCCGTCGATCATCAGCTACGACCAACTGCTTGATGTCTTCTTCGCCGCACACGACCCCACCCAGTTGAATGGCCAGGGGGCGGACATCGGCACGCAATATCGATCGGCGATTTTTTATGCCGATGAGAAGCAAAAAGAGGCCGCCGAACGCAAGATACGCGATTTGACCCAGTCCCACGCCTATCCCAAACCCATCGTCACCACGTTGGAGCCGTTGCGCGCGTTTTATCCGGCCGAGGATTATCACCAGGATTACGCCGAGCTTCATCCCGAACAGCCGTACATCGCCTGTCATGCCCTGCCCAACGCCGCGAAGGTTCGGGAGCGATTCGCGGGGTTATACAAAAAATGAAATATCGGGCGATTGACGACTCCATGCAGCGGGAATGATGAATCTCATCGGGCGTGTTGTTCGCCTTGAAAGCTCCGCGGCGCGGCGTTCACCCCGGCCATTTCCATGTCCTGAACCTCATTGTCCATCTCGTGCGAAACGGGTTCAACCACCCGCAGGTGATCGGCCCAGAAGGATTCAAAGGTTCGATCCAGGCTTCGACGGCTCATGCGTGCAACGGCCGCGCGGGACATGCGGCCGCGCAGCGCATCATCCTTGAGCAACCGTTCGATGGCGGCGTGCCAGCGTCCGGCATCCTGGCCGTCGATCACCAGGCCGGTGGTTCCATCGTCCACCAGTTCCCTTGGGCCGCCGGTGTCGCTGACGATCGCGGGAAGGCCGGAGGATTGGGCTTCCATCACCACCTGTCCCAGCGTGTCAGTGCGGGAAGGGAAAACAAACAGATCCGCGCCGGCGTACAAAGGGGCCAGTTGGGCATCGTTCTGATATCCCAGAAAAATGGCTCCCGTGCCCTGTAATTTCTGTTTCATCTCGGCCAGGTACGGGCCTTCGCCCGCGACCACCAGAGCCACATCCTGCCGGTCGGCCCAGAGTTGGCGATACGCCTCCACCAGCAACGGCAGGTTCTTTTCCACGCTGACCCGGCCGACGTACAACAACCGCTTGGACTGTTGCACCCCGACCCGCTGCCATTGGGATGGATCCCAATGACGCGGATTGAATTTTTCCATGTTCACGCCAGCGGGAATCTCCAGCACTTTATCCGATGCCACGCCGAGATCGCCCAGGCTGAAACGATATTCCCGGCTTCGCGTGAAAACCGCCGCCAACTGGCCGTAAAACCAGCTCATGTATGCCCTGGTTCCGCGGGTGATTCGATGGTCGCCGGTCAGGTGGTCCACGTAGGCGGGGAAATCGGTGTGATACGTCCCCAGCACCGGCACGCGAAGCATTTTTCCCACCATCCATCCGCACAATCCCATCGGCCCGGGCGTGCTGACGTGTATCGCGTCAAACTGCTGGTGATCGGCCCATTCCAATATTTCCAGGACCGGCGGCAGGTTCAATTTCAATTCAGGATAATACGGCAGCGGGCGGCTGAGCAGGGGCTGAAAATTTTTCCGGTTCGCCAGTTCAATCCGAGCCTCCGGCGAACAGGTATGCACCACCATATGTCGTCCGGCACGCATCGCCTGTTCGGACATGTCGCGGATAAACCGCCCCACCCCGTTGACCTCATCGAGCGTGTCGGTGAACAGACCCACTTTCATCGTACCGGCCGTCGCGGGACGATTCTGGCCGGTCAACTGGCGAAGCAGATGCCGTTCCTTGTTCTGATGGAACACCGCGAAATAATAGGGCAACAATGCGAATTGCTGCGCCAACGCCGCGGAGATCGCATCAAACAACCCTGTGAACCTGGCCCCGTCGATGGCGCCTTCCACAGCCTGTGCGATCCCCTGCGACAGGTCGCGGTTGATGGCGCTCACGAACCGCATCACCTCATCGTGTTCGCCCAAGGGCGGCAGGCCGCTCTCCAGCGATTTTCGCAACTGGGGATAATCCCCCATCCGCCGGCGTGCCGAATCCAGAAACAGCTTTCGCAAGACCCCCACGCCCTGCTCCTGGGGCGGTTTTCGTCGAAACGGCGAGAGCATCCGTTCCTTGAATTTGCGCGCCGACCGTTTCATCATCCACCCCGCCAGCGAGCGGCGGCTGGGGGCTGGTCGTTCTCCCACCAGCGTTTGCAGGATCATCGTCGGCACGTTGGCCGGCCCATCGCCCAGGAGATGTCGGCCGTAATATCGCACCGCCACGCTGTAAAAGGTGTGGGCCAGTTTGGCGCTCGACCCGGCCTCGCCACCCGGCCGGCACCGGCCTTCACGCAGACAGCGCAGTACCGCGGCCGTGTCGTCGGTTCCGGCCGGAAATTCGGTCCAGGTCCGGCCGACGTTCAACAATCCATGGTCGTCGCTGCCGCCGGTGCGGCTTTTGATCCAGGGTTCGGGCCAGCGGGCAAGCAAACCGTGCCGTTCGGATAATTTTTGAATCTCCCCCCGCGTCAGCCGGTCCAGCAATGGTTCAAACGCCTCGCGATGCAACGGGCTGTGCGCCCCATTGAGGCATTCAAAACCCTTGAACAGCAGCAGCAACCGCTCGACGTGCCATCGCTCGAGTTTTTCGTTCTGGCGATAGATCGGATGGGCCACCGCGTGGGCGATCTGCCGGCGTTCCAGATAGGTTGCCACTTCGTAAATGTCGCGCGACCTGGCCTGAAGGGTGTCGTGGTCTTCGGGCGTGATGCCCCACACCAGCACGTGCATCTTGCAGCGGTCTTCAGGAAACCAGCAGGTCAATTCCTCGCCGCTGAACACATCCTGTCGGGTTTCAAGCGTCCGCACCCCCGCCATCGAGTCGTGATCGGTCAGCGTGACAAAATCCATCCCCCGGCGTTTGGCCTGCTGATACACCTCATCGGGCCGGCTGTAGCATTCCGGGCAGGCAATGGCATTCAGCACCACCTCGGCGGCCTTGTTGCTGGCATCGCTGTGACAGTGTAAGTCGACCCGCCGGGCAGGCGCAAAAAAATCCGACTCCGGCGCGTTCATCCGAGCAAGCTCCTGTTATTGGCGCTCGAATAAAGTCGATGATGGGCGCCGATAACCCCTTTCACAATCAGCATTTTGACTTGTTCATCCCCGATTCGCAAACGTGCAATCTGTCTATCGACAACCGGAATTATGCCAATTGGGAACATTCCACCAGGATGTCCAATGTCCGTTTTGCCGCCCCTGAATCCAACGCAACTCCAGCAATTTCAATACCTTGCGACAATTTCTGGCACTTGCCGGCGATGACCAGACCGGCCGCCGCATTGAGCTGGGCGATGTCGCGCATCGGGCCTTTTTTCCCGCTCAGGATGAGTTTGATCGCCTCGGCCGCCTCATCGAGGGTATGAACCTGCAAATCGGACAATTTGGCATAATCCATGCCCAGGCTCGCCGGGTCCAATTTCCAGGTGCGAACCGTTCCATTGTTCACTTCGCTGATTTTGCTGGGGCCGATGGTGGACAGTTCATCCAGGCCATCCTCCGCATGGACCACCCAGGCGCGTTCGCTGCCCAGTTCGCGCAGCACGGCCGCCATCCGGTCGGTCAATTCCGGCGCAAATACGCCCAGGAGCTGGTGGCGGGCCTTGGCGGGGTTGGTGAGCGGCCCCAGCAGGTTGAAGATCGTCGGGATGCCCAGTGCGGTACGGGTTGGGCCGACGTATTTCATCGCCGGGTGGTGGTTGCGGGCGAACATGAAGCACAGGTTCGCCTTTTCAAGGCATTGCTCGTAGTGATGAGAGGTCAAATCGAGCTTGACCCCCAGTTTTTCCAGAACGTCGGCCGAACCGGAGCGGCTGGAGGCGGATCGATTGCCATGTTTGACGACTTTCACGCCCGACGCCGCGACAATGAGGGCGGCGGTGGTGGAGATGTTGAAAGTCCCGCGAACGTCGCCGCCGGTTCCGCAGGTGTCGATGACGACGCCCCGCGGTTCGCAGCCGATGCCGATGGCCTTGTCGCGCATGACGGTGGCGGCGCCGACGAGTTCTTCGACCGTGGTTCCCTTGGCGGCCAAACCCACCAGCAGGCCGCCGATCTGGGCCTCGGCCGCCTCGCCGGACATGATGTGCAAAAAGGCTTCGCGCGCCTCCTCGCGGGTCAGGTCTTCGCGGCGACAGAGCTTCAGCAGGATGTTGCGTAACGTTTCGGCCATGATTTTTTATTGCACCACGCTTGCCCCGGCCGTCGCCGTGGTGATGTAGACCTCCGGCGTAATCTGAAACTGTTTCTGGTAACTTTCGATCAGGTGCCGGCCAAGCGATTCAACCGCGCGCGGCTGAACCAGGGCCACGATGCACCCGCCAAAGCCGCCGCCGGTCATCCGAGCGCCATAAACGCCCTTGATCGTGACGGCCTGATCGGCCAGAAAGTCCAATTCCGGGCAACTGACTTCAAAATCATCCCGAAGCGACTGGTGGCTCTGGATCATCAATTCACCGGCACGATCGTAATGTTTCCGTTCCAGCGCCAAAGCCGCATCGGCGGTGCGCCGGTTTTCGCTGACGACGTGGCGGCAGCGTTTGAAAGTGGCCGGGGCCAACTGTCCTTTGGCCTCGTCGAGTTGTTTGGTCGTCACATCCCGCAGCGAGCGAATCGCCGGGTTCTGTTGATGGAAGAAAGCAGCCCCCTCTTCGCATTGTTTGCGGCGCGAGGCATATTCGCCGCCGGACAATTCGTGCCTGACCATGGTATTGACGATCACCACGCGAAGGTCCTTTTCGTCCATCCGGATGAACTGTTTGATCCCATTCCGGCAATCCAGGAGCATCGCGTGGCCGGCCTGTGCGGCGGAGACGATCGTCTGGTCCATGATGCCGCACGGGACGCAGGCGTATTCGTGTTCGGCCTTCTGGCAAAGCAGCGCGAGGCGAGACAGGTCCATCTTCTGCCCCTGCTGCGTCAAAAAGCAGAGCGCCGTCCCCACTTCCAGGGCCGCGCTGCTGGACAGCCCCCCGCCCATGGGCAGGGTGTTGGCGACGAACAGGTCCATCCCTTCCAAGGCGATCCCCGCGCCGATCAGTTCGGCCGCAACACCTCGGACGTAGTTGGACCAGGCTGGCTGACCGGGTTCGATTTTCCGGTGGATGGAGAATTCGATGATCTGGTCAGGATAGAGGCTTGATGCCAGCCGCACCTGGCCATCGGTGCGGGCACGGCATGCGAACCGGATTTCCGGCTCGATCGCCATGGGGAAGACGAACCCCTCGTTGTAGTCGGTGTGTTCGCCGATCAGGTTGACCCGTCCGGGCGACCGGATCAGGCGCACGCGGCCGCCGGTTCCGAAGATGGAATGAAACTGCTGTTGGATTTCGCTGCGTTCAATTTCTGTCACGCCGCGAATGGTAAGAGGACGCCCGCGCCAGGGTCAAGCCGACTTTAAGCGGCATCCTGATGGGCGGCGGTGCTGGCGATGAATTCAATGCCGGCGTGCATCCGGCTGGATGAATCGGTCGCATCCCGGCGTACCCAGACCACGCGGGCGGGAATCATCCGCCGGCGGTTGGCCAGCGATGAGCCTTGATCGCTCATGCCGACGTGAACGCTGAGGGTTTTTCCGGGCGCCAAGGGCGTCCAGGCGGGCAATTCCAGCCGCAGGCCGGTGGAACTGACATCCGCCGTCTGGCCACCCACGTAACGGGCGGCGGCGGAATCGTATATTTTCACCGGCCTGGACTGACGCACACGCAATCCACGCCGACGTTCGGCCGAAGCGGTTGACCGTTCTTCTCCCTGCTGCCATTCACACCAAACCAGCGTCACGGCGTACCTCCAAAAGAGTTTGCCGACCTGTATTGGTTATCGGAACAACTCGGTTTTAACTTGGAGAAAATCTTCATTCTTTTCCGCCGTCGGGCTTATGGGACGGGAAATGTGGCTTGCCTGGGGCTTGATTTTGTCGGCAAAATGGACTATATTTTGTCGGCAATGTCGGAAAAATCGCTCCAAAGTCAGACTTGTTACCAGCAATTGCGCCGGATGGTGCTGCTAGGGCAGGTTCCGGCCGGGGAGCGGTTTCGCGAGGTGGAATGGGCATCGCGCCTGGGGGTTCACCGATCGTCGCTGCGCGAGGCCCTCAGTGGTTTGGCGCATGAAGGTTTGATCCGCCGGGGTGAACGGGGCGGGTTTTTCTCGCCTCTTTATGAGCAGCGCGACCTGGATGAAGTTTTGGAGGTGCGCGCCATCCTCGAAGCCGGGGCGATCCGGCTGATCGCGGCCCGCCCACCGGCGGACGTTCCGTTGCATCGCCTGAGCGAAGCCTGCGACGTGATGCAACAATTGCTTGAAAGCGATCTGGAATTGGGATTTGTCGAGGCCGACCGGCGGTTTCATCAGATTCTGATCGAGCTGACCGAAAACCAGAAATTGATCTCGATCCACCAGCGCGCCCCCCTGCCGATCATCTTTTCCCGGCAGGTGGATGCCGAACGTCGAAGGAGAGGGGCGATCCAGACCATCGACGAGCATCGCCGGATCACGCAACTTTTGATGGACCGCCAGTTCGATGCGGCGGTGGAGTTGCTTCAACATCATTTACAACATGCCACCGAGCGGTTGCTGGTGGCGAATCAACCTCATTAAGGAACGGTACGTTATGTCGCAAGGATATTTCATCACGGCCATGGGAACCCCGCTGACGGCGGATGAACAGCTTCACGAGGAGGGCCTGGACGCCCAGTTCGCCGACCAGTTCAACAACGGCATCAATGCCTATCTCATGGCCGGCACCATGGGATTGATGCAGCTTTTGAGCGATCAGACGTATCAGAAGCTGATCGAGCGAAGCGTCGCGTGGTGCGCCGGCAAGAAGACCGAGTTGATGATCGGCGTCGGGGATGCCAGTTTCGCCCGCTCGCGCGACCGCATTCAGTTCGTCAATCAATTCAAGGTCGATGGCGTGGTGGTGTTGACCCCCTACTTCATCCAGTTCACGCAGCCTGAATTGCTGGAATACTATCGCTCGCTGGCGGATGTCTCCAAAAACCCGGTCTATCTGTACGACCTGCCGGTGCGGACCCGTTCCAAGGTGGAAATGTCCACCGTGCTGGAACTGGCGAAACATCCCAACATCAAGGGGATCAAGGTCTCCGATGAGTTGACTTATACGCGACAGTTGATCGACACGCTGCATCGCCAGAACCTGCCCCTGCGGGTCATCATCGCACAGCCGGACTTGATGGACTTGACCATCCGCCATGGGATTTATGAGCAGCTTGACGGCATGTTCGCCATGGCCCCGGAATGGGTCAGCGGCATCGGCCAGTGCGCCGCCAGGGGGGACTGGGCGGGAGCGGCCAAGCATCAGCAGAACCTGAGCCTGCTCAAGCAGACCCTGATTAAATACACCATCTTCCCGGCGTTTACGGCGGTGATGAATTTCCGCGGGCTGCCCGGCAATTATGCGCCACGGCCTTATAAGGTTCTGACCGAGGCCCAGCGCGAAGAACTGCGAAATGAGCCGATCGTAAAACTCCTGACGGCCGGCAGGAAGGCCGCCCGGTAAAACTTTGGTGAGGTCCAATGTCCGCACCTGATTTTTATTTCGCGATCAACTCGATGTTCCGCTATCTGCACGACACCTATGGCAAGGACGTGCTGGTGGACTATTGGCGGAAGATGGGGCACGAGTATTACCGCCAGCGATCCGAAAACTGGCGGGAAAACGGCCCTTCATCAATCGCCGAAGACTGGAAGTCCTATTTCCAGAAGGAACCCCACGCCGAGGTGGAGACGAGTTCCGATGCGACCAGCGCAACGCTGGAGATTCGGGTTTGCCCATCCATCAAGCATCTGCGCGACAATGGCCGCGAGATCGTGCCCTATTTCTGCGAGCATTGCGACCACGTCTGCGGAGCGATGGCCGAGGATGCCGGTTATTCATTTGAACGCACCGGCGGGATGGGATCGTGCCGGCAGGTGTTCACGAAACTGACCGTGAGGGGAGGGAATCGCTAATGCTTGGATGCCACGATTTTTGCGGCCATTACGAATGGACGTTCCATTACATCCGCCGCCGGTTCGGCCAGGAGGCGGTCGTGAGATTGTGGGATGACGCGATCGGCGGCGATTCGCAGAACCATTACAAGCAGGCCGCGATCAGCGAAGGTTTGCGGGGTTTGTACAACTGCTGGGTCAAGACCGGCGAAGATGAGAAGTGCGACTGGAAATGGGTGGTTGACGAGGAAAAAAACGTCCTCCGCTGCGACATGCGGGAATGCCCCAGCAAGGGTTTTTTAATCAAGAACGATCTGAACGCGGACGAGGATTATTGCGACCACTGCATGGGGTGGGTCGCGCCATTGCTGGATCGGGTCGGGGCCGAGGTGGCCGGGCACGAGCACAATCACACCGGCCAGTGCTGGTGGGAAATCCGGATGAAGGACAAGCCATACCAGACGATGTCCCCATCCAACGACATCCGCAAAGACCCGCGCTGGCAACATGGATACCTGGATCGCTGGCACAACAATCCGTTTCAGAAACTGCCGCTGTACGAATCGGCCGGCAACGCGACCGACCCGTGCGACGTCCTGCGGGACTGGTTTGCGAAGACCGATCAACTGACGGTGTTGGGAAGAGGCCCCAGCGCCCTTGAACCCTGGGCCGGACAATTGCCTCGATCCAACGTGATGGTGGTTGATCCAACCTATGCCCGGCGCGACAGCTTTGACGGCGATCCGGTCGCGGTGTTGTTCGGCGATGGGGCCACGGAGCTGGAGGCGGCCGCCAAACGATTTCACCAAACCCCGCCAAATCGACGGCCATTGTTAATGCACATGTATCTGCACCGACAGGGTGAGGCATCGTTCGCGGCATACGATCTTCCCCGTCCCGTGCCGATTTTGCCGCTGTTGATCCGCACGGGTTTGTATACCCACAATCCGCGCGGGAAATACCCGACCAGCGGCGTTTTTCTGGTTTTGCTGGCCGCGGCACTGGGCAAGCAGGTGGATGTGGCCGGCATTGACCTGTATCGCCATCCCAGCGGCAGGGAATACGTTGATTCAACGGCCGCCGGGCCGATCCAATGGCCATCGCAACACAGCGAGCGGTGCGACATCGAGCATTTGCGAAAAGCGATGCGATACGGCAAAGGGCGGATGAGGCTGTCGCCGTTTTTGCAGGGTTTGATCGACAATGCGGCGTTGACGCGCTGAAGACTACACCGCCCCCGCCGGTTCAAATCCCATCTGTTGGCGGATGGTTTGGGCGACCCATCGCAACTCCGGTATTTCGCGTCCGCCCAGCACCTGGAGGGTCCGGCCATCGCGCAACATGATGCCCACCCAGTCGGTCATTTGCGGCTCGGTGGCGCTGTCGGGGGTGGCGGCGCGAATCAGCTTAATGTCCTGGATTTGCGTGCGGGTCAGATCGTGTTCCTGGTCCCCCATCAGGCCGGTGGCTTTGATGCGCAGCCGCTGCGGGCGGACGGCCAGCAGGGTGGATTGCCCATAAAAACGCTGGAGCCGATCCACGCGAAACAGGTATAAAAACCACCAGTACGCCCCAAACAGCAGCAGGATAAAAAGGGCGAACAATCCCAATCCCCAGGCCGGCAACAAATCGCGGTGGCTCCAGATCAAGGCGCCGCCGATGCCGGCGAGGATGACCACCGATCCGAACCAGAGCCACAACGCCGCCAAAGCGGCCTGTCGTAAAGCCTTGTTCAGGGCGGCTTTGTCGGGCCTGCGGGCCGCGACGTGAAAAACCAGCGCATCCTCCTGCTCCTGGAGCTGGATGTCGCTGCCCTGTGGGCGGGGGTCCGGATGTTCCGCGGGGGCGATCATGGGTGCATTGTAATGGATCGGATGGACCGATGCCCGTCATTTGCCGATGTCTTCGTTCCAGAGATCGGGGTGTTGTTCGATGAATTGTCGCATCATCTCAATACATTGGGAGTCGTGAAGATTGATCAGTTCAACGGATTTGGATCGCAGGAAATCCGCCGAACCGTGGCCGTTGAAATTGGTTGATTCGCCGGCCACCACGCGGGGGATGCCGAATTGCACGATGGCGCCGCTGCACAAATAACAGGGCATGAGGGTGGAATAGAGGACCGTGTCGCGATAGGTGCTTTGACGGCCGGCGTTGCTGAGGCAGTCGATCTCGGCGTGGGCCATGGGGTCTTCGTGCTGCACGCGCCGATTGTGTCCCGCGCCGATGATCTGGCCATCGCGGACCAGCACCGACCCGATGGGAAGCCCCCCTTCGGATAGACCCAACCGGGCCTGTTCAATGGCCGCCTGCATGAACAGGGCATCCTGTGGAGAGGATTCGGCCGGCCGTGGGAAAGGCGACATTGCACCGACCACGTCCGCCGGTTGGATCGACGCGGCCGACTGATTCTCGGCACAGATGGCGTCAAAAACCTCCTTGCGATGCACCGGAACTTCGGATGGCGCCTGGATGCCCAGACGCACCTTTTCTCCGCGCACGTCGACGATGGTCAGCTCAATCTCCTTCCCGATCATGACCTTCTGGCCAATTTGTCGGGACAGTACCAGCATAGTGCCTCATTATACCCGCCTTGATTATAGGCGGGCCAACCCGCTGGAAGGCAAACTGACATACCGCCCATCCAAGCGGGCGTTCAACCCACGGAGGCATTGTTCAGGAAATTTTCCAGTTCCTGGTGTTGCTGATCCTGCTTCTGGCGAAGCTGCTGGAGGTCGGACTGGTATTGTTCAATCTTCTTTTCCTGTTCACCCAGTTTCTGGAGCGACTGCTTGTAGAAATCGCTGTTCTGCGGCACGTTGACCAGATTCTGGCGGGTGCGGGCCTGGTCGGTGGTGGTTTCGTTCAAGTAGCGTTGGGTGTCGTCGATTCGGCGTTGGGTGTCGGTCAGTTGCTGTTTGAGTTCCATCGCCTTGATCAGCACATCCCGCACCTCCTTGGGGATCGCCCCATTGCGGCTGTAATAGGTCAGTTGATTCAACTCGGCCGACAGCAACGCGAGGGTTTCACCGGTCACGATCTGTTGCTGGACGGTGAACGTCGCCTTCTGGCCGGCCGGGATGGACTGGCTGAAACGGTAGACCGAATCGGTGGTCTCGACCGGCTTGTCGGTGCTGGTCAGTTCCCAGCCGGGGCGGATGGGGTGTTCGATGATCAGGGTCTTGTCCTTTTGGGATTTGTTCTCGGTGACGTAATCCTGCTGGAAAACCTGTTTGTGGTTGATCTGGAGCACGCCCTTGATGATTTTTCCGCTGAGGATCGAGGAATTGGAGGTGTTGTGGGTGGAATCGACCAGCATCTGCAAGTCGATGCCATAGCTGATGAGGCGGTTCTGGCCCGGCGGCAGATTGCCGATCTGGGCATCGCCGGCGTAAGCGCCCCCTTCAAGAACCGTGATCGGGCCGGCCAGCAGATGCTTGTCGGTGTTGTTGGTCAGTCGCGCCCCGTTGAGCGGGTTTCGCGGAAGGACCGAGGCGTTGTAAATCGACAGCTTTTGAACCTGGAGGTCGTCGCTGACGATCGGGATCATCGCCGAACGCTGACGGGCCAGCGATACGTTGGAGACGGTGTATTGGAACAACTCGCCAACTTCGGCGGTGCTGGCCGACGAGGCGACCGACGCGGTGGCGTCCATCTTGTCTTCGGATTCCATGGCACGGGGGGCCGGCGCGGCCATCTGTGGACTGGCGGAGCCAGCTCCATCCGCCTTGCGGGAACGATTGGTGTCCTTGCGGTCCATTCCCTCGCCATATCGCCGGGATTGAAGGTTGGCATACTGCGGCGGCTGCACAATCTGCCGGGGGACGTACAGCGGTTGATACAAATCCTGAATAAACGAGATCGGACGGCCGCTGACCAGCGACAACTGCACGTTGGTCCAGTCGTTGTCGGTCTGGTTGTCGATGATCGCCCATCCCTGCAAGTGCGGCTTGGCGTCGCCGGAGGGTAAAATCAGCCGATAGCTGGTTTTCCAGACCGGCGTTTCGATGACGTAGCCGATGCGAACGCGGTGATTTCCCTGGCCGGTGAAATGGATCGTGACCGGCTTTTTGTCCTGGTCGCGCGCTTGGGCCAATGCGGCCAGCGCAGCGCCCAATTCCTCCTGCAATTTGGGGTCGTCCAGTTGCACCGATCGCAATTCGCCCAGGTCCAGCGAGCGAATCTGGCCGCCGGAGAGGATGTTCAGGATGTGGGTTTCAACCACCGCCTTGTCGCCGGCGGCTTTTTGTTTTTTCTCGACGCCAAGAATGATGCCGCTGGTGGTTCCCGGTTCGACTGTGCTGACGGTCACTTTGGCCCCGCGAAGCTGGTTGAGCAGATCGGCCAATGGCGGGTTGGCGGTGATGTCCACCTCAAAACTTTTGAGCGTTCGGGAGAGCGGATCCTGCGATGGATAGGTGATGGTGCTGACCATGCCCCCATCCAAATCCTGTAGAACGAGGCTTTTGAGGATGTCGTTGATCTGTTCGGTTTTGAATCGAAGTTCGGCCGTGCCGTCGCCGGCGACCGTTCCAAAATGTTCAAAATACCCCACGCCGCTGGAATATAGCACCACCTGGCGGATGGGGATGTCCACGGATTTTTCGGCCTGACGGTTGACGGCGGTCGTGTCGGATGCGGGAGGATCCTGTGCAAACCCCAAACGGGGCATCGCAACGCCCATCGCCGCCAATACCAACGCCATACGAATCGACCGTGAAATCCGCTTCATTGAAAGCTCCTTTGCATGAGATTATTCGACAGGTTATGGACAAAGCCAAGTTTTGGGGAAGATGGAAACAACCCCAAACGCCGGCACATGATGACTTGGACGCGCTGACAGATGAAAAGTTTCCGCATCCCTCGTATTCTGATGGCCGATGAGCGATTTGACGATTCTCCCGTTTGCCGGGCCATTTCAGGCGACGATCACCCCGCCGGGGTCCAAAAGTCTGACCAACCGCGCGCTGGTGCTGTCGTCACTGGCGCGGGGAACCAGCACGCTGCGCAACGTTTTGTTCGCCGATGACACCGTGGTGATGCTCGATGGGCTGAAGAAACTGGGGGTCGATCTGGAGGTGGATCAGGCCGCCGGACGGATACGGGTTCATGGCACGGGGGGCGTGGTGGGCGTATCCGAGGCGGAGTTGTTCTGTGGGAATTCCGGAACCACCATCCGGTTTTTGTCGGCATTCTGCGCCCTGGGGTGCGGGGTTTATACGCTCGACGGCGTGGATCGCATGCGCAGCAGGCCGATCGGCCAACTGGTGGAATTGTTGCGGAATGTAGGCGTTCGGGTTGAATATCCGATCTCGGAGGGGTTTCCGCCGATTCGGATCAGCGCGGCCGGCCTGCCGGGGGGAAATCTGCGTTTTGGAGCGGCCCAGTCTTCGCAATTTCTTTCGGCGATCCTGCAGGTCAGCCCGTATGCACGCCACGAGGTGCGGGTGGACCTGGAGCCGGGCCAGACCAGTTGGCCGTACGTCGCCATGACGATGCGGCTGATGGATCGTTTTGATCTGACGCCGGAATTGATCCGCGACCCGGAGACCGGCGAGCCGAAACAGATCATCATCCCAAGAGGCGTTTTTCGCGGGACCGATTACGCGGTGGAGCCGGATGCGAGTTCGGCCAGTTATTTTCTGGCCGCCGCGGCGTTGTGGCCCGGCGCGACGATCACGATCGCGGGACTGGGGAATAACAGCCTGCAGGGGGATGTGGGGTTTGCGGAGGTGTTGAAAAAAATGGGGGCGACGGCGTCGATGGATTCCCATTCAATCACGCTCAGCGGCCCGGACCAACTGGAGGGGATCGAGATCGACCTGCGCGACATGCCGGATGTGGCCCAGACGCTGGCGGTGGTCTGTTTGTTCGCCGATGGACGGTCGGTGCTGCATGGTCTGCACACTCTTCGGCACAAGGAGACCGACCGGCTGGCGGCCTTGTCCAATGAGCTGACCAAACTGGGCGCGGGGGTGCGGATCGATGGGGATACGTTGATCATTGACCCGCCCAAAACCGTGATGCCCGCTTCAATCGCCACCTATGATGACCACCGCATGGCCATGAGTTTCGCGTTGGCCGGCACCAAAGTGCCGGGGGTGACGATCCAGAACGTCGAGTGCGTCAACAAGACGTACCCGAATTATTTTTCGGATTTACAAATCTTGCGAGAGGCGGCCAAAACACCATGACCGACCGGGTTTTGCACGTTCTGTTGTTGCGACATGGGGTGACGGATGCCAACCTAAACGGCATCGTGCAGGGACAATCCCCCGTGCCGCTCAATGCCGAGGGGCTGGAACAGTCGCGCCGGCTGGCGGCCCGCATCGCGCAGTTCAAGCCGAAAGTGCAAAAGCTGATCAGTTCCGACCTGGTTCGGGCGATGCAGACGGCCGGGCAAATTCATCGGGCAACGAGTTTGGCCATCGAGCCGGATGCGGGTTGGCGCGAGCGCGGCATGGGAGAGCTGGAAGGGCACGCGGCCGATATCTGGTCAGCCGTGAAGGCGCGCGACGGCATGCAACCCAAAGGAGCCGAAACCCCCCATGCCCATCACCAGCGCGTGCTCGAAGCCTTTTTGCGGTTGCCCACCCAATGCGCGGGCGTCGATTGTGTCGCCGTGGTGACCCACGGAGGGACGATGTGGAATTTGTTGAACATGTTCAACGAAGGCCTGCTGCCCTTGAAGGCGGGTCATCCCGCTCTGGACCTGGCCAACTCCCCCAATTGCGGCCTGACCCATCTCATCGGCGAGCTTTCCGGCGGACAATGGGCCTGGCGGGTGGATTGCCTGAACGATGGTTCCCACCTGGCCACCGTGACCAATCGTGACAGCGGTTAAGCGGCGGTGGCCTGCCGCGGGTTTTCGTCCATCGTTCGCGATGCTAGAATCATGACATTCAACGGCCGTCCTAACGATGACAACCGGCCATTGTGGATTGAATTGAACCATGGCCAAACGCGATTTTTACGACATTCTCGGCATTTCCAAAACCGCAACCCCCGATGAGATCAAACGCGCCCACCGCAAACTGGTCCGCCAGTATCACCCGGATGTGAACAAGAACAACGCGGCCGCGACTGAAAAATTCAAGGAAGTTCAGGAGGCGTACGACATTCTGTCCGATGAGGCCAAACGGCGAAACTATGACCAGTTTGGCCATGCGGGCGTCGGCGCCGGCCCGCATCCCGGCGGCGATCCATACGAAGCCTTCCGCCGTGCCCAGGCCGGCCGGGGCGGGCATGGAGGGTCTCACTCCTGGCAGGCAGGCCCCGGTGTCAGCGTCGAGGATTTTGACATCGGCCAGGGGGGTTTTGGGGACATTTTTGAGCAATTGTTTGGCGCAAGGGGGGGCGGACGAGGCGCCGCCGCCGCCGCGGGGCGATCCACCTCGCGCGGGCGGTCCCGCCCTCAACCTTCACGCGGCGCGGACATCGAACATCCCGTGACGTTGACCTTTTATCAGGCCGCCCGCGGCACCAAGCTTCCCCTGCAAATCAACCGCGAAGGGCAACTGGAGACCATCGAGATCAAAATCCCCCCCGGCGTGAAGGAAGGGAGCCGAATCCGCATCAAAGGTCGCGGCCAACAGGCCGGCGGCCAGCCGGGGGATTTGTTTATCATCACCCAGGTGACGCCCCACCCTTATTTTCGTCGCGAGGAGCTAAACGTCCTGTTGGACCTTCCGATCAGCCTGTATGAGTCGTTGCTGGGGACCAAGGTCGAGGTTCCCACGCTCGACGGTCCGATCACCCTCACCATCCCGGCCGGCACCAGCTCCGGGGCCAAGCTGCGCATCAAGGGCCGGGGCATCGAACGGGGCGAGGAGAAAGGGGACCAGTTCGTCATCGTGAAGATCATCGTCCCCAAACATCTGGACGAGGCCGACAAGCAAACCATCGAACAACTGGCGACCAAACACCCGATTTCGGCCCGTGCGGATATGCAATGGTAAATGAGGGTGCTTGACCCCTTTGCCCCTTGCGCCTAAAACACCATGCGAATTTCAATGAGGACTATTTAATATGTCGAATTTCACCACCGCCACCGTACCCGCCCATGGGAAGCCGATTACCCTTTCCGGCGGCAAGTTGACCGTTCCGGATCAGCCGATCATCCCATTTATTGAAGGGGATGGGACCGGGCCGGACATCTGGCGGGCGAGCGTGCGCGTGGTTGATGCGGCCGTGCAAAAGGCGTTTGGCGGCAAAAGGAAGATCGCCTGGATGGAGGTTTATGCCGGGCAGACCGCCAAGGACAAGTTCGACACCTGGCTGCCGGATGACACGGTGGAGGCGTTTCGGCGTTTCCTGGTGGGAATCAAGGGTCCGCTGACGACGCCGGTGGGCGGTGGGATTCGATCCCTCAACGTGGCGCTTCGGCAGATGCTGGACCTGTACGTCTGCCTGCGGCCGGTGCGCTATTTCAATGGCGTGCCTTCGCCGGTCAAACATCCCGAAAAAGTGGACATGGTGATTTTCCGGGAGAACACCGAGGACATCTACGCGGGGATCGAATACGCCGCCGGCACGCCGGAGACCGCGAAACTGCTGGAGTTTCTCAAGCAATTCGATCCCAAGGCCTACGCGAAAATCCGCTTCCCTGACAGCGTCGGCATCGGGATCAAGCCCGTCTCACGCGAAGGAACCGCCCGACTGGTGAAATCGGCCATCGAATACGCCATCGCGCACAAGCGAAAGAGCGTGACGCTGGTCCACAAGGGGAACATCATGAAATTCACCGAAGGCGCTTTCCGCGACTGGGGTTATCAGATCGCCAAAAACGTCTTTGGCGCCGTGGAGATCGACGGCGGACCGTGGTGCAAAATCCCCGAAGGCAAGCCCGGCGCGGGCATTGTCATCAAGGATGCCATCGCCGACATCACGCTTCAGCAGATTTTGACCCGGCCGGAGGATTTTGACGTGATCGCGACGTTGAACCTCAACGGGGATTATCTCAGCGATGCGCTGGCGGCGCAGGTGGGCGGGATCGGGATCGCGCCGGGGGGCAACATCAATTATCTCACCGGCCACGCCGTCTTTGAAGCGACCCACGGCACCGCGCCAAAATACGCCAACCAGGACAAGGTGAACCCCGGCTCGGTGCTGTTGAGCGCGGTGATGATGCTGGAGTACATGGGATGGCAAAGCGCCGCCGACCTGATCGTTAAAGGACTTGAAAAAGCCATCGCCGCCCGGACGGTGACGTATGATTTCGCCCGGCTGATGCAGGGGGCGAAGGAGATCAAATGCAGCGAATTCGCCGATGAGATGATCCGGCATCTGTCGGGAGCATAGCTCAGCGGTTAGAGCAGGGGTCTCATAAACCCTTGGTCCCTGGTTCGAATCCAGGTGCTCCCATGGTTCAGGCCGCCACCGCTGTCGATGTCGCGGCAGGTCAGGGCGAGGAGACCCAATGAAATACGCGATCATCATTCCGGATGGGGCGGCCGATCGGCCTTTGGCGCAGTTGGGGGGAAAAACCCCGATCGAAGCCGCCCGCACGCCCAACATGGACTGGATCACCACCCACGGCCGGCAGGGGACGGCCCGCACCATCCCGCGCGGTTTTGAATCCGGGTCGGATGTGGCGATCATGTGCCTGCTGGGGTATGACCCGGCCGTGTATCACACCGGCCGCGCCCCGCTGGAGGCCGCCGCGCAACGGATTCCGTTGTCGGCCAGCGACTGGGTTTTTCGGTGCAATCTGGTGACGGTGGCCGACGGGATCATGAAGGATCACTCGGCCGGCGGCATCACCGACGCCGAGGCGCAAAAACTGCTGGGAGAGCTGGCCCGTTCGCTGGAATTGCCCGGATTTGAATTTCACAACGGCGTCTCCTATCGCAATCTGCTGGTGTATCGCGGCGATGAGCCGTTTGACGTATCGACCAAGCCGCCGCACGAAATCCCCGATCAGCCCAGCGCCAAACATCTGCCGCGCGGCAAAGGGTCGGAGATTCTTCGGCGCATCATGGATCGTTCGGCCGAACTGTTCGCCGATCACGAGATCAACCAGGTCCGCCGGCAGATGAACCTGAACCCGGCCACGCAGGTGTGGTTGTGGGGGCAGGGTCACGCCCCGAACCTGCCGACGTTCGCCGACCGATTCGGGATCAAGAACGGCTGCATGATGACCGGCGTGGACCTGCTGCGCGGGCTGGCAGTGTTGCTGGGATGGAAGGTGCGCGAAGTCGAGGGGATGACCAGTTTCCACGACACCAATTACGCCGGCCAGGGACAGGCCACGGCCGCGGCGCTGGATGAATTTGACCTGGTGTTGTCGCACATCGAAGCGCCCGATGAGGCTTCCCATCAGGCCGACTGGAAGACCAAGGTCGAATCCATCGAACACATCGACCGTTACATCGTCGGGCCGGTGCTGGAGAAACTCAAGACGTTTGATGAATGGCGGATCCTGGTGTTGCCGGACCACCCCACCAACATCGACACGCGCCGGCACGGCGACGATCCCACCTGTTTCGCCATGGCCGGCACGCGGGTGCGGTCGGTGGTGCAACTGCCTTATAACGAGAAAAACTCGGCCTCATCCGACTTGAAGATCGAGCGGGGACACGAGCTGATGGAATATTTTCTTCGCGGCGGAAACCTGTAAGCCGCAAGCGAGAAGGGGTTTGTGAGTTGGGGTTGATTGACGCCGTGTCGATCTATTTCCCGCCGATGGCGGCCGAAATGCAGTCGATCACCTCGCGGGCCAGGGCGCTGCGACGGCTGAATGCCCGCCCGGCGATTTCACCCGCCCGGCCGTGCAGATGAACGGCCAGAATGGCGGCTTCAAGGGGTTTCATCTTCTGACCCAGCAGACAACCGATCATTCCGCTGAGAACATCTCCGGTTCCCGCCTTGGACAAGGTGGAATCGCCGGTGCGATTGACGTATGCCGACTGGCCATCGGTGATGATGGTGGCGTGGCCTTTGAGGACGACGACTTGTTGGGTTCGGCGGGCCAATTCGGCCGCGATTTTCAGACGGCCGGACTCATCGGAGGGAACAGTTTGTTCACCAATAAACCTGGCCAAACGGGCCATCTCGCCGGGATGGGGGGTCAACACCGCGCGGAGCTTGATGCCGGCGGGCCATTGTTTTTCTTTTGCGATGAGATTGAGCGCATCGGCGTCCAACACGGCCGGTTTGTCCAGTTTCAACAGCCCGAACAGATGCGAACGGGCGGCGGGGCTTTGCCCCAACCCAGGCCCGATCACCAGCGCATCGGCCATCGTCGCTGATTTGGTCAACTGGCCGGTCGATGAACCTTTCAATCCCAGTCCGATCAATTCCGGCACGATGCCAAGGGCCTGTGGCAAAACCGATTGTGGCATGGCGATCTGCACAAGCCCCGCCCCCATCCGAAGCGCCGACAGGCCGGCCAATACCGGCGCGCCGATCATCTGCTCATGTCCCCCCACCACCAGCACCCGGCCGAACAAACCCTTGTGCCCATCCTTCGGCCGCGGGGGCAGCTTGGGGAGACGTTTGATCAATTGGAATTCGGCCATCGTCTGCTCCGGATCAGACGTTGAACAGGAAGTGCGTGATGTCTCCATCGCGCATCACGTAATCGCGACCTTCGGCACGCAATTTTCCGGCCGCCTTGATGGCGTTTTCGGTTTTGTATTGCCGCAGGTCATCCAGCGTATAGATGTTGGCCCGGATGAAACCACGCTCAAAATCGGTGTGAATGACGCCGGCCGCCTGCGGGGCGGTGGCGCCGATGGGGATGGTCCATGCGCGAATTTCCTTGGGGCCGGCGGTGAAATAGCTGTGCAGGCCCAGCAGCCGATACGCCTCGCGCGTCAGCGTCGCCAGCGCCGGCTCGTGCAAATCCATGCTCTGAAGCATCTCGGTGCGGTCCTGTTCATCCAGTTCCGCCAGTTCCGATTCCAGTTTGCCGCAGACGGGAACCACCGCGCCCTCCTCGGCCCGCGCGCGATCTTTGACTTTTTGCACCAGCGGGCCGTTTCCATGAATGTCCGATTCATCGACGTTGGCGACGTACAACACTTTTTTGGCGGTGATCAGGCCCAATGATTTGAGAATTTTGCGTTCCTCGGCGTTCAGTTCCAGCGAACGAACCGGTTTGGCCTGATCGAGCTGCACCTTGCACCGTTGCAACACCGACGCCCGCGCGGCCGCCTCCTTGTCACCGGAACGGGCCAGCCTCTCGGCCTTGTCCAGCGACGATCCGACCGTCTCCAGGTCGGCCAACGCCAGCTCGGTGTCGATCGTCTCGATGTCGCGGATCGGATCGACCGAGCCTTCCACGTGAAGAACCTCCCCGCCGCCAAAACAGCGCACCACGTGCAGGATCGCATCCACCTCGCGGATGTGGGAGAGAAACTTGTTTCCCAACCCTTCGCCGGCGCTGGCCCCGCGGACGATCCCCGCGATGTCCACCACCCGCAGCGCGGCCGGGATGATCTTCTCGGTGGGCATAAACTGGTTGATCGTCCTGAGCCGTTCATCCGGCACGGCCACGACGCCGACGTTTGGCTCGATGGTCGCGAATGGATAATTGGCCGCCAAGGCCCCCGCTGCCGTCAATGCGTTAAAAATCGTGCTTTTGCCCACGTTCGGCAGGCCGACGATGCCCACTTCCAATGCCATGATCTTCCTATAACGGTAAACTTCAACAATCAAGACCGGCCGGCGTTTGGCTCGCCGATCAACAAGCCGAAGACTATACCGGAAAACAAGGATATCCATAATACATCGCCATGGTTCCCCTGCCGATCGATTCACTGCTTCCGGAAGTTGTCGATTCCCTGCGAACCAATCGTTCATTGGTGCTGGTCGCGCCGCCGGGGGCGGGGAAGACGACACGAATTCCGCCGGCGATTTTGGCGGCCGGGCTGCTTGCCGCCGAACATCCGACGCTCATCATGCTGCAACCCCGCCGCGTGGCGGCCCGCGCGGCGGCCGGGCGGATCGCCGAAGAACGGGATTGGACGCTGGGCAAAGAGGTCGGCTATCACGTCCGATTCGATCGCCGATTTTCACCATCGACCCGTCTGCGCATCCTCACCGAAGGGATTCTCACCCGCCAACTGGTCGATGATCCGTTCCTGCAGGGGATCGGAGCGGTTCTGCTGGATGAATTTCACGAGCGCAACCTGCACAGCGATCTGGCCCTGGCCATGCTGCGCGAGATTCAGCAATCGGTTCGGCCCGACCTGATTGTGCTGGTCATGTCCGCCACGCTGGAAGCACGGCCCGTGGCAAGGTTCCTGGGCGATTGCCCCATCCTTCAATCCCAGGGGCGAACGCACCCCATCGATGTCCGGTTCGATCCATACGCCCGCCCCATGGACCTTGGCGAATTGCCGGGCCGGATCGCCCACGCGCTGGGACAGGTTCTGCAAACCAACGCTCAGGATGCCGGCGACATCCTGGTTTTTCTGCCCGGCGTCCATGAAATCAACCGCACAATACATCAACTTCAACCCCTGGCCGTTCAACACAACCTGCTGTTGCTGCCGTTGCATGGTTCGTTGACGGCCGAGGATCAGCAGCTTGCGCTGCGACCGACCGAACGCCGAAAGGTGATTCTCGCCACCAACATCGCCCAAACCTCGTTGACGATCGACGGCGTACGCACCGTCATCGACACCGGACTGTCGCGCATCGCCAGTTATGATCCGGACCGGGGGGTTGATCGGTTGTTCATCCACCGCATCTCCAACGCTTCGGCCACCCAGCGCGCCGGCCGGGCCGGCCGAACCGCCCCCGGCCAATGCATTCGCCTCTGGTCGGCCAAGGACAACCAGACCCGCGACGATTTTGAGACGCCCGAAATCCATCGCGTGGACCTGGCTTCCACGGTTTTGTCCCTCCATGCCTGGGGATCAACAAAGATCGCGAATTTCGGCTGGTATGATGCGCCACCGGCCAACACGCTGGCGGCGGCCGAAAGATTGCTCCTGATGTTGGGCGCGTTGCGGCGGCACAACCAATCCCTCTCGATCACCCCGCTGGGCCGCAAACTGTTGTCGTTCCCGCTGCACCCGCGACTTGCGCGGCTTTTTGTGGCCGCAATCGAGGCGGGATTGATCAAACAGGGCGCCACGCTGGCCGCGTTGTTGTCTGAGGAAGACATCCTTCGGCCGCCGGCCGAGGGTTCGCCACGCATCCCGCACACACGGGGTGATTCGGATCTGCTTTTGCGAATGCAATGGCTCGATGATCCCAACTCCGCGCCGGTGGAACTGAATTACCCCGCGCTCAATCAGGTCCGGCGAATCCGCGACAACCTGCTGTTCATCGCCCGACGGCATCCGGTCGAGCAAACCGATCAGGAACAATCCGCGTTTCGATTGTTGCTGCTGGCCTATGGGGATCGCGTCTGCCGGCGCCGAGGCGAAGGATCGGACACCGCGCTGATGGTCGGCGGAATCGGCGTTCGTCTGGCGGCCGAATCGGTCGTTCGCGATGCCGAGTTTTTCATTGCCCTCGACGCACGGCAGGACCAGCGGTCCATCACCCGCGAATCACGGGTCCGCCTGGCTAGTGCCATCGACCCCGATTGGCTGCGGGAGCTGTTTCCTCACGCCATCCAGCACGTCCGACAGGCCGTTTACGACCCTCAGCGCGACAGGGTCGTCGGGCTTGGGCAAACGTTTTACCATGACCTGCTGATCCAGCAGGATGCGGATGCGGCGGTCGAGGCGGATGAAGCTGCCGCAATCCTCTCACTGGCCGCCCGGCCGCAGGCGCTGCGGATTTTTCAGGACAACCCGGCCGCCCGGTTGTTGCTCGACCGCATCGAATTTCTCCGCCGGCACATGCCCGAACATCCCTGGCCGACATTTGATGAGAACACCCTTGCCGACCTGCTGGCGACCATGACCGCCGGCAAACGATCTGTCCAGCAATTGCGCGAGGCTCCACTTTCTTCGCTGATCCAGTCTCAACTGGTCTATCCCCTTGATCGCCTGCTTGATCAGCACGCCCCCGAAACACTGATGGTCCCCACCGGCAATCGCATCCGATTGACCTATGCTCCCAACCAGCCTCCGATTCTGGCCGTTCGATTGCAGGAGTTGTTTGGCCTGGCCGACACCCCCCGTCTGGCCGGCGGCCGGGTGCCGGTGCTGCTTCATCTGCTGGCCCCCAATTATCGCCCGGTCCAGATCACCACCGACCTGAAAAGTTTCTGGTCGAATGCTTACTTCCAAGTCCGCAAGGACTTACGCGCCCAGTATCCCAAACACTCCTGGCCCGAAAACCCCCTGACCGCCCCACCGCAGGCCAAAGGATCGCGCCGGCAGCAACAATGAATCATCGAAGCCTTGGCGCGCCGGCATTGCCTCATCTATCGCAATCCGTCTACGATCCACATCATGAAAGCCTGGCTATTGGACTCATTTTCCGGAATCGAATCGTTGCGGCTGGCGGAAACGCCGGCGCCGGTCGCGGGTGAGGGGGAAGTTCTGGTGGAGGTGCGGTTCGCCGCGCTCAATCCGGCCGACCGGTATCTGGCCGAAAAGCAATATCCCGCCAAACCGCCGTTGCCACACATCCTGGGGCGCGATGGATTGGGGATTGTTCGCGGCATCGGGCAAAAGGTGAGTGGATTTCAGGTTGGTCAGGAGTGCATCATTTTGCGCAGCGAGATCGGGGTGAACCGCGCGGGAACCTTTGCGCAATTCGTGACCGTGCCGGCCGAATCGCTGGCGGCGGTTCCCGACGATTGGTCCGCCACGCAAGCCGCCGGTGCGGCATTGGTTTACCTGACGGCCTATCAGGCGCTGACCCAATGGACAGACCTGCCGGCGGGCATCATCCTCATCACCGGTGCATCGGGCGGGGTGGGGATCGCGTCGATCCAACTGGCCCGCGCCCTTGGACATACGGTGGTGGCGTTGTCGCGCAGCCCGGCCAAACGCATCGACCTTCAAAAGCTGGGCGCGCAATACACCTTTGACCCGGCCGAGGCGGACTGGATCAAGGATTTGAAATCCACCATCGCGCCAAACAGGGTGGACCTGGCCATCGACAACATCGGCGGCCAATTGCTGCCGCAGGTCATCCAGACGCTGGGGGATCATGGCAAAGTAAGCCTGGTCGGGCAGCTTGCCGGCCCGGTGCCGCAATTCAACACCGCGACGCTCTTTTTCCGGCGACTGAGATTGGGGGGCGTCGCGGTGGGCGCGTATACGCCGGCCGAAACGACCGACGCCTGGCGGATGGTCGTCGAGCTGCTTGCCAGGGTAAACGCGAAGCCCGTGGTGGGCCGGGTTTTCGATTTTGAACGATTGCCCGATGCGTTTGGCTGGCTGGCACAAGGGCCGCTGGGGAAGGTGTTGTTGCGGGTGCGGGGTTGAATCAACGCATTAGGCTCTGTCTAAAAACCCCGCGGCCTCGCGATAGGCCCGATTCGGTCCGGATGCGAGGCGTCGCTCCGAGAGCGGGGTCCGTAGACCCTTTGAGGAGCGACAACGAAGCAGGCGGGCCGAATCGGGCCTACCGAAGGCGGCTC